>JANOFF010000060.1:0-172525 GCA_031413515.1 bacterium
CGCAGGAGCGAGAAAGTCTCGATGTTCTTGGTGAGGCCATACACGACTCGCGCGCGCTCGGGCTCGAAGGTGCCGAACAGGCGATCCCACACGATCAGGATGCCCGCATGGTTCCGATCGAGGTACTCGACGTTCGCGCCATGGTGGACGCGGTGGTGGGAGGGCGTGTTGAACACGAACTCGAACCAGCCCGGCAGTCTCCCGACCAGCTCGGTATGGATCCAGAACTGGTAGATCAGACTGAGCGAGACCTGGGTGAGGATCATCAACGGGTGGAAGCCGAGCAGCGGCAGCCACCAATAGAAGAGCGGTGTGGTGAGCGGTGTGGTGAGAGACTGACGCAGCGCGGTCGAGTAGTTGAAGTACTGGCTCGAGTGGTGGTTCTCATGTGCGGCCCACATGAAGCGCACCTCGTGCGAGGTGCGATGCCACCAGTAGTAGGTGAAATCCTCGATCAAGAAAAGGGCGACGAAGGCCGTCGCGCCGGATCCAATCTCGAAGATCCGGTGCTCGTACAGCCACGAGTAGAGGACGAACAACACACCGCCCACCGCGGTCGCGACGATCACGTTGCCGACGCCCATGAAGAGGCTCGCCCAGGTATCGGGTCCGAAGTAGCCGCGCAGCTCGCTGTGGCCCGTCGCCCGCAATCCACGCAGTCGGGCCCGCTCGGCGACCAGCAGGCCGATGAAGAACGGGACGGCGTAGTAGACCAGCGTGCCCATGCAGGGCAGGATCGCGCGTCGCGAGCCGTTCGGCGAGGCGTTCGTGGTCGATCGGTGCTTGCCACGCCCCGTCCCGCCGTGGTTGACTGGTGTCGATGCAGATCCTGCGGTCGGCTCCCGCGACACCCGCCCTGCGCCCGTTCATCGAGGCTCTCTGGTCCTTCACCGGCGACTTCGTCCACGCACACGAGCGGATCCTGCCGACGGGTCGCATGCAGTTGCTCGTGAACCTCCACGAGGACGAACTGCGTACCTACGACGCCGAGTCCTTCGCGAGGGTGACGCGGATCCGCGGCGCAGCGATCTGCGGTGCGTACACGCATTCGTTCGGCATCGACACCGACGAGCAGCGGCAGATCGTCGGCGTGGTGTTCGCTCCGGGCGGGGCCGCCCCGTTCTTCCGGGCGTCGCAGGAGGTCTTCCGGAACGATCATGTCGAGCTCGAACGCCTCTGGGGTGTGGACGGCGCCACACTGCGCGAGCGATTGCTCGAAGCGCCGGGCCCCGAGGCCAGGCTGCGAGTCGTCGAGTCGGTGTTGCTCGAGCGGGTCGTCCGCCCGCTCGAAGTCGACAAGCTCGTCGACTTCGCGGTGACGGCCCTCGACCGAGGTGCCCCGATCGCGCAGGTGGCGGCGCGGGTCGGGCTGGCGCCGCGCAGCTTCCTGCGCCACTTCGAACGCCGGGTCGGCGTCTCGCCCAGACGCTTCGCGCGCATCCGGCGCTTCGGACGCGTCCTCGAGGCGATCGAGGCCGGGCAGGTCGCCGACTGGCCGCGACTCGCCGCCGACTGCGGCTATTACGATCAGGCCCACCTGATCCACGACTTCCAGGAGTTCGCGGGCATGCGTCCCACCCGCTATCGGCCGCGCGCGAACGGCGACTCGAACCACGTGATCGCGGAAACGTGACCGATTCTTCCAATCGTACGTCTCCGAGTCGGGGCATGCTGCTCGCGTCGCCCCGCGCACCCGGGGCGGACGGGGCGCGGCGGTCGAGCGGGTGCACAGGAGTGGACTTGGGCCGATCGCAGAACCCCATCAGGGCAGGACACGCGTGATCACCTGGCTGCGCGCCACGAACGAGTGGAAGTTCGCCGGTGCTCTCCTGCGGGCCGATCGCGTGCTCGCGACCGCCTGGTGGAGCGTGCTGGTCCTGCGCGGTGTCCTGCCCGCTGCTTTCGCGGTCGCAATGGGTCAGCTGGTCGGCGCGGTGCAACGTGGCGAGCCTCTGACGGGGTCGCTCGCAGGGATGGGCGTCGTGTTCATCCTGATGCAGGTCCTCTCGCCGATCCATCAGGCCCTCGGCGCCAATCTCGGCAGCCGGACCGCCGCCTGGCTGTACGACGAACTCGCCCGAGCCTGCGTGCGTCCACCGGGCATGGGGCACCTCGAGAGCCCGAGCCTCAGCAGCGACCTCGGCATGGCGCGCGATTTCGATCTCGGCATCACGGGGCCGCCCATGAACATCTCGATGGACTTCATCGCCAGCGGGCTGGTCGAGATGGTGGGCGGACTGGCCTCGGCCGCCGTGCTGGCCGCATACGCATGGTGGGCACCGCTGCTGGTCGGCGGTGCGTGGCTCGCCACGCACTGGCTCTTGCGCGAGAGCGGCGTGTGGCGCGATCGCGAGACCGACGAAGTTCGGGCCGCCCAGCGCCACGCCGACTATGCGTATCGCATGGCCGTCGACCCGCCGGCCGCCAAGGAGGTCCGACTCTTCGGACTGGCCGACTGGATCATCGAGAGGTTTCGTCGGGAGCGGCAACGGCTGTTCGAATTGCGATGGCACGCCACGCGCCTGCGCGAGCGCTCCCTCGGACTGGCGCTCGTCGTGGTTCTCTCGGCCAATCTCCTCCTCTTCTGGTCACTGGGCAGCGCGGCAGCGGAGGGTCAGCTGGCGCTCGGTCAGCTCGTCACGTTTGCGAGCGCCGCGATCGGCACCAGCATGATCGCCTTCGGTGGTCTCTCCTGGGCACTCGATGGAGCGGCGGCGCCGGCGGCGGCCGTGCTTCGCCTGCAGGCCGCGATGGCGCCGATCGGTGCGCTTTCGCCGGGTGATCGACCGGCTGCCGGTCTGCCGGCTCGCGAGATCCGGATTCGCGGTCTTTCATTCGCGTATCCGACCACGGGTCAGACGGTGCTCGAGGGGCTCGACCTGGTGATTCCCGCCGGTTCGTCACTGGCGATCGTCGGACAGAACGGCGCCGGCAAGACGACACTTGCGAAGCTTCTGTGCCGGCTGTACGAGCCGCAGCGGGGCACCATCGAGATCGACGGGATCGATCTGCGGGAGCTCGACATCGTCAGCTGGCGCCGACGCGTCACCGCGGTGTTCCAGGACTTCATCCGATTCGAGCGGTCGCTGCGCGACAACGTCGCACCGGGCGGCGCGCCCGACGAGCTGATTCGCGAAGCACTCGCCGAAGCCGGGGCCGCGAATCTCGCCGATCTCGACCAGGTACTGGCGCGGGGTTATCCGGGTGGGACGGATCTCTCGGGTGGGCAGTGGCAACGCATCGCCCTCGCGCGCGCGCTGTGCGCCGTGAAGCAGGGCGCCGGTCTCGTGTTGCTCGACGAGCCCACCGCGCAGCTCGATGTGCGTGGCGAGGCCGAGATCTTCTCGCGCCTGCTCGCTGCCACGCGTCACGCGACCACCCTGCTGATCTCGCACCGATTCTCCACGGTGCGACTGGCCGATCGCATCTGCGTGCTCGAGCATGGTCGGGTGATCGAGCTCGGCAGTCACGCCGAGTTGATGGCGCTCGGAGGTCGCTATCGGACGATGTTCGATCTGCAGGCGTCGCGTTTCGGCGGCGAGGCGGGGGAGGGGGCCGAACTCGATGTCCTCGACTGATCCGACTGCGGAAGCCGCGGTGGACGCTGCCGGTCCCGGATTGCCGCCGGCCCTGCCCGCCATGTGGCGCGCCCTCGTGCGGGGCTATCGCGCCGAGCCGTGGCTGCTCGGCGTGTCCTTCGGCCTGTCGCTGCTGGCCGCCCTGCCGGATGCGCTGATCGCGCTGTTGCTGAAGCTGCTCGCCGATGGCGTGCAGGAACACCGCAGCGATCTCGTGCTGGCTGCGACCGCGGGCCTGGCGAGTGCGGCGGTCGCCACCTGGTTCCTCTATCTCGTCAGCAACCGCACGCAGCGACACTTTCGCGACCGACTCACGATCGCCCTCGAGTCGCACGTGGCCGGGCTGCAGGCCGACGTCTCGACCCTCGAGCACCACGAGCGGCCCGACTATCTCGATCGCCTGTCGGTGTTGCGCAATCAGGTTTTCGTGCTCGACCACATGTACATGTCGCTGTTCACGACCTGTGGCTGGGTGTTGCGTCTGGGCGTGACGCTCGCGCTGCTGGTCTCCGTCCATCCCTCGCTCGCACTGCTGGCGCTGTTTGCCCTGCCGACGGTGTTCAGCTCGGCTTGGCGTCCCGGCGTCGAGCGCGCCGCCGAAGAGCGGGGTGCGCCATCCCAGCGTCTTGCCCGACATCTCTTCGATGTCGCGACGACGGCTCCTGCCGGGAAGGAGGTGCGTGTCACGGGAATCGGCACGCAACTGGTGGAGCAGCGCCGCGCCGCCTGGGAGAGCTGGTACGGCCCCATCGCTTCGGCGCGGGCGGGAAGTGCCGCCTGGTATGCCCTCGGCTGGGCGGTCTTCGGCGCCGCCTACGTGGCCTCGGTGGTGTACGTGACTTCGGTGCTGCAAGCCTCTGCGGGCGAAGTGTTGCTGGTGCTGGCGGCCGGCTCGCGGCTGTCGGCCTACATCGGCGCGACGGCCGGTGAGATCGGTTTCCTGCGCGGCATCTGGCTGGACGGCTCGCGGCGTCTGGCCTGGCTCGAGGACTACGCGGCTGCGATGAACGAGGGGGCCGATCTTCCGGCACCGGCGCGGCTCGCACGGGGGATCCGCTTCGAGCACGTCTCGTTTGCGTATCCGGGAACCACGCGCCTCGTGCTCGAGGACGTGGATCTCGAGCTCCAACCCGGCTCAGTGGTGGCCCTCGTCGGGGAGAACGGCGCCGGCAAGACGACGCTGGTGAAACTCCTGTGTCGTCTGTACTCACCGACCCGCGGTCGCATCCTCGTGGATGGCGTCGAACTCGCGCGGATCGCGCCGAGAGCCTGGCGCGAACGACTGGCCGGAGCGTTCCAGGACTTCTTCCGATTCGAGTTCCGGGCGCGGCACAGCGTCGGGGTCGGCGACATTCCCCGCCTCGAGGATGCGGCTGCAGTGGCTGCCGCTGTTCAGCGGGCGGGTGCAGACGACGTGGTCGCGCAGCTCACCGCCGGTCTCGAGACGCAGCTCGGTCCGACGTGGCCCGAGGGCGTCGAGATCAGTACCGGACAGTGGCAGAAGCTCGCGCTGGCGCGCGGCTTCATGCGTGAAGCGCCGCTCGTGCTGGTGCTCGACGAACCGACGGCGGCTCTCGACGCCGAAACCGAGCACGCGCTGTTCGAGCGCTACGCGACCGCTGCGCGGGACGAGAGCATCACGCTGCTCGTCTCGCACCGCTTCAGTACGGTGCGGATGGCCGACTTCATCGTCGTGCTCGATGGTGCGCGCGTCGTCGAGACCGGCTCCCACGACGAGTTGATGGCGCGCCGCGGCCGATACGCGGAGCTGTATGGCATCCAGGCGGCGGGTTATCGCTGACGACGCGGCGGCTCACAGCCAGACCGCGCTGAATTGCAGCCCGAGCACCGCGCTCATGCGCGCGAACGCGGACCGATGGGCCCGGTAGATCGACCGGGCGAGAACCGACTGTTGCTCGGGCGAATCGACCCGCGATCCGAGCCGCACCGCGTTCGGCACGGTGCGGGTCAAGGAAGGCACGATGCCACTGCCGGCGATCGCGAGAGAGCCCCAGGAGATCCACCACGGGACCCCCGCCGTCACGATCTCGGCGATGATCGCGATCAGGTTCCCGAGCATGACGGCCGCGATGAGCCGATTCATCGGAAAAGCATCGGTCGTCACGCGTCGGTAGTAGCCCGAGATCGACGCCAGGACGTCGGGAGGGAGAGTCGCTCCTTCGTGATGGCGGGTCTGCACGTCGAACATCAGATCGAACCACAGCACGGCCAGCAGGAATCCCGTGGCGGCGGCGACGAATACGTGCATCGGGGCGCTCCTGCATGTTCAGTCGGAAGGGGCAGGGCTCGCGCCAGACGGAATGAGCACGCCGGAGCCGCGCTCCCCGTTGGTACTCGCGAGATGGGCCAACAGCGTCGCATCGGAGATCCCCGCCTCGCGCAGGCGGAGCGCCGGCCGCAGGCGGGACAGCTGGAACACGAAAACCGTGAGCGCGAAACCGGCGATCACGATTGCGAAGACCGCCAACGGACCGGGATTGCCGCCGGTCGCCTGCAGGTCCGCGATCACCCACACCGCGAGGCCGATCGTGATCGACAGCGCCAGGCCTGCCATGCGTACGACGTCGCCGAGCGCGCCGACTGCGCCCCGTCGGAGCACGCGCTGCAGTTCGCCGCGCGAGAAGTAGTCGAGGAACCAGCCCGTCGTCTCGTCCACGTCGCGGCTGGCTGGCGGCGCGAGGGTGCGTCCGGTCAACGGGTCGAGCGCGGGCTCACCCCGGCGGTGCGCGGCCACGCCGGCCAGGATCGCCCGGTGGACGCCCTCGTCGATCGGGAAGCGCCATGCGATGAAGAGTGCGGCGATCGAGAAGATCGACGGCGTGAGCGCGAAGACCGCGCGGATCGCGAGCACCACGTCGGCGGACTGCACGACGTTGGGCTGGTAGCCGAGCCAGGCGAGCAGGGCCAGCGGAAGGGAGGCGCTCGGGATCACGATGAACTTCGGGACGAGGCCCCAGAGCGCCAGGTACTGCGCTTCGCGCCGTTTGCCCGTGTGCAACTCGTCGTAGTCGATCACGTCCGCCTGGATGGCGGGGGGCAGGAACAGTCCCGCACCGAAGCTCGAGCCCGCCCAGGCGATCACGAACAGACCGGCGACGTTGTCCCCCTCGCCCAGCAGAAACAGCGCGAAGCCCCCGGTGATGCCCATGACGAAACTCGCGAGCCAGGCGTTCAGCTTGCCGATCCGCTTCGCGAGCATCAGCCAGAGCGGAAGGCACAGCAGGCCCGACAGGAAGTACGCGGCGAGATAGATCGAGAGCCAGGCCTGCGCGTCGTCGGCGCTGACGGGCGGCGGGTTCAGCACATAGCGGTTGAAGTAGGGCATCAACAATCCCGGGATCGCACCCGGGATGCTGGCGACCACGTAGCAGACGAACAGCACCGTGAAGGGTCGGTTGCGCAACGCACGCCGCACACCCGGGACCAGCGGGTTCGACGTGCGCGCGACGAAGTCGGGTCGCTCGCGCACACGGATCACGAGCAACCAGTAGAGCGCGATCATCAGCGCCCCATAGGCGAGCGACATGGCAGTGAAGGCGCGTCGCTCGTCGCTCATCAGCGGAATCAGGATGCCCGGCACGACTGCCGCCACGAGAGTCCCGAGCAGGGCGAAACCCTCTCGCACCGAGAACAGACTCGAGCGTTCGTGATAGTCCAGCGTGAGCTCCGGACCGAGCGCGGCGTGCGGCAGGCCGTAGAGCATGTTGAGCGCGAAGAAGAGCATCAACATGGTGCCGAACCACACCGCCGCGCCCGCCGGCGCGAGGCTCGCGGGCGGCGTGAAGAGCGCGACGAAGACGACGGCAGCGAGTGGGGCGGCAACGGCGATCCACGGGCGGCGCCTGCCCCAGCGCGAGTGTGTGTGATCGGAGAGCCAGCCCACGAAGGGGTCGATGATGGCGTCGAGCACCCGGGCCAGCGCCGACGCCAGCGCGACCCACGCCAGGGGCACGAGGATCGTGTCGGAATAGAAGGGATTCACGTGGATGGCGACCGGGATCGCCATCGCCGCGCCGGCGATGCTCGGTGCGCCGTAGATCAGTTTCGTGCCGAGCGAGAGCTTCTCGCGCCCGGCCTGGCCCGATGCGGGTTCGGCCATCATGCCGACGCTCGCCGTCCCGGCGTTCTCCACCCGCTGCGTTCGATCACGGCCCGCTGAAGATCTGCTGGCTCTGGTGGGCTTCCTTCGGGTTGTACTTCATCGCGCCGTCCTCCGACCAGCGCGCGAGTTCAGCCCGTCCGACCACGTACCAATGCACCTCGTCGGGCCCGTCCGCGAGACGCAGCGTCCGCTGGCCCGTGTACATCTCGGACAGCGGGGTCCACTGCGAGACTCCGGTGGCGCCGTGGATCTGGATCGCATCGTCGATGATCTTGCAGACGCGCTCCGGGACCATCGCCTTGACGGCACTCACCCAGACCCGGGCCTGCGCGTTGCCGAGCACGTCCATCGCCTTCGCGGCTTTCAGCACCATCATGCGCATGGCTTCGATCTCGATGCGGGCCTTCGCGATCGTCTCCACGTTCTTGCCGAGCTGCGCGATCGGTTTGCCGAATGCCTTGCGCGACAGACCGCGCTTCGACATCAGCTCGATGGCACGCTCGGCCGCTCCGATCGAGCGCATGCAGTGATGGATGCGACCGGGGCCGAGCCGCACCTGGGAGATCTCGAACCCACGCCCCACGCCGAGCAGGATGTTCTCCTTGGGGACGCGGCAGTTCTCGAAGCGCAGGTGCATGTGGCCGTGTGGCGCATCGTCGTGTCCGAACACGTGCATCGGCCCGAGGACTTCGAAACCCGGCGCATCCGTCGGCACCAGGATCTGCGACTGCCGCAGGTGGGGGGGGCCATCGGGATCGGTCTGGACCATCACGATCATGATCTTGCAGCGCGGATCGCCGGCACCCGAGATGTAGTACTTCTCGCCGTTGATCACCCATTCGTCACCGTCGAGGTACGCCTGGCACGCGACGTTCTTGGCATCCGATGAAGCCACGTCGGGCTCGGTCATCGCGTACGCGGAACGGATCTCGCCGTTCAGCAACGGCTTCAGCCATCTCTCCTTCTGTTCCTTGGTTCCGACCCGCTCGAGGACTTCCATGTTGCCGGTGTCGGGTGCCGCGCAGTTGAGGCAGGACGACGCCAGCGGATTCTTGCCCAGCTCCGTCGCGATGTACGCGTAGTCGAGGTTCGAGAGCCCCTCGCCCGTCTCGCTGTCGGGCAGGAAGAAGTTCCAGAGCCCCTGCGCCTTGGCCTTCGCCTTGACGCCGTCGAGCAACTCGAGCTGTCCGGGTGCCCACGACCAGCGGTCGGCGCGGTTCTCACCGAGCTGATGGAACGGCATCGTGATCGGCTCGACCTCCTTCTTGATGAAGGCCTTCACCTTCTCGTAGAGCGGCTTTGCGCCCTCCGACATCCTGAGGTCGAACATCTCGTCGACGGTCTCGAGACCGGCCATGGCACGCTTCTCCTTCTGTTCTGTGCATCCGGGGATTGTCGATCGTCAGGGCCCGGCCCGGTGCGGGCATTCGGCGCCCTCGAATCTGATTTCACCTGCAGCGCATGCCATATTTGCAGACCCGCAGGCCCCGGGCCACGTTCGATCCGGATTCGAAGCCGATCGGCCCCGGAATCGGTCGCGAACGTCGAAGCGAGCCCCGGGCAGGCGATTCGGTCGATCCCGATCCGCCGCCGGAGTCGTCACACCCCGTCCGAGGCGACGGAAGATTCGCTATCAGCTGGATCGAAAGCGCATGCGGCCTTCCCCATCCACCCCCACACTCGGCCGTCGGGAGAACTGGACATGACGCGCACGAGATGGCTCTGGAGGTGGGCGCTCTTGACGGGCCTGTATGCCGCGTTCGTCAGCTGGTACACCTCGTTCGACGGTCCGCTCCGCGACGAAGAGATCGAGTACTACATCACGTTGCTCGAGAGCCGAGTGCCGGCCCCGCCGGCCGATCGGGTGGCGATGCTGCGTCGATTCATGGAGGAGGACACGGGCGACGACTTCGTGATGCTCAACGTCATCGACATGTACGAGACACCCCTGCAGATCGACGGTGTGGAGCCCGGCCAATCCAGTGACGACGTGCTTGCGCAGTACATGGCGTACATGTACCCGGCGCTGTTCATCCGGGCCTGTCACCCGGTCCTGTACGGTCAGGCGGCGAACTCGGCGATGGACCTGATGAACGCCGACGGGATGGAGCAGTGGTCCACCGGCGCGGCCATGCGCTACCGCAGCCGGCGCGACATGCTGGAGATCGCCACCGACCCCGCGTTCGCCGGCTCCCACGAATTCAAAGTCGCCGCCATGCGGAAGACCATCGCGTTCCCCATCGATCCGTGGTTCCAGCTGGGGGATCCGCGTCTGCTGCTGGCGCTGTTCCTCGGCCTGATCGGGTGCGCGCTCAGCTGGTGGGAAGCCAGTCGGCGGAGCCGGACCGCAGCGCCCTGACGCCCGCGCTCGCGGCGGTGCAGGCGCAGACACCTCCGACGACTACGGGGTGAGACGTTCCGCGAAGAACGCGAGGATCTCGTCGCGTGCCCGGATCGTCGGCTGACCGGCTTCGTCGATCAGATGGACGGTCACGACGCTATGGGGACACGCGACGTGACGTTCGAAGAACGGTGGGACGTCGGCGTTGGCGGCCGCGTCGGGCAGCACGCGTGCCATGAAGCGATCGCCGAGCGCTTCGGCGTAGCGGGCGAAGCGCTGGGCCGTGCAGAACCGATCGCCCTCGAAGCGATAGGCGAGAACGCTGAGATCCTCCCGGTCGAGTCGTCGTCGAACGATCTGCAAGTCGTCGGAAGCGATTTCGATTCCCGCCGGGTCATCGAGCGGGAGGGACGGCTGCGACAACACCGCTGCGAGCATCGCGGGCTCCAGCATCATCGAGAGGGCGAAATTTCCCGTGAAGCACATCCCGATCGCCCCGACGCCGCGGCCACCGCACTCCCGGTGGGCCAGCCTCGCGAGTGCTCTCAGCCATCGCGTCACCGGGCTCGACTCGCCGCTTCCGAACGCGCGGAACTCGGCGCTCACGCAGGCTCGCCGGAAGATCGCCGCACCTTCGTCGGCGCTCGGGATGACGCCGTCGCGACCGAACAGCGAGGGCATGTAGACGCTGAATCCAGCGTCCCGGACCCATCGACTGAAGCGCGCGACGTGCGGGCTGATGCCGGGCATCTCGGTCATGACGATCACGGCCGGCCCCGAGCCGCCCGTATAGACCCGCTTCGTGGCGCCCTCGAGGTTGATCTCGCGATCTGCGAAGTCTTCGAGGGGATCGTCCTGGTTCAAGCTGCGATTCGGCATCGACGAGTCTCCCTGTCTCGACCGGTTTCCCGGGTGCGGCTGCTGCGATCGGTCCGTCTGGCTGAATCTATGAATCTTCGCTGCGGACCGGGAAGGGCGAAAGCGACAAGGATCAGGCTAGATTCGCCAGATGCACAGAATCCTGGTCCTGGCCGTCGATGGAGTCATGGACTCGAGCCTGGCGCTGACTCTCGACGCGCTTGCCACGGCGAATCGAATCGCCTCGTCGAAGCGCCAGCGCATCCGTTTCGATACGACCTTGTTCCGGCCCGGGCGCCGACGGATCCGCACAGGGATGGGCTCCACGGTGGACGTGGAGCCCGACGTCCAGATCGGTCGCTACGACGCGCTCGTCGTGCCGGGACTCGGACTCGCGACGGTGGAGGAGATCGAGCGGTTCTTCGAGGCCCGATCGAACCGGCCGGTGATCGATTGGCTGCGGCGGTCCGGCAAGCACTGCCCGCTGGTCGCTGCATCGTGCTCCGCCGTGTTTCTGCTCGCCGAAGCCGGACTCCTGGCGAATCGCACGGCCACCACGACCTGGTGGCTCGGTGCCGCGTTTCGCGCCCGCTATCCCGACGTGGACCTGGACGAGACGCGGATGCTCGCCGAGTCACCGGGCATCCTGTGTGCCGGTGCCGCGCTCGCGCAGATCGACTTGATGCTTCATCTGATCGCCCGCGCGGCAAGTCCCGATCTCAGTCGCGACGTGTCACGCTACCTGGCGATCGATCGGCGACCCTCGCAGGCCCGCTACATGATGCTGTCTTCCGTGGCTGGGCTCGGCCACGACGTGAGCGAGATCGAGCGCTGGATCCGAACGCATCGTTCACGCGCCTTCTCCATCGCAGAAATGGCCAAAGCGCTCGGGATGAGCACACGCACCCTCGATCGCCGGGTGCGGCTTGCCACCGGCGCGGGCGCGTCCCGCTTCGTTCAGCGATTGCGCCTCGAGCACGCTGCCCATCTCCTCGAGACGTCCGGCCTGCCGCTCGGCCAGATTGCCGACGAGATCGGATATCGGGATGCCTCGACGTTGCGTCGCCTGATGCGGCGGCACCTCGATCTGAACCCGAGCGAACTGAGACGCCGAACCGGGTGACGAGCCGGCACAGGATGCAGAGTGCGTCGGCCCGGGCGAAGCGCGCGGTCCCGATCGCTAGCGTGACGCTTGGAGTCCCGGGGGTTGCGCGGCTGCGATCGTCCGCTCGAAGATCGGCGAGACGACACCGAGCAACGCGACAGGAAGCGAACTGGTGAACGCGTAGTTCTCGGACTGCGGACCGGTCACGGACGCCGTGACGACCCCGTAGAAGCGGTCTCCGAGCATGAAGGCGAAGGTGGCGGTGCGACTCCGGAACTCGGACGCGATCACCCGGCCGTCCCGTCCGAATCGCTCGAGCCGGTTGTCACCCGTGCCGGTCTTGCCGCCGATCACGAGCTCGGATCCGTCCGCGGCGCGGATCGATCCCCGCGCCCGGATCGCCGTGCCGTTCTGGACCACGTCGACCAGCAGGCGGCGGGTTGCGCGCGCAATCTCGGGTGCGAGCACCTGCACGGGGGGCGAGGGCTCGGCGGCGAGAATCGTCTCGAACGGCGTGCCTTCGGCAAACCGCAGGCGTTCGATCCGGATGCTGGGCTCGCGTACCCCGTCGGCGGCCAGGATGCCCATCAACTCGGCCAGTGCCGCGGGCCGATCTCCGGAACTTCCGATCGCCGTCGCGTACGAGGGAACGAGATCTCCGAACGGATAGCCGAGGCGCTGCCACGACCGATGGATCTCGCCGAACGCCTGCTGCTCGAGTGCGATCCGGATCGCACGGTTGGTGACGCCCTTGCGTCGGGTGCGGAAGAGCCACGCGGTCGACTCCTCGCGGGCCTGCTGGCTGGCGGTCATGATCGCAGACCGGGTGTCCTCGGGTTGCCTGCGCAGATGCGCAACCAGCCACAGCTCCATCGGATGGACGTGTGCGATGTAGCTGCGGTCGGACAGGTCGAATCGATCGATCGAATACTTCCCGTAGTACTGCTCGGCGTCGGCATCGGTCACGGGGACGCCGTGTGCGGCCATCGCCGCGCTGAACTCTGGAAGCGAGGCCGCGGGCTCGAGGTAGAGGAGCACGGCCGCGAGTCGTTTCGGCGTGCGACGAGTCTTCGGCAACAGCAGGTCCAGCGATTCGTCGGCCGACTTGCCCCGATGTCGGCGCAGGTACTGGTCGATGTGCAGGCGACCTTCGTTCTCGGCGTGGCGCTCGAGGTAGCTGCGTCGTCGCGGATCGGTCACGTCGTCGAGCAAGCTCGTCGGATTCGTGACGAGCGCGGCGACGTGGTGGGCAGTGACATCCCGCATCAGTCGGATGAACACCAGATTCACCGAGCGGCGGAACGCCTCGCGGAGGGTCAGGATGCGCTCGTTGTCCTCGCGATCGAAGTTCTCGAAGTGGTGCAGCCCGCCACCCGTATAGAAGCCCTCCCACGGGCTGGCGGAGTATCGCCTCTCGAGCGATTCGTCGAGCAGGGCCTCGAGGCTCGTATCCGGACGAGCGACGAGTCGCTCCACGACCCAGCGTGCAAGGACGTCCGAGGGATCGATCTCGAGTGCGACCAGATCCTGTTGCGCAAGCCCCGCGTAGGCGGCGTGAGACTGCGCGATGATTTCGAGGTAGCTGATCAGGGTGCGCAGCTTGGCGGTCGAGCCGAGATCCATGCGGGCGCCGTCGTTCACGTCGAAGGGTCCCGCCAGATTGTCGGTCTGCACGCGCAGCAGGCTCCTGCCCCCGGCTCGCTCGAACAGGGAGAGGCTGTACGTCACGCTGGCCGGATCGCCCTGTCCGAGCATGCGCGGGCCGATCAGGCCGAGTTCCCGGGCCACCTGCGGATCGCCGAGCGAGTGCAACAGCTGGCCGACCTCGCGCTGCGCGCGGACATCGACCGTCGTGTCCGCGATGAGATCGAGGCGATCGATCTCGTAGTGGGTCTCACCGAGCAGGGGAACGAGGGCGCTGCGAATCGGTGCTGCGGCTTCGAGGTCGAGTTCTGTCCCGGTCGATCGAGTCGACCGGTCGAGCGAGATGGGTGTCCGTCCCGCAGCCCGGGCGCCGATGATCAAGCGCGGCGAGATGATCCCCTCGGTCGCCATCAACTGCAGGTACGTCTCGGTGCGCTGCTCGAGATCCAGGGGGCTCTTGCGCAGGAAGAACGAAGGTCGTTGTGCAGCCAGGATCAGCGACAGCACCTGGCGAAAGGCGCGTCCCCGCTCCGCGAAGAGCATCGGATCGTCGGTCTCGGTCCGCAGCAGCTCGTTGACGCGCTCGAAGTCGGCTCCCATCCAGATTCGCAGACCATCGGGAACACCGATCACTTCGCCATAGCCAGGGTAGGCGGCGAGGGGAACCCCATTCAGATAGTCGAGCACGACGCCGCGTCGTGCCGCCGTCGTGTCCTCGCCGGATCGGTAGATCTGAAGGCTGGCCGAGACGATCTGCCGGAGCTTGTCCGCGAGCGAGCCCGTGCGCCCGCCGGGCGAGTGCCGGAACTTCTGGATCTGCGTCGCGAGCGTGCTGCCACCGAAGGGATGACCGCTCGCATCGATCTGGTTCAGCGGATACGCGATCGCGGCGAGAGCCAGCCGATCCCACTCGAGCACGGGGTTGCGGCTCGGGCGACCGGGTTCGAGCAACTCGCGGTTCTCGACGAAGAGCAGCGCGGAAACGATCGGGGACGGGATCTCGTCGAAACGTTCGTAGACGCGCTCGGGCCAGGCCGACTCGAACAACGGCATCCCATCGCGTCCCAGGACGCGCAGACCGGACTGCGGCTTCTCGCGGTAGGGGGCCGCCAGGCCCATCTGGTGCGCGATGCGCAGACTGTCGGAGTGTCTCGCCGTCCGTTCGACGACGAATCCGCGGGCGAGCGCGCGACTGGCGAGCTCAGATACCCGGTCGTGGCCGAGGCGCTGATCATACGGACCGTCGTGCGGGGAGCGAACGAGCTCGAGCGAAGTCGGCGTGGACGTAGACGTGGCGGAGATCGACGGCGCCGCGATGGCGCCCGGGACTGCCGAGACCGCCGGAAGCGGGTGCGGACGCGCCGTCTCGAACCGCATCGAGGCCGCGAGCGAATGGAAGAGGCGAGCCTGCGTGCGAGAGCTGTGGGCCTCGCCCACGAGCCACCCGATCACGACGCCGAGGAGCGCCGCGAATGCGAGACGCCTCAGTCGGATCGCGGGCACGGTCGCGCGCTCGCGCGGTCCTGTACCGGGTAGTTCGATCGCCGCCTGGGACATCTGATTACAACGACTCCTGCGAGCGGATCGATACCCGATCGCAATGCGGGAGGAGATCGGCTCGCCGATCCACTCGTGCTGATACGATGCCGCGCCCCGGGCAGAGGGCACGCTGACTTACGAAATACGTCGCACGATCGTCCAGAAGTCTCATGATTCATCCAGTCCCGTACCGCGACATTTCCGGGGATCACGCTTCGCAGGGCGAGCCCACCGCTGGCCGGATACTCGCGCGCGAAGTGCAGTTGCGCCGCGACACGCGTTCGGATGGGGATTGCCCCACGAATCAGGCCTGCGATTCGCGGCCGGTCGCCGCGGTCGCCGGCTGCTGCCCGAGGTGGCTGGTCGGTCTGCCCGGCATGAGTCGACGGTGGATCGCCAGAGCTGGCCGCACGCGCCGGTGTTCGATCGGTTCCACGGGATTGCCATCCCGGATGGCGTTCGAAGCGCTCGCCGGATCGTGGTCTGTGAATTTCTCGTGAGCGAACCCCCGGAAGGTGTCGCGCAGGTCGGGCGCTCGGCGGGGGTGTCCCGCCGATTGCCGGAACTCCCGGTCCTCCTCGCCAGTGTTTCGCGCTTCACCATCGGTGTCTTTCGAACCTCAGCCGCCGTCTGGCCCTGGAACGCACCCACCCGGCGCCTCGCTTCCGCGGCGTCCGGACCCGAGCCGGGCTCGCGGTTCCCGCATCGCGGGCCCCGTGGAGGAGTGCCCCGGTCCGCACAAGTCGTGTCAACGTGGGTGCCGACATGGGAGGGGCGGGGCGAAGGCGGTGTGCGTCGGCGCCGGCAAGCTGCCGGACTCGATCCGGCAACACGGATCGCAACATGGCGGATCCTCGTCGCATCCGAGCTCGCCGAGCTCGATCGGTCGGTGCCGTCGCGGTCGATCGCAGACAATTGCCAACGATGGGTTGCATCGGTCGGGACAGGGCAGATGATGGGCGGAATCGGTTCGCAACGGAACCAACCACACGACACGAGGAGAGTGGACATGGGAATGGAGCAGTACATCCGATTGATCGCCGGAAGTTTCGTCCTGATCTCGCTGGCGCTCGGCTGGTTCTGGACGCCGTACGCCTACCTGTTCACAGCCTTCGTCGGCCTGAACCTGGTGCAGTCCTCGTTCACGGGCTGGTGCCTGATGGAGAACATTCTCGAGGCCACGGGATTGGCCCAGCGGGATGCGGGGGCGGAGACCGCCTGAGATCGCGGTGAGACGCGCGTTCCGCTGGAGTCCCGGGCGGTCGGGGGACTTCCGGCTCGATCCACCGCCGAACTCCGGTGCGTCGCTCATCGGGAGCGGCTCGATTCGAGGTGTGTGGGTCGGCGATCAGCGGTGCGCGCCGGGGGGATCCGGGTGGAATCATCGATGAGCGAAGCGGGACGTGGATCGCGAGACGAGTGGACCGATCGGCTGGCCAGGCTCTTCGCAGAGCATCCTGCATGGGTCAAGGCCGCACGCCTCCTGAGTTCGGAGGCGACGAGTACGGTCTATTTCACCCATCGCCCGGGCGATCCATGGCGACTCGAGGCCACCAGGGGAACGACGGAGCTGTTGCCCGGCGCCGCGAGTGACGCCGATCTGGTCTTCCGTTTCTCGCCCGCCTCGATCGTGCGGCTCGAGGCAGGTGAGGGCGGTGTCGGTGACTTCGCCGTGCTGCTGTTCGAGCAGATCGTCGATCGGCAGGTGGATCTGCGGATCCGTGCGGACTTCGAGCGACTCGGACGAAGGGGCTACGTGAAGCTCCTGCTCGCCGCCGGACCCTCTGTGCTGTCATTCGGCGTGGCCCACGGAGTCCGTACCCTCCGAGCACTGCGCCGCCTGGTCGCGGATCTCATCCAGCAGGGGCCCGCAGATTGGGAAGCCGAAGCGGCGCGAAGCTGAAGGAAGATGCGGCGAGCCTTCAGCCCATAGAGAGCCCTCTGCCCATAGAGAGCCCTCAGCCCATAGAGAGCCTTCAGCCCATAGAGAGCCCTCAGCCCATAGAGAGCCCTCAGCCAATCAAGAGCCCTCAGCCCATCAAAAAGTGAAACAGGTCGCGGTCCGTCACGATCCCGGCGAGACGCCGGTCCTGGTCGAGACCGATCAGCGCGTGGTTGTCGCCGCGACCGATGCGATCGATGGCGACTTCGATCGATTCGTCGGTGCGAATGGTCTCGAGTTCGGTGCTCATGATCTCGCGGGCCGTCAGGCGGTCGTCGAGTCCGCCGGGGATCTTGTCGGTAGCGAGTCGGCGCGAGACGCGGACGAGATCCCGCGCGCTGATCATGCCGACCGGTCGTCCCTCGTCGACGATCGGAATGTGGTGACAGCGCTCCTCCAGCAGCATCTGGCGGATCTCCTCGAGTCCCTGATCGGGGCGTGCAGTCCGGACACGGCTTGTCATGAATTGGGAAACGAGGGTCTTCTGATCGTCTGAATCCTCAAGCATGAACTCTCCTTCCGAATCGATTGCATCGAGCCATCCGCCGTCGCCGCGACTTCTGTCCGAGCGTCGCGAGGGCGCCGAGCGCCGACAGTTGCAGCAGCGCGGCGCCGGGCTCGGGCACGGCGAACTCGATGCAGTTCTCGTCCACTCCGGCACGAGCCAGCTGGAAGGTCTGTCCGCCCTCCATGAACGCGGGGTCGATTTCACCGACCGCCAGGCTGAGGCAGCTCTCGTAGTCGCCGAGCGCGAGCGACGCGATCGGCGGATCCATGCCGGACAGCGGCACGCTGCTCGAAAACGGCGCGAACTCGAAGAACTCTGCCAGGATTCCGCCGGACGACGGTCGCTCGAGGCTCACGACCTGGACGTCGCAGCTCGGGCACGCGCTGTTGTCGACGACGAATCCAGAGAACGTGTTACTCACCACGCTGTTGTGGGTCGGCGACACGAAACTCCCCCCGCCCACCGGCATGTCCGGCGCGAACTCGAGGGTCAACGTGACGACTCCGTCGACCTGGATCACATAACTCTGCACTCCGCTCGGCGGGAAGTCCACCTGCAGGGCGGCCAGGCTGGCATACGAGGCGCTTTCGTACGAACGCTCGAATCCGTCGCCGGGAATGGCAATCGGTGACTTTCCAGGCGGCGTCAGGGTCACGACGGTCATGTCCTCGCCGAGGATCTCGACGTCGAAGGTCCAGCCCGTCGTGATGCCATCGACCTGATTCTTCAACACCAGGAGTTGGACTTCGGAAACCTGCAGAACGGCATCTGCCGACGTCGAGATCAGGCTCGACGCGATCAGCGCGAGCAAGATCCACATGTCACCGAGGCGCCACCCGGCGATGCCTCGGACCTCGCCAGTCCTTCCTCGATGCGTAGCCACTGCATCCCTCACTCGCCGTGCGGTCGCTTGGTGACGTCTTCCGAACATCTTCGCCCTCCCTGAGGTCGATGCCGACTCATCATCACTTCCACCCTATTCCCCGATCCACACTGCGCAATGTCGATCGACACCGATTCACGTGCCACCGCTGCAAGGCCCGGCAAGAGGTCGAGGCATCGACGATCGCCACGACGTACCCGATCTGATGAACCGACGGGCGCGGCCGATCGATGTGCTTGCTACGGTGCCGACAACGATGAACGCGGTGAGATACGCATCGATAGGACTTGTCTATCGAATCGATCATGGAATCCGGATTGTCCCATCGCAGTCGAAGACCGATCTTGCTGCTCTGGATCCAGGGAGTCGAACGGGTCG
This sequence comes from bacterium, assembly GCA_031413515.1. Taxonomy (GTDB): domain Bacteria; phylum Myxococcota_A; class UBA9160; order UBA9160; family UBA4427; genus TMED88. The sequence continues at coordinate 18,900 of JANOFF010000060.1, forward strand.
GAGCTTCCTACGCACGAGGCATCTAGGAAAATGAAGGCATTCCAGCACCTGCGATCCGACATACCGGCCGGCGTCGTGGTCTTCTTCGTCGCCGTACCGCTCTGCCTGGGGATCGCACTCGCGAGCGGTGCCCCGTTGTTCTCCGGATTGATCGCCGGAATCGTCGGTGGCGTCGTGGTCGGTGCCCTGAGCGGGTCGGCGCTCGGTGTGTCGGGGCCCGCGGCCGGGTTGGCGGTGATCGTTGCCAGCGCGATCGAGAGACTGGGAAGCTTCGAAGCGTTTCTCGTCGCCGTCGTCCTGGGGGGTGTCATCCAGATCGCCCTCGGAATCGCTCGTGCGGGCGTGCTCGCCTACTTCTTCCCGTCCGCCGTCATCAAGGGAATGCTCTCGGGGATCGGACTGCTCATCATCCTGAAGCAGATCCCCCATGCGATCGGCTGGGATGCCGTTCCGACAGGCGATGAGGCGTTTCTGCATCGCGACGGCGAGAACACCCTCTCCGTGATCGTGCGCGCATTCGAAAACATCGACGCGAGCGCCGCACTGGTCGCCGCCGTCGCACTCGGCATCCTGATCCTCTGGGACAAGGTCTTGATCAACCGCGCGAAGTTCTTCCAGGTCGTGCAGGGCCCTCTCGTGGTTGTCTGTTTCGGGATCGCATTCCAGCTGCTGACGCTGCGATTCGCACCGGAGTGGGCGATCGGTGGGTCCCACCTCGTGCAGATTCCGGTGCTGCAGAGTCTCTATGAGGCAAGCGGACTGCTGATGATGCCCGATTGGTCCCAGCTCGGAAATCCGAACGTCTATGGCATTGCCCTGACCCTCGCGATCGTGGCGAGCCTCGAGACCCTCCTGTGTGTCGAGGCGACCGACAAGATGGATGCCGAGAAGAGGGTCACTCCAGCGAACCGGGAGTTGATCGCGCAAGGAGTAGGCAACGCCGTCTCAGGGCTGGTGGGTGGGCTGCCGGTGACGCAGGTCATCGTTCGCAGTTCGGCGAACATCCAATCGGGCGCGCGCTCCAAGGGCGCGGCGATCATCCATGGACTGCTTCTGTTGATGGCTGTCCTGCTGATCGCGAGCGTCCTGAATCTCGTCCCGCTCGCGGTCCTCGCGAGCATCCTGCTCGTTGTCGGATACAAGCTGGCGAAGCCAGCCCTCTTCGTGAGCATGTACCGGTTGGGGCCCACCCAGTTCGGGCCATTCGCGATCACCGTTTTCGCCATTCTGGCCACCGACCTGCTGACCGGCGTCCTGCTCGGACTCGCGGTGGGCGTGCTGGTCATCTTGTACGCGAACTACATGAATTCGCACTCGGTCGACATCGAGGAGCACGACGAGGCCGATTCGGGCCACCTCGTGCGACTCCGGCTCGCCGAGCATGTCTCGTTCCTAAGCCGAGGCGCGATCCTGCGTCAGCTCGCCGAGATCCGCGACGGTTCCCACGTCGTGATCGACCTGAGTCGCACCCTCAGCATCGACCACGATGTGATGGAGATCCTGCGCGATTTCGAGGAGTCCGCTGCGCGTCGGGGCCTCGACGTGAAGACGATTCCGCATCGCGCAGCGAGCGGAGCGGTCCAGCGCACGGCTTGAAGCCACGCGGGGCATTGCCCATTCCCGATCGACGATCAGCGAGTTCCGCGCAACCAGCCGTGGGATCCTGTCTTCAGTCTCGTCTCCAGTGGATCCTGACGAGATTCTCCCGGTCGCTCGTGGTCGGTGGATGGTGGAGTTCGCCCTTGTAGGCGTGTTCGAGCGCTCTTCCGAGCGCGTCGGCGAGCTTTGCATCGGTGGTCGTGACGCGGAAACCCTGCTGGCCATCGACGATCTGCATGATCCGCTTCAGTGGGTGGGCGTCGCGCTCGCGTTGCTCGATGTTCCGGATCAGCCCGATCAACTCGTCGCGATGCGACAGGGCGAAGCCTCCCTCGACGTGGACCTCGCCGGCCGGGAAGTCGGCAGCGATCCGTTCGCACGCCGGACAGACATGCGGATACGAGCCTTCGCCGGCGACATCCCACGTCCAACGACCGTTCCGGTAGGTCGCGTCGCACTTCGGGCAGTGCGCGAGATCGGGCAGTTTGCCGGGTCGCTCCGCGTGGATCCGGGTGGCGGATCGCGGCGATCTCGCCGCCGAATGGGTGTCCGATCGAACTCGACGCATCGCGCTCCCTCCTGATCGACGACCGCTCTTGTCGGAGCCGTCGAGAGTCAGCCGGTGGATTGGTCCGAGGTGCACTCGAGGCATGTCACGGCAATCGGCTGGGCGTTCAATCTGGGCCGCGGGATCGCTTCGCCGCAGCGGACGCACCGGCCGTACGTGCCATTGCGGAGGCGAGCCAGCGCGGCATCGATCGCCGCAAGGGCCTGTTGTCCGCGCGTATCGAGACCCTCGAGAGTCTCGTCGTTCTCCAACTGGATCGCCTGATCGTCGGAGTCGGCTTCGAGGGGAACCGCCTCATGTCGGCGATCGCGACGGATGGCCGTGAGTCGCTTCTCCCACATCGTGCGCTCGGAAACGAGCCGTTGCGTCAGAGAGTCATGGATCTCGTCCACCCTGCAACCTCCTCCGACCGGGCTGTCCGCACGGTCTCACTGAACGCATTGAGCAAAGAGTGTGCCACCGTGTGGATTCGATTCAGGCGGTGCTGCGCGCTTCAGCAAACGCGAGGCGGCGTCTTTTCGACTCAGCGTGAGGCAATCGGACACGAGCGCGAAGGGTGTATGCCCTGCGAAGCCGTCGTCCCGCCGCCGCCGCGTGCGTCGCGGACACCCTGTATCGTGCGCGAACCGGACGGCAGCATCCGGCTGGAGGATCGATGCGTCTGATCACCCGGATCGTTGTGGTGGGGCTCGGTCTGGTGTTTGTCGCTCTGGCGGTGCTGCTGATCCCGCCGCATCTCCAGACGCGCCGCATCGCGCCCGAGTTGCCCGACCTCGCCGCGCTGCGCGCGCTGGTCTCGCAGCCCGAGGGACCTGTCGGGATCGAGTACCTCGTCACCGCGAGCCAGACTTCGCCCCGCGGCACTCTCGGACACACGGTCTTCCTGATCCGCTGGGCCGACGGCCGCGCATTCATGATCGATGCGGGCATGGATCGCGCCGCAGCGGCCGAGTTCGCCGGGATCATGCAGTGGATGGTCGGCGCCGACGAGGGTCGGTTCGAGGGCGACGTCGCGGCGCTGATGGGCGACGACATCCAGTCGGTCCGGGGCGTGGGATTCACGCATCTGCACATCGATCACACCCAGGGCGTGGAGAGCTTCTGTGCGGCGCGCGGAGCCGGGGCGACCGTCCATCAGACGCACTGGCAGGCCGAAGAACACAATTTCAACACGACCGAGGGTGCAGCGATCGTGCAGCACTCGTGCCTCGAGCCGCGCGCACTCGCGGGCGGTCCGCTGATTCCCGTCGCGGGTTTCCCGGGTCTCGCTGCGGTGGCGCTCGGTGGCCACACGCCGGGATCGACCCTGTTCGCGGCGGCCGTCGCAGGGCACTTGTGGCTGTTCTCGGGTGACACCACCAACACCAAGTCGGACCTGCTCGACGACGTCGACAAGCCGTTCCTCTACAGCTTCGTGATCGTGCCGGAGAACACCGCGCGCACCCGAGAGTTGCGGCACTGGCTAGCGGCCCTCGACGGGGAGGACGACGTCAGCGTGATCGTTTCGCACGATCTCGCGGACATCTCGACGAGCGATCTGCCGGAGTACACGTCCCGGCGCCCGTGACTTCGCGCCCCGGGCGCCATGCCGGCATCACCACGCGACGACCCGCGCAGCCTCCAGTGACGAAAACGGCGGGGCTACGGGCGCCGGGCCAGATCCGGCGCGTCGCAACCGTCCACGCGGATCGGCGCGAGACCGATTCCCTGCAAGGTCTCGCTCGTCCGTCCGGCCACTTCGCAACGCGCGGATCCGAGCCGCGGGTCCGCGCTGACGAGGGCGATGATGTCGTCGGAGTCCGTTTGCTCCGAAGACATCCGGAGCCCGCCGCCCGCCGGTGTATCCAGCACGAGGAATTTCGACGCGCCATCGGGATCCCAGGCCGTCCACTCGGGGGCGTCGCCGGCAGTTCCGCGGCCGGGCCGGCCGTCCCGCGCGAAGGCCGCCCAGTACGACATCATCTGACGCGAAAGCTCGTCTCGTCCGGCAAAGTTCTCGTCGGTCCAGGCCACGTTGGCGCGCGGTCCGAGATCGAAATGACCGAAGATGAAAGGAATCTCGAAGCCGTGCGCGGCGCCGATCATCTCGGCGAGGTCGGATCCGAGCAGAGTCGGTTCCTCGTCCCAGTCCCAGCGGTAGACATACACGTCGCTCGCGCCGCCCTCGCGCATCGCCGCGGCGGGTGCATCCGCGCCGACGAGCTTCCACGCCAGTGACGAGACCGCCGCCGAGGCGTTGTACACGTCGGGATCGCGCAGTCGCGGCAGGAACCCCAGGAACTGCATCGTATTGCGCGGACTCGCGAACATGAAGATCTTCGTCTCATCGCGATTCGTGCCGAACATCACCGGCACGTCGTTGAAGCTACCCGGAGTCGCGAGTCGTTCGAGGGGCGGCTCGGCGGGAATCACCGTTCCGTCGCCGAACACGTTCGGCACGTCGGGAATGCCCTCCATGTCGTCGGTCACGTAGGCGTTCAGCAGGTCGGTCCAACTCGTGTCACGCAGGAATGTCGCGATGTCGGACGAAGGCATGTCGGCGATCAGCGCGACGGCGGCACTGCGATCCCTGGCGCGACCGGCCGACACGAGCAGCCGGCTCAGGATCTCGTTGCTGCTGTTCGGGAGGCCGTCGCCCGGAGGTCCCGCCAGGACTTCTGCGTCCTCGAGGAGCAGTTCCCGCGCGCTGCCGCTCTGCGAAATGGCCCGGTGGAACAGGCCCGACGCCATCGGCGAGAGCACCAACGCGAGGACATCGCGTGCGCCGGCGGACTCGCCGAAGATCGTGACGTTTTCCGGATCGCCGCCGAAGGCCGAGATGTTGTCGCGCACCCACTCGAGGGCGCGGATCTGATCGAGCGTGCCGAAGTTCCCCGATGCCTCTGCGGCGTCGCGGGCGGTATCCCGAAGCGACGCATGGCGGAACCAGCCGAAGGGGCCGAGTCGGTAGTTGATCGTGACGACCACCAGATCCTGTGCGACGGCGAGTCGTCCGGCGTCATAGAAGCTTGCATGTCCGATCGAGTTGCCTCCCCCGTGGATCCAGACCATGACGGGCAGACGGTCGGCGCCAGCCGGCACCGAATCGGGCGTCCGTTTCGGTGCGTAGACGTTGAGGTACAGGCAGTCCTCGCTGCCCGCCGGTGTGCCGGGTTCCTGATCCACCACGCCCGCAAACGGGCTGGCGAGCTGAGCGCACGGCGAGCCGAACGCAGTCGCCTCACGCTGCCCCGGCCAGATCGCGGCAGGCGCGGGCGACCGCCAGCGGTCTGCGCCGACGGGCGGTGCGGCGAACGGCAGGCCCAGCCACGCGTGGCTCCCGTAGCCGTTCGTGAATCCGACCACCTCGCCCGCAGGCGGGGTGCGGTGCGAAGTCGCGTCGACGATCGGCAGAGCGGCAGGTCGCTCGCCGGCGCAGCCGACGCTCGTCAGTGTGGCGAGAGCGAGCGCCAGCCCGATGACTGGTGCCACCTGCTGGCGCGGTGTCGAGCCGTGGATGCGCGTCCCGCTGATCGTGGCAGTCATGTTCATCCCTCTGTGTGGGCGATTTCGATCGTCGGTCCGTGCGACCCGACCGCGATCAGCATCGCAGACGTCGATCGCGCGCGCGACCGGAAAGCTGGATGGGACCTGTCGGTCATCACTCCTCTGTCGTTTTGTTCTTCTTCTCCAGGCCGATCCGCTGGGCCGTGTCGGACGCGACGCCCTTCAGGTGCTTCAGCCAGCGCCGCGCCCACGCGAACTCGGCCGACAGCACCGCGAGAGCGAGCAGCAGCACGACGACGCCGGGTCCGGGAGTGATCATCATCACCGCGCCGACCAGCAGGAGCGTCGTCCCGACGATCGCCACGGCGATCCGGCGAGCGGCCTTGTAGGTCAGGCTCGAGAGGCGCGACGCGCTCTGCGACGCGGTCGCTGTCGGGGGTTCGTGGCCCGTTCCGATTTCAGGCTCGCCCATCCGCCACGATCTTCGTCGCCAGAGCGATCATCGACGAAACGTCCGAGAGATTGGCGGGCACGACGAGCGTATTGCCCGCTTTGGCGAGTTCACCGAACTGCGAGACGTACTGCTCCGCCACGCGCAGTCGCATGGCGGCGTCGCCACCGGGCGAATCGAGCGCGATCGCGACCTGGCGGAGTCCCTCGGCGGTCGCGCGGGCCACCGCCAGGATCGCCTCGGCCTGGCCCTCGGCCTCGTTGATCTGTCGCTGGCGGGCCGCCTCGCTCTCCTTGATGGTCCGCTGCTTGTCACCCTCGGCGCGGTTGATCTGCGCATCTCGTACACCCTCCGACTCGAGGATGACGGCGCGCTTCTCGCGCTCCGCACGCATCTGCTTCTCCATGGCCTCGATCACGCCGCCCGGCGGATTGATGTTGCGGATCTCGTAGCGCAGGATCTTCACCCCCCACGGATCGCTCGCCATGTCGACTTCGCGCACCACGTTGGCGTTGATGGTGGCGCGCTCTTCGAAGGTCCGATCGAGGTCGATCTTGCCGATCTCGCTGCGCAGCGTCGTCTGGGCCAGCTGGGAGATGGCGAAGATGTAGTTCTGGATCCCGTACGAAGCGCGCTCGGGGTCGAGTACCTGCATGTAGAGAACGCCATCCACGCCGACCTGTACATTGTCTCGCGTGATGCAGACCTGCTCCGCGATGTCGATCGCGGCCTCCTTGAGCGAGTGCTTGTACGCGACTCTCTCCACGAAGGGGATCAGGATGTGGAAGCCGGCCCGCAGCGTTCGGCTGTACTTGCCGAGATTCTCGATCACGTAGGCCTGTTGCTGCGGCACGATGGTCGCGGTCTTGGCGACGATCAGGATGGCCAGCACGACCAGAGCCAGGACGGCGACGGTGAACAACTCCATGCTTTCTCCTCAGGCTTCCGCCCGGACTTCGAGGGTCAGTCCATCGGCTCGTTCCACGCGACAGCGGGAACCGGCTTCGATCGACGAGGGGCCGCTGTTGAGCGCCGCCCAGCTGGCTCCGCGCAGTTCGACGCGGCCACGACCCCCCGGCGCGATCCGCTCTTGCGCGACTGCCGTATCGCCGATCACGCCCTCCCGGATCTCACCGGTCGCACCGCCTCGCAGCAGGTCGTAGAGCTTGCCGCGGAAGAACACCAGTGAAGCCACGGCGAGCAGGGCGAAGAGTACCCATTGCATCCAGTAGGGCAGGGGGATTCCGGCCAGTTCGACGCTGCCGACGAGCAATGCCGAGATGCCGAGAAAGACCAGATAGAAGGCGGCGTCCACAAGGGCCAACTCGGCCACCAGCAGCATCATGCCCGCAGCGATCCATCCCCACCACGGCATCGACACCCCCTCGGTTGCCGCGCAGTCTAGCGCCGAGCCGAGTCCTTGCCGGTTGCTCGGCGACCAGCGCCGCTCATCGCATGGCTTCGACCATCTCCTGGAACTGCTTCGACTGGAGCAGGATGTCATGGCCGGCCTCGATCAGTCGCCGGACCTCTTCTTCGCTCAGCTTGAAGCTGGTCGGCAGGTGCTTGAAGTACGAGAGATCGTCCGGGTTCGCGAGCAGATCGAAACTGACTTCGATCACGCGAGCTTCGACCGGTCGGTCCGGGGTGGAGAGCTGGCGACCGAATTCCTCCACCATGGAGCGTGCGAGCATCAGCGATTCGAAGTTGTAGCGGCGGATCTGCGAGCCGGACACGAGATTCATCGACGCGGCCAGGCCCGGTGCAGACGACTGCAGGTCGATCAGGGGGCTGGGGTCGGTTTCCGCGTTCACGATGACGAGCATCAGATACTGGGGCGGCACCGTGTTGATGGCCTCGAAGGTTCGATTGATTCCACCCATCTGTGCAATCCGATCGAGCGGCAGGCGTACGCCGAGGTTGTCCGAGATTCCGCCGTCGACGAGATGGATGTACTTCTTCGCCTTCGAGTCCATGAAGGGGACCTTCTCGGCTGCTGCGCGTTGACCGCGAGGGTTGGACTCGCGGCTCGCGAGGGCCTCCTCGAACCAGGGCGGAGGCACGTAACCGCAGCTTCCCGCATAGTTGCGGAGCGTGATCGGCGAGAGCAGCGCGGGCACCGCCGAAGACGCGGCCACCGCGTACGAGATCTTGAACTGGTTGAGGTCCGAGCAGATGACGTCGAATCCCTCCTGGCTGAATCGGACCGGCGTGCCACTCGGCAGATCCGTGGCATTGATGAACACGCGCGGTCCGCGAACGCTCGCCAGTTCGCCGAACGTGGCATGGTCGAAGACGTGTTCGTCGTAGTAGTTGCTCGCAATGTCGCTGCGAGAGAGCGCCGGGGTCATCAATCGGAGGGTGTTCCACGGGTTGAAGATGCGGAGGACGAGCGCTCCCTGGATGTTCTTGTTCAGGAAGCGCTCCTCGAACTCATCGAAGACGCGATCGCCGAAGAGCCCGTAGTAGGCGGCCGGGAAGCTGCCTCCGGACACGCCACTCAGAGCGTCCACCTCGTCGATCAGTCGGACCGGCTTGCCATCGACCATGATCTCGGTCTCGCGCAACGCCTCGAGCACCCCATACGAGAACGCGGCTGCGCGGGTCCCGCCTCCGGAGAACGCCAGGAACAGCATGACCTTGCCGGGCTCTCGCTGATTCGCCGGGTCGGTCGGGCGATAGCCGACAGCAGGATCGATGTGATCGATCGGATCGTTCGGCGGGTTGAAGGGCACGCAACCGGTCACCATCAGAACGACGAGGGGGACGATCGCGCGTATCAAGTCTTCCCGATGTTCGATCATGCGGGTTGCCTCTCCCGGGTCGGCTGCAAGTCCAGCCCTCCCGCGTTCGATTCCAACTGCAGACCTGCCGGAAGCCGCTCTGATCCGTCACTGTACGCAATCAGAGACGGCCCGGCTTCGACCGTCGGCTCGGAGCTTTCGAACAGCTGGACGTCGGTCGGTCGAAGTTCCGGTCCGCCGGCACCGCGAGTCGCGCGGGTGTACGGTGGACGACGAGGTGATCCCGCATGCGCGCCCCGCTGATCTCGGGTTCGATCGACGAGTGGTTCGCCGCAGCCACGATCGCGGATCCCCATTCGCTGCATGCGCGACTCCGCGGCGACCATCCGATCTCGAGGATCGGAGAAACCGGCGTGCATTTCGTCGCGACCTGGGAGCTCATCGAAGAGGCGCTGCAGCGCGAGGCCGACTTCTCCGCGAATCTGACCGGCGTGCTGATCCGCGACGCGGCGGGTCGACCGGGGACGTTCGAGTTTCCGGACATCGGTGCCAACCACGTGATCGCCACCGCGGACGATCCCGAGCACGCGGTCCAGCGCGCGATCGTCCAGCCGCGCCTGTCGACGGCCAATTTGGACGGTCTGGAACCGTCGGTCCGCGCCTGGACGGTCGAAGCGCTCGTGCCGTGGATCGACGCTCGGGGAGGCGACTTCGTGCCGATCGCCGAACTGATTCCCGCACGCGTCGTTGCGCATCTGCTGGGACTTCCCGACCGCGACGTCGCGCGCCACAGCGCCTGGGCGATGCTCGGTGGCAGCATGCTGGCGGGGGATGTCGACGCAGTTCAGCTGACGGCACTCGTCAGCGAGACCGGGCGCATGGTCGAATACCTCGGCGAGCATCTCGACGCGGCGGCTCGACGCGACTCTGCGGGCGAAGTGCCGTCGCTGCTCCTGGCCTTGTCACGCGGCGTCGAACGCGGCGAGATCACGCGCATGCAGGCGATCGGGATCGCGATCGTGATGTTCGGTGCCGCCGGCGAATCCACCGCCGCACTGATCGGCTCGACGGTGCACCGACTCGCTGCCGAGCCCGATCTCGCCCGGAGGCTGCGTGCGAACCCGCATCTCGTCCCGATCTTCGTCGAAGAGATTGCCCGCCTCGAGCCACCGTTCAATTTCCACTACCGCTCGGTGCGTCAAGCCTGCGAGCTGGGTGGCTTCGAGCTGATCCCCGGCGACCGGTTGATGCTCGCCTGGGCCGCCGCGAACCGCGATCCGGCCCGCTTCGACGAGCCGGACACCCTGCGGCTCGATCGGCGCTACCCGAAACAACACCTGACCTTCGGCCGCGGCAGCCACTTCTGCGTCGGTGGACCGCTGGCCCGCCTCGAAGTCCGGATCGTCATCGAAGAACTGCTCGAGCGAACGAAGCAGATCTCGCCCGCGCTGGGTTCCGGTGCCGTCTACGCACCGAGCATCTTCGTCCGGAGGCTCGAAAGGCTGCCCCTGTCGGTCTATCCCGACTGATCGCCGCGCGGATCCCTCGCCTACGCGCCGTGGCACTTCTTGAACTTCTTCCCGCTGCCACAGTGGCATGGATCGTTGCGCCCGAGCTTCGGCTCGCTGCGGCGGTACGGGTCGGCGATGGCGTGGTCGCCATGATCATGCTCGTGGTCATGGTCGTGATCGCAATCGGGACCGTGGGCGTGTTGTTCGTGTTCGATCGGCTTGCGCCTGGCCATCGCGAGATTCCTGGAGAGTTCGAGAGGAGGGGCCCGTTCCGCACGGATTCGGACGGCTCGGCCGACTAGCCCCATGCAGGGCCGAGCATAATAGACGAACCGCAGTCGCGAGCAGTCTGTTTCGCGGGGGGATCGGTGCTAGAAAGCGCCCATGATTTCTCTCGACTCGGTGTTCAAGACCCACGGATCCCAGATTCTCTTCCTCGATGCCTCGATGACCGCTTTCCGGGGCGAGCGCGTGGGGCTCGTCGGGCCGAACGGTTGTGGCAAATCGACGATGTTCCGCTTGATCATGAAGCAGGAGGAGACGGACGGGGGGCAGCTCAGCGTCGAGCGCAACGCGACGCTCGGGTACTTCAGCCAGGATGTCGGCGAGATGGGCGGTGCCACGGTGCTCGAAACGACTCTCTCCGGCGCAGGAGAGGTCTCGACCCTCGCCCACGAGCTCTCGGAACTCGAGCACGCGATGGCGGATCCCGACCGCGCGGACGAACTCGACGCGCTGATCACGCGATTCGGGGAGGTCCAGCACCGTTTCGACGAGTTGGACGGCTATGCGCTCGAAGCCCGTGCGCGAGAGGTGCTCGCGGGGCTCGGTTTTCGAGCAGCGGTCGTGGAAGACGACGTCGGACTGCTCTCGGGCGGCTGGAAGATGCGCGTCGCCCTCGCGCGAATCCTCTTGATGCGGCCGGATGGACTGCTGCTCGACGAGCCGACCAACCATCTCGACATCGAATCGATCATCTGGCTCGAGCAGTTCCTCCGGAGTTTCGAGGGGGCGCTGATCATCACCTCCCACGACCGCGAGTTCCTGAATCGGATCGTGACGAAGATCGTCGAGATCGACGGCGGGACGGTGACCACCTATTCGGGCAATTTCGACTTCTACGAGCAGCAGCGGGCGCTCGCCGAAGCGCAACAGGAGGCCCAGTTCGCGCGTCAGCAGGCGATGCTCGCGAAGGAGAAGGCCTTCATCGAGCGCTTCAAGGCGCGGGCCAGCCACGCCGCGCAGGTGCAGTCGCGGATCAAGAAGATCGACAAGATCGAGACCATCCATCCTCCGAAGTGTCGGCAGGTGGTCGATTTCAGCTTCAAAGAGCCGCCGCGCTCGGGTGACGACGTCGTCAAGCTGCAGGGGCTCGGCAAGCGCTACGGCGACCACGTCATCTACGACCACCTCGATCTCGTGATCCGGCGTCGCGAACGCTGGTGCGTGATGGGCATCAACGGGGCCGGCAAGTCGACCCTGCTGAAGCTCGTGGTCGGAGCGATTCCGCCGGACGAAGGCAAGGCGGAACTCGGCGCCCGCGTGAGGGTCGGTTACTTCGCCCAGCACTCGATGGAAGTGCTGAAGGGCAACCGCACGGTGTTCGAGACGTTGCAGGACGAGTTCCCGCTCGCGAACGTCGGATCCCTCAAGGCGCTGGCTGCTGCCTTCGGCTTTCCCGGCGACGATGTCGACAAGAAGTGCTTCGTCCTGTCCGGTGGCGAGAAGGCGCGACTCGTGCTCGCCACCATGCTCTACGACCCGCCGAACTTCCTGGTCCTCGACGAGCCGACCAACCACCTCGACCTCGACACCAAGGCGATGCTGGTGCGCGCCCTCGAGCGCTTCGAGGGCACGATGCTGATGGTCTCCCACGACCGCCACTTCCTGCGCGCGCTGTCGGATCACGTACTCGAAGTGAACGCCGATGGAGTGCGCAGCTATGGGGGCGGCTACGCGGAGTACGTAGTCGCGTCGGGCCACGAGGCGCCAGGTCTGGGCGCCTAGGGCCGGGCCCGCTCGCGCGATCGACTAGACGGTCGACTCGACGATGTCGGCAACCTGGTCGGGCCAGCGCGTCGTCGATCCAGCGAGTCCGCCCAGCATCACGGCTTCGGCTGCGGACTGATCGGCGCGCAGGCCCAGCGCGTCGAGTCGGCGCATCGCGATCCGGACCGCCGCGAGTCGCGTGGCGAGTTCGGCCCGGGCCACCCCGAAGCTGCAGTCGTCCCAGTCCAGCCAGCGCAGCATCCAGAGTTCATCGGCCAGCCAGTCGTTGATGATCTGCTCCGGATCGGCGGGGACCGGCGAACGTGCGATGCCTCGCTCGAACGCGGTGCTCCACGGGCGGCTGTGCACCGAGGGTGTAGCGCCGCGGGTGAGTTCGAGCAGCGACTCGCCGAACCACGCGAGGGCGACGCCTCCCGCGCTGCCGTCCTGCATCCGCACGAAGTCTGCGCCGCAGCTCGCCCAGTCCAGCGTGGCCAGGCGCGGGAACGGATGGGTGGCGAGCACGGACTCGGCGCGCTCACCGTTTGCGAGGTGATGCAGGCAATCGGATTCGATCTCGACATAGTGGTCGAACGCAACGCGGTGGCGGCGCGTCATTGGCACGAAGTCCGGTGCTTCGCCGTCCGCTTCGAGCTGGCCCTCCCGATCACGCAGACAGGCCGCCGCGTCGGCGAGATCGATCGGGGGTCGCGCATTGCCTCCGAGACTCCGACACGGACAACGATGCTCGGTCGTCACGCGGCGACCGAGTGCGGTGTCGACGAGCCCGTACGGGAATCGCCGACAACCGATTGGCTTGTGGTCCGAGCCGAAGCGCTGCTGGATGCCGCAGCGCCCGTCCCGGCCGAGCTGCAGGCAGGCTCCGCTTGCGTCGACCCGCAGGCACTCGCCCACGAACTCGTCGTTCCAGACGAGTGCGTCGGGCAGCAGGCCTCGCAGATCGCGTGCTTCGTCGGGTGTCAGTGGGCCGAGCGCGTGCAGGTCTGTGCAGCAGAGCCCATCGCCCAGGCACTGGAAGCGCGCTCCCGGCCGGGCGATCAAGCCGTCGGCGCGTCGATCGGGCGCACCTGATCCGCTCATCGAGGCCACGGGTCCAGACATCCTTTCGCACTGCGATCGCACAGCATCGAAGCCGATCCCGGCGTCGGAGCTGCATCGTCCCAGGGATAGCAGCGGACGGCAACCCCACGCGCGAGCGAGATCTCCAGATCCAGCTTGTGGACACTCGGGTCGATGCGCAAAGATCCGGAGTCGTGCGATTCCGAACCGGCCTCCAACTCGTCTTCATGCTCGTCCTCCAGTTCGGGCCGATGCTTACGCCCTCGATCACCCGCGCCGACCCCTTCTTGCTCGGCCCGCCCACCGCAGACGGCCCCGTCCCGGTATCGGTCGGATTCTTCCTGAGCGACGTGAACGACGTGGACGAGCGCGCCGAGAGTTTCGAGTTCGAAGCGATCCTGACCCTGCGCTGGCACGATCCGCGGCAGGCCTTCGATCCCGCCGTGGTCGGGGTACCGGTTCGCACCTACCAGGGTGGCTTCCAGTTCGCTGAATTGTTCGACGGCTGGTGGCCGCAGATCATCCTGGCGAACGAGTCGGGCGGAGTCGAGTCACAGGCCGTCTTGCTCCGCATCGCGCCCGACGGAGCCATGACGCTCCTGATGGAGATCGACGCGACGGCCGAAATGCCTATGAAGTTGCGGCGATTCCCGTTCGATCGTCAAGCCTTCGAGGCGCGCTTCGAGGTGCTCGGCTTCGGTGACGACCAGGTCGTGCTCGTGGCCGATCCGTCGACCACGGGCATCGGACACGAGGGCGTGAACATCGCGCAGTGGCTCTTCGAGGGTCTGCGGCTCGAGTCGCGTACCTATCGGCCCGTCTACGATGACGGCCACGACGGCGAACTGTCGCAGGTCGTGGCAATTCTGCAGATGGCCAGACAGCCTGCCCACATGCTCCAGGTCGTCGTGCTGCCCCTGACCGTGCTCGTGGTCCTGACCTTTTCGGTGTTCTGGATGGATCGCGAATCCCTCGGCGACCGCATGGACATCTCGTTCATCGGCATCCTGACCGTGGTCGCGTACCAGATCATCGTCAGCGACGCGATGCCGGGGATCGCGTACTTCACGTTGATGAGCGCCTTCCTGCTTTCGACTTACTTCGTGCTCGCCCTCGGTGTGATCGTGAACCTCGTCGTCGCGCGTCTCGATCAATCGGGCCGGAAGCAGCTCGGTGACCGGCTGGATCGACTGTGTCGCTGGCTGGTGCCATCGGCTTTCCTCGGCATCAATGGGCTCAGCGGGGCGTACTTCTTCCTGTTCCACTGAGTCACACGGAGTACCGCGCAGACCCCCGATTGCGTGTCCGCAAAGCGGATGACTGGTCGGTGGCGCTCCGATCGAGGCACTGCGCTATCTGAGGATGACCCGCGAGCCGATTCGGCGGCTTGCTCGAAGCCGGCAAGGCAGCTCCATCCGAGCTTCTGGTGCCCGCTCGCCCAACCCGAAACGACAGGAGGAGTTCATGGCCGACTTCAGCGAGATCCCGTGGATCGCCGAGCACATCGCGCTCTATCGCCGCGACCCCGAGAAGGCGCGGATGTGGGATTCGACGCCGGTCGGTGGCCCCGGGCTGCTGCCGACCTTGCTGCTCACCACGAAGGGGCGGAAGTCGGGCAAGCCGCGCTCCCTGCCGTTGATCTACGGAGAGTCCGGTGCCGGCCACGTCATCATCGCGTCGAAGGGCGGCATGCCGAGCCATCCAGTCTGGTATCTGAATCTGCTCGCGGAGCCCGAGTGCGAAATCATGGTCGGGGCGAAGCGGATCGAGGTGCGGGCCCGGGTCGCCGAAGGCGCGGAGCGTGACCGACTCTGGGCGCAGATGGCGAAGATCTATCCGCCATACGACGAGTACCAGACGCGCGCAGCGGGACGCAAGATTCCGGTCGTGGTGCTCGACCCGGTGGGCCGTGCATCGATTTGACGCGCGGATTGTGGCCGTCTCGCCACCTAGCATCGGCCGAGCCGTGCCTCCGTAGCTTCGATCAAGGGTGTGCGCGGATCGGAGGATCTGAGCGATGGGCGACTATTCCGACGACTATCCCGATGACTGGACCGTGCGGCAGGGACGGGCCCGCTACTTCGCCACCGGGGGCATCCCGGCCGACGGGGGATATGCGGCGAGCTGGGTGAAGCTGAAAGCCGGCCCGATCCCGCTCGGCTTTCCGAACAGCGACTCGCGTCGTCGCGCAGTGAAGTTCCACGACGTCCACCATGTCCTGACGGGATACGGGACGAGCTGGACCGGCGAAGCCGAGATCAGCGCGTGGGAGATCGCGAGCGGCTGCGGCCGCTACGGGATTGCGTGGTTGATCAATCTCGGTGGCCTGTTCGTCGGTGTGATGATCGACCCGCGGCGGACGCGCCGGGCATTCCTGCGAGGACGCGGCGCCCGAAACCTCTATCACGGCGAGCCCTGGGACGATTCGTTGCTCGAAAGGAGGCTCGGCGATCTGCGCGGGCAGCTGTCATTCGACGACGCGCGGCGCGCCGTCACCGGTATGGACCGACTCGCGTGGTACAGATGGGCGGCCGCTTCGGTCGCCTACGCGGCCACGGCAGCGGTCGCCGTCTTCGCGGCGCTTGCCGTCCCGCTGCGCCTGATCTTCTGAATCGTGTAGGCAGGGGTGCGCGTCGGCGGGGGAAGGATCACCGCGCGATTCGACTCGCATTCGGCACTCCGACTGGGCATGATGGGCGTCACGCATTCTGCTCGGAGGAATCTGCATGTCGGCAGTCGATTCGCGCAAGGTCGCGACACCCGCCGAGCTACGGTCGGCCAGGCCGCTTCCCTTGCCGGATCGTGTGTGGCGCGACCTGCGCGGGATCGCGCTACCGACGGTGGCCATCACCCTCGCCGGCATCTGGATTCCCTTCGACATCGAGGTTGCGCGGGTGATCCTCGATCGCGAGTCGGCGATCGGAGCGATCGGCTACGACTTGTCGCTGATCTCGTACGGCGTTGCGCTGGTCCTGCTGGCCGCCATGCTCGTGCCGACGCTTCGTCGGCGCTGGCCCCTCTTCGTCCGCTGCGGGGCCGTCTTCGTGATGACGATGATCATCGCTGTGCTCGGCTTCATCCAGAACACCAAGCGCGAGCTCGATCGACCGCGACCCTACGAGGTGCGCGAACTCGGCGGGAGATACAGCTTCGTGATGCCCTTCGGATCCGAGCCGAGCTGCGAGGAGTGCACGTCGTTTCCCTCGAGCGCCGCCGGCTCGGCGTTCCTGGTGTGCACCCCGTTCTTCGTGCTGAGACGAAGATACCGACGGACCGCGCTCGCCTTCCTCGTCACGGGTCTCGTGTGGGGCTCGCTGGTCGGATACGCGCGAATGGTGACGGGTCTGCACTGGCTGAGCGACATCGTGTGGTCCGGAGCGTTCGTCCTGATCGTGGCCAGCGTGTTGTCGCAGCTCGGCGTCCGCTGGCTCGACGAGTAGTCCGAGGCGAGAGCGTCCGAACCGGCTGTCCGTCGAGCGGACTGAAGCAGCCGTCGCGCCGTCGCCAGCGCGCGCGGGGCGAGGCTCGTCTTCAGTAGACCGCTTCGGCCGCCACGAGTCGTTCGATCTCGGCGGGGTCGAGACCGAGGATCTCCCCGAGCACGTAGTCGTTGTGCTGGCCGAGCAGCGGCGCCGGACCGGGCACCCGCGCGCCGTGCATCCGCCAGGGCGGCCGCACCACGCGCAGCCGTCCCATGCGTGGATGATCGACCTCTTCGAACACCCCGCGCGCGGCCACATGGGGATCCCGTGAGAGACTGGCGCCACTCTGGACCCGCGCTGCAGCGACACCCGCGGCCTGGAGCCGGGCGACGATCTCTTCTGCGGAACGCGACGCCGTCCAGCGTTCGATGCGTTCGTCGAGCAGGTCCTCGTGCTGCTTGCGAGCTGCACGCGTCGCGAATCGCGTGGCGTCGAGTTCGGGGTCGCCGATCACGGTCCGCAGTGCTTGCCACTCCAGATCGTCAGCGACGGCGATCGTCACCCACTCGCCCCATTCGCCCGACCCGGGTGCGATCGCGCTTCGGTAGCAGCCGTGGGGCGCCATGATCTCGTCGCGATTTCCGATCCGCGCAGGGATCCGACCCGAGAGACCGTAGTCGAGGAAGGCGTGGCCGAGCATCGCGCTCATCACCTCGCTGGACGACAGGTCGATGTGCTGACCCTCGCCGGTTCGCGCTCGATGCAGCAGCGCGGCGAGCACCGCCAGCGCCGACGCGGTGCCGACCCGCAGATCGACCGAGCCGCTGAGCGCGAGCGGCGGTTCGTCCGGATGGCCGGATACGCTCGCGATCCCCGAGAGACACGCGAAGGTCGGCGCATATCCCGCGTAGTGGCCCTCGGGTCCCGTCGCGCCGACCGCCGAGGAGGACAACATGACGAGATCGGGTCGGATCGCGCACAGCGACTCGTAGCCGAGACCGAGGCGATCGAGCACGCCGGGCCGCATGTTCTGCAGCGCCACGTCGCAGCGGGCGACGAGCTGACGCGCCAGGCTGCGCCCCTCCGCGTTGCGCAGGTTCAGCGTGACGGAGCGCTTGCCGAGGTTCAGGTCGTTGAAGACCGGCGACTCGTCGATGCCGCCCTGCAGCGATCCAGCCGTCAGCGAGTGCACGCGTGAATGATCGAGCCGCGAGCGACTCTCGATCTTGATCACCTCGGCGCCGAGCATTCCGAGCAGCAGCGACCCCTGAGGCCCTGCCCAGGCCCATGTGAAATCCGCGATCCGGATGCCAGCCAGCGGTCCGCTCGGGGCATCGGTTCGCGTCACCTTCTGCGTGCGACCACCGCCCGAACGCGCGCCAGAGGGGGCCACCGACAGATCTGCGTCGTGCTCGCCGAGCAGGGGGGCGCGCGTGCCGACCCAGGGCGTCTTCGAGAAGACGTACGGTGCGGTCGGCAGCATGAGGCGACCGGCCCGCGGATGCTCGATCTCGCGAAAGAAGCCGCGCGATCTCGGCTGGGCCCACGCAAGTACCTCGGCGAGGTCGTGGACCGGAGCGGCGGGTGTCCCTTCCGCCTGGGCGGCGTGGTAGATCTCGCTCCGGGTTCGCGTGGCCGCCCACGCGTTCTTGTGCGCCTCGATCTCCTGCAGGTGCTCCATCCGACCGGCCGGAGTGCGACACCACTCGGCCGCGGACCATTCGGGATTGCCCATCACGCGCATGAGCCCGGCCCATTGATGGGCCTCGAGGGTCGTCAACATGACATACCCATCCTTCGCGCGGGTCAAGCCACCGGGCCCGCCGCGACCGGTGAAAGGGGCTGGTTCGTTCGCATAACGTCCGATCGTCACGCGCTCGAGGCACATCATGGCCTCCTGCTTCGACACGTCGATGTGTCCACCCCGACCGGATTCCGATCGCCCGAACAAGGCTCCGAGGATTCCGAGAGCGGCCGTCAGCCCGGCGTCGTATTCGCCGAGCGGTCCGCCCGCACGCGACGGGGCACGCTGCCCCGCACCGACCACGGCGAACGGCGAGGCATGTCCGGACGAGTGGTACAGATTGAGGGGTTGGCTGCGGTGCAGGCGGTTCGGGCCGGTCTGCCCGAAAGGCGTGATCGACGTGACGATCAGGCGGGGATTCGCGTCGATCAACGCAGTGGCGCCGAGGCCCACGGACTCGAGCGTGCCGGGAGGGCGATCCTCGATCAGGACGTCGACGCGCGTGGCGAGATCGCGAAACCGGTCGCGTCCGACTTCGTTCTCGAGGTCGAGCCGGACCGAACGCTTGCTCGTATTGAGATAGAGGAACGTGCCGCTTCGCTCGGGATCCTCCGAGCCGTCGAACGTGGGTCCCCGCCAACGCGCGGGATCTCCGCGGATCGGGTCCTCGAGCTTGATCACATCGGCACCGAGGTCGCCGAGCAGTTTGGCGCAGAAGGGCGCGGCGACTCCCGCGCCGAGTTCGAGCACCGAGAGGCCGACCAGCGGCCCGCCCCGATCCGGATTCCATTTCGACATCGGAGGAGAATCGCGTAGGCGTTCGCGGCAGTCGAGCCGGATCGAGTCGGCCGAGGCGATGCGATCAGCGCGAGGCAGTCAGCGTGTGTCGTCCGGTGATCAGGGGCAGATCGAGAAACGTGGCGATGCCCGGCGCGGCCGCGCACACGTGCGGGATCGCATGAACAGCATGCGCGGCGGTCGCCACGAGCCCGTTGGCGAGCCAGTCGTGATCGAGTCGCAGCAGCATTCGTGGGCGGCCCTCGATGCAGACCTCTGCGCCCGGTGGCGCCCAGTCCGGCGCCGCCAGAGGATGGGCGCGATAGATGGCGTCGAGCAGGATGCGCGGCTCGCCGGCGACCATTCCGCGCCACGACCAGCGATGACCGGCGAGACTGCCTTTCGCGACGCGTCCGACCGCGATCTCGAAGTCGCGATCGGCGAACCACGGTTCGACGTCATCGTCGATGCGGTCGACCACGGCGCCGAGACCGTCGGCGATCAGGTAGACGGATTCGGAGAACAGCCCCCGGAGCCAGCGACCGAAGCGCTCGGTGACGCGCTCGAACTCCGACGCCGGAGCTCCGAAGCCCATCATGCCGCGGATGATCTGCGGGGACGGGTAGCCGGAGAACTCGGTCGACTCGACGACCCGCACGGATTCGATCCGGGCCGACAGGGCGGACAACGTGAGGGGAAGCAGTTCGCCGAGCCAGCCCGGGTTGACGCCGGTGCCGTGCAGCGAGGACTGGCCCTCGCGGCACGCCGCTTCGATCCGGGCGAGTGGCTCGGGTCCGTGCGCCTTCGGATTCACGAAGCCGACGGTCGTCACCACATTGCGCCCCGACGAGAGCAGACGACAGATGTCGCGGAGATCGCGATCCGGGTCGTCACCCACCTGCGCGGCGGGAAGCGGTGTGTGGCAGACGCAATCCGCGGGGATCGCCAGGATCTCCTCGACATCGTTCGTCGCGACCACGCCGAGGGGAGGCCGGCGGATCAGCTCGCCTGCGTCCTTGCCGACCTTCTCTGCAGAGTGCACGAACACACCGACGAGTTCGAGCTCCGGATGATCGACGATCTGTCGCAACGCAGCCCGACCGACGTTGCCCGTTGCCCACTGCACGACCTTCCACATCGGTCCACTCCCCGAGCGCGGACGATCGTCCGCGTCGCCTCAAAGACCATGCTCTTCCGCGCAGACCTGACGGATCCGTTCGGCCGGGACGCCGAGCTGCTCGAGCAGGTATCGCTTGAAGTCGGTCTCGAACGGCTGCCGTTCGATCGCCTGCTGCATGCAGACGAGCCAGGCATCGCGCTCCGCGGCGGCGATCAACAGGTGGCGGTGCACACCCGGGATCGAGATCGACCCGTACTTTTCCTGGTAGCGCTTCGGTCCGCCGAGCCAACCGCACAGGAAGCGCGCCAGCTTGTCGATCGAAACGCCGAGGTCCGTCGGATGCATGGCCCGGATCCCACGCGCCTCGGGGAGGACATCCATGATCCGGTAGAAGGACTCCACGAGTTCGCGGATCCCCGACTCACCGCCCGCCGCCCGAAACGACGCGTCGCCCGTTCCGTACGCAGGGGAATCGACCGCCATGCGGGCCAGCATATCGCGATCCATCCCATCGATCACGCCGAGGGCGGGTTTCCTCGGCAACGGAAGTCGATCCGCTAGATTGCAGATCGTTCGAAGCACATGAACGTCAGACATCGACGAGGAGCCGGCGCGATCATGGGTGACGGAACCGAAGGAATGCGGATCGGAACCATGGCGGTGCACGCCGGCCAGACGCCGGACCCGACCACAAAGGCTCGCGCCGTACCGATCTACGCCACCACGTCCTACGTCTTCGACGACACGCAACACGCGGCGAACCTGTTCGGGCTCTCGGAGTTCGGAAACATCTACAGCCGGATCATGAATCCGACCAACGACGTCCTCGAGAAGCGGCTCGCGGCGATGGATGGTGGCGCGGCAGCGCTCACGTTCGCGTCCGGGATGTCGGCCATCATGGCCTCGCTGCTCTCGATCTGTCATTCGGGCCAGAACTTCATCGCATCGACGAGCCTGTACGGTGGCACGTGGACGCTGTTCACGCAGACGCTGCGGAATCTCGGCATCGAAGTGCGCTTCTTCGACTCGGCGAAGCCCGAGAAGATCCACGAGCTGATCGACGCCCGCACGCGCTGCGTCTATTTCGAGAGCATCGGCAACCCGAAGAACGACGTGCCCGATTTCGAGCGGATCACGCGGATCGCACATGAACACGGGCTTCCGACCATCTGCGACAACACGGTCACGACGCCGATGCTGCTTCGTCCGATCGAACACGGGGTGGACATCGTCGTCTATTCGACGACGAAGTTCATCGGCGGTCACGGCGTGCACATCGGTGGCGCGGTGGTCGACAGCGCGAACTTCCGCTGGGCCGACGATCCGACGCGCTGGCCCGAGTTCTGTGCGCCGTCGCCCTCCTATCACGGTGCCGTATTCGAAGAGGCGCTGCGACCGCTCGGCAACATCGCCTACATCATGCACATGCGGACGCATTGGCTGCGTGATACCGGCGCGGCGATGAGCCCGTTCGCCGCGTTCCTGACGCTGCTCGGTCTCGAGACACTGCATCTGCGGATGCCGAGACACTGCGAGAACGCCCTCGCGGTGGCTCGCTTCCTCGAAGCACACGACTCGGTCGAGTGGGTCAATTATCCGGGTCTGCCGAGTCACGCGCAGCACGCGGCTGCACGGCGCTATCTCGCCGCCGGCGCGGGCGCCATCCTCGGCTTCGGGATCAAGGGCGGTGAGAGCGCGGGCAGGAAGTTCATCGAGAGCGTGAAACTCGCGAGCCACCTCGCCAACATCGGAGATGCCAAGACCCTGGTGATCCACCCCGCGTCGACCACCCATTCGCAGCTGACCCGCGAGGAGCAGATCTCCACGGGGGTGTCACCCGAGTACATCCGGGTCTCCGTCGGGATCGAGGACGTGGCAGACATCATCGCCGATCTCGATCAGGCGCTGCGCGCGAGTCGTTGAGCGGCGCGGACAGGCGGGATCCCGACGTGCGACTGCCCCCGTCCTCGGATGACCTGCGCGGCGCGGCACCGCTGCGGCATGCGCAGCGCTGGACCTCGCCCGAGCCGCTCGAGCTCTCGAACGGCGGAGCGCTTCCCGAGGTCACGATCTGCTTCGAGACCTGGGGCACGCTGGATGCCTCCGCGCAGAACGCGGTCCTGGTCTGTCACGCGCTGAGTGGTGACTCGCACGTGGCGCGTCACGATGCGGCCGATGATCCGGGTTGGTGGGAGCTGCTGGTGGGGCCCGGCAAGGCGCTCGATCCTGCGCGGCACTTCATCGTGTGTTCGAACGTGCTCGGTGGTTGCCGCGGGACCACGGGACCGAACTTCATCGATCCCCGTAGCGGACGTCCGTACGGAGCCGAGTTCCCGGTCATCACCGTCGGCGACATGGTCGAAGTGCAGCGGCGCCTGATCGAGCATCTCGGGATCGCCCGCCTCGACGTGATCGGCGGCTCGCTCGGCGGGCTTCAGGCGCTGACCTGGGCGATCGCCGAGCCCGATCGGGTGGCGACGTGCATCGTGATCGCCGCGGCTCCGCGCCTCAGCAGCCAGGGGATCGCGTTCGATGTCGTGGGCCGGAACGCAATCCGCCACGATCCACATTTCGCAGCCGGGCAGTACTACGACGGTCCGGCACCCGAGGCCGGTCTCGCTCTCGCGCGCATGCTGGCCCACATCACGTATCTGTCCGACGAATCGATGCGGGCGAAGTTCGATCCGACTCGGCATGCGCCCCGCCAGGTCGAGACCGGTTTCGAGAGCACGTTCTCGGTCGGCAGCTACCTCGCCCACCAGGGCAATCGTTTCGTCGAGCGATTCGACGCGAACAGCTACATCACGCTCTCGACCGCGATGGATCTGTTCGATCTCGGCGAAT
Source organism: bacterium (assembly GCA_031413515.1). GTDB lineage: Bacteria > Myxococcota_A > UBA9160 > UBA9160 > UBA4427 > TMED88. The sequence goes on from JANOFF010000060.1 coordinate 42,235, forward strand.
CGGCACCGATGCTGCGCGCGTCTCTCGCCCCGGCGACCTGCGATTGGCTGTTCCTCAGCTTCTCGAGCGATTGGCTGTATCCGCCTTCGGCGTCGCGCCAGCTCGTCGACGCGCTCGTCGCGCAGTCGAAGCCGGTCAGTGCCTGCGAGATCGACAGCATCGCCGGCCACGATTCGTTCCTGCTCGAGGAGGTCATGCCGCTCGGGATCCGCACGATCGCCGCAGCGCTCGGCGGAGATCCCCGGGCTGGGCGCGGCGCGGCGATGCCGGGTGCGCCCCACACCGAGGCGCCGACGAGCATCTTCTATGCACGGCGGATCGACTACGAGATGATCGTCCGGTTGATGCCCGCCGGGACGAGTGTTGTCGATCTCGGTTGTGGCGACGGCGAACTGCTCTCGATCCTGCGCGAGCGCGGTCACGCGCCCCTGCTCGGCGTCGAGTGGGAACTGGAAGAAGTAGTGCGGTGCATCGAACGCGGTCTCCATGTGATCCACGCCGATCTGGATCAGGGACTGACCGCGATCCCGGATCAGAGCTTCGATGTCGCGTTGTTGTCACAGACCCTGCAATCGATCGTCGACGTCGCGGGTGTGCTCGACGAACTGGTCCGGATCGGGCGACGGGGAATCGTGAGCTTCCCCAACTTCGCCCATCAGCCGATGCGCGAGATGTTCATGGCGGAAGGGCGGCTCCCGAAAGGCGAGGGACCGTATGCATACGAGTGGCACGACACACCGAATCGACGCTTCCCGTCGATCCGGGATTTCGAAGAGCTGTGCGAGGCGCGCGGCATCCAGATCCTGCAGGCGATCCACGTCGACTCGCGGAGCGGCAGGCTCGTCGAGATCGCTCCGAACCGGGACGCCGACCTCGCCGTCGTGGTGCTGGCTCGCTGACCGTGCGGGTGGTGGGGTCGATGGCAGGCGCGTTCAGCTGGGATAGCCTCGGCGCTTCAGAAACCCCTTTCGAGGCGAGCCCATCCGATGATCCGAATCCACCATCTCAACAACTCCCGTTCGCAACGCATCCTCTGGCTGATGGAGGAGCTCGGACTTCCGTACGAGATCGTCAAGCATCAACGTGACAGCGTCACGAATCTCGCGCCGCCGTCGTTGTTGGCCGTGCACCCGCTCGGCAAGGCGCCCGTGCTGGTCGATGGCGACATCACGATCGCCGAATCCGGTGCGATCGTGGAGTACGTGATCCGCACCTACGGCCTCGGTCGATTGATGCCCGATGATTCGCCCAGGGACCTGGCCCGCTACAGCGAACTGCTCCACTACGCCGAGGGATCGGCGATGCTCCCCTTGATGCTGCACCTCTACGTCGGGCGGCTCGGCGACGCCGGCGCGCCGCTCCACCCGCGCATCGCCAGCGAGATCGCCAACCATCTCGCGTATCTCGATGGAACTCTCGAAGGACGGGACTTCTTCATGGGGCGCGAACTCACCGGCTGCGACATCCAGCTGTCGTTCGTGGTGGAAGCCGCGAATGCGTTCGGGCGCCTCGGCGACTACGGCCGACTGAAAGCATTCCTCGCGCGAATCAAGGCTCGGCCCGCATACAAACGCGCGATCGAGAAGGGCGGTGCGTACGCGTTCTGACGCGATCGGGGGCGCGCCCGGCGCAAGCGTCGCCGATCGCAGGTTCCAGCCGGATCGCAGGGACATTCCGGAAACAGCCCCGACTTCCGGTACCGCGACCGCGGCGAGGAGAGGGATGGAAGAAGTGAAGGACCCGAAGCGTTGAAGATGCGAGACGCACACGAGAAATCCCGCAAGCCCCGGAAGTCCGGGGCCGGCGACAGGCCGGGCACGTTGAAGCCACCCCGCGACTCACCGCCGCCGCGTATCCGCGTCATGCGTTACGGGAGCGGCCCGGTCGAAGAGTTCGAGGACGTCGCGCCGAACGCCTTGCGCGGTTTGATCCGGAGCGCGGGTGTGACGTGGATCGATATCCAGGGCCTCGGCGATGTGGCGATCCTCGAGGAGATCGGTCGGGCGTTCGACCTGCATCCGATCGAGCTCGAGAATGCGGTGAACATGCCGGAGCGGGCGAAGAGCGAGTTGTACGGTCCCCGTCAACTGCTCGTGGCGCGAGTTCCGCTCGGGCTGCTCGACGGCATCACCACACCGCCCCAGGTCTCCATCATCGCCGGAGACGGCATCCTGCTGAGCTTCCAGGATCGCCCGCTCGGACTCTTCGAAGGGGTCCGCGCGCGGATCCGGGCGGGCAACCCGCGCATCACCGCGCTCGGTTCGGGCTATCTCTGCTATGCGCTGCTCGATGCAGCCGTCGACCACTACTTCCCGATCGTCGATGACATCATCGAGCGGCTCGATGAGCTCGAGGACGACATCACGCAGGACCCCCGTCGGGATCTGCTGGCCCCGCTGCATGAGTTGCGCCGCGCGCTCGCCGTGATCCGCCGCGTGGGACTTCCGCAGAAGGAGGCGCTCGCGTCGATGCTGCGCGATCCCTCACCGGTGATCAAGGATGAGATCCGATCGTTTCTGCGGGACACTTTCGACCACATGTCGCAGGTGATGGACCGTGTCGAGTCGGCGCGGGAGACCGCCGTCAGCCTCGCCGAGCTGTATCTCTCGCAAGTGAGTTTTCGCAGCAACGAGATCATGAAGGTGCTGACGTTGATGTCGAGCATGTTCATCCCGCTGACCTTCATCGCCGGCATCTACGGAATGAACTTCGACTCGATGCCCGAACTGCATCGGCCGTGGGCCTATCCGATCGTGCTCGGAGTGATGGTCATCGTGGCGGTCGGCATGGCGCTGTACTTCCGAAGGCGGGGCTGGATCGGATCCTCGCGCAAGCGTCGGGACTGAGTCGCGGCAGACATCGCCGGGTGGTCAGGCCACGCCATCCCGCGAATACAGGACGGGATTGCGCGGACCGGCCGCGATTCCGCCGGGCTCGCAGCCCCGAAGCCAGGTGTCGCGATCGAAGCGACGTGCCGGGTGATCGAGGGGACCGACGCGCGTGCCGTCGGCGTAGTAGATGATGGTCATCGCTTCGCGCATGCGCTCGCTCTGGTTCGGTCCCGCGCGGTGGAGCGTCCAACCCGCATGGAAGCTCGCGTCGCCCGGCTGCATCGCGCCGTCGCTCGTGACGCGCAGTCCGCGCTCGTCGACCCACTTCGCGAAGGCCGCCTCGGAGTCGTCGCCGATCGCATGCTCGGCGAGCTGGCCATGCCGGTGGGAGCCCGACGCGAACACCATCGTCCCCATCTGTTCGTCGACGGGGACGAGAGGCATCCAGAGCGTGATCGTGTCGGAGGTATCCAGCGGCCAGTAGTACTGGTCCTGGTGCCATGGCGTGATGCCACCTCCGGGCTCCTTGAAGAGCGCTTGATCGTGATAGAGCCGCACGGCGTCGACGCCGTGCAGGTCGGCGGCTGCCCCGGCGAATCGCCGTGCGAAGACGAATTGCCGGACCCGCTCGTCGTGGATCCAGAGATTGAACATCTGGATGAATGCCCGGCCGTAGGTGTCGCGCTCCGCGAGCGGCCGATGGTCGTAGCGTCCCTTCGGCGCCGTCTCGAGCAGGGCAGGGCGATAGGCGGCGACCTCCTGTTCGGATGCGAGTCCCCCGATCAACACGTGGCCTCGATCGCGGAAGCCCGTCACCGCCGATTCGGGCAACTCGACCATGTTGGAAAGGTCGGGCAGATCGATTCCTCGCGCGCCGGCATCGCTCATCCCGACGAGCTTACCGCGACGCTCCGGACGGCAAGCAGGAGCGATCGATTGTCGATCTGATCGACCGCGAGTTGGCGTAGAATGCATCGACACACGACCTGCTGGAGGATCGTCTTCGTGCCCGGACCGCTCGATGGAGTGCGCGTGATCGATTGCTCGGCGGTGGTGTCCGGTCCGCTTGCCGCGATGATGCTTGCCGACCAGGGCGCCGACGTGATCAAGGTCGAATCACCGGGCTTCGGGGACGTGCTTCGCGCCGGCCTGTTCCGCCGCGGCGGCATGACGGCCTTCTACATGAACTGCAATCGTGGCAAACGCGCCATCGTGCTCGATCTGCAGCAGCCGGCTGGACGCGAGGTGATCTACGACCTGCTGCGCGATGCCGACGTGTTCATCCAGAACTGGCGTCCCGGTGCCGCCGAACGCCTCGGACTCGGATGGGATGATCTGCATGAGCTGAATCCACGATTGATCCACTGCTCGGTGAGCGGCTACGGGCCCGACGGTCCGTACGCGCAGCGCCGGGTCTACGATCCGATCATCCAGGGCATCACCGGGCACGTGGCCGTCCAGGTGAATCCCGAGGTGCCGATCCCCGACCTCGTGCGCAACATCGTCGCCGACAAGTCGAGCGCCTATACGGCCGCCCAGGCGATCACCGCGGCGCTGTTCGCCCGGGAGCGCGGCGCGGGCGGACAGAAGATCGAGGTGCCGATGACCGATGCATCGCTCGCGTTCTTCTGGCCGGACGGAATGCTGAAGCACACGTTGATCGGGGAGGACGTCGTTCCGGGCCACGCCCTCTACGACATCTACCGGCTCTGGGAGACGGCTGACGGCCGAATCCTGTGGTTCGCGACGCTGGACTCCGAATACCATGGGCTGTTTCGTGCTCTCGATCGACCCGAGTGGTGCGAGGATCCGCGCTTTGGTTCGATCAAGGCACGCACCGAGAATCTCGCGGAACTCGGTACCGAGATCATGAAGTTGATCGCGGTGCGCCCGACCCGCGAACTGCTGGCGCGCATGATCGAAGAGGACGTGCCGGCTGGCGCCGTTCTTTCGATCGAGGAGATGCTCGAGGACGAGCAGCTGCGCCACAACGAGGCGATCGTCGAGACCGAGCATCCGACGGCGGGTGCGATGCGGATGGCGCGACCCGCGGCGCGCTTCCACGGAACGCCGCACGTTGTCTCGCGTCTCGCTCCGACGCTCGGCGAGCACACGGACGAAGTGCTCGGCGAACTCGGATACGACGCCTCCCGCATCGCCTCCCTCCGCGAAGCCCACGTGATCCCCTGAGCGGCGGATCTGCCGGCTCGAGCTGCTAGGCTCGGCGCCCGTTCCAGCCGGCACGGTCCAGGAGCGGCCGTCCGCCCCGCCACTCTGATCAGGAGGCTCCCGGGTGTCGCAAAGCAGACCCCGTACCCGCACGAAAGTGGCACTGGTCGTCGGCTCGTTCACGCTTTCGATGCTGCTGATCGAGTTCGTGCTTCGGCTGGTCGGTGTCCACTACTCGCCGGTCGACATCGAGGTGGTCGGCGGAGCCCACGATGCTCGCTTCCAGTTCTCGTTCGAGAACTCGGATTTCGAGTTCGATCCCGAACAGATCTGGCGCCCGCGTCCGGGTCGAAGCGTCTTCAACGCTCTCGGCTATCGCGGACGCGAACTCGCCCCGCAACGGGCTCCGGGCGAACTGCGTGTGCTGGCCCTCGGCGATTCGAACACTCTCGGCTGGGGGTCCGAGGATCTGCACTGGCCGCGATTCCTCGAGCAGGACCTCGAGGCCGCGCATCCGCCGGCAAACGTGATCAATGCAGGTGTCTGGGGTCATACGGCCGCGCAGGGCGAGGCAAGAATGCGCGAGTTCATGGGGCTCGATCCGAACATCGTCCTGATCAGCTACGGGGCCAACGAAGCCCACAAAGTCGCGGTGAGCGATGCGGAGTACGTGTCGCGCGTCTCGACGACGCCCGAGCGGATGTTCCTCTATCGCCTTGCGATCGGACGACTGATCCTGAAGGGGCAGGACGCGATCGCCGGGCGCGCGCGGGCGAACACGCAGCCCGAGCTCGTGTTCCGGGTGAGTCTCGGCGAGTACGACGCCCATCTCGTCGCGATGATCGAAGGGGCGCGACAGCACGGCACGCGGGTCCTGCTGCTGACGCGGCCCTGGATCGGAGATTCGCCGACACCGGATCACTGGAAGAACTTCGGGCCCGACTACAAGGCGACGACGTTCGCGGTCGGCGAGCGGCTCGGGGTGCCGGTGATCGACATCAACGCAGCCTTCGCAGGCCAGGCCGAGTACTTCGAGGACGAGTCCCACTTCAACGAAGCGGGGCATCGCCGCGCCGGGCGACTGATCGCCGATGCAATCCTCGCCGACCTCGTCGTGGATCCACTCGACTGAAGGCGGCTGCTCGCAAGAGATCAGCTTCCGTCCGCAGGACGTGTCGACGTCGTCGGCTTCGTGTGCTGATCGAGGAACGCACCGATGCGTTCGAGCATCTCGATCCGATCCTTCGAATTCCAGATCGAATGCTCGGCATCGTCGAACTCGATCAGTTCGACGGATCTGCCTTCGTTGCGCAGCGCCTTCGCAAGTGCCCGGCTGTGCCCGACGTCGACGTTCACGTCTTCGTCCCCGTGGAACAGCAGGACAGGAACCATCAGCTCTCTGGCACGGTGCTTCGGTGAACCCCGCTTCAGGACCTCGGGATCGCGACCGACGAACTCTTCGATCGGCCCCGACAAGCCGGAAATCTCGATCAGCTTTCGTGGATCCGTCACCCCCGCGATGCTCACCACGCAGCGATAGCGGGACGGTCGTTCGATGGCGCTCATCAGCGCCGCGTACCCGCCGAAGCTCCAACCGACGATACACATCCGCTCCGGGTCGGCGATGCCTTCATCGATCAGCCACTGTGCACCACTGTCGATGTCCGAGATGGCGAGGTGCCACGCCTTGAATCCCCCATCACCCGCCCATTCTTCTCCGAAGCCGCCAGAACCTCGAAAGTTGGACTGAAGGACCGCGTAGCCCCGGGCAGCGAAGAACTGGGGTAGCCAGTCGTACCCCCAGATATCCCGGCTCTCGGGTCCTCCGTGCGGGAGGATCACCACCGGCAGTTGGCCCTGGGATCGCTGTGCGGGAAGTGTCAGGTATCCGGGAATCTCTCGTCCGTCCGCCGCAGGATGATGGACAGGCTTCATGGCTGCGAGCTGCCGATCCTTGATCCGGGGTTGGGAAGCAATCACCAGCAGCAGCTCGTGCTTCTTCGCGTCGTAGCGGTAGTAGGTTCCCGCATCGCGATCACTGGAGGCATGCAGCAGGTAGAACCTGCGATCCCAGCTCTCCCCGAGCACGTCGATCGCCTGGCCGGGTAGGGCCGCGCCGACGTCGTCGCGGATCTTCCCGACGGTGCGATCGAAATAGTGGGTGTGCAGCTTGTCCGTCGCGTACTGCACGCCAACCAGTCGTTGCTGGCGACCGAGATGGACGACTCCGGCCAGGTCCACATCCGGCCGGCCATACACGAGTGTGGGTTCCGGATCGTCGCGGCTGAGGTTCATCGAGAGCAGCGCGATGCGGCCGTCATGGGATTCGAAGACCAGCAGTTGGTCCGGATCCTCGCCGAATCCGATCGGCGAAAACGTCGGCGTGGCGGCCTCGAAAGGGAATTCACGAAGCGGGTGCCAGTCGTTGCCGGTCGCGCGTCGGAATTGCCATTCGACGCCCTTCTCGTCCATCAGCATCCTGATCCGCAGTCGACCGGTTCCGTCGGTCATCCAATCGAACGCATCGGCTCGGGAACGAATCAACCTGTCGAGACGGCCCGTCCGGATGTCGAGTTCATCGACCCCCGAGCCGGCTTCGTCTGGAACGATCACCAATACCTTGTGCGGATCGTCGGGCAGGTAGTCGATGATCCGATCCTGGAACTGGGCGAATTCATCTCTCAGCTGCCGCTGCATCAGCACCTTCATATCACTGCCATCGACATCGACTCCGATCAGTCGCGTCACGTAGTACGGATCGCCGGCATCGTGCGCGACCCCTCTGTAGCCGCAGAGCAGGCGCTCGTCGTTCGCCCAGCGGCACCACGTGAGATCGAATCGGTCCTTCTCGCTGGCCGCGAGCAGCGAGGTCTTGCCAGTGGACAACGACACGACTGCCGCGATCGGCACGCCGCTCGCGTGCATCTGAAGCGCCGAGATCTTTTCGCCGCTCGGAGAAAGCTCGACGCCCCACATCACGGGCAGCGTGCCGAAGGTGGCGGCGTCGCTCGCGAGGGAAGACTTCGAAATCTCGGCACCCTGTCCCGTCGAGGGCGGTACAGCAGCGAGAGACGCGAACAGGGCCGACCAGAGCATGAGCTTTCGGGTCATGTCGAGTCATCCTAATCGAGATCAAGCGCGAGGTGGGATCGGATCTCTTCAGGATTGCGCGCAGTCGGTCAGCCGGTACGATCCGTACGACCGTCGCCGTGTCGACGTTCGAGCATTCGGCGACCACCGAGTCCCTCGGGAAGATCACGCCCATGTCCGATCAGGTCCCCGTCATCGACGTGTCGAGTATCGACGCGATGCGTCGCGCCGAGATCGATGCGGCGTGTCGACATTGGGGCTTCTTCCAGATCGTCGGGCACGGGATCCCCGAGTCCGAGATCGACGAAGTGCGCACGATGATGTCGCGCTTCTTCGCGCTGCCCGCCGATCGCAAGCGTGCCATCGAGCGCAGCGCCGAGAATCCGTGGGGCTTCTACGACCGTGAACTCACCAAGAACCGGCGCGACTGGAAGGAGATCTTCGACCTCGGCAGCGACGGGACTCCCGGGCCGTTCGTGAAGGCGAAGGTGCAGTGGCCGGATGATCTGCCGGATTTCCGTCCGGTGATGCAGCGACACTTCGCTCGCTGCGAGGCCATCTCGTACCGACTGCTCGGGGTGATCGCGAAGAACCTCGGGGCCGAATCCGGGCGCCTCGAGGCGGACTTCGGCCCGAGCCACACCAGTTACCTGCGGCTCAACCACTACCCGGTCTGCCCGGATCCGGCGCCGCCGGACGCGGGCTTCGTCCCCGACACGGGCACACTCGGGATCAGCCACCATACCGACGCCGGAGCTCTGACGGTGCTGATGCAGGACGAGCAGCCGGGACTGCAGGTGCGCCGCGGTGAAGACTGGGTCCTCGTCGAACCGATTCCGGGTGCCCTCGTGATCAACATCGGCGACGTCGTGCAGGTGTGGTCGAACGACGAATACCCTGCGCCGCTCCACCGCGTGCTCGCGAATCGCGAGCGTGTGCGGTTCAGCGCGCCGTTCTTCTTCAATCCTGCATACGCGAGCCGATACGCGCCGCTGCCGCGGTATCGGGAGCCCCGCTACCGCCCGATCTCCTGGGCCGAGTTCAGGGCGGGCCGGGCGATGGGCGACTATGCGGACGTGGGCGAGGAGATCCAGATCTCGCACTTCAGGATCGGAGCCGGGACTAACGATCGAGCCTGAACTGGTCGCCCGAAGTCCGGAAGAAGAACGCCAGATTCACGCCAACGTAGTTGTCGGTATGGCCGAGGCTCGTGAGCGCGATGTAGTTGGAGACCGGGACGAAGAGATACCAGCCCCACCTGTAGTTGTAGGCCACGGTGAGTGTCGACGTGAAATGGCGACCCAGGTTCACGTTGAATCCGATTTCGGGACCAACGCCGACCTGGAAGTCGGAGACGTCGGAGGCGAGGGGCAACGAATCGTAGAAGTCGAAGTTGATGCGTCCGGCGGGTCCGAGCCACAGGCGGAAGTGCTCGTTGCGGAACACGCCGAAACCGAAGGCGTTGTTCCACATGAACCCGTATCCGTTTGCCAGGCCCACTGTCGGACTCGCCCATTCGGCGACATGGAATCCGAGGTCGAGGCGGTAGTTGAAGAGTCGGTTCCGGGCGAGATTGGTGTCGAGCGAGAAGCCCACGCCGAACTCGTTGCGAGCGACAGCGCCGAGAGGAATGCCGGTCAGGCCGGCGGCGCTCCCCAGATTTCCACCTGATCCGCCGAAGCCGCGCCCGTACTCGAAGTAACCGCCGAAACCTACGGCCGCGGCGGGATCGGCGTGGAAGCTGGCAAGCAGAGCGAGCGCGAGCAGGCCGGTGAGTGCGCGGCGCGACGAGTGCATTCTCATCGATGCGTTTCTCCAGTCGTGCATGGGCGGGCCAAGATGCCCTTCGATGCACGCGATAGCACAGTGCATTGCATCGATCGGGTCTGCTCGGAGGTCGAGGGTCGATCTGGCAGGGTCGTCACCCACGCAGGAACCGACGTGAATACCCCTCGAATCCGTGGAGCTCGGGAGATCGGCGCGCACCGCGGGAAGTCTGGTGCGGATTTCTTGGCAGTTCGCGCCACGCCCGCTCCCCGGCGACGCGCAGCTCGCAATCAAGATTCCCGCTACCCGGCCGATTGTCACGACATGCCCGATTCAGAATCGCCGCCGCAGGCCGCGCGAGGCCCGCTCCTCGCGAGGCGCGACGCAATGCTCGCCACGCTGCTCGGACTCGCGTTCCTGGCGTTGTACCTCCTGACCCTCTGCCCGACCGTCTACTGGTACGACTCCGCCGAGCTCGTGACCGCATCCGTGGTGCTCGGAATCCCGCATCCGCCGGGCTATCCGCTCTATACGTTGCTCGGCCACGCCTTCACCTGGCTGCCCATCGCACCCGCGGTCGCCGTCAATGCGATGAGTGCGGTGTTCGCTGCGGTCTCGGTCAGGCTGGTGTTCACGATCGCGCGGTCGCTGGGCGCGCGGCCGGCCGCCGCCTGCGTGGCGGCTGGGCTGCTCGGCGCGGGGTCTCTGTTCTGGGCCCAGGCGGTGGTCGCCGAGGTCTATGCGCCGGGACTCGCATTCACGCTCGCCGTCTGGCTGCTGCTGCTCCGCGGGGTGTCGCAGAGCCGAGCGGGTCTGCTCTTCGCGGCAGCGTTCCTCGCGGGCCTCGGGCTCGGCGTCCACCTGTCGATCGCGACACTCGGACTCGGCTTTGCGGCCCTCGTCCTCGGCTTCGACGCGCCGCCGATCCGCAATCATCGCGACGCGGGTGCGGCGACCGCGCGAAGTCCGGCGAGCCGCATCCGGATCGGCTTCGGCGCGCTGCTCGCCACACTGGCCGGAGCATCGATCTATCTGTACCTGCCGTGGCGCGCCGCGAGTCGACCGGCGCTCAACTTCGGCGACCCGGCGAGCGCCGATCGCTTTTTCTGGATGATCACCGGCGGCAACTACAAGCACTGGTTCCTCGAGGACGGAGCCTTCGGCGAGCGCGTGCTGCACTTCGCGGGATCCTTCGCCGAGCAGCTGCTGGCCATCGGTCTCCTGCTCGCGCTGGCCGGATTCATCTGGCTGATCCGCGCCCGCAAGTGGGACGCGACGGTCGTCGCGCTGATGATCGTCGGCAACGTGTACTGGTTCTTCTGGTACGCGGTCCACGACGTCGAAGTGTTCCTGTTGCCGACGACTGCGATCCTGTGTGTGCTCGCGGGTCTCGGGGTCGAATCCTTCGTCGAACTCGCCGAGCGTCGCGAAACCGGAGTGGCCACGCCTCGCCTGCCGCGCTTCGTCGAGGGCGTCTTCTGTGCGCTGCCGCTGGCGATGATCGCCGGGAACTACGCGGCCGTGGACATGAGCGGAGAGCGCGGCGCCGAGGAGTTCGTCCGGAAGGTGGTCGCCGATCTGCCCGAGAGCGCGATCATCGTGAACTACACCACTCCGCCCGAGTGGAAGCTCGACGCGGTGTTCGGAATGTACGTCCAGAAGGTCCTGGGAGAGCGCGCCGACGTGCGCGTGGTGACGAGGCCCGAGCCCGAACTGGTCGCCGAGCTGGTGCTGCAAGGACACCCGGTGTTCGCCTACTACCCGGTCGATGCCTTGCGCGAGCACTTCACACTGTCTTTCGATGGACCCCTGGTCGGCGTCGGCGCACCGGATCGTGAGGTCGTGATGCGACTCGAGGCGCTGCGCGAGGAGCGCCGCCGGCTGTCGGCCGCCGAGCGCTGAATCGCACGGGCCGGATCAGGGTCCCGGTGGCCGCTGTGTGTCGCGGCTCGCCGATCGCCGCTCGATGCTCGCCCGCAGCTGGGCCGACAGATCCTGCGAATTCGGCGAGGGATCCTGTTCGAGGATCGCCGCGAATTCGGCAGCCCGGGCCTCGTCGATCCGTCCGTAGTGGAGCGCGATCTTGGCCCGCCAGTAGAGCTGCTGGGCGGGATCCACGCCGGGTCGCGTCGGTGCGTCGAGAACACGCTTTGCGTCGCTGTCGCGGTCGAGTTCGAGATACGCCATGGCGAGCAGTCGCTGGTCTTCGGTCAACTCGCCGCGGGGCGCGAGCCGCTCGAGCTGTGCAGCCGCCTCGTTGAACTCTCCACGCAGGAAGGCGTCGCGACCGAGCAGGAAGTGTGCGAGCGGGCTCGTCCCGAGCAGTTCGTTGCGGGCAAACTCCGCGTCGGGTGACCACGCCGTGCCGATTGCCCGACTCGACGTCACGACGACGGCGGTCAGCACGGCGAGCAGGCCGCTGACGATCAGACTCCGCGCGAAGCGGGGATCGGTCTGCGCCGGAACGGCGATCGCGGCGGGATCCGGGCTTTCATTCGCTGCGGCGCGGACGGGAGATCGATGGTGGACGAGGGCGAAGCACGTGACCGCGAGGGCGATCCCGGCGAATACGTCGACCCCGTAGTGCTCTCCCGCGTACGTGACGCTGAAGTAGACGAGCAGCGTGTACGCGACGACCGGGAGGCCTCGAACGCCGAAAAGTCGGACTGCGAACAGGGACATCAGAGTCGGGATCGCGCAGTGCAGTGAGGGCATGGCGGCGATCGGGTTGGTGTCGAAGGCGGCCGCCAGATTCGGGATCGCGGTGTTGTATGTCTCGCCGATGATGCGGGTGATCGGCGCGATGGCGCCGAACGACGTCGCGGCCATCCACGGTGGCACGGTCGGCACGAGCAGGTAGCCGACGAGTCCGAGGTAGCAGAGCAGCACCATGCCCTTTGCGTAGCGGGGGAACTCGTTGCGGCGCCAATGCCAGATCACGCCACCGAAGACGAAGAACGCCGCGAAATGAGAAGCGTGCACGAGAGCAAGAGATTTCTCGAGTACACCGACGCCATCGAAAAGTGCCGACTGCAGGAGCACCGGCAGTACTTCGCCGCCGAACACGAAGCGCTCTGCCTCGATCGCGTACGTCATGCGGACCGGCCAGCCGTGCTGGGACGTCACGGAGAAGATCAGGCCGCGGAGCGCATCGAAGAGCACGATCAGGGCCAGGAAAACCGCCCAGTCGCGCACGAAGGCGCGGAGCTGGCCCGAGAGGGCAGGGGGCAGCAGCAGGATCGGGAGCAGAAGCTCCTTCGGAAAGAAGGCGAATCGGTCGCTTGCGGCGAGGGCGACCACGACTCCGCCGTAGAGGACGGCCAGGCAGAGCAGCGCGAGGCGTCCAAGTCGAGCGTCGGGGGTCGCTTCAGCCGCTGTGACGTGCGCCAGGACGGGCATTCGGATCGGCTCCCGGTTTCGCGTCGCGGGGATGGACGCGGGTCGGCCAGGCCCGGTGGCGCGATCGATCGGGACGCCCCGACCGGCATCGCGCGTCGTTCCTGTGTGCACTCCGGAATCGGCTCGGCGACACGCAACATTGAGGCAATTGCTGCGTGGGAACGTCGCGGCTCTGCGCGCCCCGGGTTCCGCTGTTCGCGTAATCGACGCGTCGACCGGGCAGGTGGGACGCGGCGTCAGGGACGCGGCTTTCCGGTCCCGGCGTAGTCGCCGGTGGGATCGCGTCCGCTGGCGTCGGATCCGTGACCCGCGACCTCGGCGGGTCGATCCGGGCGTCGTCGGTAGGCCCGGATCATCGGCCTCGCCGGATCGAGCGAGAAGTCGGCGTCCCACGTGTATCCGCGGTCGAGGATCGCGAGAAAGTCCACGCGGCTCATCTGTTTCGGCGGTGGATCCTGCACCAGCAGCACGACGCTCGGTCTTCTCTCTTCCAGCGCTTCGATGACGCGTCCGAACACTTCGCTCGAGTGCTCGGCGGCGAGGTAGTAGAACTGGGGCGCCGCATTGCGTCGCTCGGACAAGTAGTAGAACTCGGCCTGCGCGAAGGCGACGTAGATCGTCTCGTCCGGTCCAGTGGTGCGCTTGACGTAGCGCGCGATCTCGTCGGACAGCAGATAGCCGGGCCGGTAGTAGAGCTGCCACGAGATCGAATCGGGATCGAGCTGCATCAGTCGCAGATCGCGCTGGACGAACGGCACGAGGGCGAGGGCGAGCGCGATCCCCCCATGCGATCCGAAGCCGCCCGGAGTACCAGGCAGGCAGTCCAACGCTGGCCATCAGGCACAGGGGTGGAATCAGCTGCATGAAGTAGTGCTGGCGCCACCAGCCGCCGGCCGCGACGCCGATCAGCGAGGTCAGCAGCCAGATCGCCGCGAAGCTGCGCTCGGGTCCGGCACGACGCACAGCGCCGAGGCCGGCAGCGAGAGTGAGGAACATCCAGGCGGGCAGCGTGCGCTCGAATCCACTGCGCATCCCGATCCACTGGGTCGAGGCTCCGACGGTCTCCGCGTTGTACAGGCCGAGGCGCAGTGCGATCGACGCCCAGAAGTGCTCCGCGCCGATCCACGTTCCGTGTACCACCGACGGCAGCAAGCCGACTCCGGCACCGAGTGCGCCGAGCAGCCACGAGCGGAGCGGCGGAGCTCCCACCATCAGCACCCACGCAGCGATCAGCGCGAACGCCGCCGCACCACTCGGCTTGAAGAGCACCGCGACGGCGCCGACCAGACCGGCAAGGAACCATCGCCGGCCGAAGGTGAGATGGGCGGAGACGACCAGCGGCAGCAGCATGAAGAGCTCGGCGTTGGCGGTGAAGCCCTCGATGCTCGGGCTCATGCCGAACGCTGCGAACATCGCGGCACCGATCAGGCCCTCGCGGACGGAATGGATCCGGCGGCAGAGCAGGAAGACCGCGACCACCGTCACGGCGTTGTACAGCGCGGCGAACAACCGGATCGAGGTGACGTCGGTGCCGAAACACGCGAATGCCGCGCGATAGAGCAGGAAGATCAGCTGCGGGCGGTCGAACGGGATGTCGCGATAGAGCTGGTAGTCGTCGCTCCAGAACTTCGCCACGTACGCGTAGCCACCCTCGTCGGTGATCATCGGGACCGACAGGAACGGCACCCGGAGAAGGACCGACGCGAGGGCCAGCAGAGCGACCAGCCAGAACGTCGGGCCCGGCCACGCGATCTGGCCCCGGTGCGCGGCGATGCGGCGAAGCGCGCTTCGATTCCCGGCCTGTTCCAGCATGTCTGCCTGGATCGGAATCCTGGACGAGAAGCTGAACCGGAATGACGAGCGCACGCGCGGGTCGCCGATTGCTTCAGTCCAGCGAGCGCAGGATCGCTTTCAGCCGGGCCACGCAATCGGTCGCCGAAGGTCTGGTCTCGGGGCGTTTGGCCATCAGTCCGATCACCAGTTCCGCGAGTGCGGCCGGCGCCTCCGGAGAGGCCTCGCGCAGGTCGGGGGCGGGCGTGTGGATCCGGTGGTAGGTCGCATCACCCGACGGGAAGGGCACTTCGCCCGTGATCAGTTCGTAGATCGTCACGCCGAATGCGTACATGTCTGCGCTCTGCTCGACGCACTCGCCGATGGCCTGCTCGGGTGCCATGTAGTGCGGTGTGCCGGCGATCAGCGTGGTCTTGCGGCGGACCTCCTCGACCATCTTGGCGAGACCGAAATCCATGATCTTCACGCGGTTGTTCCGGGTCACGAACAGATTCGACGGCTTGATGTCGCGGTGCACGATGTTCTGGGCGTGGGCGTACTCGAGGCCCTCGGCGACCTGGATCGCGATCTTCAGCGCGTTGCGGACGTCGAGCCGCCCGAGCTTCTCGAGCAGCGCGTCGACTGAACGCCCCTCGAGCATCTCCATGGTGAGGTAGTAGACGTCGCCCTCCTGCCCGGCGTCATGCAGCGTCACGATGTTGGGGTGGTTGAGGGCCGCCGCGGAGCGGGCCTCACGCATGAAGAACTTCACCGCCTCCTTGTGCTGCTTCAGGTTCTCGGGAAGTCGCTTGTAGGCGACGACTCGGCCGAGCACGGTGTCCATTGCGCGATACACGACCCCCATGCCGCCACGACCGATCTCCCGTTCGAGTTCATAGCGGGAGGACTCGCCTGAAGGCGGTGCGTTTGCGGCCGGCTCGGCGACCCGGGTCGTGCGCAGACCGGTGTTCGTCTGGGCGATCCGGCTGCGCAGCGAGTCGATCTTCTCGGCGGTGCCCGGGTAGTGGATGTCCCGCTTGCGGATGTGTTCGAAGCACTCGAGGGCGAGGGAGAGGTTGCCCTTCCGCTCGATCTGCCGGGCGATCTGCTCACGCAGTTCGAGGGACGCCTCGCTGCCGAATACGTCGACGGCCTCGTCGAGTTTCTGCAGTGCGAGCTCGGGCTCGCCGCGTGAATTGAACATCTCCGCCAGCAGCAGGCAGGCTTCTCCGTACGCGGGATCCGAGAGCGAAACGCGCTGCAGCAGGACGATCGCGCGCTCGGCCTGGTCGATCTCGAGACACAGCCTCGCGGCCTGCATGAAGTCGCTCTTGCCGGTCGACACGTCGATCGCGATTTCACGATCGCCGCTCGCGTACGCGCACTCGAGCGCTTCGTCCCAGTGCTGTCCGCGCGCGAAGGCACGTGCGGCGGCGGCGAGATCGCCGGCGTTCTTGTGCTGGCGCGCTGCGCCGCGCCAGTCCTCGGCGCGTTCGAGCAGTATCGCGGTTCCGGCCGCGTCGCCCGACGAAGCGCGCACCTTCGCGGCTTCGTGGAGCTGGCCGGCAGATTCCAGCACGCGCGCTGCAGCCTTCGAGTCGCCCTTGGCGCGGTGCACATCGGCCCACAGCAGGGCTGCCGGAGCGGAGAGTCCCGCCGCTTCGAGTGCGCTGGCCGCTCCTGCGAGATCGCCGCCCACGAAGGCCGGCACCGCAGCCGCGCACCCGCTGAAGAAGGCCTTGTCGAGCTGGCTGACATCGACCTTCACCTCGATCTCGCGGTTCTTCTTCTGGAACCGGACCGGTACGCGAAACGCGCGATCCTCGTACCCGATCAGCAGAGTGTGGGTGCCGGGCTGCAGCGGGATGGATCCCTTTCCGTCACGGAGGTATCGGGCGGACTCGGGGGCGCCCTGTATGGCCACGGAGGCGGCGCCGAGGGCAGCGCCGTGCTTGCCGAGAATGAGTTCCACTTCGACGGCGGCCGCCTGCGCGTCGAACGCAAAGGTGGCGGTGACCGGCCTTCCGCGAACGACCTGCACGACCTTCTCGATCAGGTCGTTGGCGACCACCTGATGGTTGTCGCGACTTCGCTCCACACGGCGCACACCGATCCGCAGCTCCTGGGTGGGCAGGCGTTTCAATTCGTTCTTGCCCGGGTGCACACGGCGTCTCGTCACCGAGTTCTTGCCGTCGGGATCTTCGCGCTTGCGACCCCGGGACACGTAGGCGGTGAAGGCCACGTGGCCCTCGGCCTCGTCTGCGCTGACGTCGACGATCAACATGCCGCCGCGCCCGCGGCGCGAGAGCAGCAGCGCGATGAGGCCCACGATTGCGATCGTGATCGCGCGGGGATTCCACGAGCCGTAGGCCTCGCTGCCACCGGGCAACTCGACCCGGGACGCGTATTCGAAGCTGGCGGCCTCGGAGCGTCCGCCGTAGAGGCGGGCCTCGACGATCAGCGAGCCCGGCCAACCCAACGTCTGCGAGACCTGCACGGCGAGCAGGGCATCGACGCCGAGTCCGGCGTTCGCGGCGGCGATCTGACTGCGATCCGGCGAGAACGCGAGGAGCTTTGCGCGATCGCCGGTTCTTCCGCCATCGGCGATCGTCACTGCGCTCGGTCGCCGCGCCTGCAATGCCGTCAGGATGTCCCCTTCGATCCAGGCCAGCCGCGGTCTGCGAGGCATCAGCCAGCTCTGCAGCCGTCCGAGCCAATCCGATGATTCGATGACTCCGAGCAGCGCGATCTCTCCCACCGGAAGCCCGCTCGGGCGCTGATCCGGCAGGCCGTCGATCAGCGACGCGAAGACCTCGGCCGCGCCAGGCACCGGGCCGACCGGTTCGTCATCCATCGAGCCCAGGCGCGCGAGCGCGTCGGACCACGACGACGAAGAGCCCATGGCGGTTGCCTGACCGGCGGACGGTGTCGGCGGGGATCCGTCCGACGACGCGGCGCCGGCGATCCCAGCCGAAGCCAGAACCGCCAGCCAGGTCGCTACACGCGATCGAGTGACCGTCACGGAGATCCCTTCGAGTCAATGCTGGGCATCGGCCCGACAGGGAGGCGAATTGAGCCCGCAAAGTCCCGTTCTGCCGGCCGGGAGGTGGGTATTCCAGCCGCTCCGACGAGGCGGCACCGTTCAGCGTCGGCACTCCAGCGGATCGATCGGGATGCGCAGCAGGCCAGGCCGTTCGAGTTCGCCGACGGTCCAGCTGATGGCCTGCTCGCTTGCTGATCCGCATCGGCTGGGCGAGCTTCGCTCGAATGTCGACGTTGCCGCGTGAACTCGCACCGGGTCTGCACGTCATCGACCATCCGCTCGCGATGCCCGGAGGCATCGAGATCGGCACGCGGTCGAGCTTGATCCGCCTGTCGGATGGAGGGGTGTGGTTGCACTCGCCCGGGCCCCTCACGCCGGTGCTGCGCGCCTGGCTGGAGACGAACGGTCCGCCCACCGCGATCGTGGCACCGAGCCTGCTGCATCACGGCTTCGTGGCCGAGACCGCGCGGGCGTTTCCGCGTGCACACGTGTACGGCCCACCGGGACTCGAGGCGAAGACGGGCATCGAGGCCGCGGTGCTCGATGGCACGACGACACCCTGGTCGTCGGATCTCGCGAGCCGGATGCTCGCGGGCTGCCCGAAGATGAACGAGCTGGTTTTCCTGCACCCTCGGAGCCGGACGCTGATCCTCACGGATCTCGCGTTCAACTTCCACGACGTACCCGGTTTCGGGACGCGGTTCTTCCTGCGGTTGAACGGCGTGCTCGGGAAGTTCCGGTCGTCACGTCTCGGTCGCAGCTACTACTTCGAGGATCACGCCGCGCTGCGTTCGAGCGTCGCGCAGATCCTCGAGTGGGACTTCGATCGCATCATCGTCGCGCACGGCGATGTGGTCGAACGCGACGGACGAGAGATCTTCCGTCGCGGCTTCGACTGGCTGCTCGGGCGCTCCGCCTAGCTGTGATCGCCAGGTAGGTTGTTCATCCGGGTTCCTCTGAGACACTTGGGGTTACGAAGCCAACCAAGATCTCAGAGGGGTGACCCGGATGAAGATCCACGCGAAGTGGGCAGTGTGCGCAATGTAGAGCGACGTCACGCCCTCGAAGCCGGTCACGTTCGGCGTCCGCAACATCACATCACTCGCCGGGCGTCGCCAGTCGGTCTGGCTATTGCCGAGATCGAGCACCGAACCGTCGTCGATGTCGAACGCCGCCGGCTGGCCCTCGGAAGAGAGCATCAGGTGCACGTCGTCGACCGGAATCGACCACGGCAGACGCTGTTCGAAATACGACCAGGGATCGATGCCCGGTTCGATTTCACGCTGCTCGATCCGGTAGTCGATCGACACCACGTCGAATGCGCCGCCGCCAATCAAAGTCAGGAGTCCACACTGGAGGTCGTAATACCAGGAGTGGGCCAGGTCGCCGTAGCCGCTCCCATATACGTTGCTCGTGATGTGGGTGTGGCCGATCTGGGATCCCCCCTGCGGTGTGCCGACGTCCGTCAGCCAGACACCCGCGTAGTGGGCACCGCTCTCGATCCACGCGTACGGACCGTGCTCACCGCCTCCGGGATCCGTGGGATCGTACGCTCCGACCGACGGTTCGAATGTGATCGTGAGGGCCGATGCCGGACTGACCGGAGCCGCGCCGATCCCGTGGAATCGACCGGGGATCAGCCGTCCAGGCCGTGTTCGGCGAGCCACGCAGAGTAGATCCCGATGCACTGTCCCAGTTGCTCCGGTTGCCCCGAGTAGTAGTGGGTCGCGCCCGGGATCTCGTGCATGCGCTTGTCGGCGTGCGGGATCGCGTCGTACAGCCGACGCGTGTGGCTCGGCGTACAGGCCGAATCGGCGCCGTTGCCGACGACGAGGGACGGGACGTGGGTATTGGCCGCGTTGCGCTCGCCGTGGGCGTTCGAGTCGTCGAAGCTCCACTGTGACAGCCAGCTCCGCAGTGTGCAGAAGCGTGCGAGCCCCACCGGCCCATTGTTGACGAGTCGGGGGTCGCCCAGATAACAGACACCGGGCGGGCGCTCGTTCGGATCGAGACTGGGATCGAGGAACCGCGGGTCCGCCATCGTGCCGTGGACCGTGAAACCGAACTCCTCCTGGTCGCGACCCGCAGCCCGGAACGCTGCGAGCTTCTCCCGTACCCACGCGGTGATCCTGCGATTGCGCGCGATCTGCGCCGCGCGGTAGCGCTGCAGGAAGGCCGCGCCGTAGGGCGGTCGATGCACGTTGCCGGGGTCGTACAGATCGAGTTCGCGGTCTCGCCGGTCCGGGTCGCGTTCGTCGAGGATCGATGCGTCGAGCCACTCGGTCAACGTCACCGCGCGACTCACGTGCGCGGCCACGATGAACAGGGCGTCGGCGGGTACGAGTTCGACCTGCGTGAGATCCGGTGGATCACCGGCCGGCGTCCGGGTGACACTCGGGCGCTCGGCCTGTTCCTGATAGAAGAGCGCCTGTGAGCCGCCCCCGCTCCAGCCGCCGAGTACGACACGCTCGTATCCGAAGCGCTGCTTCAGGTCGCGGATCCCTGCGGCCAGATCGACGACGCACTTCTCCATGATCAACGCGCTGTCGTTGCCGCGATAGCGCGTGTTGACGTAGACGACGTGATGCCCGGCTGCAGCAAGTCCGTTCATGATCGGCAGGAACGCGCCGCCTCCGATCGGATGGCTGAACACGATCGCGGTCTTCGACTCGCGATCCGCGGGTCGCACCTGCATGGCCTCGACGAACGCCCAGCCGACCTCGCCGCCGTAGGTGTCCTTGAATCCCGCCTGTTCCCTGAACGCGATCATGTAGGGCTGGCGCAGGATCCTCCGTCGCTCGCTCACGCTCGGGCTCCTCTGTTCGACTCGAGGCACGCAGTGCGCGCGGCTCGAGAAGGGGATCGGACGGGACGCGCAGGCGTCTCAGGCGCTTCCCGCGCCGGGCGGGAAACTCTTGCCCGTGAGGTCCGGCGGCCCCTGATACAGCAGCTGCATGCGACGACTCTGGAACCTCCACCCGCCGCCACTGCGGGTGTATTCGTCGTGATAGATGAACATCAGGAGCAGCCGACCGAGCTGCTCGGATTCGCTCCACTCGCTCATCATCCAGCGCCCCGTGGCGCGGTCTCCATCGAACGCGATCACTCCATTGGCGGCGGTCTGCACGACGAAGCGCAGCATCCCGAGCGCACCCTCGAAGGTCTTCGTCAGTGCGTCGAGTCCCTCCATGGGACGGCCGAAGAGTTCCCAGCTCGCGTCGGGCTGCCAGGTCGCGCGCCAGTCCGCGGTCGCTCGGCGATTCACGGCGTCGCAGTAGCGGTCCACCAGAGCGCGGATCGCGAGTTCGTCTTCGATGCTGTGTTCCATGGACGATCTCCTTTTCGGTGCGGGATCACTCGGGTTCGAAGAAGTCGGATCGCGGGACGCCCTTGGCATCGTAGACGGCGCCCTGACGACCGACTGAGTACTTGAAGACCTCGACCGCGCGGATGCCGTGGGCGCCGATCGCATCGCGCATGGCCTTGTAGTGCGGGCCTGCGAAATGACTCGCGAGCGAAGCGGCGTCCGCCCAGCGCTCGTAGATGTAGATCCGCTTCGGGTCGAGGGGGTCGGCGCTCCACACGTAGTCGAGGCAGCCGGGCCAGGCTCGCGTGGCCTCCATCGGGCCGCGGCCCGCGAGCAGGGCGGCGTCGCGTTGCGCGGGATCGACGTCGACCCAGCCGGTCAGGAGGATCAAGCAGGGCGTCTTCACGGAGAACTAATGACCGGCAAGCCGGGCAACGACCGGCGAGAAGGCTTCGAGTGCGTCGTCCCCGATGGCGATGCGCGAGATCCCGTAGCGCTCGCGTCGCTCTTCGAGCGCGTCACAGATGCCGTCCGTGGATCCGAACAAACCGTGGGGATGGTCGAGCATCTCGTCCGTCGATAAGCCCATCGCCTTGCCCATGCCCTCGGCGAGCTTGCGCGGGGTATCGGTCACGAACGTGAAGTAGGCACCGATCTCGAGGTCGAGGGCGTCGAAACGATCTCCCGCTGCGGCGCGCACCCACTCGATCTTCTCGGCGGTGGCCTTCGCGGTGGCGCTCTTGACGCCATCGGGCCCGATCACTCCCGAACGATTGTCGAAGTTGAAGCTGACGATGTCGGCCTCGCGCGCTGCGAGCGAAAGCACACGACGTCCGCCGCCTCCGATCATCAGCGGTGGATGGGGTTTCTGGATCGGCTCCGGCGAGCCGGTGAAACCCGAGACGTTGTAGTGCTTGCCGTAGTACTTGCCCGAGTGCTTGCCAGGATGTTCGACAGGTTGGCCGGACCACAGCGCCTTGATGAGCGCGATCGATTCTTCGAGGCGATCGATGCGCTTTCCGGCTCCGTCGAACGCAATCCCGGCGGCCTCGTACTCGCCGCGAAGCCAGCCGGCTCCGATCCCGAAATCGATGCGTCCATCCGACAGGACGTCGAGCGTGGCGACCTCCTTGGCGAGCATCACGGGGTGACGGTAGTCGTTGCAGAAGACCCGGCAGCCTACGCGCAGGGTCGACGTGGCGGCCGCCGCCATCGCGATGGCGGGCACGGCGGCGAGTTTCTGATGCGGATGACGGGTGGCGGCGAGTGCCGGTCCCGCACCGAGGAAGTGATCGGCGACATACAACGCGTCATAGCCGAGGGCCTCGATGCGTCGGGCCCTGTCCCGCCACTCACTGCCGCTGTTCGCGCTGAAGCTCTGGACCGAGAATCGGAACGGCCGCGGCAAGCTAGGCGAGCCCCCGGCGCTTCAGTTCGCGTGCCAGACGCTCGGTGTCCGACACGGACGGAGCGGTCAACACGCTCTCGTCCTCGAGTCGCCCAGCACTGTGCTTGAACATCTTGGTACCGTCGTACGTGACGAACTTCTCGGGCACCACCTCGAGGACCACGCGAAGCGGCGAATCGAGTTTCTTCTCGAACGCCTGGGCGGTCTTCGCATCCTCGCTGTAGAGGTGCCGGGAGAAGGCAGGATAGAACCACCGCTTGGTCTCTTCGTCCTCGTGGATCGTGCAGAGGCCCTTGATGGTGATCGTCTTCCCGGTCCCGAGTTTCGTGCCCGTGCTCGTCACGACGACCGAGACCTTCGGGTTGCGACGCACCGCCGAGATCCGATGTCGGTGCGCTCCGGCCGTCAGCCACATCCTGCCGTCGTGCCACAGGCACGACATGATGACGCCCATCGGCCATTCCTCGCGCGTGCACCAGTTGAAGACACACTCGCGCTGGGTCGAGAGCAGCGTCTCCTGCACATCGGGATCGAGTCCATAGATCGATACGCGTTCGTAGTTGTGGATCTCGTTCGCGACCTCGTCTGCGGATCTGCTCTCGGCCATCGTCGGCCTCCGTTCGGCGATTGAAGGAAAACGATGCTAGCGCGCGGAGGCGGCCTGCGCGGGGTGATCCACGGAACGATTGCGTTCGTATCCGATCCCGTCACGCGTCCGATTGTGCTCGTCGCGAATTCGGCAGACTGATCCGGAAGCAGGCTCCACCTTCGTCCGGCGTGAGAGCTTCGATGGTCCCGCCGTGTTGAACGACGATGCGCCGACAGATCGACAGCCCGAGGCCCGAGTTGCGGGACGAATCCTTGGTGGACGAGAACGGCTCGAACAGCGACAGGCCGATCTTGGGATCGATGCCGGGACCGTCGTCCCGGACATCGACCCGGGCGCCGCCGTCGATCGCGGAGACATCGATCCAGATTGTTCCGCCGCGTGCGCCCAGTGCATCGATGCCGTTGTTGATCAAGTTGAGGAATACCTGGGCCAGTGCGCGTGGATCACCGGGCACGACAGGCAGCGTCGCATCGACCGCGAGTTCGACCGTGATCCCGGCCTGCTTGAGACTGTGCGACACCAGCAGCAACGTGGAATCGATCACCCGGCGCAGGTCGATGAGATCGCCGCCCAGCGAGCGCGGCCTCGCGAAATCCCGGAAGTCGCCGACCAGGCGCGCGGTCCGCTCGAGGCCCTCGATCGCGATCCGACCGAGTTCGTCGAGCGAATCCGTGATGTCGTCGAAGCCGATCTGATCCTGCAGGTAACGCACTTCGGACACCCGGCTCTTGAGATCGTCGACGCCGTCGGGGTCGAGATCGGCCATCAGGCGGGCGATGCTCTTGATCTCCTTGACGTGGCCCAGCAGCGCCCGGACGGCGTTGAAGGCGAAGTTCACCGGGTTGTTGACCTCATGCGCGATCCCCGCTGCGAGTTCGCCGACCGCCGCGAGACGCTCGCGCGCGATCAGCTGGACCTCCGTCTCGCGCAATTCGCGCATGGTCGTCTGCAGCTCGACGTTCATCGCCTCGAGGGCCTGATTGCGTCTTCCGAGTTCGAGTTGCAGGCCATGGAGGCGGATCAGTGACCGGATGCGGGCGAGCAGCTCGCGGGCATGGAACGGCTTCTGGATGTAGTCGTCGGCTCCGAGTTCGAGTCCCTGGATCTTGTGTTCGCGGTCGGCCTTCGAAGTGAGGAGCACGACAGGTATCCCCTGGGTGGCGGGATCCGACTTGAGCTGTTGACACAGATCGGTGCCAGACATCTCGGGCATCATGACGTCGGTGAGCACGAGGTCGGGCAACCGGTCCGCAACGGCCGCAAGGGCGACTCTTCCGTTCGAAGCGAGTCGCACCCTGAATTCCCGTCCGAGGTGGTGGGCGATCAGGCGGCGCATCTCGGCGTTGTCCTCGACGATCAGGATCTCCGGGGCGTCCGGCGGGACGGTAGATGGACTCGCGTCGGTGGCGGGCGGCGGCTCAGCTTCGAGGACCGGTCCCAGCGCATCACCGGTCGCCGCGGAGAGCGAGTCGAGGACCGCCCGGCTGGCCGGCTTCTCGTCGGAGGCCACGGCCGTCGCGGGAATCGCATCCGCTTCTACGAGATCGGGCTCTCCGATGGGCAGCCAGACTCGCATCGTCGCGCCGTGCCCCGTGCCGGCACTCTCGGCCACGATCGTGCCGCCGTGCAGGTCCACGAGTTCTCGCGAGAGCGCGAGCCCGATTCCGGTTCCCTCGTGGCGTCGTGTGTTGGACGAATCGAGCTGCGCAAAGCGGTCGAACACGCGTTCGAGCTTGTCGATCGGGATTCCGATCCCGGTGTCGGTGACGACGATCTCGAGTCCCCCCTCGGCGGGCGAGATCCGGATGGTGACGCGATCACCTCGATCGGTGAACTTGAGCGCGTTGCCGAGCAGGTTGATCAGTACCTTCTCGAGATTGGTCCGGTCGGCGTGGATCAGCGGCACATCCTCGGCGATCTCGAGCGAGAGGTGGACCGAGCGGGCGGATGCAAGCGGTCCGGCATTCTGTACCAGTTCCGATGCGATCTCCCGGATGTCGATCGGCTTGCGTCTCAGCACATGTTCGTGGCCCTCGATCCGGGCGAGATCGAGCAGTTCGTTGATCAGCCGCAGCAGGCGGACAGCGTTCCGACGGGCGGTCTCGAGGTAGCTGCGCTGCTCGGCGGCGACGGGACCGAAGGACCCGGCGAGCAGGCTCTCGAGGGGCGCCAGGATCAGCGTGAGGGGCGTACGCAATTCGTGATGGATGTTCGCGGTGAAGCGCGACTTCAGCCGATCCATCTCCTGCAGATGTTCGTTGGTCTCGACGATCTGCTGTCGCTGTTGATAGTCGGTGAAGCGCATGCGATCGAGAAAAGCGCAGCTCGCGATGCCCTCGATGGTCGCTCCGAGCAGGAAGACCAGATGGATCGCGTATCGCGACCAGTCGAGATCCGGTGCGGAGACGAGTGGCGACAGCGCGTAGGCGGCGGTCACCGGCAGGCAGATGCTCGCGGACTCGCGGGCACTGAGGGGGAAGAGCACGCCCATCGCGACGAACAGCAGGATCAAGCCGGCGTAGTAGTCGCTCATGGCGGCGCCGGTCGAATAGACCATCAGCAGCAGGGCCCCGGCGAGCGACAGGCAGATCGCGATCTGCGACCCGCCGGGTCGAGTCTCCGCCGTGCGGAAATACACGGCGAGGAAGAGCCCGTTCAGCGCCACGCGCAGCATCACGAACTGATGCCAGCTCTCCGGGAAGGCCAGATAGTCGAGGACCGCGAAGCCCGTGTTGATCGTCAGGGCGATCGCGGCGCCCATCCGGACGTGGCTCGGCATCCGCTCGCGGCGGAAGGCCTCGCGATAGGCGACGTAGCGGTCGCGTCCGGATTCGGGATGCAGGGACATCCCACGTGCGATCGGATCCTGCGCCAGCCCCCTTGAGCAGCACGACCGGTGCGGCGGGCGATCCGCCTGGTGCGGGCCGACGAGGCGCCACGGTTCCGCCTCGATCGGAACGGTTCGCCCCCCAGGCGATCCGGAAGGGGAGGAGGCTTCGACGATCCGGACGAACCACCGGACCGACGGTCACGACTTGTCGCCCTGGTCTACCCGCCGTAGTCGACCCGCCGAAGCGTCATCCGGAACAGGTTGAAGACGCCTGCCTCGTAGCCCCGCGCACCGGCTTCGAGGAACTTCTCGTAGTGGACGACGCGGGCGTCGCCGGCCAGGCGCGCCAGTTCGGCGCGGTGCGGGCGCATGTTCTCCCGCCAGATGCGGACCGTGCGCGCGTAGTGGGCCGGGTCGTTCCGCATGCGAACGAGTTCGAACGAGCCCTCCATCCCTTCGGCGAGTTCGGCGAGCCGGGGCAGATCGGACTCCGGGAAGATCGTCGAGAGGGCGCCCTTCACGAATCCCCCGATCCCATAGGCCATGGTCTGCAGCGAGAGATGTCCACCGGGCACGAGGAGCCTGCGGCACGAGCGGAAGAACTGGCGATAGATCTCGATCCGATCGCGAGTCGACGTCTCGGGTCGCACGAAGTGTTCGAGCGCGCCGATCGAGACGATCGCGTCATAGGGCTGCGCGACCTCATGGTCGGCCCAGCTCTCGAGCAGGACCTGTGTACGCTGCAGGCCCAGGCCCGCGACGTGTTCGTACTGCGCTTTGCTGAGCGTCAGTCCCACTGCCTCTCCGACCTCGTGGGTCTCGACCAGTCGCCTCAGCATCGAGCCCCAGCCGCAGCCGATGTCGAGGACGCGGGAGCCCCGCGTGGCCCGAGCCTCGCGGGCGTGATGATCGAGCTTGCGAAGCTGTGCGAGCTCGAGGTCTGCAGCGTCGGCATCGCCCCCGACATCGTCTCCGAAATCCCCCCAGAGTGCGCACGAGTAGGTGACCGTCGGATCGAGCCACAGTCGATAGAACTCGTTGCCCGTGTCGTAGTGGGCCTGGACGGCCGCTTCGGATGCGCCGGCGGGCGCCAGAGGTTCGGTTCTCATGTGGGTTGTCCACTCCTTTTCAGACCGGCCGCACGGATCGGCATGCGCGGTCGGAATACGTGGTGGTCGATGCGACTTCGATGGCCTTCAGTCGGAGCGCGTCAACGTCAGCAGGTGCCATGCGCCGCTCGCGTCGGTCCCCTGTTCGATCCGAGCGCGCTCGGCGAACGGGGCGCCGAGCCCACGCATGTCCTGCGCGGTGCGATAGATCATCTTCCAGTCGAGTGCGTATTCGGGGAGCCAACGGACGACGGGCGCATCCGCGGCGTTGCCGACCAGCAGTCGACCGCCGGGCTCGAGCAGTTCGAAGCACTGCTTGATCAGTGTCTCCGCGGTCGTGTTACGCAGATAGTCGAAGAGCCCCGCCGAGTAGATCAGTCCGCATCCGCCGAGTTCCTGGAGCTGCTGCGGCGCAGCGAACAGCTGACGGAACGACAGGTGGCGACAGATCACACGCACGCGTCCCGCGTGGCGAAGCGCGGCGCGCGTGACGCGCTCATGTGCGAAGGCGAGTGCTTCCTCGTCCTGGTCGATCAGCACCAGCTCGAGCCGGGGACCGGGTGCGAGCCGGTCGAGCCACTCGTGCAGTTCGCGAGCCGGTCCCGCGCCGAGGTTGAGGATGCGAGTCGGTCGACCGTCGACTCGTGGGCGCTCTGCGCGCCACGCAAGATGCTCGAGCAGCGCGTCGCGCCGCATCGGAACCGTGTGGGCAAGGCGCTCCTCGAGACCCAGTTGATCGAGCACACGACCGAACAGCGTGTCGCCGCGGCGCTTTCCCTCGTACATCCAGCTCATCGCAAGGTAGTCGCCGGGATAGCCGCGGGGCTTCACGCGGCAGCGGTCGAGAAACGGCGAGCGCGCGACGAAGGGCGCGAGCAGGACACCCGTCAGCTGCCGGGAGGCCGCGTACGCGGGATGTCCGTCGCCGATCCGGTCCGACGCCGTGCCGGCGCGCTCTCGTACGTCGAGCCATTCCCTCCTCATCTTCTCGACGGCCGTCGCCTCGACATCGGCAAGCCTCGTCGCGGACTCCGCCCTTCGCCGGATCTCGCGCTCGTGCTGATCGAGCACGTGCTGCCAGTGGGACAACAGCAGCTGGGCCTCGAAGCAGGCTTCGCGGTAGTCGCGGGGAACGTCTGCATAGACCGATGTGCCCCGCGCCGCGGAGCGGTCGAATGCCGTGTCGGCATCGAGTGCACGAAGCGCGTCGGGTGTGATCAGGCGGTCGAGGAAGCGTACGCCGATCCGCGCAGAGCCCGGAAGGGTCTGCACACGGACGATGGATCCCCGACCATGGGCCGCTTCGCGCCCCGACAATTCGAGGCGGAAGTCGACGAGATCACCGATCGGGGGCACCAGCGCTGCGGCGTCGGCCACATAGCAGAGCCCCGTGGCGCTCACGTCACCGAGTTCGACAGGCCGGCCGTCGATCTCGAGGGCCGAACGCGAGTGATGGAACAACGCGCGCGGCGAGAATCGTTCGGCGCGGTAGTTGATGGAATGGCCGAGTCCACCGCTCAGCTCGTCGTACGACTGGGACATGGTTGGCTGGGTCCGTCCGGGTCACCCGTCGTGCGTGCTCGAGCGATTGCACCAGTGGAGAGCATTTTCAGTGACTATTCATTCTATGATGGCATGGCGCGAAGCTGCAAGCCTGACGTTCGACCGATCGGGTTTTTCCGTTCGTGCTACGGGATGAAGACCTGACCCCCTTCGTCCGTCGTCGCCGAGCAGGGCCGATCGCGATCGCACTCGGGTGTTCGTGCTGCTGCTAAGGTCCGACTCCTGATGCGCATCCTCATCGGATCTTCGATCGGCCTCGCGTTCGTGATCGCCGTGGTGATCGGCGCGATGGGACAGCTCCGCACGCGCTGCGAGGTCTGTCTCGAGTACCGAGCGGGTCGTACCTGTGAGACGGCACGTGCGGCAGATCGCGATCTCGCCATCATGCAGGCCACGACGGCGGCCTGTGCAAAGCTCTCGGCCGGCGTCACCGAAGGAATCCGCTGCAACAGCACGCCGCCGATCTCGACGACCTGCTCGGAGTGAAAGGGGTTCGCCCGATCACGGCGGGTCCCGCGGATCGATCCGCGTCGGCTGGTTTTCAAAAGGTTCGGCCGTGATCCAAAAAGCAGGAAATTTTCTCGAAACTCTTGGCCGTGAGGCCTCTCTTCCCCCTATTGTCGGGACGTGCCGAGAACGCCCCCCGATCTCTCCACTCCCCCGCGCAGGCATCGATCTGCCCAGCGTGAGCAGATCCTCGACTGGCTGAGGGCTACCGACGTCCATCCGACCGCCGCGCAGATCCACGAAGGGCTGTCCAGGCTTCCGAAGCGGCGCTCGCTGAGGGCCGCACGGCCGGAGATTTCGCTCGGGACCGTCTACCGGAATCTGGAAGTGCTCGTCGCCGAGGGCGATGTCCGCGAGGTGCTCGTGGCCGGCCGCCCCGCCCGCTACGACGCGCGGATCGATCCGCACCATCACTTCTGCTGCGATGCGTGTGGACGTATCGTCGACGTGGCTCTGTCCGTGCCGCGCTCCTTCGCCCGGCGACTGACGCACGACCACGGACTTGCCGCGCAGCGCATCCAAGTTTCGTTCCACGGCCTCTGCCCGGAATGCGGCCCCGAGGCGCCGCCGGAAAAAGCGTCGCGCGTCCTCCGGTCGAGGAGGTCGGATTCGAGCACGGCTCCAAGAACAGTTCCACGAACCGCTCGACGAACCAACAGGATGAAGAAGGAGAAGAAATGGCCCAACTGAAGGGAACGAAGACCCACGACAATCTGAAGGGCGCATTCGCCGGCGAGTCGCAGGCGAATCGTCGCTATCTGTACTTCGCCAAGCAGGCAGACATCGAGGGCTATCCCGATGTCGGTGGTTTGTTCCGCGACACCGCCGAGGCGGAGACCGGTCATGCGCACGGTCACCTCGACTATCTGAAGCGGGTGGGTGACCCGGCGACCGGCAAGCCGATCGGCGGTACCGAGCAGAACCTCGGCGCCGCCGTGGCGGGCGAGACCTACGAGTACACCGAGATGTACCCGGGCATGGCGAAGACCGCACGCAGCGAGGGATTCGAGGACGTGGCCGAGTGGTTCGAAACACTCGCCAAGGCCGAGAAGTCCCATGCGGGTCGCTTCCAGAAGGCCCTCGACGGTCTAGAGAAGCTGTAGTTGCAAGCCGTGACGAGCAAGCCCGAGTGGGCTGCGCGTCCGATCTTTGTTGGATGTGAGCGGGCTCCGGGATGGCTCCGGAATCACCCACCCACCATGCGGGCACGGGCGGGGCCGCGGCGACGCGGCCCCGCCTCACCGTTCTGTCGGAGTCACGAGTGAAGAATGCGAGTCTCGGCGATGCTGCGTTCCTCGATCGAAAGGATCTCGATCAGGAACTGACCCGGGTCTTCGATCGCTGTCAGGACTGCCGTCGCTGCCTGCCGCTATGTCCGTCCTTTCCGTCGCTCTTCGAAGCGCTCGATCGCCACGAACAGGAAGCCAGCGAACTCACCCGGGCCGAGACCCGCGAGGTCATCGACCTCTGCTACCAGTGCAAGCTCTGTTACAACCACTGCCCCTACCACCCGCCCCACGAGTGGCAGGTCGACTTCCCGAAGCTGATGACGCGCGCGAAGCTCGTGCAGGCACGTGAAGAGGGGATTCCCTTCGCAGAGCGGATCGGTGCGCGGCAGGACCTGATGGGCAAGCTCAGCTGCAAGACCGCATCCGTCAGCAACGCGGCCTTCAAGAACCGGGCGGCGCGGCTGTTGATGGAGAAGGCCACCGGCATCGACCGCCGCTGGATCATGCCCACCTACGAGAAGGAACCGTTCAGCCGGGCTCTCGCACGACGCAATCCGACGAAGTCCGACCCGTCCGCCACGGCAGCCGGCGAAGTCCGGGGGCGGGTGATCCTCTTCAGCACCTGCTTCGTCGAGTACAGCGAGGCGCGCACCGCCTGGGCGGCCGTGCAGGTGCTCGAACACAACGGCATCGCGGTCGAGGGCGGCTACGAGGCGTGCTGCGGCGCGCCGTTCCTGCACGGCGGCGATCTCGACAACGCCCGCAAGAACGCAGCCCAGGTGGTGGCGGGCCTTGCACCGCGGGTGCGCGAGGGCCTGTCGATCGTCGTGCCGGGACCGACGTGCTCGATGCAGATCAAGCACGAGTATCCCGCGCTGCTCGACACCGATGACGCGCGCCTCGTGGCTGCGAATACGCTCGATCTCGGCGAGTACGTCTTCAAGCTGGCCGCCGCCAAGCAGCTCGATCGCGAATTCGCCCATCGCATGGGGCGCGTCGCCTATCACCTGCCGTGTCACCTGAAGGCGCAGAACATCGGATTCCGATCGAAGCAGATCCTCGGGCTGGTGGCCGACGAAGTCGTGATGGTCGATGCCTGCTCGGGGGTGGACGGAACCTGGGGGATGAAGGCCCGGAACTACGATCAGAGCCTCGCGATCTGCGGCAGCCTGATGGCGGCGATCGAACGCGAGAACCCGGACCACGTCGCGACGGACTGCCCGCTGTCGGCACTTCGCATCAAGGAACGCACGGGTCGCGACGCCGTGCATCCCATCGTGCTGCTGCGCGACGCCTATGGGCTCACCGAGTGAACCCTCCGGCGGATCGATCCGGTCCGCCCTGGACCCGCCAGCTGATCAGGAGACAGAGCGACATGCGCAAGGTGCGTCCCGACGAGATCCTCGACCTCACCGCCTACGAGCGGATCCGCGAAGAGTTCGTCCAGAGGATGATCGCCCTGAAGCGTCCCCGGCGAGTCCACGTCGGAGAATCGCTCTGCTTCATCTTCGAGAACCGCGACACGGTGATCTTCCAGATCCAGGAGATGACGCGGGCCGAGCGCACGGTGAAACAAGAGTCGATCGCCGCCGAGGTCGAGGTCTACAACGAACTCGTGCCCGACCGACACGAACTCTCGGCGACCCTGATGATCGAGATCCCCGACCTGGCGGAGATCCGGCCGGCTCTCGATCGGCTGATCGGCATCGACGAGCACATCGCGATGCTGGTGGACGGTCAGGCGGTGCGGGCGACCTTCGACGAGAAGCAGTTCGAACAGGATCGGATCTCGGCGGTCCAGTACGTGCGCTTCCCGCTCGGTCGCGAGCTCACGCGACGCTTCCTCGATCCCGCGGTGCGGGTCCAGTTGCGCGTCGACCACCCGAACCTGTGCGCCGAGACCGAGATCACGGGAGCGACGCGCTCGGCGCTCGCCGGGGACCTGGCCGAGAACGACTGAGGGATCCGTCGCGCCCGTCGATCGAGCGGCCTGCCGATTCTCGCAGCAGGCTGCCCGCGCCGCAGGCGCCTGCGTGCCGCGGCCGGTCGTCGTCGCGTGCTGCCGACGGCCCAAGTGCCCGAATCCCTGCACGGCATCAAGCGTCGAGGCACGGAGGGCGCGTGTCGTCCACACGGCACGGAGTTTGCTCCTCGGTTGGGGGGTGAGGGTGAGGAGTCATCCATCCTGATTCGAAGACCCGATTCCGTGGTTCGTGCAGCGCGCGGCCGCGTCGATCTGCGAGACGGCTCGACCGGGTCCGTCGATCGAGTGCTCCTGGATGGCGCACCCGGGCCTTGGACGGGGGTCCGGCCCGGGTGCGTCAGCACTGCCACGAACGGATCGCTGCGTGTTCCCCGCCCGGATCCATCACGATCCGGAGTCGTCTTCGAGCGGAACCCGGTAGTGGTCCATGTAGAACGCGTACCGGCGTCGCTCTGCTTCTGCATCGAGCCCGACCGAGGCCAGTGAGTAGCGGTGCACGCCCCGCGAGCCGCGCGGCTTGCGACGCGCGTAGTCGGCGACGCGGCTCTGCACTTCGCCAGTGAACGGCCACTCGAGGCTCCGGTAGAGGCGCTCCACGGTCGCCACGGGATCGCGCACGAGATCGGCGAACTGCACGTCGATGAAGCGCTCGTCGGGCAGCAATCCGGAACGACGCTGCTCGATCTCGCGCCGGTACAGGTACGCATAGCCGGCGGCGAGCGCCGGGGTCGCCTGCTGCATGTCGACGTGTCGGCAGCGCATCCATTTGAGCGTGCCGAGCAGATTGATCGAGGAGGGCAGGGTACGCAGGGGATCGCGGTGGGTGCGCAGGATGCGCGCGTCGGGGTACACGGCGAACAGCGCGGCGAATTGCGAGAGATGGCTCGGCGCCTTGAGGAGCCAGCGCCTCGGGCCGCCGCGGGCTTGCAGGGTACGGAGGAAGTCCGCGTGGTACGCGTACGCGGGAGTCTGATCGGTGCGGGCGAGATGGCGCTCGTAGCTCGGCACGACGTGGTTGCCGCCCCAGTGATCCGACAGGAACGCGTGCGCGGTGATGAAGATGCACTCGTTCGGCAGGTGGCCCGAGTTGGCGTGCATCGTCTCGTACTCGGGCTGCAGGTCGTGCCAGAACTGGATCACGTCGTCGGCGACTTCCTCGCAGCGCGCGCCCTCGAAGGCCTCGACGGGATGATTCATCTCCCACATCGCGGGCGCGCGACTGGCCGGATCGGTGGCCATCAGTTCGTGCAGGATCGATGTCCCCGATCGCGGGCTGCCCACGATGAAGACCGGCCGCTCGATCGGCGCTCCGAGCCAGTCCGGCTGCGATCGCCAGAGCGCCGTCAGCCGCAGGCGATTGATGAGCGTGCGCAGGAGCTCCGTGCGCACCAGCAGGCGGCCGACGACGTGCAGGTCGGACTCGCCCCCGAGCGCGCGCAGGAACACGTCGTAGTGGGTACGCCAGTCTCCCGCGCCGAAGTCCGAGAGCCCGATGGCGCGCATCGCTTCTTCGATCAGCCCGTCGCCGTCGAGCGAGACGAGGCGCTCGGCTCCGCCCACCGCGTCGCCGTGGGCGATCAAGCGCTCGACGAAGCGCGGACGGGTCGGCGGTATCCAGTTCACCGGTCGCAGTCTCCGCACTCGATCGTCACTGGAAGCGATCCCAGGCCGCTTCGCGGCGGCGCGCCAGACTCTGGCGGCGCGCGGTCGCGTCCACGACCGGATGATCGGGCGGCAGTGCGTTCCGGAGCTCGCCCGTCGCCAATCGCGTTGCGGCCGGCACGGGGTTGTTGCGCGCAAAGACCCAGCGGTACACCAGCAGCCCGCGCGGACGGCCGCCGATGTCGATCCAGTTCGGGGTCCCGGGATCGTCCGCCGACAGCACGATGCGGATGCGTCCGTCGCGGTCGCGGTGCAGCTGATGACCGCTGAGGCTCGTCTGCCGATCCGCAAAATCTCCCGACTCGAGCCAGCCGAGGGTGTGCAGCGTGAAGCCGAAGTACTGCGCGTCGGGCACGTCGCACTCGAGCAACAGCACCTCGTCTTCTGCGAGATCCCAGAAGCAGCTGCCGTACAGGATGTTGTCCGCACCACCCGGAGCGGGGCGCGGTGCAGCCGCGACGTTGGGGGTCGCACGCTGGAAGCCCGCCGTCGTGTAGGCGTTCCAGAAGCGGGCCGTGCGTTCGACCCAGGTCGCGGCACGGTCCAGCGCCCGTCCGATGCGCGCCGGCTCGGCGAACGGCGGCGGCACGCCCTCGGCGCCGACGCGCTCGATGTGGAAGCTCGGTGCGGCGTCCGCGCGCCAGTCGCTCTGGTAGATGCGGATCGTCAGCAGACGTCCCCGCGGATCGGCCTTCATCCAATTGCGTGGCTGTGCGTCCGGGGACAGCCAGAGTTCGAGGCGGCCGTCGTCTCCGACCGTCAGATCGTCGAGCGAGCACTCGCCAAACACACCGTACTCGCCGAGCTGCATCTCGCCCTCGTTCAGCGAGAAGATCGCCTGCCGGACGCCACGCACGTCCGCCCAGATCCGATACGTCGCGCGCGGATCGACCTGCGCGCGCAGATAGATGTTGTCGGGGTTGGGTCCGCCCCATTGGTTGTGCGGTGTCTCGTAGCGGATGAAGACGGGATGCCGCGTGTCGCCCGCTTCGACCTCGAGCTGGACGGCGTGCACGATCAGTCGCGACAGCCAGCGGAAGCCCTCGGCACGGTCTCCCGGTGCGCTCGGAAACCCTTCGGCCAGGATCGCGTCGCCACTGGCCTTCAGCCGATCGCAGAAGTCGCGCCAGGCCTCCCCCGAGAGCAGTCGTTCCGCGTCGTCGCTCACGCGCCGTGTCCCTCGTTCGATCGCCGCATCGACTCGATCACGCATCCACATGCCCGACGGACACGAGCCGTCTCACGAGGACGCAAGGCGCCGGAGCATATCGCGCTCCCGGACCGGAGTGCGGGCACGCGAATCGTCCCTCGATCCAAGAATGACCGTGACGATCGGCCCTGCATCTAGAGATAGGGGCGCGGCGTCAGCGGACCTTCGTCGAGCAACTGACGGATCACGCGCAGTCCGTCCTCGAGTCTCGCCGGGCCATGCGGACCGCTGATCGAGACGCGCACCGCGCGGGGCGCCTCGGTCCTCTGCGCCAGGAACGCATCGGCGGCACTTACCTTCACGCCGCGTCGCGCGAGTTCGGATGTGAACGCCGGGGTCGACCAGACCGCTGGCAGCGGCAGCCAGAGGTGATAGCTGCCGGGCTGCGTCACATAGCCGGTCCCGCCGAGGATCTGCCCGGCGAGCGCGTGGCGGGCCTGCATCTCGGCGCGCCGCCGCAACAGGATCGCGCGGCCGGTGCCGTCCTCGATCCAGCGCCGTGCGATCTCGGCTCCGATCGACGAGGCCATCCAGATCGAACTCCAGACGACGTCCCGCGCGCGCTCGGTGTCGAGCCCTGCACCGGCCAGGAACGCGATCCGCAGCCCGGGCACGAAGTTCTTCGACAGACTCGCGATCGTCAGGACGCGCTCGGGTGCGAGACTCGCGAGCGACGGCCCCGGATCCTCGACCAGGCCATTCTGCACGTCATCCTGCACGAGCGTGAGATCGTGGCGCCTCGCGATCTCGGCGATCCGCTGCCGTCGCTCGGCGCCGAGCCGCACCGCGGTCGGGTTCTGGACGCCGGGCATCAGATAAAGAAGCCGCGGGCGATCGCTCTGGCACACGGCCTCGAGGGATTCGGGGACGATGCCGTGCGGATCCAGCGCGACGCCCCGCACACGCAGGCCGAGCATGCGGGCGGCGCCGAGAAATCCCGGATACGTGAGCGATTCGGCGAGCACGACCTCGCCCGGTCCGACCACGCAGGCGAGTGCCGTGAGGATCGCGTGCTGAGCGCCGGCGCAGACCACGACGCGATCCGGTGTCACCGGCACGCCGAGTTCCGTGAGCCACTGTGCGCCGGCGCGACGCACCTCGGCCGAGCCCGCCGGATCGCCATAGGCGACCCGTGCATCGAGATCTGCCATGGCGGCCAGCTCGCGGAGCGCGGCGGCCAGATCGGGTGCAGGTTCGCGCAGCGGGACGTTGATGCTGAGATCGATCGGGCCGGCCTCGTCCTGCAACGAGACCGCGGCCCCGAACGGCAGACTGCCCGAGGCTTGGACATAGGTGCCGCGGCCGACTTCGCCACGCACCAGTCCGCGACGGCGGGCCTCCGCGTAGGCGCGCGATACCGTGCCCACGTTCACGCCGAGGGAAGCCGCCAGATCCCGATGGGGCGGCAGCCGGTCGCCTGCCCGCAGCCGGCCGGAACGGACGTCGGCTTCGAGGGCGCGGGTGATCTCGAGATAGACCGGTCCCGAGTCCTCGAGCAGCGGTGACCAGATTGTCATGGTGACAATTCCCTATTGGATCGAGTCAATTAGTTTTCTATCTAGCACAATGTGAACGAGGCGATCCAAGGGGAGAAATCCGCATGCACGACGGGCGATTCGATCAACGCGAGCTGCTGATGGAAGTGACCGAGAGGGCGAGCCGGTTCCTGCTGGCTCTGCCCGACAGGCGGGTCGCTGCCGATCCCGCTGCGGTCGCGGCCCTCGAGGCATGGTCGGCCTCGCTGAAGCTGCCCGACGCGGGAATCGCTCCACGCGACGTCGTGGCGGAACTCGATGCGCGGCTCTCGGCAGCCACGGTGGCCAGCGCGGGTCCGCGCTTCTTCGGCTTCGTACACGGCGGAAGTCTGCCCGCGGCGCTCGCCGCCAATTGGCTCGCCGGGGCGTGGGACCAGAATGCGTTCTCGACCGCGAGTTCACCGGCCGGCGTCCTCATCGAGGCACTGGCCGGCGCGTGGTTGCTCGACGTGCTCGGTCTCCCGTCCGACGCGGCGGTCGCGTTCACCACCGGCGCGACGCTGGCCAACTTCACCGCGCTCGCAGCGGCGCGGCGTCGGGTCCTGGCGGACGCGGGCTGGGACGTCGAGGCCGATGGACTGTTCGGCGCCCCGCCGATCACGTTGCTCGTCAGCGCCGAATCGCATCCCAGCGTGCGCAAGGGGCTCGGGCTGCTCGGGCTCGGCCGTCGGCGGGTGGTCGAGCTCGAAGTCGATCGGCAGGGCCGCATCCGCGCGGATCGACTGCCCGACCTGGACGGTGCCGCGATCGTGTGCGCCCAGGCGGGCAACGTGAACAGCGGCGCCTGTGATCCATTCGAGGCGCTGCACGACTGGTGCGCAGAGCGGCGCGCGTGGCTCCACGTCGATGGCGCGTTCGGGCTCTGGGCGCAGGCGTCGCCCACGCTGCAGTCGCTGACCGCAGGCGTGGCCCTCGCGGATTCATGGGCGACCGACGGCCACAAGTGGCTGAATGTCCCCTACGACTGCGGGATCGCGGTGGTGCGCGATGCCGAGGCGCTACACGGCGCGATGTCGTTCGGCGCGCCGTACCTGCCGACCGAAGCCCGACGCGAGCCTTTCCACTACGGCCCCGAGGCGTCCCGACGGGCGCGGGGTATCGAGGTCTATGCGGCGCTCCGCAGTCTCGGTCGGCGCGGTCTGGCGGAGATGATCGAGACCGGCTGCCGCCACGCACGGCGGTTCGCCGAGGGACTGGGCAAGGCCGGGCACACGGTGCTGAACGAGGTCGTCCTCAATCAGGTGGTGGTGAGCTTCGGTGCGGCGGAGATCGATCGCGCGGTGATCAAAGCGATCCAGACGGCGGGTGAGTGCTGGTGTGGTCCGACGAACTGGCAGGGGCGCGACGCCATGCGGATCAGCGTGTCCGGCTGGGCGACCACGGACGACGACGTCGAACGATCCCTCGCATCGATCCTTCAGTGTGCGTCCACGGTACTGAGAGACAATGCAGGATCGAGATGAAGCGGGTGTTCGACGGACAGAGCGATCCGTCCGAGACGAGGAAACTGCGTGTCGGTGCTTGCACGCCACGATCCGGTGTCGAGTCTGGCCGAAACGACAGGGCGAGCGACCGTCGTGATGGCTTCGAGTCCGCGGGTCTCGCCCAGAACACGCGCCGCCTCTGGCGTGCGCGAGCATCGAGGAGAAACATCATGTCCAAGCAATCCAGGCAGTCCGAAGTCCCGGCGGTCCAGAGTGTGTTCGGTCAGATCGATCCGCTGCGGGATTTCTTCGATCAACCGCTTCGCCTGGCGCGGTTCTTCGACCGGCCCGTCGGCGCAGCTCCGGGCGGCGCCACGTGGGCGCCGGCGCTCGACATCAACGAGACGAAGGATGGGTACGTGGTGACGGTCGAACTGCCGGGAACGAGCAAGGACGACATCTCGATCGAGTGTCAGGACAATCTGCTCACGGTTCGCGGCCAGAAGAAGAGCGAGCGCGAGCGGCACGAGGGCGAGCACGTCCACTACACCGAGCGCACCTTCGGAAGCTTCAGTCGGACGATCCGGCTCCCGGCGGATTCGGTGGGTGACGCGAAGGCGAGCTTCCGGGACGGTGTGTTGACCATCCAGATCCCCAAGGCCGAGGAGCGCAAGCCGAGGGTCGTCGCGATCCAGTCGTGACCGAGGGTCGTCCCGGGGCCGCTTCGTCGGCCCCGGGCCTCGACCTGTGTTCCAGCGAGCGATATGCAGAGAGTGACCCGTGATGCGGGCCGAGCCGTCGGCCTCGTCCGCCGGCGCGTGAGCCGGGCTCGCTGCGGTAGGCTCGCGGCCCGCGCGCACGCCCCCGACATCGCGCCGCCATGTCGAAGGCCGGTTCACGATGGGACGCCGATCCAGCATGTCGCAGCCGATCCCCGAGCCACAGCGCGAGATCACTTTGCCGGTGCTGCTCGGGTTGGCTGCCCTGTCTGCGGCTCTGCACGGGTTGGCGCTGCCGCCCGCGGATCTCGGCGGACTCGCCTTCGTGGCGCTCGTGCCGCTGCTGGTCGGAATGCGGCTCGAGACGCGGCTGCTCCGCGCGACCACTGCGGGCCTCGTCTTCGGCATCGGGACAGTCGTAGCCGTGGTGCACTGGATTCCTGCGGCACTGGTCGTCGGGAACGGCTTCGCGCCTGCTGCGGCGTGGCTGCTCTCGCTGCTCGTGTTTGCCTGGTACGCGGTCTGGTTCGCGCTGTTTCCGTGGCTCGTGGCCCGGCTGGATCGGAGCCCGCTGCCGTATGTGCTCTGCCCTCCACTCGCGTGGGTCAGCATCGAGACGTTGCGAGACGCCGTCCTGCCGGGCCTCGCCTGGACGCTGTACGGCCACTCGCAGCACTCGGTCCTGCCGATCCTGCAGTTCGCCGAGTGGGCGGGCGTGTCCGGGCTGTCCTTCGCGCTGGTCCTGCTGAACTCACTCATCGCCGAGGCGCTCGTCGTTGCGCGTCGGGGCGGTGCGGCGCGTCGGATTGCCATACCGCTCGCCGTGGCCAGTGGGCTCGGCGCCGCGATGTGGACCGTCGGCACATTTCGTCTGGCGGAGGTCGATGCGGCCCGTGCGGCGCATCTCGAGGATTCGATCCCGGTGGCCGCCGTCCAGATCGCGATCCCGCAGTCCGAGCGCTGGCAGCCCGACGAGGCCTGGCCGCGGATCGATGCGCTGCTCGAGCTTTCCGGTGCGGCGGCGCGCTCGGGTGCACACTGGATCGTGTGGCCCGAGACCGCGATCGAAGTGCACCTGGACAAGGTCAACAAGATCGACAGAACCGACAAGCGCGAGGGCCTAGCGCCCGCGGTCTCACACGTCTTCGCCGATCACCCCGATCGCTGGCTGATCGCGGGCGCGCCCCGGGAAGTCACGACCGCGACGGGCTCGGATTTCTACAACAGCGCGGTCCTGATCGACGGGAACGGTCAGATCGTCGACCTCTACGACAAGCGCACCCTCTATCCGCTCTCCGAGTACGTGCCGGGCTGGGTGATCGCGATCCCCGGCGCTTCGCGCGTGCTGGCCTCGCAGCTGCGCTGGGCGCCCTACAGCCGCGGTCGGGATGGACGCTCCCTGCTCGCGGCGCCGGTTCCGGTCGGGGTGATGATCTGCGTCGAGGGCATCGATCCGAGGATCGCACGCGCGAGCGTCCGGGACGGCGCCGAGGTGCTCGTGCAGCTCGCCAACGACGCCGTGATCCCGGGCGCCGCCGCCGCCGCGCAGCATTTCGCGATCACGCGGTTTCGCGCGGTCGAGACGCGGCGATCGCTGATCCGGGCATCGAATCGGGGGATCAGCGCGATCCTCGCGGCTTCGGGTCGCGTGCTGAGTCGCACCGATCCCGGGCATCCGGGGATCGCGTTCGAGCGCATCGTGCCGGCTCGCGGCGCGACGCCGTTCGTGCGCGGCGGCTGGCTGTTCCCGTGGCTCTGTGTCGGCGTCGTGCTGCTGTCTGCCTCGTCCGGCTGGTGGCGTCGACCGTCTCGTCCGGGAGCTTGAAATGCAAACGCCCGGGATCGCGGTGTGGGCCGCGACCCCGGGCGTCTCGATCGCTCGAGGATGCCCGCAGACCCGTCACAGCGGGGTTCGTGCTCAGTCGCGCTTGCGGCGGATCGCAGCGCCGACGACCAGCGCGCCGGCTGCGAAGAGCAGCAATGCGCCCGGCTCGGGGACCGGCGATACGGCGACCCTGTCCGTCGCCTCGCTCACGGATGTACCGCCGCCGCCGGACGCGAAGGCGATCAGCGGTTGGGCGGCCAGGAGCAGGGCGCCCACTGCGACGCGAAGGGTTCTTCGGATGGACTTCATGGCCATGGCGTTGGACTCTCGTGTTGGACTGAATGCGGAGTGCTGCGAATTGATTCCCACACCCCGCGGCCGCGTTCCCTTCGAGCAACTCTGCAGCGACAGAACCCGCAACCGTTTGTGC
Source organism: bacterium (assembly GCA_031413515.1). Taxonomy (GTDB): domain Bacteria; phylum Myxococcota_A; class UBA9160; order UBA9160; family UBA4427; genus TMED88. Next base: position 83,656 of record JANOFF010000060.1, read on the forward strand.
AGAGTGTGTGTCCTCGGACGAGTCCGAAGTGGCGCGACGGGACGTCGGAGGGAGCCGATTTCCGGGCTGCACAGACGGGGATCCCGAGGACGGCGAACAGCCAGTGGCGACGTCAATCGACGCGAAATCAGGCGTCGTGATCCCGAAGTCGCGAGCGGGTTGCCGCTGCGTGGGGCGGCAGCTTCGCCGACTCAGTTCTCGACGGCGCGATGGAACAATGCGAGCGCCGGATCCGCCACCGGTCGAAGACAGCCCTCATGGGTGTGTCCATGCACCAGCGTGAAGCCATATTCGCTCAGCTGCGGACCGTTCGACCGGCACGTCGCGCTGGCCATGTGCAGAGTGATGACGCGGCGATGACCAGCCGTCTCGTTTCCGCCACTGCGATGCAACAGTCGTGTGCTGAACAACAGGCAGTCGCCGGGGGCCAGTTCCAGATCGATCGCCCGCGCGTGGAAGTCCGCATCGTTCTCGGCACCCTCGGCCGCGAAGGCGCCGAAGTTGATACCGGGGAGCGCCTCGTGGCGCCGCACTTTCTCGCGATGCGAGCCGGGCACGATGCTGAGGGTGCCGTTCGCCCGGTGGACGGGATCGAGGGGAATCCAGACCCCGAGGCACTGATCCTGCGGACCGAACGGGAAGTAGGCGGCGTCCTGGTGGAAGGGATGCACGGACTGCGCGACGCCGGGCGGCTTGTAGATGAACATCAGCAGGAAGGCGAGCAGATCTTCTCCGATCAGGCTCGACACCGCATCGAGGACACGCGGGAAGCGCAAGCACTCGGCCATCACCGGGTCGAAGCGATCGGGATTGATGATCTTCCAGAGCGCGTGCTCGGGATCAGCAGGCATCGGAAGCAGACCCTTGGCGAACGCGATGTCCTTCACCAGCCGGTTCGCCGCCGCCTCGGGAACATCGCCGAGCGCGATCTCTCTCGCGCGGGTCTTGTAGCGATCGATCTGGGCAGCCTCGAGGACGCCGGGCACGACCAGGTATCCCTGATCGCGGAACCGTTCGATCTGCTCACTGGAAAGACTGCCCATGTCATGTCCTCACTTCGGGGGAACTTCGGATCCGGCGACGGCCGATCGGACCCGGGCCGGGAACGTAACGGCCGGGCGGAGGACCCGGAAGTGCGCCGAAGAGCCGCGCTCGTCCTGCTAGGCTGGGCCGATCCCGGATGCGAGGAGTGCCTGCATGGACGAGCGAACGGTGTCGACCTTCTGTCGTGTGTGCGAGCCGGCCTGCGGGCTGATCGCCCAGCTGCAAGACGGAGAACTCGTCCGACTGCTGCCCGACAAGCAGCATCCCGTCACGCGCGGGTTCGCGTGCAACAAGGGACTCGCGGGCGACGAGGTGCACCGCGATCCCGACCGCCTCGACCACCCCTTGCGACGTGCAGCGGATGGATCGTTCGAGCGGATCTCCTGGGACGATGCGATCCGCGAGATCGCGGCGCGTGTCCGCAGCCTGCTCGATGCCCACGGCCCCGAAGCGATCGCACCCTACGTCGGCAACCCGACCGCCTTCAACACGCTGGCCGGTCCGGCGATCGGTGCCTTCTTCGGGCAGCTCGGCGCGCACCGGAGCTTCTCGTCGGGCACCCAGGACTGCGCGAACAAGTTTGCGGGTAGCGAAGCGGTGTTCGGCTCCTCGACCATGCATCCGGTACCGGATCTCGCGCGCACCGACTTCCTGCTCTCGTTCGGGTCGAATCCGCGCGTCAGCCATGCGAGCTTCATCTCGCTCGCCGACCCGATCGGGGCGATCAAGGGGATCGTGGCGCGCGGCGGACGCGTGGTGCACGTGAATCCCCGCCGGATCGAGAACGAGAAGTCGGGCGCGGGCGACACACTGCTGATCCGGCCCGACACCGACGTCTATCTGCTGGCGGCGCTGATCCACGAGATCGCCGCCACCGTCGGCTTCGATGCGACGGTCACGCGCGAGCACGGACGACACGTCGAAGAGCTGCGTGACTTCGTGGCGAAGTTGCCGGCCGCGCGGGTGGCGGACGTGGTCGGCATCCCGGCCGACGAGATCCGCGCGCTCGCCCTCGACTTTGCTCAGGCCGACTCGGCTTCCGTCCACATGTCGACCGGCGTCAACATGGGGCGTCAGGGCACGCTCGCCTACTGGCTCGTCCACATGCTCAGCTTCGTCACCGGCAATCTCGATCGCGAGGGTGGCAACATCCTGTCGGTCGGCTTCTACGAGAGCGCGAAGGCGGGCCGACGCGCCTTCGAGAACAGCTTCGTCGAAACTCCCCATGGCCGACTCCGGAAGGGCTCGCTGCCGGGCAATCTGATGTCGGATTGGATCGAGCAGGCAACCGATCCGGTGCGCGCGATGTTCGTGATCGCCGGCAATCCCGTGCTGTCGATCGGCGGCGAATCGCGGCTGCGTGCCGCGCTCGAGAAGCTCGAACTGCTGGTCGTGATCGATCTGTATCGCAATGCGACTGCCGAGTACGCGGACTACATCCTGCCCGCCGCCGACAGCTTCGAGCGCGAGGACATCAACATCACCGGGCTCGGCCTGCAATCCGAGCCGTGGATCCAGTTCACCGGACGCGTCGTCGAACCGCGGGGCGAACGCCGCGAGGAATGGTGGATCCTCGGTCGTCTCGCGCAGGCCCTCGGCCTGAAGTCTCCGTTCGACGAGAGCGACGAGAAGGGCGAAGACCCGCGAACGTCGCTGTGGGGACGCATCGACCACATGCTGCGCGCTCGCGGGCTCGCGCTCGAGGAGGTGCGACGGGCTCCCCACGGCGTCGTGTTCGAAGGCCTGACGACCGGTCGCTTCTACTCCGATCACCTGCAGACGGCGGATCGCCGGGTCGATTGCTGTCCAGCCGGCTTCGGCGACGCGCTCGCGCGTTGCGAGACGATCTTCGAAGAACTCGCCGCCGAGGGCCCCGAGCGGCTCAAGCTGATCACGCTGCGCGATCGCTTCATGCACAACAGCTGGTACGCGAACCTGCCGCGGATGAAGCGGGGCGAGCGGGGCAGCAACCCGCTGCACGTCAGTCCAGGAGATCTGTCGCGACTCGGTCTCGACGATGGTGCCAAGGCGCGCCTCTCGAACGAGTGGGGGGCGATCGACGTCGAGGTGAAGGCCGACCCCGACCTGATGCGCGGCGTCGTGGCGCTCACCCACGGTTGGGGGAACAGCCGCACGCCGGGGATGCGCGTCGCGCATCGGACGCCCGGTGTTAACGCCAACGCCCTGCTGCCGTCGGGGCCCGGCAGTTTCGAGCCGCTCTCGAGTCAGGCGTTCATGACCGGCGTGCCGGTCGAGCTGCACGCACTCTGACCCTTCGTGACGTGTCGCGCGCTCAGCGCCCCTCGAACTCGGGCTCGCGCTTCTCGAGGAAGGCCGTCATGCCTTCCTTGAAGTCCTTGCTGCGGAACAACGGCAGCAGCTGCAGGTAGACATGGTGGACGTTGGCCTCGAAGGTCTCGTTCATCGCCATGCGCATCATGCGCTTCGTCGCCTGTACGGCGAGCGGCGCATTGCCGGCGATCTCGCGCGCCATCGCCTGCACGTGCGACATCAGTTCATCGGCGGGCACGACCGCATTGACGATCCCATAGGCGAGACAGTCCTCGGCGGAGAGCGTGCGGCCCGTGAACATGATCTCGGCCGCCTTCGACCAGCCGATGATGCGCGGCAGGAGCCAGGTGCCGCCGCTTTCGGGCAGCACGCCGCGCTTGGTGAAAGCGGCGGACAGCTTGGCGCGATCCGAAGCGATCCGGATGTCGCAGCCGAGCGCGAGGTCCATCCCATAGCCGGCCGCGCCGCCATTCAGCGCGCAGATCACCGGCTTGTCGACGTTGTGGAGCACGGTCGGCGGCGCATCGCGCAGATCGAACCTGGCGGGTGAACCCGTTCCGACGGTGAGACCGGTTCCCGACGCTTGATCCTGCAGATCGAGGCCCGCGCAGAACGCGCGTCCCGCACCGGTCACGACGATCACACGTACTTCCGGATCACGATCGAGTTCGACGAGCGCCGCAGAGAACTCGGCCAGCATCGTGCCGGTGATCGTGTTCATGCGCTCCGGCCGATTGAAGGTCAGCGTGGCAACGCGCTCCTCGATCCCCACGATCAACTCACCCATGTCGTGCTCCTCCTTTCGTGCGGTTGCGATCTGCTCGTCGATCCAAGCCTAGACAGCCAGCCCGCGAGACGCCCCTCCTCGCGCCCGTTTCTATTCGGCCCGCAGCGCCACGACCGGCTCGAGCCGCGCCGCGCGGCGGGCCGGACCCACGCCGGACACGAGGCCCGCGACGAGGCTCACGACCAGCGCGGCCACCACGTAGCCGAGCGGTGCAGCGGCGGGGAATTCGGGCAGGAGCCACCGGACGAGCCCGAGGATCAGGAGCCCGCCACCCAGACCCGCGAGGCCGCCCAGCGTGGTCAACAGGATGGCCTCGACGAGGAAGAGATCCCGGATCTGATCGGCCGTCGCGCCGAGGGCCCGCAGCAGCCCGATCTCTGAAACCCGCTCGCCGACCGAGATCCACATCATCGTGAAGATCCCGATCGATCCGACGAGCAGCGAGATGCCGGCGATGACCGCGACGCCGAGGGTCAGCACGTCCATCACCCGCCCGAAGACCGCGAGCATCTCCGACTGCGACACGATCGTGAAGTCTTCCTCGCCACGATGGCGATCGATCAGCACCGCGCGCACCGCCTCGATCGCCTGATCGGTGAGCCCATCGTGGGCGAACGTGATGTGGATCTCCTGGAGCTCTTCGAGATTGAATAGCCGCATCGCAGTCGCGATCGGCACGTAGGCCGTATCGTCGATGTCCATCCCGACCACGCGACCGCGGGATTCCATCACGCCGATCACGCGCAGGCGCGTCCCCGCGATCCGCACGAAGCGACCGAGCGCGTTGTCGTCGCCGAACAATTCCTGCTTGAGCCGCGGTCCGAGGACGGCGACCGATGCCCCACGCCTCGGATCGCCCGGTGGCAGAAACGACCCCTGTCCGATCGAGAACTTGACCGTCGAGGGAAATTCGGCCGTCGTCCCGTAGACCAGGACGCTCCGCCCCCGCTCGTTTCCCTCGACCCGTGCCTGCCCCATCGCGATCGGCGCCACCGCGTCGAGCACGGGTATGCGTCGCAGCGCTTCGGAGTCGTCGATCGTGAGTTTCTGATTCGTGCCGAAGAGCGCACCGGGAACGCCATGGGTCTCGGTCTTGCCCGGACTGACCTGGAGCATGTTGGTCCCGAACTGGGCGAACTCGTAGACCATGTAGCGCCGCGCGCCCTCGCCGAGAGAGGTCAACAGGATCACGGCGGCGACCCCGATCGCGATGCCCAGCATCGAGAGGGCGGTGCGAAGGCGGTGTCCCCGCAGCGTGCCGAGGGAGAAACGCAGGAGGTCGACGGGTTCGATGCGCGGCATGGCGACTCTTGTGTCTCCCCCTGTTTCAGTGGCCCTGCAGCGCCGCGACCGGGTCGAGCCCTGCCGCCCGCCACGCGGGCCAGACCCCGAAGCCGATCCCGGTGCCGAGTGAGAGCGCGAGCACGGCCCCGATCGCCCACGCGGGCGTCCCGAGCGGGACCGCGGGATAGAGGGCCTGGCCGACCGCGACGAGGGCGCTTCCGAGCACGAGCCCCGCGACGCCGCCGGCCAGCGAGAGCAGCGCCGACTCGATCAGGAAAATGGCGAGGATCTGACGGCGATTGGCGCCGATCGCCTTGAGGAGCCCGACCTCCTCGGTGCGCTCCGAGACCGAGACCAGCATCACGTTCATGATCCCGATGCCCGCCACCGCGAGGCTGATGGCCGCGATGCCGGTGACCGCCAGTGTCAGGATGCGCAGGATCGATGAGAGTGACGACATCACGGCGTCCTGGCTGATGCAGGTGAAATCCTCTTCGTCGTGACGCGCCGTGAGCAGCTCGCGCACCTGGGCGATCACGCGCTTCTGCTCGGCCCGCGGATGCAGGTCGAGCATCAAGCGCGTGAGCGAGGTCTTGTTGGCGAGCCGCATCACGCTGGCCACGGGTGCAAAGACCGTCTCGTCGATCTGGAGTCCGAGCTGCGTGCCCCGTTCCGCCAGGACGCCGACGACGCGCATGCGCGAGCCACTGATGCGCACCGTCTGCCCGAGCGCCGCTTCGGCGCCGAAGAGCTCGCGGGCGACGGTGTGGCCGAGCACGACGACCGCGGCGCCGCGCTCCATGTCGCTGTCGGGCAGGAAGGTTCCGGAGGCGAGCTCGAGATTCTGCATGCGCTCGAAGGCGGCGATCGTCCCGACGATCGGGACCTGCCGAGTGCGACCTCCGTGGCGGATCTTGCCGGTGCTCGCCGCAACGGGAACGACCGTGCGCACGGCAGAGATGCGCCGGCCGAGGAAGCGCGCGTCGGCAAGCGTCAGATCATTCGGGATCCCGCCCGCGCCGAGCGGCATCCCGCCCGTGGTCTCGTTGCGGCCGGGGGCGATGATGACGATCGAGCTGCCGAGGCTCGCGAACTGATCCGTGACATAACGAAGACCGCCTTCGCCGATCGCCGTGAGGCAGGTGACCGCGACGACACCGATCACGACCCCCACGAGAGAAAGCAGGCTCCGGCGGCGATTCTGGACGAGCGCCTGCCCGGCGAGTCGGAAGAGGTCGGAGACGATCACGCAGACGTCTCCCCGAAGTCGAAGAGCCGATTCAAGTCCGTGACGTTGGATCCGGCGACGCGCTTCGCGATCTCCCCGTCGCGCAGCACGAGCACACGGTCGGCACGTCGGGCCACGGCGGGGTCGTGGGTCACGACGAGCAGGGTCTTGCCCTCGCGATTGAGCGCGCCGAGAACGTCGAGCACCTGGGCGCCCGAACGAGAGTCGAGATTGCCCGTCGGCTCGTCGGCGAGCAGGAGCTTCGGGCCCATGACGGTCGCGCGGGCGATCGCGACGCGTTGCTTCTGACCGCCGGAGAGTTCGCTCGGTCGATGCCCCGCGCGATCGGCCAGGCCGACGGACTCGAGGGCCTGGTCGGCGCGTGTCCTGCGCTGCGCGGCCGCGACGCCGGCGAAGATCAGCGGAAGGGCCACGTTGTCACGGGCGCTGAGTCGTGGAATCAGGTGGAACGACTGGAAGATGAAGCCGATCCGTCGAAGACGGATCTCCGCCAGCACCTCGTCGGAGAGACCGGCGACGTCTTCGCCGTCAAGCCAGTAGCGACCGCGCGTGGGCGAGTCGAGGCAGCCGATCACGTTGAGGAGCGTGCTCTTTCCCGACCCGGACGGTCCCATGATCGCGACATGTTCTCCGTCGGCGATCTCTTCGTTGACGGCGCGCAAGGCGTGGAGTTCGTGGTCGCCCATCGAATAGGTCCGCCAGAGATCCTCGACGCGAATCACCGGGCTGTCCCCGGCTCCGCCTCTGCCGGCACCGCCCGCACTCCAGCCACGATCACCTTGTCGTCGAGCGCCACGACGATCTGCTCGCCCGGCTCGATGCCGGCCGTCACCTCGGCGTACTGCCAGTTGCTGAGCCCGAGTTCGACCTCCCGCTCGACGAGCCGACCGTCCACCAGAACCAGTACTCGCTCGGACTTGATCAGCGCCGAGGTCGGTACACGAACGACATCCTCTCGCGTTTCGAGGACGACCTCCGCGTCGGCCGATGTACCGGGCAGGAGCGACGCCGAGATCTCCGCATCGTCGAGGGCGACCTCGAGTTCGAGCGTTCGATTCTGCGCCTCGGTGTCGAGCACGTAGGGGGCGACGCGAACGACCCGACCCGGGAAGGTCTCTCCCGGACGCGAATCGACGGAGATCCGGGCGGCCAGTCCCGGTCGAACCGCGCCCGCATCGACCTCGTCCATCGGAGCGCTGATGTAGATCGATGTAGGATCGATCAGGTCGACCACCGGCGGCGAAGTCAACAGAGGCGGCGACGGCGTCACCCACTCGCCGACCTCGACGTTCACCTCTGCGACGATGCCATCGAAGGGCGCGACGATCACCGCCTTCGCGAGTTCGACCTCCGCCGCGCGCAGGTTCGCCCGCGCCTGACCGAGCTCTGCCCTGGCCCCTTCGCAGGCGACGCGCGCCGAGTCGAAGGCATACTGCAGTGCGTCGAGGCGATCCTCCGAGACGATGCTCTGTTCGATCAGTCGCTTTGTCCGCTCGAGTTCGCGGCGCGTCCGGTCCCGGCGCAGACAGCTGTCTTCCATGCGGGCCTGGGAGACGGGAACACCTTCTCGGGCCTGCTCGAGCTTGGCCCGCAGGCTGTCCTCCGCAAGCCGGACCAGCGGCTCGCCCGCCGCCACCCGGTCGCCCTCGCGATGACGGATCTCCACCACTCGCCCACCGATCTCGGGCGCGATCCGCGCGCGGCGGCGGGCCTGGACGGTGCCGGCCTTCGAGTTGGTGAGGGTCGACTGGACGGTGCCCCGCTCGACCGCGGCGACACGGACTTCGATCGGATCGGGTGCGAATACGGTCATCCGAAGCACGACGACCAGGCCGATGACTGCGAGCAGCGCGATCAGATAGACGGTCTTGCGGGAAAGGCCGGGCTCGGCGGGCATGCAGCGGTTCCCATCTCGACTTCGATGCGACACGAAGGAGTCAGCGAGTCAGCGAGTCGATGCGTCGATCGTTTCGGAGTCCCCGGGCGCGAAGAGTCGAGTCTATAGCATCGACCGCGTGACGACCGGACTCGTTCCGTTCGACAGGGCTCGTCGTCGTCCTCGTCGCTCGCTCCAGGCTCGACGAACCGTCGCCGCCGCGCTCGCAAACTCAGGCATTGTGGTCGTCGGCCACGCGTCCCGACGCCAGCACGTGCGAGGCCAGACGCGACATTTTGCCTCGATGACGTGCTGGCTCCGCCTCGCGAGTGGAGCCAGCCCGTGCGCGATCTCGTTCCGGATCCTTCGACCCGGCGGTCGGTACTGCTTTCGCGCCGAGCGCGTTCGCGCGAGTGGCGGGGGAGACGGGAACCACGAGTCGCCCGCATCCCGATGAGCGAGCGCAGATGCACGCACGTCGAATCACGATCCTGGCTGGCGCGAGCGGCAACACCGCTCCGGCTCAGGTCGAAGCCGAGCCGTCCGTGTTCGTGCCCGGGTCGCGCAGGTCCATCCGGTAGCAGAGGACGCGCGTGCGCCGGTCGGGATCGTAGCCGCGCCACTTTGCGGCGGGCACCTCGTCCAGATTCGCGACGCGAAACGCAAGACGCTCGAAGAACGCGCCCACGCGCTCGGAAGTCGTGCACGCGTACACGTAGTCGAGGCCCCGATCACCTGAACGCGCCAGCGCATACGCGACGAGGTGTCCACCGACGCCCTCGCCGAGGAACCGCGTCAGCGTGTACAGCGACGCGACCTCCGCGGCGCGTGTTCCCTCGTCGACGAGCAGCGCGCCGATCCCTGCGAGGTGCGTTCCCTCGACGAACGCGCCGAAGCCGCTCGCCAGCACGAGGTCGAGCTGCTCGGATGTGCGCGCGGCGAGGTAACCCTCGGTCGTTCCGCGCGCGATCAGATCCGAGGCCGCGTCATAGTCGTCGAGCACGAGCCGCCGCACGAGCATGTAGCGCTCTTGTGTGAAGAGGGTGCCGGAGCCCGCGTAGGTGAAAAGCTCGTCCGGCAGTCCATCGAGCGTGCAGACGTTCACCGCCGGCACGCCGGCGACGAGCATCGCTTCGACCTCGCGCAGGAGCGCCGTCCGGCGCAGGTTCGCCTGTGCGCCCGCGGACAGGATCTGCCGCAGCTCCTCCAGGTGTACGAACGAGATGCGCTCGCGGTTCTCGCGCAGGAGCCCGCCGTCGCGGTCGAGCCAGACCAGCTTCGAGATGCCGAGCCGCACGGCCGACTCGCGGCAGGCGGGCGCGAAGGCCAGCGAGCCGCCGACGACCAGGCCGAGCTTCTTCTCTGCGCGCAGTGCGCGCCAGACCGTGCCCTCGAGCCGCGGCGTCGCCATCGAGAGCACGTTGGGGCCGACAAGCGGCTCGAGCGCCGTGCGCTCGGTCGAGATCAGGAGCACGTTGATCTCGTTGCGCGCCAGCTCGTCGACCACCTCGGCGAGCCTGCCCGGCTGCCGCAGTTCGGCGGCCGGCGCCGCGATCGCGAGCGTCTTGCCGTGGAACTCTTCCAGATAGAAGCCCTTCTCCGAGAACGGAGCGGGCTGCGCGGTCGCGTTCGTACTCATGCGGCGCTTGTTATAGCAAGAGCCGAGGATCTCACGAGGCCCTTCAGCGAGCGTCCGAGCCCAGCGACCGCGCGGCGCCGATGCGTTCGATTGCGAGCAGGTTCCAGAATCCGAACGCCACGACGAGTCGGGTCAGCAGGTACCAGCGCGCTGACTCCCGCCCGGGCAGCAGCCAGAGAGGCGCCTGTCCCAGGTACCGGATCCATCATGCAGGGCAAGCGCGATCGGATTCGCTGAGCGGATGCGAAGGAGCCGACGGATGCGATCCCTCGTGCGAACCGATCCCGGCAACCTCGTGTGGACGGAAATGTCCGAACCAAGGCTGCCCGGTCCGCTCGTAGCGGTCGTCCGACCTCTCGTCATCACGGATCATCGGCACTCGGCGACGCCGAACGGTCGGCAGGTATGGCAGCTGATCGCTCACGACGGCATCCTGAAGGATCGCGGCATGGGGGCGGGGCCCGCGAACCTTCCACCGGCGCAGTTCGAGAACATCCGGATCTGAGTGATCGAGCGCGCCAACGAGGACAGAGTGCTGGAACACCAGGCCGTGAACACGGCGGTGCACTGACGGAGATCGAGGACATGTGGGTGTCGACGGCCTGATGGAGTTCCCGGCGTGGAATTGATCGGTGCGTTCATCGCGACAGTGCTCCTGTACAGCCTCGTGTCGAAGCGTCTCGAGAACACTCTGATCACGGCGCCCATGCTGTTCGCGGCTGCCGGCGCGGCGGCGTTCGCGTTGCCGCAGGCCGCGCGCGAACTCGTGCTCGACCGCAGCGGCCTGTTGCTGATCGCCGAGGCGGGCCTCGTGCTGACGTTGTTCACCGATGCGTCGCGCGTGGTGCCCAGCGTGCTCCGCGAAAACCGCAGTCTGCCGGTGCGTCTTCTGGGCCTGGGGATGCTGCCAACGATTCTGCTCGGTCTCGTGGTCGCCCTGCTGGTACTCGACGGAATCAGCATCTGGGAAGCCGGCATTCTCGCGGCGATCCTGGCGCCCACTGATGCGGGGCTCGGCGCAGTGATCGTCAACAGCGAGCGCGTGCCGCTGCGTATCCGCCAGGGGCTCAACGTGGAAGCGGGACTGAACGACGGATTGTCGGTGCCATTCCTGATGCTGTTCGCTGCGCTCGCGGCGCACACCACGGAGGACGTCTCCACGGTGCTTGGCCGCTTCCTGCTGGAACAGCTCGGCTACGGCACAGTGATCGGGCTCGTGGTCGGCGGCGCCGGCGGGTGGCTGCTCGATGCGGCCGTCCGCCGCGACTGGATGGCGACGTCGAGGGCGCAGCTCGGTCTCGTGTCCCTGCCGCTGCTGTGCATGCTGCTTTCGGAGGAAACCGGCGCGAGCATGTTCATCGCGGCATTCGTGGCCGGGCTCGCCGTGCAGATCCGCTTTCGCGAGGCCGGCAAACACAGCATCGAGTTCACCGATGAGTGGGGCCGGCTGTTGAATTTCTTCGTGTTCTTTCTGTTCGGGCTCGTGGTGGCGCGCGATGTGGCGCAGTTCAGCGCGGCGAACCTCGTCTACGCGGTGCTGAGCCTCACGGTGGTACGCATGGCTCCGGTAGCACTTGCGCTCGTCGGCACGCGCCTCACGCTCGCGACGGTGGCATTCGTCGGCTGGTTCGGGCCGCGCGGCCTCGCGTCGATCGTGCTCGCGCTGGTGTACCTGGGCGCGGCGGGTGCCGGCAGCGGCGCCGAGACCATCCGCCTCACCGTGATTGCGACGGTGCTCGTCAGCGTCGTCGCACATGGCGTCACTGCGATGCCCGGAATCCGCTGGTATTCGCGCGCGCTCGCAAGCATTCCACTGGATGCGCCGGAGCGGGAAGACACCTAGCGCGCTGCGGGTCGACGCAAGAGACGAAGGGCTGCGAAGCCTGCCCGGCTTTCCGGCTCTGCGTGCCGACCTGGGCAGTCGGTTCGTGGGTGGAGGCTGCGAGCACCGAACCCGCGTCCGTCGGAATTCGCCGAACGGCCTGGTCTGCGTGATGGACCTTGCCGGCCGTGGAGAAGAGCGGGTTCGAATCGTTCATCCCCACGATCGATGCAGACCCCGGAGTCTCTCGCTGGCTTCGGCCTCGTTCCGATCACGTCAACCCGTAGATCCGTGCAACGTTCTCGCCGAGCAGCTTTGCGCGGGTCGTCGGCGAGAGCGGCGCGACGAGCCGTTCGAGAGAGGGCGCCCAGGTGCCCGGATGATCGGGGTGGGGATAGTCGGTCGCCCACATGAAGCAGTCGGCGCCGACGGGATCGATCACGTGCGAGAGCGCGGTCTCGTCGGGATCGCCCGAGATGAAGCATTGCTCGCGAAACGCATCCGACGGACGACGCTTCATCCCGACCATCATCCCGGTCGGCGTCTCCGCGACCGCGTCGGCGCGATCCAGGAATGAACCGATCCAGCCCGCGCCCGCTTCGAGCACGCCGAGCTTCAGGGCCGGGTGCCGATCCAGCGCACCGAGCGCAATGAACGAGAGCAGCGCCTGCTGGACTCCCTGCTTGAGCATCACGTTGTAGAAGAACTCGCGGGCACGACCGAGGTGCTTGAATCGGACGGGCGCGGCCCAGAACGGCTCGAAGGTCGGATGGATGGCCATCGGCACACCGAGCTTCGCGGCACGCGACCACAGCACGTCGTGGTCGGGATGCCCGTGCGGCTTCTGGTCATGGGTGTACGGCGCGACGAACCCGCCGCGGCAGCCATCCGCCACCGCGCGTTCGAGTTCGTGCGCCGAGCCTTCGGGATCGAGCAGGGTCAGGTGCGCGATCGGTACCAGCCGCCCGCGCGAGTCGCGACAGAAGTCGGCGATCCAGCGGTTGTAGGCGCGGTGATAGGCGAGGGTCAGTTCGGGATCGGTGAGTTCGCATTCCCAGAGCAGGCCGATCGTGGGATAGAGGAGGGCCCGGTCGAGATTCTCGCGCTCGAGCAGCGCCACGCGTTCGGTCGCGTCACCGGCGCCGAACGGCATGCTGTCCATGTAGCGGCGATCCGGGCCGGGGCGCGCCATGAGGTCCCCCATTGCGCCCATCAGACCGAGCGAGCCGCGATTCGTGCGCTCGGACATGCGGCCGTCGATCTCCAGATACTCGAGCCCGTCGTCGTCGACCCGGACGCGCAGCGCGCGACCGCGGTAGCGCGCCTCGAGATAGTCCTCCCAGAGAGTCGCGGGCTCGAGCACGTGGCCATCCGCGTCGATCGTGCCGTCGTAGGGGAAGCGGAGCACTTGGTAGGCCATCGCGATGACTCCTCCTCTTGCGGCTCTGTGCGAGTTCGTGCGGCGCGGGTCGAGTGTCTCATGCGGGTCGCGGGGGCGGCAAGCCGCGTAGACGAAACGCATCCCCGTTCAGTCGCTGAGGTGGAAGCGCGTCCCGCACAGTTCGACGAGGTCGTCGGACCGCCATGCGCCGATCCGGCGCGCGGCGGCAAGCAGGCGATCGCGGTCATGCACGGCGAGTTCGACACCAGCGAGCCCGGGTCCGCGCCCGTCGCGATCCGCCACGAAGCGCAGGCGCGCGTTGTCGAGTTCGAGCGCGGGGTCGCCGTCGATCGTCACGACCGGCAGCCCTGTGACGCGGCTCCACAGCGCTGCGAGGGCGTCTGGATCGGGGCCCTGCAGCACCGCGCCGAGGAAGTCTGCGACGACTCCGGTGCGCACGTGCTTCTCCCACTCGCGCCCGCCCGCCGCGCCCCAGTATCCCTGCAGTTCGCCGTGGGCCTCCCAATCGATCTCGAGGAATTCGGCCTGCAGGTCGCCGGGATGCAGCTGCAGCATGTGATGACTGCCCGCGACGTGCTCCCACGCGACCCGCACGCCGGCCGACTCGGCCCGACTTCGACAGGCCGCCTGAGTCTCGGCATCGCTCGTCTGGCAGATCACCATGTAACCGCCGTCGCCTCGGCGTCTCTCGAGATAGCGACCCGCCGCGGTGCCGTCGCGCACGGGCGCCACCACCTCGAGGAAGTTCCGGCCGATCGCGAGCAGGGTGTTCTCGAGTCCGAACACACCGACCCCCTCGTCGACGAAGCACGCTTCGGCGTCGAAGACTTCGCAGAGTTCGGCGATGCGTGGCTTCAGATCGTGGGCGACCAGACAGATCTGACGCAGGTGCAGGCCCATGTGGGCTCCCTCCTCGCTGCGACGGTGAGATCTCCCTCCCGTTCAGGCGGGCAGCACAGCGGTCGCCTCGATCTCGATCATCAGCTCGGGCATCGCGAGCGACTGCACGCCGAGCAGCGTCTGGGCGGCCGGCTTGCCCTTGCCCTTCAGCACGGCGAGCGCCGGGCCGAGCGCCTTCAGGCAGGCCGACGTGTAGTTCGGGACGTAGACACGCACGTGGGCCAGATGTTCGAAGCTGGCCCCGACTGCGGCCAACGCCAGTTCGAGATTGCGAACGGCTTGCAGTGCCTGCGCGGCGAGGTCGCCGGGTCCGACGATCTTCATGTTCTCGTCCCAGCCGACCTGTCCCGAGATGAAGACGAGCTTGCCGGGCGGTGAAGCGACGACCTGCGTGAATCCGAGCGGCTCGCTCTTGAACAGGCCCTTCGGTTGGATGTGTTCGAGGCTCATGGGCAGCTCCTTCGGTGCCGCTGGCGGCGGCATCCGGTTCGGGGGTCGAGCGTGGCGAGCAGGTCGCTGCACGACGCCGGTCGGGTGAAACGCTCAGCCTACCAGAGCTGCACGTGCTCCATGCGCTGGACGGTGGATTCGACGCCTTGGCGTCGAGCCATTGGCGTATGATGCCGATTCACCGCGAGGATCCTGCCACGATCCCGAGTGGAGGCGCCGCGATGCTGTCCCATCTCCTGGTGCTCGATGCAACCGACGGCGGTGCGGCGCTCGGCGCCCAGATGCTCGCGGATCTCGGTGCAGAGGTCGTGCTCCTCGAACCGCCGGGTGGCGTCGCGACCCGCTCGCTCGCTCCCTTCTGTGACGATCAGCCGGGCCCGGAGCGGAGTCTCGAGTTCTTCTCGGTGCACCGCGGCAAGCAGTCGCTGGTGCTCGATCTCGCTCGCGAGGCCGATCGCGACCGACTGGCCGCGCTGATCGCGTCGGCGGACGTGCTGCTCGACGACGGTCGCCGCGGCTGGCTGGCACGCGCCGGCTTCGACACCGGGAGACTCGCGGCGCTGAACTCCGGACTGGTGCACACCTCGATCACGGCGTTCGGCGAGATCGGTCCGAAGAGCGACTGGGCGGCCACCGATCTCACCGCCAACGCCAGCTCGATGGCGATGTGGGTCACCGGCGACAGCGATCGCGCACCGCTCGCCTGCAGCATCCCGCAGGCCTTCCGCCACGCCGGCGCCGAGGCGGCGGCCGCCGTGCTGATCGCGCTGCGCGAGCGCCAGCGCTCAGGGCTCGGCCAGCACATCGACGTCTCGGCGCAGACGTCGATGATGATCGCCACGCAATCCCAACTCCTGTCGCATGGCTGGAAGGATCATCAGTTCACGCGCGTGGCGGGTGGCCTCAAGATCGCCGGCAAGCGGCTGCGTTTCGTCTATGCGTGCGCGGACGGCTACGTGAACCTGACCTTCCTGTTCGGTCGGCCGATCGGGCTCGGCACCGCCCGCTTCTTCGAGTGGATGTACGAGGAGGGCGGTTGCGACGAGGCGCTGAAGAACGAGGACTGGGTGGGCTACGGGGCGAAACTGCTCGGTGGCAAGCTCGTCGAGCACGAGCACGAAGCGGTGATGGAGACGATCGAGCGCTTCACGCGCACGAAGACCAAGGCCGAACTCTACGCCGCAGCCTTCGCGCACAATCTCTATCTCGTGCCCCTCTCCGACGGCATGGATCTGCTGCACTCGAAGCAGCTCGCCGAGCGCGAGTTCTGGCAACCGCTCGCGCACCCGGCCCTCGGGCGCGAGGTCGTGTATCCCGGTCCGTTCGTGAAGCTCTCGCGCACGCCGATCCGCTACCGGCGCCCGCCGCCGCGCCTCGCTGAGCACAGCGAGGCGATCCGGCCGGCCGTGCGAGCGTCCGCGTCCACGGCGCCCGCGACGCCGGCCCCGCGTCCCGACCGCGCGGGCGCGCTGTCCGGGCTTCGCGTGCTCGATTTCAGCTGGGTGTATGCGGGACCGGCGGTGACGCGCGAACTCGCCGACTACGGGGCCACGGTGATCCGAGTCGAATCGAGTTCGGCGCCGGACGCACTGCGGGCAAGCGGTCCCTACAAGGACGGGCAGGGTGGCTGGGAGCGCTCGGCCAACTACGCGAACGTGAACGTCGGCAAGCACAACGTCGGACTGAACCTGCGCGTCGAGGGCGCACTGGAAGTGGCGCTCCGGCTGGTCGACTGGGCGGACGTGGTCGTCGAGAACTTCAGTCCGAAGGGCATGAAGGGGCTCGGGCTCGACTACGAGGCTCTGCGTGCGCGAAAGCCCGAGCTGATCATGCTCTCGAGTTGTCTCAGCGGGCAGACGGGGCCCGAGCGGACGCTGGCCGGCTATGGGACGATGGGCGCTGCGCTCGCGGGCTTCGGATATGTGACGGGCTGGCCGGATCGCGCGCCGGCGGCCCCGTTCGTCGCCTACACCGACTACGTGTCGCCGCGCTTCGCGCTGGCGGCGCTGCTGGCTGCCCTCGAACATCGCGACCGCACCGGCGAGGGGCAGTACATCGACTGCTCGCAGGCCGAGTGCTCGATCCACAATCTCGGCCCGGCCGCCCTCGAGCCCGGCGTGAACGGCCGCGCGATGCGGGCTCGCGGGAATGCTTCGCTCCACTACGCACCCTCCGGTGTGTATCCCGCGCGGGGCGACGATCGCTGGGTCGCGCTCGCGGCACCCGATCCCGCAAGCTGGCGGGCGCTCTGCGAAGTGGCCGGGCGCGACTGGCAGAGCGATGCGCGATTCGCGACGCCGGCAGCGCGCCTGGAGAACCGCGAGGCGCTCGACGCACTTCTCGCCGAGTGGACGGCGGCGCACGACGTCGCCGAGCTCGAGCAGGCCCTGCAGGCGCGTGGCGTCGCCGTGCACCGGATCTCCCAGAGCGCGGATCTGTTTGCCGACCCACAGCTCGCCGCACGCCGGCACTTCGTGGCCCTCGATCATCCGGAACTCGGCCCGATGCCCTACGAGGCCTCGCGCTTCGTGCTGTCGCGCACACCGTCGGTGCTGACGCGCGGTGCGGCCACGCTCGGGCAGGACAACGGCTGGGTGCTCGGCGACCTGCTCGGCTTTTCGGAAGAGCAGATCACCGAACTCGTGATCGCCGGTGCGATCGAGTAGCCGGACGCGTCCTGTTCAGCGCGTCCGGATGGCGCGCGCGGTGTACTGCGCGGCGAGCGCCTGCATCTCGGCGGTCATCGGAATGCGATGGGGCGTGTACCCTGGCAGGTAGGTGCGGAGTACCCGCGGCAGGAGCTGCAGGATCAATCGGCGAGTGTTCAGGCGCCGCTTGCCCCGCAGCGTGGGGTCGCTGCGGATTCCGGCCGCGCGTGGGTCGTGCCGGGTGATGTGCCGCGCCACCCTCCCGATCCAACTCGCCATGTGCCACTGCGCCCACGTGCCGACCCGCAGTCGATGGAAGTACCGGCCGTGCACGTGCTGGTAGACGTCGAATGCCACCGTGCGATGCTCCAACTCTTCGATCATATGCCAGGTGAGGAGATCGGCGGAGGCGGGGTCGGATTCCGGATCCGGCCCCATCTCGAAACTGAAGTGGGCGACCGCGGTGGTGAGCGCTTCGAAGCCCTCCGCGTAGGCGAGATTCCATTCGAGCGGGCGTTCTTCGCTGAAGCGACGGTAGTCGGCGTCGAGTTCGGCCTCGAGCACCTCGAGGCCGTCGAGCCCGCTCAGCCCGAAGCGCTTGACGGCTTCGTTGAAGAGGATGTGTTGCCGGTAGTGGGCGCCTTCCTGGGCATTGAACTTCTCGAGATCCGCCAGCAGGTCTGGATCGCTGATCCGCTTCCTGGCCTCTTTCATCGTGCGGATCAGATAGGGCTCGAGGTAGGGGAGCAGCAGCGAGAGTCCGATCGTCGCGTAGGAACGATCCGGGTCGCTCGGGAGGATCAGGGGATCGATGCGGTCCGGGACGGCGAAATCCATCTGCCGTACGGTGATGTCGTGCACGAGCGCCTCCTGGTTCAAGCCTTCCGATAAAGGGTCGGCCTCGCGCGCACGGGATCGAGCAGGCGCGGGTCGTCCGGGCCGACCGTATAGCCCTTCGGATGCGGCGGGCGTCCCTCCATGCCCAGCGCGTGCTGCACGGCCGGTTCCTGGTAGTAGCCCGCGTACGTGTGGAAGATCAATCCGGGCAGGAAGCCCGGATCCTCGCTCGCGTACGCGGCGACCACTTCGCTACGCCGCTCGGGCGCGAGATCGACGAACTTCGCGCCGCCTCGATCCCGCGCGCGGGCGTCGAGGGCCGCGAAGCCGGGCAGCAGGACCGCTGCACTCGCACCGAGTCGCGCGGCCACGTAGCGGCCGATGCCGAGCGCGCCGGCGCCGGGCAGGCGGCCATCGCGGCTCGGCGGGATCAGGCAATCGAGCAGCGCGTCGAGGCTGTCGCGCACAGAGGGCGGCAGGGCGTCGTGCGCTGAAGATCCGCTCATGGGTTTGCCTCGCAGTTCGTGGGTGGCGCCGCTCAGTCGAACAGGTTCGAGAGGTTCTGCTTGATCCGGTCGCCGATGTAGAGCGACAGGGCCTGGATGGTGTTGGTCGGATTCACCGCTGCCGCGGTCACGAAGATGCTGCCGTCGACGATGAACAGATTGCGCACGTCGTGACAGCGCCCCCACTCGTTGACGACCGACGTCTCCGGGTCGACACCCATGCGCGCGGTGCCCATCAGATGCCAGCCCGCCGGTGCCAGCGGCGCTTCGGCAAAGGTTTCGCGCGCGCCGGCTGACTGCAGGACTTCACGCGCGCGAGCCACGCCGTGATCGAGCATGCGCCGGCTGTTTTCACTGAGCGTGTAGGCGATGCGCGGAGCGGGGATGCCGTTCGAGTCGACGAGATCGGGATCGAGCGTCACGCGGTTGTGCGGTTCGGGCAGATCCTCGCAGATCATCACCATGCCCGCGGTGCGATCGAACAGCTTCGCATAGGCGGCGTGATGGTCGGTGCCCCAGGGCAGGCGTCCGCCCGACATGCCCCAGAGCGCAGTCGACACGGGCGTCATGCCACGCAGGATCTCGAACGAGTAGCCGCGCACGAAGTCGCGCTCTGCGTCGGTCTCGTAGAACTGCTGGCTCAGGATGCAGCAGCCGGTCGGTCCCTTGTAGCCCTCGAGCGGATCGTCGAACAGTCCGGTCACCATGCCGTACGGATGGAACATCAGGTTGCGACCGACCAGGCCACTGCGATTCGCGAGTCCGTCGGGGAACGCGGAACTCGCCGAGTTGAGCAGCAGGCGCGGCGTCCCGATCCCGTTGCACGCCAGGATCACGATCCCGGCCTGCTGACGCTGCTCGTTGCCCTCGGCGTCGTAGTAGATCACGCCGTCCGCCAGCCCGTCCGGACCGAGCGTGATCTCGCGCACGCGGCAGCGCGTCCGCAATTCGACGCCCGCGCGGATCGCCAGCGGCCAGTACGTCACGTCGGCGCTGCCTTTGGCGCCCTGCGCGCAGCCCATGATGCAGGGGCCGAGCTGGATGCACGGCGCGCGTCCCCGGTGCTCGCGAGTCGCGATCGCGCTGTCGGACGGCCACCAATGCCAGCCGAGCGAGTTGAAGCCACGGGCAAGCGTGTCGCCGACCTTGCCGAGCGGCACCGGCGGAAGCGGAACGGACTTCGGCGGATAGGCGGGATCGCCCGCCAATCCCGCCACGCCCATGATCTCGTCGTTCTGCGCGTACCACGGCTCGAGCAGCGCGTAGTCGATCGGCCAGTCGGCCGCGACACCGTCGAGGCTCTTCACCCGGAAGTCCGACGGATGGAAGCGCGGGTAGTGGGCCGCATACAAGATCGACGAGCCTCCGACCGCATTGAAGTTCGAGACGTGGATCGGCGAGTCGGCGTCGTGGATCGGATAGTCGGCCTCGCGGCCGCGCGAGTTCGGGCTGAGTCCGAAGTCGCCGAAGCGGCGCATCTCCCAATCCATGCGGGTCGTGGGGTATCCGGCGGGATCCATCCAGTCGCCCTGTTCGAGGCACACGATCTTCATGCGTGTGTCGGCGAGGCTCCACGCGATCGTGGCGCCGGCCGGGCCGGCCCCGATGATCACGACGTCGACGGGCTCGTGGGCCATGGCTGGATCCTCTCCGGTGCTGACGGACCGACGGCGGTGGCCCGTGTCTCTGCACGATATCGCGGATCTCGTGCGCCAAGCCGCGCGCGCTGTCTCAGGGCGTGACGATCGGGAAGCGCTCGTCGGGTTGATCGAGCAGGCCGAAGAACGACACCAGCGTGGTCCGGCTGCCGTCGATCGTGAAGTCTTCGGAGAACAGCGCGTCTCGCACGCCGATCTGACGGGTGACGAGGCGGAGCAAGAAGTCGTGGGTCATCGTCACGGTGGCATCCGCCGCGGGATCGGATTCGCCCTTGCGGTGATGCAGCACCGAGTTCTCGATCCACAGCACGTGGGTCTCGCCGAGATCGCTGAACACGAAGTTGATCACGCTGTCGTCGTCCGCTGCCTTCTCGCCATCGAGGCGGGTCGCCATCGAATCGAAGAGCTGCGCGAGCGGCACGGCGCGAAGCAGATCCAGAGCGCGCGTCAGGTTGCCCTGGGCTGGACCGGGTCCGTGGCGAAGCTCGTACGCGCCGGTCAGATAGACGTCGCGCCAGGGTCCCGACTCGGCGTGGTATCCGAGTTGATCGTAGGTGCGGGCCAACCACTCGCGCGCCTTCGCGTGATCGGGCTCGGCGAAGACCGCGTGATCGAGCAGCTGCGCGGCCCAGCGGTACTCACCCCGTTCGAAGGCGGCCTGGCCGGCCGCGACGGTGCCGTCGATGCCACCCATCAGTGCCACGTACTGGGCGGCGGCTTGTTCAGGGGGCAGCGGATCGAGGTGCGCGGGATTTCCGTCGTACCAGCCGAAGTACGCCTGATAGACCGCCTTGGCGTTGTGCTTCAGCGTGCCGTAGTAGCCGCGATCGTCGAAGTGCGGGACGAGGGACGCAGGCAGCTCGAGCGCTTCGGCGATCTCGGCGGGTGTGAGGCCGCGGGAGGCGAGGCGCAGGGTCTGGTCGTGGATGAACTTGTAGATGTCGCGCTGCCGCTCGAGGTAGGCGATCACCGCGGCGTTCTGCCAGACGGGCCAGTGATGGCTGGCGAACACGACCTCGGCGTCGCCGAAGCGGTCGATCGCTTCCTGGATGTAGCCGCTCCAGCGGAGGGCGTCGCGGACCTTGGCGCCGCGCAGGGTGTAGAGGTTATGCATCGTGTGCGAGACGATCTCGGCGCCGTCGAAGGCCTTCAGGTCCGGCAGATAGAAGGTCATCTCTGCGGGCGCTTCGCTGTCGGGCACGTACTGGAACACGAAGCGGACGCCATCGATGGTCATCTCCTGGGGCGTGTGGTCGATGAGCTGCGTCGGCTCCATCAGGCTGACGCTGCCGCCGGCGGGCTGCTTGCCGAGTCCCGTGTCGACGTGGCCGCGCGGATCTCTCGCCAGCGGCATGCCGTACATCAGCCCCGCCCGGCGCATCATCACCGTGCCGGCGATCACGTTCTCGCTTGTGGCCTCCTCGGTGAAGCCGATCGGCGCGATGATCGGGATCTTCGCCCGCTCGGCGGGGTCGGCGGGCATCACGCCCTGGATCCCGCCGAAATGATCGATGTGGCTGTGCGTGAAGATCACGGCCGATACTTTGCGATCGCCGAGATGGCGCCGCGCGAGATCGAGGGCTGCTGCCGACGTCTCGGCGGCGGTCAGTGGATCCACCACGATCCAGCCGGTCTCGCCCTCGATCAACGTCAGGTTCGCGATGTCGTAGCCGCGCACCTGATGGATGCCCGGTGTCACCTCGAACAGCCCGTGGATCCCGTTCAGCTTCGCCTGACGCCACAAGCTGGGGTTCACGCTGTCCGGGGCCTCGCCTGTCACGAATGCATAGTCGCGCGTGCTCCAGATCACCCGGCCGTCGGCGGCCGTGATGTGGATCTCGGGATCGGCAGCGACGAGGCCGCGCCGCGCGTTCTCGAAGTCGGTGGGATCATCGAGGGGCAGCGCCGCCCGGACGGCGGCTTGTTCGGCGATCGTCTGCGGCGTCGGGGCCGAGTGTCCGTTCGGATCGGCGTCGGGCGACCAACGGGTCGAATCGGTGGTCGGGGCATCGCCGCAGGCCACGAACGTGATCGCGAGTGCAACGAAGAAAAAGCGGTTGGGAGGCATCACGAAGTTCCTCGCTGCGGGCTGGACGGGGTGGAATCGGGGGTGGAATCGGGACGAGCCCGAGTGATGGAATTCAGAACTCGACGTACAGGCCCGCCACCAGATCGCCCATGAAGAGCGCATCGAGGTCGGCGGAGACCGCGCACGTGGCGCCACCGGCCGAGACGCAGACGAACGACGAGTTTCCGTCGAGCACCGTCACGATCAGGCGCATCTGGGCACGCAGCCCGAAGTGATCGGTGATGCGGTACTTGCCGCCGCCGGTCACGGCCGCGGAGAAGAACCAGTTCGTGTCGCCGCCGCCGGAGGTCGGCTGGAAGTAGGTCGTGCCGACGGACAGGCCGAGGATCGGGGTCAGCTTCTTCGAGGGCGAGATCTCGACTTCGCCGCCCGCGTGGATCACGCCGACGATCACATCGGTGGAAACCGGCAGCAGCGAGCCATCGGGTTGCGGGATGCTCGCGTTGAAACGGGACTGCTCCTGCGAGTAGATCACGCCAAACAGACCATCGTCGCGCACCCGCCAGTACGCGCTGCCTCCGTAGGACGGCCCCCAATCGAACGAGCCGGAGCCGCCGCTCGCGAGATCCGTCGAGCCACCCCACTGCATTCCGCCGAATCCCGTCAGCTCGAGGTGTTGTGCGCGCGCTTCGGGCGCGGCAAAGAGCAGCGCCCACAGGACCATCGCAGCAACTCGCGACGCGCTCGGGAATCGTCTTGGCGGCTGTACCCGGCGTGCTGGGTGGGCATGAGGGCTCGTCGGCATTCGCATTTCGGGACGGTAGGCGAGGCCCCTCGCAGGGGCGACCGTGGGCGCTTCAAACCGTGAGCGGCAGCGCGGTCGGTCCGCGCAGCACGGTGTTCGTTCCCCATCGGATCGGTGCCGGACCGAAACGCATGTCGGGCCAGCGCGCGATCAGCGCCTCGAGGGCGAGCGTGGCTTCGAGCTTCGCGAGCTGCGCACCGAGACAGAAGTGCAGCCCACGGCTGAAGGCCACGTGGTGCACGTCCTGGCGTGTCACGTCGAGGCGATCGGGATCCTCGAACTGCTCCGGATCGCGATTGGCGCCGGCCAGCATCAGGATCAGCTGTTGACCCTTGCGGACCGGCCGACCACAGACTTCCCGATCTTCGGTCGTCATGCGCGAGGTCAGCTGCACCGGGCCGTCGTAGCGGAGCAGTTCGTCGATCGCGCTCTCGATGCGCTTCGGTTCGTCGCGCAGCAGGGCGAGCTGATCGGGATTGCGCAGCAGCGCGATGATCGAGTTGGCGATCAGTTTGGTGGTGGTCTCGTTGCCCGCGATCAGCAGCAGGATGCTGGTGCTCACGAGTTCGCGTGCCGACAGCCGGTCGCCGCCGGAGTCCTCGGCGCCGACCAGTCCGCTGATCAGATCGCCCCGGGGCTCGCGACGTCGTTCGTCGGCGACGCCCTCGATGTAGCGACCGAGTTCCTCGAAGGCGCGCATGCCCTCCCGGATTTCATCGAACGTGCTGTCGCCCAGCAACTTGACCGCTTCGTCGGACCACGCACGGAAGCGCTCTTGATCCTCGACCGGGACGCCGAGCATCTCCGCGATCACCGTGACCGGCAGCGGCGCCGCGAAGTCGCGGATCAGCTCGATCTCGCCGTGGGTCGGTAGCGAATGCATCAGATCGTCGAGGCGTTCCTCGATGCGCGGTCGCATGCGTTCGATCGCCCGCGGTGTGAACGCCCGGCTGACGAGTCCACGCAGGCGCGTGTGGTCGGGCGGGTCGCGGCGCAGCATCGAGGAGAGATCGATCTCGTAGGGGTCCGGCAGTCCGGCGCGGGCAAAGCGGTCGCGTTCGGTGCGCCAGCGTCTTTGATTCCGCTCGTCGGAGGACAGCGTGCGGTCGCCGAGCACCTCGACGACGTCGGCGTAGCGCGAGATCACGAAGCCGTCGCCCGCCCAGGTTCGGTGGAAGGGATCGCGTTCACGCAGTGTCCGGTAGTAGGGATGCGGATCGATGCGCAGGTCTTTCCTGAGCGGATTGAAGACGATTCCGGTGCGTGCCCGCTCCCAGCCCATCAGGGCAAGACCACGTCCGATCTGGGCAACGGCGTCGTATCGGGTCCGCAGACTCATGCTGTATTCCTCGCCCGTCCATTCAGGCATTGCGGGGTCGCGACGGGACGGTCCCCTTTGCCGCTCGATCTCGCTCGAGATCCACGACGAGATCGAGTTCGGCGTAGTGTTCGAGAGCAAGCCGCGTGCCCGCGCCCCGCGCACGCAGCGACCACCGCGAGTCGGATCGCAGCTCGATCCCTGCAGTCCGACCGTCGGAGGTGCATGCGCGCAACGACAGTCTCGCGCAGCTATGCTGGGCCTTTCAGTGCGGACCCAGAGGAAGCGGCGGTGAAAGTTTCGATCGGCGTGGGCGGACCGGCGTCTCGAGGCACCGACTTCGGGGCGGTCGTGGACTTCGCGGTCGAAGCCGAGAAACTCGGCGTCGACGTGGCGTGGTCCGCCGAGGCATGGGGACAGGACGCCGCCACGCCGCTCGCCTATCTGGCGGCGCGCACCCATCGGATCCGGCTCGGCACCGGCATCATGCAGATCAGCGCCCGCGTTCCGTCGATTACGGCGATGACCGCGCTGACGCTGTCCGCGATCTCGGGCGGACGCTTCATTCTGGGGCTCGGTGCCAGCGGACCTCAGGTGGTCGAGGGACTCCACGGGCGGCCTTTCGCTCGGCCCGTCAACCGGATGCGAGAGACGATCGAGATCGTGCGACAGGCATTTGCGGGGCAAAAGCTCGAGTATCACGGCAGGGATCATGAACTGCCGCTGCCCGGCGGAGAGGGCAAGCCGCTGCGCCTCGCGCTGCCCCCGGACGACCGGATCCCGATCTATCTCGCCACCCTGTCGCCGAAGGCCCTCGAGCTGACCGGCGAGTTGGCGGACGGCTGGCTCGGCACGTCGTTCACTCCCGAGCATGCGGACGCGCACCTGGATCACATCCGGCGTGGCGCGGCGCGGGCGGGTCGGAGCCTCTCGGACATCGATCTGTGCGTCGGGGGCGCAGTCGGCTTCTCCGATGATGTCGATCGCCTGGTCGAGGCACTGCGACCGCAGATGGCCTTCACGCTCGGCGCGATGGGTTCACCGACGACCAACTTCTACAACGCCGCCTATCAGCGCGGCGGCTTCGAGGATGTGGCGGTCGAGGTGCAGAAGCTCTGGGTCGAGGGGCGACGTGACGAGGCGATCCGCCGCGTTCCCGATGCGATGGTGTTGCAGACGGCACTGATCGGTCCCGAGGACCGCGTGCGGGCGCGCATCCGGCAGTACCGCGACGCGGGCATCGGGCAGCTGCGCCTCGATCCGATGGGCCGCAATGCGAGCGAACGGCTCGACACGCTCGGTCGGGCGATCGAGATCGTGCGCGAGGAATGTGCGATCCGGTGATCGACGTCCGGGACCTCGCGCAGAAACACACGGACACAGACCCAGACAGAGAGACGGGGAAGGGAAACTGGGGGAGCCGCATGCAGAAGGACAAGAGCCGCGAGTCGGGACGGTCCGCGGGGATGCGATGGGGGACGGGTCTCGTGGCCCTGCTGATCGGCTTCGGCGCGACGGCCGCGTGGTCGACGACGGACGTCGCGACGCTGCGCGCCCAGGCCCGGGCGATCTTCGGCCCGCTGCCCGCGAGTGGCGCCACCGACGCGCACCCGATGACGCCAGCCCGTGTCGATCTCGGACGTGATCTGTACTTCGATCCGCGTCTCTCGAAGAATCACGACATCTCGTGCAACAGCTGTCATCCGTTGAACAGTTTCGGCGCCGATGGCGAGAAGACATCGCCCGGCCACAGGGGCCAGCGCGGGGATCGCAATTCGCCGACGAGCCTGAACGCGTCGCTGCAGTTCGCGCAGTTCTGGGACGGACGCGCCGCCGACGTGGAGGCGCAGGCCGAAGGGCCGGTGCTGAATCCGGTCGAAATGGCGATGCCGTCCGAGGCTGCGGTCGTGGCGGTGCTGCGGTCGATTCCCAGCTACGCGCCGAAGTTCAAAGCCGCCTTTCCGAAGGAGGCGGACCCGATCAGCTACGACAACATGGCGACCGCGATCGGCGCCTTCGAACGCGGGCTGATCACCCCCGGTCCCCTCGACCGCTTCATGGCGGGCGACGACGAAGCACTGAGCGCACCCGAGTTGGCCGGCCTTCAGCTGTTCATCACGAAGGGCTGCGTGACCTGCCACAATGGTCCCGGGGTCGGCGGCGGGCTGTACCGCGTGCTCGGCCAGGTGAAGCCGTATCCGACCCAGAACATCGGTCGCGAGAAGGTGACCGGTCGCCCGGAGGATCGATACGTCTTCAAGGTGCCGTCGCTGCGCAACGTGGCGAAGACGGGGCCGTACTTCCACGACGGCTCGCTCGCGACCCTCGATCAGGTGGTGCCCATCATGGCGACCCACCAACTCGGCGTGAGCCTGACAGACGCCGAAATCCAGTCGATCATCGCGTTTCTCGGTTCACTGACGGGCTCGATCGATCCGGCGTATGTGAAGGCACCGGTGCTGCCGGCGAGCGGTCCCGAAACACCGGCCCCCGATCCGAGCTGAGGGGCTCGTGGCACGATCTCGAATTTCGCGGCAACGGCAGGCCGAAACAGACACTCCACGGAGGAACAAAGAATGGGCGCAGCACACGACGTGAGCCGGACTCCCACGGATCCGGCGGATCGACCGGGCTGGGTGGATGCGGTGCGGAATCCGTATCTCCACGGTATCCACGCGCCGACGGTCCACGAGACGACCGCCTACGAACTCGAGGTCGAGGGCGAGTTGCCGACCGATCTGTTTGGCGCCTACGTGCGCAACGGCCCGAACCAGCTCCACCCACCGACGAACCTCTATCACTGGTTCGACGGCGACGGCATGGTGCACGGCGTGTACTTCCGGGATGGGCGCGCCGACTACCGCAGCCGATTCGTGCGCACGCTGGGCCTCGGCGACGAAGCCGCGAAGGGCAGCGGGATCTGGCCCGGCGTGATGGGCCCGGTGTCGTTCGATGCGCCGCGTGGCTCTGCACCGCCGCGCCCCAATTTGAAGGACACCGCGAACACCGACCTGATCTGGCACAACGATTCGTTGCTGGCGCTCTGGTATCTGTGTGGAGCGCCGTATCGCCTCGACCCGCTCACCCTCGATCCGCGCGGCACGGCGGACTTCGGGGGCGGGCGCCACGCGACGGTCTCCGCGCACCCGAAGGTCGACGAACGGACGGGTGAACTCGTGTGGTTCACCCTCGACGACTTCGGGCCGCCGTACATGACGTACGGCGTGCTCGACGCGAAGGGCAAGCTGGTCCACCAGACGCCGATCGACCTGCCGGGTGCGCGCGCTCCGCACGACATCACGATCACCGAGCACCATTCGATCCTGCACGACTTCCCGCTGTTCCACGACCCCAAGGTGCTGCGCGAGCACGGCTATCGGGTGGCGCGCTTCCATCGCAATCTGCCGAGCCGATTCGGTGTCCTGCCGCGACGCGGCGACGGTGGCGAAGTGCGTTGGTTCGAGTTCGAGCCCGGCTACGTGCTCCACATGGTCAACGCCTGGGAGCAGGGCGACTGGATCGTGATGGACGGCTGCTTCCAGCCGAATCCGACCATCCAGAAGAAGCCGGAGGAGGGCGAACTCGCCTCGATGCTCGGCTACCTGCGGATCCGCGCCCATCTGCATCGCTGGGAGATGAACCTCCGCACCGGTGAGACCCGTGAGTCGCAGCTGGACGATCTGAACGTCGAGTTCTGCCTGCCCGATACGCTGCGCTACGGCGTGAAGACGCGCTTCTCGTACCACCAGTATCTGCCCGAGGACATGTACACGGTCGAGTTCCGCGCGCTGGTCAAGTACGACCACGAGACCGGTGCGTCGCGGCGCTACGACTATCCCGATGGCTGGTACGCGAGCGAGTCTCCCTTCGCACCGAGGGTCGGCAGCCGTTCGGAGGACGACGGCTACGTGGTCACGATCATGACCGACGCCGACACGTATCGCTCCGAGAGCTGGGTGTTCGACGCGCAGCAGATCGAGCGCGGCCCGATCGCCCGCGTGAAGCTGCCGGCGCGGGTTCCGACGGGCTTCCACGCAAAGTGGATTCCCGGGCAGCGGGTTTTCGGCGACTGACGCGGGTCTCGAGGGAGATGACGGGATGACGATGAAGCGCGTCTATGTGCTGGGCGGCTGGCAGACGGATTTCTCGCGCAACTTCCAGCGCGAGGGGAACGAGATCTTCGACGTGATCCGCGAGACCGCGCTCGAAGCGCTCGTGCAGACCGGGATCGAGCCTGCCGAGGTCGACACCGCGCATGTCGGCAACTTCACCGCCGAGCTGTTCTGCCGACAGGGACATCTCGGTGGACTGCTGGCCGCCGCGCACCCGGACTTCGCCGGGCTCCCGATCGGGCGGCACGAGGCTGCCTGCGCGTCCGGCAGCATCGCGACGCTGGCCGCGACCGCCGAGATCGAGGCGGGGCGCTACGGCCTGGCACTGGTGCTCGGCGTGGAACAGATGCGCAACGTTCCTGGCCACACGGCGGCCGAGTACATCGGAGCTCCGGCGCTCTGGAGTGGTCACGAGTGCACCGATGTGGCGCTCCCCTGGCCGCATCAGTTCGGTCTGCTCGGGGACGAGTACGACCTTCGCTACGGCCTGCGCCACGAACACCTCGCAGCGATCGCGCAGCTGAACTTCGCCAACGCCCGGCGCAATCCGAACGCCCAGACGCGCAGCTGGAAGTTCGAGGCGGAGAGCTTCCGCGAGGACGATGCGAAGAATCCCGTGGTCGACGGCCGGATCCGCAAACAGGACTGTGGTCAGATCAGCGACGGCGCGGCCGCGGTGGTCCTGGCTTCACCCGAGCGCGCCGCGGCCTGGGCACGGGGCCGCGGTGTTCCGCTCGACTCGGTTCCCTACATCCGCGGTTTCGGGCATCGCACCGCGCCGATCGCCTATGCGGCCAAGATCGAGGCCAGCCGCGGTGCCGCGTATGTATTTCCGCACGTGCGCGGAACCGTCGAGGACGCGCTGCGCCGCGCCGAGCTGCCCGACGTGTTCGGGCTCGACGCCGTCGAGGTGCACGACTGCTTCACCACGACCGAGTACATGGCGATCGACCACCTCGGTATCACGCCGCCGGGCGAGAGCTGGAAGGCGATCGAAGAGGGTGTGATCGCGCTGGACGGGCGGTTGCCCGTCAATCCGAGCGGCGGCTTGATCGGGCTCGGTCACCCGGTCGGGGCCACCGGTGTGCGGATGCTGCTCGACGCGTGGAAGCAGGTGGCTGGCGAAGCGGGTGACTGTCAGGTCGAGGGCGCGCGCAACGTCGCGACGCTGAACATCGGCGGGAGTGCGACGACGACCGTCAGCTTCGTGGTGTCGAACGTCGCCTGAGTCGTGGGCGCGAGTCTCGATTCGGACTGCTGTGCCGGGGCTGCGAGGGATGGGTCGGTTCAGTCGAAGCCCACTCCTTCACCGACCCATCCCCCGCAGCCCGCGTGACGCTTGTGTGACTTCGGCGTGTCGCTTGGGTCGAGTTCGGATTCGCGCGGGGAGACGCTGGCGGTCGGCTCGTCTTGTGGTGGATGGCCGGGTGGATCCGTGCGGCGCCGGTGTGCCGTGAACGGATCTGGGCGCGTCGATTGCACTCGCGTGTAGGCGGTGGGTATTCTCGGCGCATGGTCGATCTGCTGAGCACTCCGACCGCGCAGGCGTCACCTCGAACCGACGAGTCAGTGTTCGATGCGGTGGTCTTCTCCGGAGGAGGCTGCCGTTGCTTCTGGCAGCTCGGGTTCTGGTCGGTGGCGGCTCCGGCCCTCCGCATCGAACCTCGGGTGATCGCCGCCGTGAGCGCAGGTGCGGCATTCGCGACAGCGGCGCTGCTCGACGTGGTCGACGTGGTGCTCGAAGACTTCAAACGGCGCACGTCGGCCAACTCCCGCAACGTCTATCCCCGCAACGCTCTTCGCGGCGATCCGATGTTCCCCCACGAGGCGATCTATCGCGGCGCCATCATGACCACCCTCGACGGGGTGCAGATGGACCGACTGCAGACCGGAGCGGATCTGCGCATCGTGCTGGCCCGACCTCCCGGTTGGAGCGGGGAGCGGCTCGGCTTTGCGATCGGCTGTGCGGCCTTCGCGCTCGATCGCTACGAGCTGCGCGTCCACGCACGCTGGGGCAGGCGTTTCGGCTTCACGCCCGAGATCGTCTCGGCGCGCGACTGTCGCAGCCCGGAAGAACTCGCGAACGTGATCCTGCACTCGTCGTGTACACCGCCGCTGTTGCCCCTGTATCGCCGCGGCCAGAGCATCGTGCTCGACGGTGGATTGATCGACAATGCACCGGCGGCCTGGGTGGGCGCGGCCCGCTCGACTCTGGTGATGGTGACCCGCCACTATCCGAAGGATGCTCTGCCGCGCGTGCCCGGACGCAGTTACGTGTGCCCCTCGCGCGAGGTTCCGATCGTGAAATGGGACTACACGAGCCCGGCACTCGTGCAGGAGACCTTCGATCTCGGCCGCCGCGATGGCGAGGCCTTCGTGCGGGACTGGAATGACGGGCTCGAGCGAAGACTGCAGCGCGAACATGCCGAGTCCCGGGCTCGCCTCGCCGGTTGAGCGGAGCTGCTAAGGTGGCCGCGTGAGCGCAGAACCCCAGTCCCCCGTCACGTCCTCCGAAGCCGTCACCGAAGGCGTGCGCGTCACGGTGCGCGCCCGCTACTCGGCCGAGCACTCCGATCCGGGCCAGAGTCAGTGGTTCTTCCTCTACACGATCCGCATCCAGAACGAGGGTGACGAGACCGTCCAGCTCACCGATCGGCACTGGTACATCGTCGATGGCTCGGGTCGGACCGAGGAAGTGCAGGGCCCGGGCGTCGTCGGCAACCAGCCCATTCTCGAACCGGGCCAGGCGTTCGAGTACACGTCGGGCTGCCCGCTGACCACGCCCTTCGGCAGCATGTCGGGCACGTATCGGATGCAGCGATCGAACGGGACCGTGTTCGAGGCCGAAGTCGGGCTCTTCGAACTCCGCGAACCCGCCAGCATCCACTGATCCCCGGCTACGATTGGCTCCGCGTCGATCAGACCAATTGGCTCCTTTACGACCGAATTGGCTCCCTGTAGTGTGCGGTCGTGATCGATCTCGCCATCCCGCTCGAGCGCGCGGATCCGCGCCCCCTCCGTCGACAGCTCGCCGACTACGTGCGGAGCCTGATCGGATCGGGCCGGCTGGTGGCGGGCGAGAAGCTGCCGGCGAGCCGGGATCTCGCGGCGGCGCTCGGCATCGGGCGAAACACGGTCGCGCAGGCCTATCAATGTCTGGTCGACGAAGGCGTGCTGTTCGCCCACGTGGGGCAGGGCACTTTCGTCGCAGCGGTCGAGCGCCGCGATCTCGGGTGCGGGGCTGACGGATCGGAGGGTGTCCGGCCCTTCGCCTGGGAGGGGCTGTTCTCGAGTGCAGCTCGCAACCGGCTCCCCGAGGCGCTGCTGGCCGAAGCGGGTGGCTCGCCGCGTTTCGATTTCCGACCGGGTCGCGTGGCAGCAGATCATCTGCCGCTCGGCGCCCTGCGTCGGACCTTCATGAAGGCCTTGAAGAGCGACCCGCGCCGCCTGTCTTCGGTCGACGGCGCACTCGGCGTCCACGCACTGCGTGAGCAGATCGCACGCTTGCTGGTGTCCAGGGGGATCGAGTGCGCGCCCGACGACGTACTCGTCACCCAGGGCGCGCAGCAGGGACTCGACCTGGTCTGCCGTGCCCTGATCGATCCGGGTGACGCGGTCGCGGTCGAACAACCCGGCTACATGGGGGCCTGGATCGGATTCCGCGCTGCGGGTGCTCGGTTGATCTCGATCCCCGTGGACTCCGAGGGCATGCGGATGGATGTGCTGGCGCGCGAACTCCGGACGCGGCGCATCAAGCTCGTCTACACGACCCCCGCCGCACAGCTTCCGACCGGCGCCGTGCTGTCCGATCCGCGGCGTCGCAGCCTGCTCGATCTCGCGGACGCGACCCAGACGCCGATCCTCGAGGACGATTACGACAGCGAGTTCCGCTTCGGGGATCCGGCTCCGCCCGCACTCAAGACGCTGGATCGCGCGGGACAGGTCGTCTATGTCGGCACGTTCTCGAAGGCCGTGATGCCCGGGCTGCGGCTGGGCTACGTGGTGGCGGCGCGACCGCTGCTCGAGAAGCTCGCCGTCGGTCGCTTCAGTGCGACGCTCGGCGCCGATGTCGTCACGCAGTTCGCGATGGCCGAGTTGCTGTCGAGCGGCGCGCTGGAGCGACACGTTCGGGGCCTGCGTCGCCTGGCCAAGGAGCGGCGCAGCGCGCTGCTAGAGGCGCTGGCGGAATCGATGCCCGGCGACGTGTGCTGGACCACACCGTCGGGTGGACTCAGCGTCTGGCTCGGATTGCCGGAGCGCATCGATCTGACCGGCTTCCACGCTGCGACGCGTGCGGCGGGCATCGCGTACGGGCGCGGTGAGTCCTGCTTCTTCGACGGTCGCGGCTCCGACCACCTGATGCTCTGCTTCGCCACACAGGATCCGAAACGTCTTCGCGCCGGTGTGAAGAGCCTGGCGCGTGAGATCGAGCGCCGATGTCGGGCGCGGAGGAAGGCTTCGTGATCACGCGACGGCTCGATGGTCTCGGCTGGTTGTTCCTCGTGTTCGGGCTCGGCACCACGGCCAATGCGCTCTGGATGCTGGCCGGGCCGATGCACTGGTACACCGATCTCCCCGCCGGCGTTCCCGACACCGGCCCGTTCAATCCGCATTTCGTGCGCGACATCGGTTGCGCGTTCCTCACGGTCGGCGTGGCGCAGGTCTGGGCCGCATTCGATCGCCGCTCGCGTGTGCCGCTGGTCGTGGTGAGCGCACTGTTCCTGGCCCTGCACGCGCTCCTGCACGTCTACGACACGCTGTCGGGCGCGCTCGATCACACGCATTGGTGGCTCGATCTTCCCGGTGTCTACCTGCCCGCCGCGGTGATGGGGGTCGTGGCGGTTTCGCTCGTGCGCCGGCAACCCGCAGAACAGTCGAACTGAACGTCAACCGGGAAGCAGAACAGGCAGGGAGGTCGAGATGGCGCGGATCGACGGGGTGAGCGACCAACAGGCCGGATTCGTCACGCGTCAGGTGTTCGGCGCGGCCGGTCGGATGGCGGGGCAGGTCCCCGAGCCGCTCCGCATCATGGCCCACAACGGCCATGTGATGTGGGCGAACGGTCTGTACGAGATGGTGTCGCAGCGCGCGACGACGCTGGACGCAAAGCTCAAGACGCTGGCCTCGGTGAAGGTCGCCTCGATGATCGGGTGCGTGTTCTGAATCGACATCGGCTCTGCGGTCGGCAGAGGAGCAGGAATCAGCGAGCGACAACTGATGGAGCTGTCGCACTACCGCGCGAGCGACGTCTACAGCGAGCTCGAGAAGGCGGTGCTCGACTACGCGGTCGGACTGACCCGCACGCCCGCGGCGGTCGACGATGCGCTCGTCGTACGACTACGCGCCGAGCTTTCCGACGCACAGCTCGTCGAGCTGACTGCGTCGATCGCCTGGGAGAACTTCCGCGCGCGCTTCAATCGCGGATTCGACGTCACCGCGCAGGGATTCTCGGAGGGGGCGACCTGCCCGCTGCCCGAGCGGGCGCCCTGAGCGATCGAGCGCCGCTTCGCCGGGGTATAGTGCCGCCGACCGGCGGAAGATCGGTGGGACGAGCGGACCTGTGTGGGGATCAGCCAGGCGAGGACGCGGGGAGCACTGCGATGCAAGTCGGGATCCTGCTGATCTTCCAGAACTACCTCGGTCGGGGCAGCGACGACGCGATGGTGCAGGCCGAGATGCAGCTCGCCGACCTGGCCGAGCCCCTCGGCTTCGATGCCGTCTGGCCTGCAGAGCACCACTTCACCGACTACTCGGCCTGTCCCGACAACGTGCAGTTCCTCTCGTGGCTCGCGGGTCGCACGCGGCGGATCCGCCTCGGCACCGGCGCGATCATCGTGCCGTGGAACGATCCCCTGCGCGTCGCCGAGAAGATGACGTTCCTCGATCACCTCTCGAACGGTCGTGCCGTGCTCGGGCTCGGTCGGGGACTGTCGCGTACCGAGTACACGCATTTCGCGATCGACATGAGCGAGTCCCGCGAACGTTTCGACGAGGGCTCGCGGATGATCATCGACGCCCTCGAGAAGGGATTCATCGAGGGCAACGGCCGCTACTACCCGCAACCGCGCACCGAGCTGCGGCCGCGTCCGCGCGCGGGCTTCGCCGATCGCTTCTACGCCGTCGGGATGTCGCCCGATTCAGTCGAGCAGTGCGCCCGCCTCGGCGCGCGCTTGATGACGTTCTCGCAGAAGCCCTGGGATCTGTATCGCCAGGAGACGCTGGTCGCGTACCAGAACGCGTGGCGACTGCATCAACCCGGGCCGCCGCCCCCACCGCTGACCGGCGATCTGATGTTCTGCGATCGGGACCCTGCCCGGGCCGAAGCCCTGGCAACGGAATACATGTCGAACTACTTCCTGACCATCGTCAAACACTACGAACTGATGAGTGAGCACTTCAAGCAGGCGAAGGGCTACGACTACTATGCGACCGCCTCGGACCTGTTCCGTGCGGTCGGACTCGATCTGGCAGTCGGCACCTACTGCCAGATCCAGACCTGGGGTACACCGGCGCAGATCCTCGAGAAGCTGCGCGCGCGTCGCGAACTGCTGGGAGCCTTCGAGCTGAACATGATCGCCCACTACGGTGGCATGCCTCTCTCCACCGCCGAGGCGAGTCTTCGGCTGTTCGCCGAGAAGGTGCTGCCCGAGATCCGGGGCTGGTAGCCGGCGGCGCGATGTTCAGGCCGCGTCGGCCCGGTTCTCGAACAACTCGATCAGGCTCGGACCGAGTGCTTTCGGTGTATCGACGTAGGCAAACGCGAGACCTGGCCCGAAGCGCTTGTGGAAGACGGTCTCGTAGCCGGCGGCTTCGAGGACTGCGAGCTTCGCATCGAGATCTTCGACGAGGAAGCGCACGTGGTGCAGCCCTTCGCCGCAGCGCCGCAGATGTTCGGTGTGGGGCGTCTCGCCTTCGATCACCTGGATCAACTCGATCTCGACCGGTCCGCGCTTGTTCAGCGCAATCCGCAACCGGCACGCGACCACGTCGCCGCGAAACCTGCAGTCGTCGAGTGACGCGTCCATGATCTCGAACGGTCCGAAGAGCGCTTCGTAGGCGGGAAGCGAGGCGTCGAGATCGCGCACCACGTATCCGACCTGATCGATCGGGCCGAGGTCGAGTCGAGCGGCGATTTGCTGCGTCATCGGGAACGCATCCTCCTGCATGGGAGCCAGACGGGGATCGAGTCTTCGAGGGAAGCCGCCTTGCAGACTGGGTAGTCGACTCGTACTCTGGTCGCCAACCCACCCCGGAACGCCGAATGTCGCCGATGGACCCGCCCCCGCTCCATCGAAGCCGTCCGACCGGCTTCGACATCCAGCCGGCCACGCGTCAGCCCGAGGCGCGCGCAGTCGCGGACGGCATCTATCTCTCCGAGGGGCTTTCGAACAGCTACCTGATCGTCACCGATGCCGGGCGGATCATCGTCAACACCGGCATGGGGTTCGAAGCGCCGGTCCACAAAGTGAAGTTCGACGCGATCGACGACGGCCCCGTCCGCTTCATCCTGCTCACCCAGGGCCACGTGGACCACGTGGGCGGCGTCGACGTGTTGAAGGACGAAACGACCCGGGTCGTCGCGCAGGCGGGCAACGCCGAACACCAGGCCTACGACGGACGTCTGCCGACGTTTCGCGCAGCGCGCAGCGCATTCGCATTCGCCGACGCGATCGGCGAATCGATCCGCTACGTGGCGAAGCACATGGGCGGCAGGATCCCGCCCCAATCACGGCCGGTCCCGGACATCACGTTCAGCGAGCGCCACAGCCTCGAACTCGGCGGACAGCGCCTCGAGCTGATCGCCACTCCGGGCGGCGAGACCACGGACTCGATGGTGATCCACCTGCCCGATCGTGGCATCTGCTTCACGGGCAATCTCTTCAGCGCACTGTTCGGCCACTTCCCGAATCTGGTCACGATCCGTGGCGATCGGTATCGCGATGCGCTGCGCTTCGTCGAGTCCCTCGATCGGGTGCTGGCTCTCGACGCGGAGCTGTTGCTGGTGGGCCACCACGAACCGGTGCGCGGCCGCGACCTGATCCGCCGCGAACTCGAGCGCCTGAGGGGAGCAGTGCTGTACGTCCATGATGCGACGGTCGCGGGAATGAACGCAGGTACGGACATCCACACCCTGATGCGCGAGATCGTGCTGCCGCCCGAACTCGAAGTGGGGCAGGGCTACGGCAAGGTTTCGTGGAGCGTCCGGGCGATCTGGGAACACTACGCCGGCTGGTTCCACCACTCGTCGACGACCGAGCTCTACGCGGTTCCGGCGCGCGCGGTCCACCCGGATCTCGTCGAACTCGCCGGGGGACCGGACGCGATCGCGGCCCGCGCCGCCGAGAAGCTCGCGAAGGGTGCGCTCGAGGAGGCGATCCATCTGGCCGAGATCGCACTCGCGGCCGCACCGGCGCATCGCGGCGCCCTCGAGGCGAGTCTGGCCGCCCACCTTCAGCTCGAATCCGAGAGCGAGAACTTCTGGCTGTCGTCGTGGTTGCGTCGGCAGATCGAGTCGCTGCGTACGCGCATCGAAGTCGGGTCGCGACGCGGATGAACGAAAGCCCGAAGACGCTGCGGATCGACGATCTGGCGGAGCCTGTGCTGACACCGCTGCAGCAAGCCGCGATGAAGGCGGTGGCCGGCATCGAGGTCGACCTGTCCGAGCAGGGCATTCTCGACGAAGCCCGCGCGCAGACGCGGCTGTCGGACTTCGGCGCGGACGACTTCCGCGCGCGGCTGCAGATCTGGCTCCGGGCACTGTCCGAGGACTCCGATCTCGGCCCGATCGGTCGGATCGGCTGTCGGCGGGACATCGTGCGCTACGCGGTCAACCGGCTGCGCTTCGAGGATCTGCTGCGCCGGCATCCCGAGATTCTCGAGGTCGAGATCCGCGCACCGATCATCATCGCCGGTCTGCCCCGCTCCGGCACCACGCACCTGTTGAATCTGATCGCGGCGGACTCGCGGCTGCGCTCGCTGCCGTACTGGGAGAGTCTCGAGCCGGTTCCGATTCCGGGCGAATCGCCCGGCGAGGATGGCGTCGACCCGCGTCTCGTCCGCTGTCGGGCCCAATACGCCCAGCAGGACGCCATGATGCCCCTGCTGAAAAACATGCACGACATGACACCCGAACACGTCCACGAGGAGATCGAACTCCAGGGGCTCGACTTCTCGTCCTACGAACTCGAGTGGATCGCCACGGTGCCGCGCTGGCGTGATTACTACGTCGCGCACGACCAGAGACCCCACTATGCCTACATGCGCCGTGTCCTGCAGGCCCTGCAGTGGATGAGCGGGCCGGACCGCTGGATCCTGAAGTCTCCGCAGCATCTCGAGCAGCTCGGTCCACTGATCGAGACATTCCCCGATGCGACGGTCGTGCTCACGCACCGGGATCCCGTCTCGGTCATCCAGTCGGCCATCACGATGCTCACCTATGGGGATCGCATCCGACGCCGACGTGTCGATCCCAGTGCCGTCGCGGAATACTGGATCGACCGTATCGAGAAGCTGCTGCGGGCCTGCGTGCGCGATCGCGACCTGCTGCCCGCCGATCGGAGTCTCGACGTCGTCTTCCACGAGTTCATGGCCGACGACGTCGCCATGGTGGCGAGGATCTACGAGATCGCCGGTCTCGAAATGACCCGCGGCGCGCGGGCCGAACTCGACGCCTACATGGCGGCGAACCCCCGCGGTCGTCACGGCCAGATCGTCTATGACCTCTTGGGTGATTTCGGGGTCGACGCAGAACGACTCCGCGCCCGCTTCGGCTTCTACTTCGACCGCTTTCCGATCCGCGCGGAGAGACACTGACGCGCACTGGCCATCCAATGGTCGGGACCGCGAGGGGATGCCGATGGGTGCTTCCGTGAAGTTCGACTTCTCGGGTTGCCGCGTCCTCGTGACCGGTGGTTCGAGCGGCATCGGATCGCAGATCGCGGCTGACTTCCGGCAGGCCGGTGCAAGCGTGTCGATCACCGGTACCCGACCCACGGCAGCCGACTACGACGGTGATCTGTCGTCGTACGCCTATCACCGATGTCGCATGACCGAGCCGGACGACATCGCGCGGGTCGCGGCCTCTCTGCCCGCGCTCGATGTCCTGGTCAACAATGCGGGCGCGAATCTGCCCGGCGGTCGCAGCGAGTGGCAGCCCGATGTCTTCGAGGAGGTCGTGGCGATCAATCTGTTCGGTGCGTTCCGGATGTCGGTGGCCTGCAAGGCGCTGCTCGGCAGCAGTGGGATCGATGGCGGCGGCAGCATCGTGAACCTCGCCTCGATGTCGTCGTACTTCGCAGTGCCGGTCGTGCCGGGTTACGGCGCAGCCAAGGCCGGCGTCGTGCAGATGACGAAGAACCTC
Source organism: bacterium (assembly GCA_031413515.1). Taxonomy (GTDB): domain Bacteria; phylum Myxococcota_A; class UBA9160; order UBA9160; family UBA4427; genus TMED88. The sequence continues at coordinate 122,674 of JANOFF010000060.1, forward strand.
GCCGTCGCATGGGTCCGCGACGGCGTCCGCGTGAACGCGGTGGCGCCGGGTCTGATCGAGAGCAACATGACCGCGGCCATGAAGGGCATCGCGGTGCTCGAAAAGCCGCACATGGATCGCACGCCGATGTCACGCTGGGGAACGCCACAGGATGTCTCGCCGGCGATCCTGTTCCTCGCGTCGCCCGCTGCCCGCTTCATCACCGGCCAGACGCTGCCGGTCGATGGCGGCTACTCGGTGGCCTGACGTGGCGTGTCGTTCCGATCTGCGCGCCTACGCCGGTGTGACTCGATGAGCGTCGATCCGCGCGCTCCCGTGTTGATCGGCTGCGGCCAGGTGCGACAGAAGGTCGACGACCCCCGAGACGGCGTCGAACCCCTCGATTCGATGCTCGAAGCCGCGCGACTCGCCGAGCGCGACAGCGGCGCCAGGGGTCTCTTGTCGAAGCTCGACGCGATCCTGGTTCCGCGGGGTCTCTGGAAGTACGCCAATCCCGCGGCCTGGCTGCGCGAGAGATTGTCGGCGAGCGGCGCGGTGACGGGGCTCGCATCGATCAGCGGCAACATGGTGCAGCACATGATCAGCCACTCGGCGCGCGAGATCTCCGCCGGGCGCCGCGATCTCGTGCTCGTGGCCGGGGCTGAGGCCGAACACAGCAAGCGACGCGCCCGGTCGCGGGGCATCGACCTGGGTTGGACCGTGCAGACGGGACCCGAGCCCGATCTCCGGTTCGGCGGTGAGGGGGGCGACGTCAGCGATCACGAAGTCGAGCGCGGCCTCGCCTGGCCGGCCGTGTTCTTCAGCTTGTTCGAGAATGCGCTGCGGTTCGAGCGGGGCGAGAGCCTCGATGCACACCGCGAGCGCATCTCCCGGTTGTGGCAGGGCTTCAGCCGGATCGCGGCGTCGAATCCGCACGCCTGGTCGCGTGAGCCCCTCGATGCGGAGACGATCCGGACGCCGAGTGCGGACAACCGCATGACGGCCTGGCCCTATCCCAAGCGCATGTGCGCCAATCTGGTGGTCGACCTCTCGGCCGCCGTGATCGTGTGTGCCTGGGAGGTGGCGCGGCGCCTCGGTGTTCCGTGCGAGCGCTGCGTGTTCATCCACGCCGCGACGGATGTCATGCAGGCGCCGCTGCTCTCGCATCGACGCGACTTCGTCAGCATTCCGGCACTGCGGGTCGCGGGGCAGCGTGCTCTCGAACTCGCCGACGCATCGATCGACGAGATCGAGCATCTCGACCTGTACAGCTGCTTTCCGGCAGCCGTCCAGCTCGCTGCGAAAGAACTCGAGATCCCTCTCGATCGACCCCTGACGGTGACTGGCGGGCTCGGGTTCGCTGGGGGTCCCTTCAACAGCTACGTGCTGCATTCGACGGCGCGCATGCTGGACGTGCTCCGCGACGAGCCCGGAACGCGTGGACTGGTCACGTCGGTGGGCGGCTTCGTGAGCAAACACTCGTTCGGCGTCTATGGCAGCGAACCGCCGGCCTCGGGATTCCGCTTCGAGGACGTACCTCTGTCGCCAGCTACGGCTCCCCGGCGCGAGCTGTCGGAGGACTTCGAGGGATCCGCCACGATCGAGACCTATGCGCTCCGATACGTGGACGGCGAGCCGAGCCGCGCCACACTGGCCTGTCTCGATGCAGACGGCATCCGCAGCTGGGCGTGCAGCGAGGATCGCGAAGTGCTCGACGACATGACCCGGCACGAGTGGATCGGACGACCGGTGCGGGTCCGGCGCGGCGGAGGCTTCGAGGCAGGATGAGGCTCGCATCGGGCAGGCGATCGGGGCAGAATGCCCGGAACTTTCCACGGGAGGGCAGGGGATGACATCGATCAGAACGCACGGGGTCGGCGCCGTGATCACACTCACGCTCGCACTCTTGCTCGCACTCTTGCTCGTAACCCCGGCATGCACGACGAGCCGCTTCGAGACGAGCGCGAACTTCGACACCGAATACGACTTTCCGAGCATCGAGTCGTTCGCCTTCCACGGCCAGCGCGACAAGGCGGCCCAGTCCGGCAACGGACAGATTCTCGAGATGTCGGTGCGCGAGGAGTTGATCGCGCGGGGCTACCGCGAAGTGCCGGTCGATCAGGCCGACGTGTTCGTCCACTACGACTACGGTCGTTATGCGCCGGCGAAGCTGTCCGGTTCGAACAGCTTCGCGATCAATCGGGGGACCCTCACGGTCTCGGTGATCGATCCCGGGACGATGCGAACCGTCTGGTACGGCTGGGTCGAGACCAACATGCGCCAGGGTGACGACGGCGAGGTGGTGATCGCCGAGGCCGTCGACGCGCTGTTCCGGGAGCACATCACGAAAGCGAAGGCTGATCCGGGTGGTGCGACGGGGCCGTGACGGGTCGCGGACGATCGCTCAGCCGTTCGTGCCCACAGCCCGGGTTCGCACCGTGTAGACCGTGTCGCCGCTGAGCACGCCACCGCGACCGAACAACCGACCCCACTGCCAGTTCGAGAGTCCGAGTTCCGGACGGTCGAGGGCCAGCTGGCCGTCGACCCAGCGCGTGTAGCCGTCGCCGACGAAGGGCGCGTTCACGGTCTGATAGAAGCGCTCGTGTTCCGCGACGTCACGGCTGATCAAACAGGCGACGAACTGCGGGCTGTAGCGGTTGAACAGCTCGACTGCCTCGGCGACATCGTCGACCAGCTTCAGCGTGACCTCGGGCGTCTGCTCCCACTCCCACTCCTCGCCGAGCTGCGAGATCGCGATCGGCTCGGCCTGCCGCTCGACGACGTCGCCCTCGGCTCTCCGAATGGTCACGCTCCGCTCGAAGAGTGCCGCCGGGACCCGGGTGCGATCGCCCTCGACCACATGGAGCTTGTAGGCCTGACCGAGTCGCTCGCCCGCGCGTTCGAGGGCCGACAGGAACACCGGTACCAGTTCGTCGGCCCGTGAGCGCACGATGCAGCAGACGTTCAGCGTGTTGCAGACCTTGCGGTCGAGAGAGCGGAAGACCGCCTCGCCGAAGACGTCGCGATCCGCCTGTTCGGAGGCCACCAGCCACGCGCCTCCGGTGCCGTGCAGACTGAGCGGCACGCCGGCTTGCCGGGCGAGCGCACCGAGGGTCGCGACTGCCCGTCCGGAGCCCCGCGCGACCGCCAACGCGAGACGCGGATCCGAGAACAGCGCCCAGCCCGCAGCGTGCGCGCTGCTATCGACGAGACAGACCGCGCCGGTCGGCAATCCCGCTGCGGCGAGCGCCGGCGCGAGGGCGACTTCGACGATCGTTCGAGCAGTGCGGAGCGCATCGCTCCCGATGCGGAAGACGACCGTGTTGCCTCCGCGGAGCACGCCGGTGGCATCGGCGAGTACGTTGGGTCTGCCTTCGAACACGAAGCCCACCACGCCGAGCGCGGCCCCGACGAGTTCCGTCCGCCAGCCGTCGTGCTCGACGGTCTCGAGCAACTGACCGCGCCGACTGTCCGCCGTGATCCAGCCGCGCAGACCCTCGATCATGCCGGCTCGAAGCTTTTCGTCGGCGACCAGCCGGGTCGTCGAGCGGCCGCGGGCGCGGGCCGATTCGACGTCGCGCTCGTTGACCGCTCGGATGCGCGACCAGATCTCGTCGTCGGCCAGCCGATCGGCGAAGCCCGCGTAGAAGCGCGAGATCGCGTCGTCGGACGCCGTGGCGAGCCCTGCGAAGGCTGTCTGTGCACGGCCGACCGCAGCCTCGGCCAGGGCTCGCTCGCCGGCCGGGATATGGAGCAGTTCCTCGGTCGCTTCCACGAGCACCAACGAGTCGCCGGGGCGAAAGCGCTCGGCGAGATCGGCAGAAACGCGCATCAAACGATTTCCGCCGAACAACAGCGGCATACCGGCTTCGAGTCGCTCGAGTCTCTGGGATCCGCTCACGCGTGTAGTCTGCGAGCCCCACGCCGAGCTGTCAAAGGTGTCACTTCTTCTTCGTCCCGGACGGCGATGGTGCGCGCTGGTCGATCAGTGCCCGCAGTTCCTGGAGCTTGGTCCACTGATCGGCGGGCAGGTCGGTGCTCGACGCGCCCCCCCAGCCGACGATCACGTACTCCTCCAGGACCGCATACGCATCCTTGGCGAAGGCTGCTTCGGGTGCGAGGCGGATCGCCGTTTCGAGATGGACTTCGGCCTGCGGGACCCAATGCGAATCGATCGTGCGCGATTCGACGAGACCGAGCAGGTAGTACGCTTCGGCCCGTCGGACATCCGTCGTGGCCTTGTCGTCGACGAACCGCAGCAGCAGGCTCGAGGCCACCAGGTCGTACACGGTCTGATCGCGGGCGAGGGGTGCTTCTCCGATCACCCGCTGGCCTCCGATGAGACTGCGTGCGCGTTCGAGTCGCTCGGAGCCGGCCAGATCGGCCGAAGTGCTCTTCAGCGCGGCGATCCAGCCGTCGAGATGACGACGCAGATAGAGCGGGACGTCCGGCCTCGAGGCGATCTTCGTCATCGTCTTGCCCACCCGCTCGGGATCGCTCTGGACCCGCAGACCGATCGTCATGTAGTCGAGCAGGTATCCACCGAGGTCGAACTCGGTCGGGGGGATCGATGCGTCGGCGAACAGTTCTTCCCAGGCCGTCATGGCCCGATCGAACTGGCGTGTGGCGATCAGGATCTGGGTCTGTTCGTGGGTCGATAGCGATTCGAAATCGATGTTCTCGATCAGGTTGTCGGCCATCGGGAAATCGTTCGGGTTCGGCAGGCGCGAATGACACGCCACGCAGTTGCCCGTCGCCTCGATCATGAAGAAGCGCGACTCCTCGAAGCGCCCGGCCCGATATCGCTCGCGTACTTCCTCGATGTCGGCCGACAGTGCGCGGCTCAGATGGCGGAATCCGGCATCCCGCTGCATGCCATGCTGCTCCAGCACGACGCTGCGTTCGGCCAGGGTGTCGATCAGACGCTGGATCTCCGATCGCCGCGCGGGGTCGGCCCAGTCCTGCTCCGAAAGCGCGAGCGGCAGCAGTTGTGCGACGGATTCGAAGACCTTCTGCATCTCGGCGCGCGGCCGAGCCGTGGCTGCTTTGCCAGCAGCGGTCTTGTCTTCGGCGCCGCTCGACGGGGCGAGCAGCATCATCGCCAGGCCGACCACGGCGGCTCCGGAGTGATGGATTCGGAAGATCATCGGGTGGCATCCTTTCTGGATCGGAGTTCGAGATCCTTCCGCAGGGAAGTCCTCCAATCCGAACGGTCGGTGTGGACGGTGGTCGATTCGCTGACGCTCCACTCGTCCGCGGGTTCGTAGCGTTCGCGCTGGGCGTTGTGGACGTCGGGGCCGGCGTCGGAGATCCGGGTGGGATCTTCGAGCCTCTTCACCAGGCGTTCGAGTGCGGTGGCCTCGTCGCATCGCACGTCGATCAGCGTCGCGCGCGAGCCTCTTTCGACACACATCCGGCGGACCGCCTGGCGGTGGGTCGAGAGCGCGTACGTGGCATCGAGGACGACTGGCCGGCCCGATGTGAGCACTGGCTTCGCGCGATCGAGCAGCCCCGCGTACACGTCATCCGTCATTGCGGCACTGTAGAGCGGTTCGCGTCGTCCGCGAGGTGTCCGGGCGAGATGTTTCCGGACGCGGTCCGAGGCGATCACGACGCCACAGATCACTTCTGCGACCTCGGCGGCGACCGTGCTCTTGCCGGTTCCCGACAGACCGGTCATCAGGAACACCTCCGACCGGTCCGGTCGATCGAGCCATTCGCGCATCCAGATGACGTGTCGCCGTGCGCTCTCGGCGGCGGCCTTGCGCTGCGGATCGGCGATTCCCGGCTGGGTGGCCGCGAGGGCTGCAACACCTGCTCGAACCAGAGCGCGATGCAGCATGTGGTAGTCGACCACACTGTAGAGCGCGTAGTCGTCGGTGAAGGCGGCGTAGCTGCCGAGCAGGCGTTCGCCGAGATCGGCCCGGCCGCGGTAGGCAGCATCCATTGCGAAGAACGCGAGTTCGGCGGCGACGTCGATGCGGCGGAGTTCCGCGTCGAACTCGAGACAGTCGATCGCCACGGGATCGGCGTCGTCGGACTCGAACCAGACCGCGTCGAGATGGAGGTCTCCGTGGCCGTCGACCGCGCGTCCGGCGTCGCGACGGGCGGCGAATTCATTCCGCCCGCTCTCACGCATCCGTCGCATCGCCACGTCGAGGCGCTCGATCTCGCGGACGTCGAACAGTCCGCGGCCCGCCGAACGGGCGAGTTCGAAGCTCGCCTTCGTCGGTGCCGCGATCCGTGCGAGCCAGGCCTCCGCGCTCCAGGGCGAGGGACGACCGAGGCCGACACGCTCGTGAAACGAGCTGAGCGACTGCGCGAGCCGGTCCACTTGCGGGCCCGTCAGGCGCCCGCCTTCGAGCAGGGACAGCGCATCGCGACCGGCGGGCAGGCGCCGCATCACGACGCAGTGCTCGGCGGCCTCACTCTCGCCGGGAGCGGTCACGAGTTTTTCGGAAACCGGTCCGACCACGAATCCATTCGAGGGATCGGGCAGGATCGGGGCCAGTCCGAGGTAGACATCGGGCGCGAGTCGTCGATTGAGCGCGACTTCCCGCTCGCAGTCGGCGTTCCGCGCGGACTTCTCGGCGAACGAGAGAAACGGCAGATCGACGGGTTTGCGCAGCTTGTAGACCCGATCCCGCGTCATGAAAAGGAACGAGATGTGGGTCTGACGCGTCTCCACGCCGGAGCCCGCCGAGGCATCGAGTGGATAGGCGGCCGTCCGGGAAAGTGCCCCGGGCATGTCACCGTGCGTGGAGTCGCGTCCCGCCATCGCGCCGAACCTAGATCAGTTTTCGCAGTCGGTCGTAGCCGTGCTTGATCTCCTCGATCAGCAGTTCCGCAGCCTCTTCGATCTGTTCGATCGGCTCTCGGGCCTGCTTGCGCTTCTGGTCGAGTGCGGCTTCGAGCTTCCTGAAGCGCTTCTCGCCTTCCTCCCAGAGATCACGCACCTCGGCGCGGCCGAGATGGGCCCGCACCTTCAACTCGTCTCGCAGGGTTCGCAGGGTGTCGAGTTCGTGTTCGATCAGGCCTCGTCGGTCCTTCATGGGGTCTCCTGTCCTGTTTCGAGTGATGTTCGTCGCGTGAGCATCGTCGATCCGGGTCGGCCCATCGCTGACACTTGGCGCGCCGGCCGCCCACTCCCTCGATCGTTCCAGCCCTGGCCGAGTCAACCGATTCTTTCGATCTGCGGCGATTCGCCGCACGAGCGATCTGCACTCTCGTCGGGTCCTGACAGACGACCCGGCGGACCTATGGTCTGTAAACGCGCCCTCGATGCGCGAAGGGGAGAACGAACGATGAAGCTCGAGCGGATCCTGGTACCGGTGGATTTCTCGGATACGTCGCAGGCGGCAGTCGAGCACGCGATCGAACTCGCGCGGGCATTCGGCGCCGAGATCCATCTGCTGCACAGCTATCCGGTCAGCCCCGGGATCGCGACCCCCTATGGACCGGCTCTGCCCGACGTGGTGTTCCAGTCCATTCGCGGCAGCGCCGAACGCCGGCTCGACGAGGTGAAGCGCCAGGTCGCAGGCGCGGGAATCGCAGTCATCGCGCACCTCACCGCCGAGGCGGCCGCATTCGCGATCGCCGATGCGGCGAAGCATCTCGACGCGGATTGTGTCGTGATGGGCACGCGAGGTCTGACCGGAATCAAGCATATGCTGCTCGGCAGCGTGGCGGAACGGACAGTCCGCACCGCGCCGTGCCCGGTCATCACCGTCCCTATTTCAACTCCGGACGCGACCCGCAAGACCGATCCTCGCCCCTGAACGCGAAGCGATGCGAAGTCGGAGTCGATCGGGGATGAGCGGGTGAAGGAGTGGGATTCGCCTTAACCGGCCCATCCCGGATCGACGTCACCTCGATCGTCGATCACGGTCCACTCGCAGCCCCGTCTCAGCCGGCCGCGTCCATCCCATCCATTCGCGCCACCCGCACGATCAGATCCTCGACCCGCGAGCTGTAGCCCCATTCGTTGTCGTACCACGCGATCACTTTGGCGAGATGGCCGTCGACCACCTGGGTGAGGGGCGCGTCGAAGATGCTCGAGTGGGTGTTGCCGACGATGTCGGTCGAGACGATCGGCGCCTCGCTGTACTCGATGATTCCTTTCAGATTTCCGAGCGACGCCCGCTTCACGGCTTCGTTGATGCTCGCCGGGGTCGCCGCGCGCTCGAGGTCGAGAGTCAGGTCGACCACGCTGCCGTCCGGCACCGGAACCCGCATCGCGAGCCCGTCCAGCTTGCCCGCGAGATCCGGGATCACGCGACCGATCGCGCGGGCGGCTCCGGTCGAGGTGGGGATGATGTTGATGGCCGCCGTGCGGGATCGTCGCAGGTCCTTGCCATGGGGCGAATCGATCAACCGCTGATCCGACGTGTAGGCGTGGACGGTGTTCAGCAGGCCGCGGCGGATCCCGAAAGCCTCGTGGATCACCTTGACGATCGGGGCCGCGCAGTTGGTCGTGCAACTCGCGTTGCTGATGATGCGCGATTCCCTCGTCACGACATCGTCGTTGACCCCCATCACGATCGTGCTGTCGAGCGGATCACTGCTCGGTACGGTCAGGATCACGCGCTTCGCGCCGGCCTCGAGGTGGCGCTCGAGGTCCTCGAGCTTGCGGAACTTCCCGGTGCTCTCGATCACGTAGTCGACGTCCAGATCGGCCCAGGGCAGCTTCGCGGGATCTTGCTCGCGCAGGATCACGAAGGGGTCGCCATCGATCGTCATGCTGTCGCCCTGCACTTCGACGGAGCCGGGATAGATGCCGTGGATGCTGTCGTACTTGAACGCGTAGTGGAGTGCCTCGGGTGAGGCGAGGTCGTTCACGGCGGCGATGTCGAAGTGATGTCGGAGTTTGGCGAGCCGGGTGATGGTGCGGCCGATCCGGCCGAATCCGTTGATCGCAATGCGCGGAACTCTCATCGAAGTTTCTCCAGGACAGGGAGGGCGCGATGGTAGACACTCGAATCGCGAAGGGAAGGGCGCTGCGGTGCCGGCAGGTGACGGTCGGGACAATGAAGTCATCGAGCGCACTTCGCCGGTTGACCCTCAGCAGAAGGCGCCGGCGGAGCGAGCCCTCGCGCTCAACCGCCCGCCGTCGGCGGGAACACGTCGATCGTCGAATCGGTGTGCAGCCGGGTCGACGAGCCCGCGGGCAACCAGCGCACGTTGCGACCATCGATCAGCAGGTGGACCTGGCGCGAGAGCCCACCGCGATCGTCGATCAGGCGGTCCGCGAGCGCCGGCCAGCGCAGGGCGATCGCCCGGGCCAGGTCGATCGCGCGCGCGCCGGCGGGCACGTCGACGTCGATCGTCTTGCTTCCGACGACCGCCCGCAGCGTGGCGTAGAAACGGACTTGCATCGATCAGGGGATCTCGAGCTGTCTGAGCTTCTCGGCGGGCACGACGGCATCCCGCCAGCCGCGGACCGCGTAGTACTCGACGAGCATCTGGGCGAGTTCAGACACATGGCCCTTCGAGCCCGCCATCGTCGACGCCTCCCGGGTGAAGCGATCGGGCAGGCTGTCGGATCCCTCGCGGAAGCCGGCGAGATTGTTGTAGTAGCGCTCGAGGTTGTAGATGCGTTCACCGGCCCGCATCACGTCTTCCGGGCCGAAAGCCTCACCGCGCGCCACCGCATACTGGGATGCGTACTCCTGCGCGCCCTGCGCGAATGCACTGAACTTGCAGAGATCGAGACTGTCCGAGAACGCGTGCAGGTCCTGGAAGGTCTTGACCAGCTGGCCCTTTCCCTGCCACGCCAGCGGATCCGACTCGATCGGGACCACGCCGAGTTCCGCGGCAGCCACGTACGCGCGTAGATGGCACGCGCCTCGATTGCTCGTCGCATAGCCGAGCCCCATGCCCTTCAGCCCGCGCGGATCGTAGGCAGGCACCGCCTGACCCTTCACCGCCATGGCGATCTCGGGATGGCCGAGCTTCGCGGCGGCGATCGTCGGCCCCTCGGCGAGCAGATCTCCCACACCGGTGCGCGTCGCGATGACCTCGGTGAGGGCGACCATCGCGCGGGTGTCCCCCCAGGCGAGTCGCGTGCCCGTCACGAAGCCGCGCTCGCTCGCCTCCATGTACATCGACAGCACATTGCCGAGTTCGATCGGATCCATGCCCAGGTCGTTGCACTGATCGATCAGCTTGGCGACGGACGCGATGTCGTCGTTGTCGCAATTCGCGCCGAGCGCCCAGGCGGGTTCGTACTCCACGCTCTCCATGCGCAGCCCCTTCCACGGACCCTCGGTGATCTCGACCTCCTTCTTGCACGCGACCGGGCAGGCGTGACACGTCGGATCATCGACCAGGATGGTCTGCTGGACGTGCTCGCCGCTGATGAGTTCGGCTCGATCGCCGAACGAAGTCGATTGGCTGTTGCGCACGCCGAGTGCCCCGATCGAGTTCGTCACGTTCATCAGCACGTTGGTGCCGTAGACCGAGAGCCCGCCCTTCTTGGGGCTCGTGATGTTCTTCTCGTCGCGGATCGCATCGAGGGCCTCGCGGCGCACCCGCTTCCAGGCGTCGACGTCGACGTCCCGGCTCTTCTGGGCACTCGCCCGGATCACGATGGCCTTGAGGTTCTTGTCGCCCCCGATCGCCCCGGTGCCGCCGCGCCCGAAGGCGCGATCGTCCTCGTTCACCCAGGCCGCGAAGCGGCATTTCGATTCGCCGGCCGGACCGATCGCCGAGACCGACAGGTCCTTCTTGCCGTAGCGCCGCTCGAAGAACGCGACCGTTTCGTGGATCCCCTTGCCCCAGACCTCGCTCGCGTCGCGCAGCTCGATCCGGCCGGCCTCGATGAAGGCGTAGACCGGGGAGGGCGAGCGTCCGCGGAAGATCAGTCCGTCGAACCCGGCCCAGCGCACGCGCGCCGCGGTCCAACCGCCCTGATGGCTGTCGGTGACGGTGCCGGTGAGGGGCGATTTCGTCACGCAGGCCCAGCGTCCACTCATGCTGGTCTCGGTGCCGGTGAGAGGTCCGTTCACGAAGCAGAGCAGGTTCTCGGGCGAGAAGGGTTCGACGCCGGGCCCGGCCTCGAGCACGTAGCGGACGCCGAGTCCGCGGGCACCGATGTACTTGCGCACCCAGTCGACGGGAGCCGGCCGCATCTCGATCCGTCCGCTGTCGAGATCGATGTGCGCCATGGCCTCGCCGAAACGTCGGATCTCCATGCCGAGTGCTCCTCTTGCCCTGGCCGCGCAGGGCGGGTTCGTGCTCGATCGCGCGACAGCCGCAGTGCATTCTAGACCCGCGTGTCGCCGTCTGGGCAGGCTTTCTGCCCGACTGTCGAGGTCACTCATCGGGCTGGCCATCCGGTTGTCGCGATCCGATACTCGGCCGATGGCCCCGGTCCTGTTCATCAGTGAAGAGATCGAAGCAGCATTCGGTGCGCGCCTCGCCGACGCGGCGCCGGGTCTCACGCGTTTCGTGAGTCGCGCGGGCGGTCCGGAGCCCGACTTCTCGAGCATCGAGGTGCTCTACTTCTCGGGTGACATCTATCCGGCCCGGGCGCGCGACTTCGCGATCGCCGCGTTGAAGGCGCCGAACCTGCGCTGGGTGCACACCTTCAGTGCAGGCGTCGACGACCCGTTCTTCGCTGCGCTGCGCCAGCGGGGTGTTCGCCTCTCGACCTCGTCCGGCGCGCAGGCCGCCTCGATCGCGCAGACCGTGATGCTGTACCTGCTCGCGCTGTCCCGCGATCTGCCGGGCTGGCTCGGCGATCAAGCCGCCCGGCGCTGGAATCCGCGCAGCATCCGGGATCTGCAGGGGCTGCACGTCGGCGTGCTCGGTCTCGGTCCGATCGGCGGCGAGGTGGCGCGGCTCTGCGCCGCGTTCCGCATGCGGGTCACCGGGGTGCGACGCACCCCGCTCGGCGACGAGCCGTGTCCGACGATCGGTCTGTCGGAGTTCGACGTACTGCTGCCCGAGCTCGACGTGCTGGTGGTTGCGGTCCCCCTCTCCGAAGGGACCCGGGGACTGATCGACGCTCGCCGGCTCGCCTGCATGAAGCCCGGCTCGTTGCTGGTCAACGTCGGTCGCGGTCCGGTCGTCGACGAGCCGGCGCTGATCGAGGCACTGCGATCGGGTCGACTCGGCGGTGCGGGACTCGACGTGTTCGCCGAGGAGCCACTGCCGACGTCGAGCCCGTTGTGGGGTCTGCCGAATCTGATCGTGACGCCGCACAGCTCGGGCACCTGCCCGGAGAATCGGCTTCGTGCGACTGAGATCTTCCTCGAGAATCTCGACAAGTACGTGAAGGGCGAGCCGCTGCGCAACGAAGTTGCTGCGGGCAGCGGAGCGATCCGTTGATGGGCACACCGGTCGCCGATCCGCGCAGCCGCGATTTCGTCTGGACCGATCACACGGGACCGCGTCGTCGGCTGTCCTCCGAGCAGGTTCGCGCCTACGACGAGCAGGGATTCTTCGTGATCGAGCAGGCCTTCGATCCGGACACGCTCGCGGGTCTGATCGAAGACCTCGATCGCGCCAAGGTCCAGGTCGACGCGTTCCTCCGCAAGCGGCCCGGGGGTCGGCTGTTCATCGCGCGCGCCGACGAGATCACCTTCACGACGCATCTCGTCACGCGGTCCGAGCGTGCGCGCGCATTCATCTGCAATGCCTTGTTTCGCGACATCGTCCACGATCTGATCGGACCCGACGTCCGGTTGTACTGGGATCAGGCGGTCTACAAGAAGCCGGGCACCGAGGCACCGTTCCCCTGGCATCAGGACAACGGCTACACGTTCATCGAGCCGCAGCAGTACCTGACCTGCTGGGTCGCGCTGACCGACGCCGACCTCGACACGGGTTGTCCCTGGGTGGTGCCCGGACTGCACCGCGGGGGCACGCTCCGACACGCGTTGACCGAACTCGGTTGGCAGTGCTTCGACGAACCCCCGCGCGAGCCGGTGGCGGTGCCGGTGCGGGCCGGCGGCGTCGTGGTGTTCTCGTCGCTGACGCCCCACAAGACGGGCCCGAATCGCAGTCGCGATCACGTCCGCAAGGCGTACATCGTGCAGTACGCGCCGGATGGGGCGGAGGCCGTGGAGGGACGCGGCGTCGAGGGAGGAGACGGAACCGGGCGGCGCACCCCGTGCACGGCGCCGGATCGCCAGTATCCGGTGCTGCGTGGCGGGCGGCCAGTCGCCGGGTCCTGAGCGCGGATCCCCGTCGAGCGTCGGCGGGGCGTCGCTGCGGTGCTTCGGTTAGCGTGGCGTCGCACTCGCCGATCGGCTTCGAGGAGGTTCGTCCATGGCATCGATCTCCACTGCGGGCGGACTCCCCGCTGCGAACTCGCGTCATACCACGAAGCGGATCATCTCCTCCGATTCGCACGTCTGCGAGCCCGAGGGCACGTATGACGAGATCGATCCGCGCTTCCGCGACAACCGGCCGATCTTCGTGCAGCACGAGGCGCTCGGGCCCTGCTTCATCGTGCCGGATTTCAAGCTGCCCGTGCCGCTCTCGATGATCAACGCAGCCGGTCGCCGACCCGAGGACATCCAGAACTTCAAGCTCGGCTGGGACGATCTCGAGCCCGGCGGCTGGGATCCCGTCGCGCGACTCGCCGCCCAGGATCGGGACGGCATCTTCGCCGAAGTCATCTACCCGAGCGTCGGCATGGTGCTCTGTCTGCATCCCGACATCGACTACAAGACGGCCTGCTTCGCCGCGTACAACCGCTGGCTGGCGGATTTCTGCGCGTCGAGTCCGGACCGGCTGCTCGGTGTGGGCCAGGCGGCCGTCCGATCGGTCGCCGAGGGGGTCGCGGAACTCGAGTCCATCAAGGCCCTGGGCTTCTGCGGCGTGATGCTGTCCGGGGATCCCGAGGTCGAGGACTACGACCACCCCTGCTACGACCCGCTGTGGGAGGCGGCCATCGACCTCGGCCTGCCCATCAGCTTCCACATCCTGACCAGCAAGTCCGACGATCTCGCAGCGAGCCGGAAGAGCCGCGGGCCGAAGATCAACTCGTTCATGCAGGTGATCCGCGGCAATCAAGACATCATGGGCATGTTCTGCTTCGGCGGCGTGTTCGAACGGCATCCGAAGCTGAAGGTGGTGTGCGTCGAAGCCGACGCGGGCTGGGTGCCCCACTTCACCTATCGGATGGATCACGCCTATCACCGTCATCGCTTCTGGATGCAGACCGGTGCCATCACGCGACCGCCGAGCGAGTACTTCTACGAGAACATCTACGTCACGTTCCAGGACGACCACGCTGCGACCCGCTCGGTGGACGACCGGGTGCTGCGTCGCGTGATGTGGGCCAACGATTTTCCGCACAGCGATTCGACCTGGCCCTGGTCGCAGGAGATCCTCGGCAAGCTGCTGCCGGGTCTGTCGTCGTCACAGCGGGACGCCATCCTGCACGACAACGTCGCCGAGCTGTACGGACTCTCGATCTGATCCGATCCTGAGCGCTCAGCGGTGCGTCAGTCCGCCCGATCCAGATAGATGGGCGACGACCAGGCCCGCTCGCTGACCGGTGCCAGGCAGTCGTCGTCCTCGGGTGTCTGCCAGTTGCCGTAACACGGGTCGACGGCGATCGCACGGCCCTGTTCGTCGAAGCGCGTGCGGAGCTGCGCGCCGTTGATCGCGGGTGTCGGTGACTGCAGTGCGCGCACGTAGTAGACGGCGTCGTCTTCGCGCGCCATGAACTCGGGATCGTCGAACTCGACCGTGCAGCCGGCGGGATCCGGTGGGCACTCGAAGTGGCGCCAGGGGTCCTCGATTCTCGTCTCGATCGTCTCACCGGCCGCGGTCTGTGGGCGGACCCGCACGACTTCGATCGCCACGATCGGCAGCCGCGTGTCATCCGGGTGATGGCACTCGCCGAGGCACAGCTCGTCGAGTCGTGCTTGGCCGAGCTGGTCACGCAGTTCGTCCGGGCAACCGGGCTGCTGATCGAAGGCACCGGCGGTCCGGACGCGAAAGCGCGGATTCTCGGCGAACGGTACATGGCTGCCCATCGGCGCCTCGCCGGTCGGACCGTTCAACAGATCGAACCACAACAGGATGCGCGGGCCGCTCGTGGCATAGACCTCGCGGCGCGACAGGGCTTGCCACAGCGCGTCCCGACTTCGGCTCGTGGCGTGCACCGCCACCAGGCCGCCGGGGTACATGAAGCTCGCGTTCCTCTCGCTCTCGAACAGTGCCGAGAAACTGCGCGGCTCGTGTCGTACGGCGCGGGGGACGCGCGGGTCGCCGGGCTCGGGCGAGAAGAGCTTCCCGATCCAATCGGCGGTCTCGGGATCGCGCAGCCCGCGCGAATCGGTGGTGCCGAGCCGATCGAACTGCTTGAAGCCGGTCGCTGCGCGCGCGCTGTGGTTGTCGCTCGAGGCGATGAATCCCCAGCGATACCGCTGTGGCGGCGAGCCCGGGGTCGCACCCGGCTGCGACACCGCGAGGCTGTACTGTGCGCTCTGTTGCGGACGCAGCTTGGCGACCGGCTTGAAACAGTCGCGACAGTTGTCGCAGTCGAGCCAGTCGGCGGGACTCGTGTCGGGAATCACCTCCTCGGGCGAGACACCGGCCGCCAGCGCCAGACGGCGCGCCTCTTCGACGCGGCGCTCGCACTCGTCTGCGGATAGGTCGCCGCAACGCGCTCGCATCAGTTCGCCCGCCTGCCAGCAACAGGCCAGGTGGTCGGACGTCGGCTCCGGGCAGATCGCCTGCGGATCGCTGGCCGCGGATCGCACGAACGGCGCGCGGAACTCTTCGCTGTTGCCGTGTCCCGAGAACACCTCGAGCAGGATCTCCCGGTCGGGATCGTGCATGCCCGCCGCCAGCGGATCGGATAGACGGGCGCCGGGCGGCGCATGGATCCCCCAGGCGAGGCCGTGCGGGATCACGATGCTGTCGATCCCCCACTCGTCGAGCTTGCGAAACAGCACTTTGGGGTCATCGGCGCTCTCGAGGCAATCGGGCGGGAGTTCTCGCGTGTCCACGTCGGGGCGACACATCGGTGTGGCTAGCAGGCGGCCCATCCACCACATGAAGTCCGCGTAGTCCGAATCGATCAGCCAGGCGGCCGACTCGGCGGCGCGCAACTGCCAGAGCGCCGGGGCGCGCTGCATGTCGCTGACCGGCCGATAGGCGATCGGGCGCGCCGGGATCTCGTCCTCGTCGAGACCGCGAATCACGACGTTCTTGTGCCCGTAGTGGGTCGCCGGGGTCGAGCCGATCTGCGTCCACTCCCAGCCGAGCAGGGGGATCACGTCGGGGTCGGGTGCGGATCCGGCCCGCGCGTCGCACGTGCGCAGCGTGTCGATGGTCTCGCGCCAGCGTTCCGGGGTGAGGCCCTCGGCGTGGTCATTGATCGAGAAGAAGTCGAGGGCCGAGCAGTAGCGCGCGTAATCGCACGCATCGGCGGGGGGATGCGTGCCTTCGTTCGAGAAGATCGGCAATGAATAGAGGAAGGCGTCGATCGACCAGGTGGTGTGGACGTGGAGGTCGCCGAACAAGATCTGCTTGCCGGCCGGGACCGCACCGAGGGCTGTCGCCGTGTCTCGCTGGGCGGCCACTTCGCTGGCGACGGCGCTCGCGGATCGCCTGCCCGGGGAGACGACGCCGGGCGCGAGGTCGGCGCCGCGGCGGCTGCCGAGGAACATCAGCGCGAGCGCGAAGGCGATCAGCAGCCCGCACAGCCATTTCATCTCGTCGACCGTAGCAGCCCGCACGCGACGCCGATCCGATCGCGCAGCGATCAGCTGCGTGCGTGCGGCGTGCGGGCGGCCCCCCGCGCGCCGCGTCGAAGCAGGTCGCGTGCGCGCTCGACGACCGCGTGCTCGTCGATGAGCACCGTCGCGGCGGCCGGGCCGAGGGGGATGTAGCTGTCGAGCGCGCGCAGCGACGCGATCGATCCCGGATGTCCCGATTCGGCGAGGTGCGCGACCACCGCATCGGCGATGCCCCCGCTGGCGCGGCACTCGTCGACGACCAGGCACGCGGCATCGCGGGGAACCCGGGCGAGCAGATCCTCGAGCGGCAACGGAGCCAGCCAGCGCAGATCGAGGACGCGAACCCGCAGGCCGTCGCGCTCACCGAGCACGCGGGCCGCGCGCAGCGAGAAGCGCAGTCCATTCGCATAGCTGATCAGCACCAGCTCGGGGTCGTCGGCCCCGTACACCCCGCAGAGTCCCGGAGGCAGATCGAGGCCGTCACGCTGCATCGATCGCAACCAGCCGCCGTCTCCCGCTTCGTGGAGGTCGCGTTCGAAATACAGCGCGATGGGTTCGAGGAACGCTACGACGCGGCCGTCCGTCGCGGCGAGTCTCGCAGCGGCGTGCAGCATGCGTGCGGCTTCGTCGCCGAAGGCCGGCGCCGCGATGCAGAGACCGGGGATCTCGCGCAGCGCCCCGACCGCATTGTCGTTGTGGAAGTGACCACCGAATCCCTTCTGATACGCGAACGACGCGAGCCTCACGATCATGGGATTGCGGAACGCGCCTGCGGAGAAGAAGCCGAGCGAGCCCGCCTCGCCGCGCAGCTGATCGATCGCGTTGTGGACGTACGCGAGATACTGGATCTCCGCGATCGGCAGGAACCCGGCAAGCCCGAGACCCTGCGCGGCGCCGAGGATGCTGGTTTCGTCGAGTTGCGTGTCGAAGACGCGCGCGGCGCCGAAGCGACGCTGCAGTCCCGCCGTGATGCCGTACACGCCGCCCTTCCGACCGACGTCTTCGCCGAACACCAGTGCGCCGGCGTTCGTTTCGAGAAGCCCGCCGAGCGCCGTGTTCAAGTGCTGGGCGAGCGTCGCAGGACCGTTCCTCGGCTCGGCGGGATCGGTTGCCCGCCGCTGGGCTACATGGGAAGGCATCGGCGCGCCGGGCCCGCACGCGGACGAAGGCGAGGGCAGAGATCTCATCACATCGACCGCCTTCGTGAGGGGCGGTGCGTTGCGTGTCTCGTCCACCGCCGCGGCGACCGCCGCCTCGGCACCCGCGTGGAGCGCCGACAGTTCATCGCCGCTCGCGAGCCCCGCAGCGACCAGGGATCGTGCGCACTCGACGATCGGATCCCGAGCCTCCATGTCGGCGATCTCGGAAGCCCGCAGGTACGCGCTCTCGGCGTCGCCACCGGCGTGCCCGCCGAGTCGCACCGTGTCGAGATGCAGCAGGACCGGAGCGCGTACCCGACGGCAGTGCCCGATCGCATGATCCACGGCGTCGAGCGCGTCGCAGAGGCTGCCGGCGGCCCGCACGTAAGTCAGGCCGGGCAGGGCGCGCCAGCTCCGTTCGAGCCAGTGCGCCGGCGTCCGCTCGGAGATGCCGAGCCCGTTGTCTTCGCAGACGAACAGGATCGGCATTGCGTGGCCGCGGCGGTGCGCGTAGCGGGCGGCCTGGATTCCCGAGAGTGCGGTCGCGTGATTGGCCGACGCATCCCCGAATGAACTCACGACGATCGCGCGTCCGGAGACGGGCGAGGGCCGTCCGAGTCTTCGCGCGCGCGACAGCGCGAAGGCGAGCCCGACGGCTTTCGGCAGATGGGACGCGATGGTGCTCGTCTGCGGAATGATCCAGAGCGGCCGACTGCCCCAGACCTTGTGCCTTCCCTGCGCGATCGGATCGGCAGCCGCGGCACGCAGCGACAGCACGATGTCGTGCAGCGTGCGTGCAGCACCGGCCCTGGCTGCACGGGCGAGCACCAGTGCACCCGACCGATAGTGGAGCAGACACGGATCGTCGATCGCGAGCCGCAGGCCGAGCAGGGCGTTTCGTTCGTGTCCGGCGCTGGCGATCGTGTAGTAGCCCCGGCCCTCTGCGCGCAGGCGTCGCGCAGCCCGGTCGAGCGCGCGGCTCTGCACCTGCGCGCTGAACAGCGCGAGTGCATCCGCGTGGGATAGCGCGCGGCCGAGTGCCCGAGCGCTCGCGTCGGTCGACGGACGGACGGTGCGCAGCGCGTAGAGTTCGGCGAGCAGCACGGCGTCGAGGGCGTCGAGTCGGTCCATGTCGGCCCTGTCGGCAGGCCGCGGGATCGATCGGACCGGTCGCTGCGATTGCGATGGGAGCGGACGGCGTGTCGTCCCGAGCCGCGTCTTGGCGCCGATCGCCCGGATCACAGCGGTGTGGGTGATGACCATCACACGGTGATCGACGCGCGAAGGCGATCCAGAACCCGGTCGCAGTCGAAGGCCGGCCCCTCCTCCTTCCATCCAGTCGAAGGTCCCCCCGATGCAGAACCACCGCCTCCCGAGCCCCTCTCGAAACGACGATCTCGCGCCGTTCGGCGTCCGCGCCGGTCTGCCGGCTGGGAGACGGGTCCGGCAACGGATCGGCGCGAAGCCGGGGCAATGGGTGGCACTGCTTTCCAGCGTGCTGGCGCTCCTGCTGGCCGCGAGCGCAGAGGCCCGGGTGGTGACGCTTCGCTGGACCGATGCGAACCCCGCGCCGTCGCCGGTCGGTGGATTCAGGCTGCACGTCGGCACGTCGTCGCGCACCTACACGACGACGCTCGATCTCGGCAGGCCGACCCCGGATGCGGGGGGCGTCTTCAGTGCTTCGGCGACGGTGCCCGACGGCGTTCAAGCCTACGTCGCGCTGTCCGCCTACGAGATCGGCGGCCGGCAGAGCCTCTGGTCGAACGAGCAGGTGGTCGCACCCGTGGTGGTGCCGCCGCCCGACGCGCTTCCGAACGGACAGATCACGACGCCTTCGGGCGCCGTCACGATCCCGGTCGGCGGCAGCGTGACGTTCGCCGGCTCGGGCTCCGATCCCGATGGCGGGACGATCACCTATCGCTGGGACTTCGGTGGCGTGGCTTCGGGGATTCCCGCTTCGACGCTGGCCGCTCCGGGCGCGAGGACGTTCACGCGGACCGGGACATTCAGCGTTTCGCTCACCGCCGTGGATGACGAGGGCAATCTCGATCCGACGCCCGCGACGCGAGTCGTGACCGTCAATGCCGTCACGTCGCCGCCTCCTCCTCCGCCGGTCGTTCCTCCGCCCGTGGTGCCGCCGCCGGCGGATCCCGCGAACACGGCACTGCGCCAGGCCGGTCGCGTGACCACGGACAGCGTCGTGGCGAGCGCGCCTGACGGAGATCCGCGGCTGTTCGTCGCCGCGCGAAGCGGAATGATCCGGATCGTCGAAGGCGGCTATGCACGGCCCGCGCCCTTCCTCGACCTGTCGGATTCGGTTGCGCTCGGCGACGGCCTCGGGCTGCTCGGGCTCGCCTTCGATCCCGACTATGCGAGCAACGGCTTCTTCTTCGTGCATCGAGTGGACGAGCGCGGCGACGTGGTGATCTCGCGCTTCCGCCGCGGTGAACATCCCTACGTGGCGGATCGCGCCAGCGAACTCGAGCTGCTGCGCGTCGCCCTTCCGTACGGGGGCCACGCCGGTGGCGGGCTCGCGTTCGGGCTCGACGGATTCCTGTTCGTCGGACTCGGCGATGGCGGCGGTGTGGGCGATCCGGGAAACCTTGCCCAGGACCCGTCGGTGATGTCCGGCAAGCTGCTCCGCCTGGACGTCGGCGTGCCGGCCGTGGCCGACAGCCTGCCGGCGGGCGCCTATTCGATTCCCTCGGACAATCCCTTCGTGGGCATGTCCGGCCACCGCCCCGAGATCTGGGCCACGGGCCTGCGCAATCCCGCCCGTCTCAGCGTGGATCGGCAGACCGGTGCGCTCTGGATCGCGGATCAGGGCTCGGGGCTGCGCGAAGAACTCGACTACGAAACAGGGACCGATGCCGGCGGCCACAACTATGGCTGGGACGTGACCGAGGGATCGCTCTGCAATCCGAACACCCCGTCGCCCGCGCTCGATTGCGACTCGACCACGATCACCGATCCGATCTTCGAGTATGCGGCGACCGGGATCGGCTGCGGGATCGTGGGCGGCCACGTCTATCGGGGTGCGCATGCGGGCTTCCGCGGCAAGTACTTCTTCGCCGACGCCTGCACGGGACGCGTGTGGAGCTTCGATCGCAGCAACGGCAGTCTGACGAATCGCACGCTCCAATTCACCGCGGCTGGCATGCCGAACGTGGTGGCGGTCGGTCTGGGCGAAGGCGGCACCGGCGAACTCTACGTGCTGGGCGCCGACGGACGGACGCTCCAGATCCAGACCGGCCTGCCGGCCTGCAGCGATGGCGTCGACAACGACGCCGACGGCATGACGGACTTCCCCGCGGATCCGGGCTGCGCGAGTGCGACTTCGACGACCGAGGTTCCGCTCTGCAACGACGCCTTCGACAACGACCAGGACGGGGCCATGGACCGCGAGGATTCGCTGTGCGCCGCCTCCCACCAGAACGTCGAATCCGAAGTGCTGGATATCCATGAGCTCGCCGGCGAGGAGATCTTCTGCGGCCTCGGCGCCGAGCTGGTGTTCGTGATCCCGATCTTCATGGGGTTGCGCCGCGCCGGTCGGCGCGTGCTTCGGGCAACGTCCGCGGCCGCGCGCTGAAGGGCTCGGTCAGCTCGACGGCTCGAGGCTGAACTCGAGACCGGCACGCTCGACCAGACGTGGGAGCAGCGCTTCTCCCATGACGGCGGCGGGCGTCCAGAATCCACCGTCTGCCGGCACGTCGTCGCGGGCCAGGCAGACGGCGCTCTCTCCGAGCATCTTCGACGTCGATCCGTAACCGGGATCGCGATCGCCCGTCACCCGTGCGCGCAGCGCGAGGGCGGGGTCGCTCGGATGTGCGGCGTGGAAGCGCAGGTCGAAGTAGCCGGCCTCGCGAGTCGCCCGGTCGGGTCCCTCGCCCGGGGCGGGCAGGCGGCCGGAGAACGCGCGCCGCAGCGGGCCGACCGTCGCGAGCGCCATGCCGGCGGCGAGCCCGACCGACATCGCCGTCGCCTTGATGGCCCCCGCCGGTCCCGCGCCCATCAGGACGCCCTCGTCGTAGCGGAAGTCCTTCCCATACGCGAAACCGAGCAGGGCGTTGCTGCGTCGCACGACCTTCGTGTCGACTCCGGCCATCACGAACGGTGCGATCCACTCGCCGAAGTCGGCATCGTGGGAAGAACCCATACGCTCGGGTGCGTCGGGGCCGCTCCGCTGATCTTTCGGGTTGATCGAATAGGGTTCGTTCATCGCGCGCGTCACCGACGGATCGCGCTGCGCCTCGTCCATCATGTTCAGCATGCTGGCGATCGTGCCGCCGCTGGCGCCACCGCTGAATCCCTTGACGCGCATCTTGACGTGCGGCGACGCGACGCCGTGACGCGTGCGCATTTCACGCTGCACGAACCAGGTACCGAGGTCGGAGGGAATGCAGTCGAATCCACAGCAGTGGACGATGCGTGCACCGCTGGCCTGCGCGGCGTCGACGTGGCTGTCGATCATCCGCTGCATCCAGTGGATCTCGCCGGTCAGATCGCAGTAATCGGTTCCGGACTTCACGCAGGCGGCCACCAGGGGCGAACCGTATTTCGCGTAGGGGCCGACCGTGCTGCAGACGACACGGGTGCGCCCGGCCAGCGCGAGCATCGACTCAGCATCGCTGGATTCACCGGTCACGATGGGCAGCCTCGCGGCGTCCGGACCGAGCCCCGCGCGCACGGCTTCGAGGCGCGCGGGATTGCGGCCGCCGATCGCCCAGCGCAGCGAATCATCGATCCCGTAGCGACCGAAGAGATACTCGGCGACCAGCTGTCCGGTGAAACCGCTGGCACCCCAGACCACCACATCGAACTCACGCTGCGGGTTCCGCATGGGACTCCTCTCTCGTCTTTCTCGTCTTCGTTGTCTTCGTGGATTTCAAAGCGGCGATCGTCGCGGTCGGGCGGTGCAGCGCATACGGGATCCGATCAGGTGAGGCCGCCCGTGGCGATGGCGATCTGCGGGGGCATCGAGTCAACCCTCGCGATTCGCTCGTGGCCGGTCGAGGTCGCTGCGCGATGACGCGAGTAGCTCCATGCGAGGAAGCGATCCACCGCCTGCACGGCGGCGCTGGTCCGCTCGGAGTGGAACACCTCGAAGGCGTGCTGCGCACCGGGGAGTTCGGCATAGACGACCGGCTCGGCGGAGAGAGCGCGCAGCGACCATGCGAAGTGCCGGGCCTCTTCGACGGAAGCCAGGCTGTCGTGGCTGCCATGGATGATGAAGAAGGGCGGTGCGTCCCCGTTCAGCCGGTGCATCGGCGATGCGCGGCGGATCGCTTCGATGTCCCGCACGGGATCGACCTTCAAAACCGTGCGTGCGATCCAGTCCCCCATGCGGGCCTGGGGCTGCAGCCCCCAGTGGTTCGCGAAGTCGTAGACGCCGTAGAAGGGCACCGCGGCCGCCACGCGGGTGTCGACGGATTCGAAGCCCGGCTGGAACTCGGGATCGTTGGCGGTCAGTCCGACCATGGCGGTGAGATGCCCGCCCGCACTGCCACCGGTGGCGACCACGAAGTCGGGATCACCGCCATAGCCCGCGATCTCGCGGCGGATCCACGCCAGGGCGCGTTTGACGTCGACCAGATGGTCGGGCCACGTCGCCTTCGGGCTGAGCCGGTAGTTGGCGGCCACGCACACCCAGCCCTGCTGGGCGAGGTGGTGCATCAGGGGCAGCGCCTGCTCGTGTTTGTTCCCGATCGTCCAGCCCCCGCCGTGGATCTGCAGCAGCACGGGTGCGCGCTGCACGCCCGAGGTCGGTGTGTACACGTCGAGAAGGTGGCGATCGTTTCCGCCCTCGTGATAGGCGATGTCGCGCTGCACGCGCACGTCCGGGTGCCCGAAGCGGAAGGGATTCAGCGGACGTCGCGGTGGCGGCGCGGTGCCCTCGAGCTTCGCGATCAGATCCGGGTCGATTCGTTCGCGATAGTCGGGACCGAGCCCCGCGGCCAGCGCGGCCTCGAACACCGATCCCGCCTGACGCGCGGTCTGGACGTGGGTGATCAGCGCGATCCACGACACCCCCGTGATCGCGAGTCCCGCCCAACCCGGCCAGGCGTCCAGCGCACCGGCCCAGACGAAGAGCAGCGTGGCGACGAACTGCCAGGCGATGTGATGCAGCGGGAGTTCGCTTGTGAGCCAGCCACCGAGGAAGCTCGGGATGATCAGCACACCGGTGCGGCGCTGGGGCAGATGGGCGTTCATCGTGAAGAGCGCGCCGATCAGCGTGACGGCGAGGAAGATCCAGGGGACCATGGAGAGCGACTCCGAGGAAGGTGGACGGCCTGGCTCCGGAGATCGCTCGCTGAGCGCCGGGAGTTCGGTCGCGTCGGACCGGGTCAGAGTAACGCGCTGCTCGCGTGATGGCCTGCGATCAACTCGGGAGCGAGTACTCTGTCGCGGCGCTCGAACCGCGCTGGCAGACCTCTGCCTGCTGGCCCGATCCCGACCGATCCCGGATGCCCCATGTCGAAGGACCCTCTGCATACGCGGCTGTGCGACCTGCTCGGTGTCGAGCGGCCGATCGTCTGCTTCACCCACTGCCGCGAAGTCGCGGTCGCGGCCAGCCGAGCGGGCGCCTTCCCGGTGCTCGGCGAAGCGCTTCGATCGATGGAAGAGATCTCGCGCGACATCGGCTGGATCCGCGAGCGCATCGGCCCGAACTTCGGGATCGATCTGGTGCTGCCCGCGCGTTCGCCTCGCAACGCCGATCCCGATGAGCTGTATGCCGAGATCCCCGAGGCGCAGCGCGCGTTCGCCGAGCGGATCAAGCGCAAGTACGACGTGCCCGATCCGCGGGGCGACATCCTGCTGCGCAAGTGGGGCGGCAACAATCAGAAGATCGCGCGAGAGCAGATCGGGATCCTGCTCGACGAGCAGGTTCCGGTGATCGCGACGGGGCTCGGCGCGCCCGACTTCCTGTTCGACGAAGCGAAGGCGCACGGCATCAAGCTGATCGCGCTGATCGGCGCGACCCGGAATGCGATCCGACAGATCGAGCGGGGCGCCGACATGATCGTCGCCCAGGGCTACGACGCCGCAGGCCATACCGGTTCGATGGGGACGTTCTCGCTCGTGCCCGAGGTGGTATCGATCGCCGGCAGCGTTCCGGTGATCGCTGCGGGCGGAGTCACGACCGGGCGCCATCTCGCCGCGGCATTGTGCCTCGGTGCGGTCGGCGTGTGGACGGGCACCGTGTGGCTCGCATCCGACGAATCCGACGTCGACCCGCTCGTCAAGCAGCGCATCCTGGGTGCGAGCGGTGCGGACACGACCCGCTCGTCGACGATCTCGGGCAAGGCGATGCGCGTGCTCGACTGCCCATGGATCGTCGAATGGGAGAGTGGCGACGCGCCCGAGATCCTGCAGAGCCCGCATCAGATGCTCTTGACTTCGCACTATCTGCAGGGCGCCAACGACGCGCGCCGCGCCGACCTGATGACCGAAGCGGTCGGGCAGGGTGTGGCCTTCGTGAACCGGGCACAGCCGGTTGCCGCGATCGTCGAGCAGATGATCGACGAGGCGCGTCGGGTGCTCGCGGGGAATGCCGCTTGATCGCCCCCTCCTGCGCGGGACCGGGTTTGCGTCGGACGCGCTCGGCGATCGGTCGGCGTGGCGATCTGTGTTAGCTTCGCCGCGCATCGAGGATCGTATCGTGGGCGGTTTCGGGGGGAACTGCTCGCGTCGCGCCGGGTGGGGGACGATGCACGGACGACGCGCCATCGTGACGACCAAGGCGACGATCAAGGCGACCATCAAGGCAACGGTCACGCTCGGTCGTGTCGCGTCCTGTCTGCTGAGCGTGGCGCTGGTCGCCGCTCCCGCCGCCGTGCGGGCACAGGGCTTCGACGGGATCGAGGTCGGGCGGATCAGCGAACTCGATCTCGATGCGGTCCGCGCGATCATCGACGAGAGCGACGACATCGGCATGCCGGAGCCGCGCGAAGTGCGGCCGTTGTCGCTCGAGGATGCGGTCAAGACCGCGCTCGAGAACAATCTCGGGCTGCAGATCGTCGCCGTCGACGTCGGCCAGAGCGAGCTCGAGGTCAAGGCCACGGAGTCGAAGTTCCACCCGGTTGCGGTCGTGGGCGGCGACGCGGTGGGGACGAAGCGAGACGAGCCCCTTCCGTACCTCCGCGATCAGAGCAGCGACAGTCAGCAGATCCGCGCCGTCGCGCGTGAAGAGGTGCCGACCGGCGGCACGGTCTCGCTGGGCGTGGGCTACGGCCGTGAGTTCACCGACGAAGTCGTCACGGCCACGTCGGGTCCCAATCCGTTCGTCAATCAGCTGAACACCAGCCAGATCGCCGGGCTCGGGATCGAGATCAGCCAGCCCTTGTTGCGGGGCGGCCGCACCTATGTGGCGCGCCAGCAGATCCTCGACGCGCGCTACGACAACGAGTCCAGCCGCGCCGAGCTGAAGGGGCGGATCCTGCAGGTGACGGCCGAGACCAAGGGTGCCTACTACGCCGCGATCGGTGCGGCGAGACAGGTCGAGGTGATCGAACAGGCGATCGAACGGGACGACCAGCTGATCCGCGCGTCGACGGCACTCTTCGATGCGGGGCGGGTCAGCAAGGTCGATCTGTTCAGTGCCGAGATCAGCCAGTCGAACGACCGCGCCCGGCTGGCCACCGCGAAAGCCGATCTCGAGAACGCGCAGAATGCACTGCGCAGGGTGATCGGTCTGCCGGTCGACGTGCAGATCGAGATCACCGACGCGACGATCCCGTTCCGCCCGATCCGCATCGAGCTGGACGCGTGGATCATCCGCGCGCTGGACACGCGACCGGAACTGACGCGGCTGCAGAGCCAGCTCGACAAGGTCGAACTCGCCGTCCGGGTGACCAAGAACGCCACTCTTCCGAGTCTCGACGTGAACGGCGGCTTCTCACCGGGTTTCGACTGGAAGAGCTACAACTACAGCGCCGGTCTTTCGGTCGAGTATCAGATCGGGAACGTCGGCCCCCAGTCGAAGCTCGCGCAGGCACGTCTCGAGCGCGACAAGATCCGGTATGAACTGGCGCGCGCGCGCCGCGACATCGACCTCGAAGTCCGCGAGATCGAGATCCGACTGCGCGAGAACGTGCTGCGCCTGCGAAATCTCACCACATCCGTCGCGAGCGCCCGGCAGAAGGGCGAGATCGCCCGCGGACGCTTCGAGATGGGGCTCGCCAACAATCTCGACATCACGAACGCCGACGAGGAGTTGATCCGTTCGGAGAGTCTGCTCCTGCAGGCCCTCGTCGACTACGCGACCAACATCGCGGAGCTCGAGGCACGGATCGGCGGCGACATCTGATCCGGTGCACTGCTCATCCGGCGCACCGCCGGGACGGTCAGCTCGCCGCGCGATCCATGGCGCGCAGCTCGCGCAGACGTCGTGTGAATCGCTGGGCGGCCGTGACCTGGGTCATCGCGGCGACGAACCAGAGCACCCAGAAGATCAGCGTCTGGCCGAAGATCGGCGGGCAGACCGAGGTGAACACCAGACCGACGCAGATCGTCGCGATGCGTTCGAGCCGCTCGAACAGGTCGGGCCAGCCCTTCGCTGCCTGACCGTGGGCACCGAGCATGGCGGCGCGGGCCGCCGCGTAGCTGGTGATCAGCGAACCCGAGATCGCGATCGCTACGGGCAGCCAGTCACCCATCACCCAGCCGATCGCGAGCAGGATGAAGACGTCCTTGTAGCGGTCGGTGGTGGCATCGAGATACGCGCCCTCGCGACTGCTCGCACCGGTCACCCGGGCGACCGCGCCATCGACGTTGTCGAGCAGTTCGACTCCCGCGACCAGCAGCCCGAAGGCGACCGGATTCTGGTGGACGACGAACGCCAGCGCGTTGCTGGCCGAGAGCAGGAAGCCGATCCATGTCACGCCATTCGGTGTGATGCCGGTGCGCGCCACGACGCGGCCGACGGCGTCCCAGCCGAGATCCATCTGCTTCTTGAAGAGTTCGTCGATCATCAGTAGCGATCGGTGTGCCACATGAACGGGTGCGTGCGCGGAAACACCCGGTCGAGCAGAGCGAGGGTCTCGACACTCGGCGCCACATCCTGGAACCGACCCTCGTCCACCAGCACGTCGGAGGCCGAGCGGTAGCCCATCGCGAGCTGGAGCAGTGCTCCGGGCGAGAGCAGGAGGTCGATCTTACGCACCTGCCGGCCGTCGGGATTGAGGCTGAGCCGGGTGGCCTCGCTCCCCGAACGCAGACCCAGTTCGAGACAGACATCGTGGAACTCCGAGTGTCGGAGCCGGTCGCCGAGTGCCGCGACGAGTTGGGTCATCAAGCGGACCGGTGCGAGCGGCAGTGCGATGCAGCCCGACTTCTTCGACCAGGTCGTCGTGAGCGTCGCGCCGTGGCCCACCGCGGCCGCCACGAACGGGTGATCGGCGGCGACGGCGCCCTGGATCCTGCGCAACCCGGCCTCGCGGGCGAGGGCGCCGATCTTCTTCACCGCGGCGTCATGGAAGACGGCTCCGCGACCCGCGATTTCACGGATCTCCAGCCGGTCGTCGAACAGCGTGACCCCCACGTACCCGTCCTCACACAGGTGGAAGACCTGCGGCCGGCGCACCAGCCAGGGCATCAGCGCTTCGGTGCGGATCAGCGGTCCGGTGGTCGACGAATTGCCCTCGTTGTAGAGCCGCACGAGTTCAGCCCGATCCGCATCGCTGGCGAGCCGGAACGGATCGTCGCGCAGAGGCGCGATGCCTCGCGCATCCATCTCGAGCATGTAGTCGGCGCACACCGGAACCGCGCCGATGCGCAGGTAGAAGGCGCCGCGCTGTGCGAAGCCGAGTGCCAGATCGAAGCCATGATCGCGGACTCTGCCGATCGCGTATTCGGCGACGAGGCGGGCGTAGCCCTTGTGGTTGGCATCCGGCTCGGCCACGACGCCCTGGATCCCGGCCATGCGGATCGGCGTTCCGGCGATCCACATGCTGAAGTCGAGGATCTGCCACTTGGCGACGAGCCGGTCTCCCTCGAACGCGACGAAGCACAGATCGGTCGGCATGTACGGGCAGTGTTCGTACGCGGCCTGCATCAACTGCCGCATCGGACCGACTTCGCCGGGATCACCGAACACCCGCGCGGTGAGATCCGCGACCTGATCGATTTCGTCGCGCCGGAGCGTGCGTACCACCGCCATGGCGGCAGAGAGTAACGTCGTGTTTCGTCGCTGCACGTTGCGCGACGATGTGCTGATCTCCCCCCCTGGGCGTTTGGCGACCCGTGTCCCGGTCATGCTACGGTGCGCGCCGGCGTGCGCCCCCTCCCGCGCCGGACATTCGAATCCCACCCCGGTCGTTCGAAACGAATAGCGTCCTGCCTCACCGGTCGATCAGCCGGAGAAGCGCACGGGCGGCCACGCGGCAGGGCCCTGACGGCCCAGTCGAAAGACCGGACGAGGGGCGTCCCGACGGACGCCGGAAGCTGCGAGGATCCTGCATGCGCGTCGGCATCGTGGCCGAGTACTACAGGCCCTGGCCCGGTGGCATCTCCGAACACGTCCACCACCAGGCCGAAGAACTCGAGCGGCGGGGTCACGACGTGACGATCGTGACCGGGCCGGCGAAGCCCGGATGGAGCGACGGCGAGCGCCACGTCGTGCGCCTCGGCTACGGCTACGAGTTCACGAGCAATGGCGCACTCTCGCGCCTGGTGGTCGGAAGCTATCTGCTTCGATTCCGATCCCTGCTGCGTCGCCACGCGTTCGACGTGCTCCACGTGCACGCGCCGATGGATCCGTTCCTGCCGATGGGTGCCGTCTATGCCGCGGAGTGCCCGGTGGTGGGCACCTTCCACGCGAACTTCGCCCCGGGCCTGCTGTGGAACACGCTGTACCGACGGCTCCGGCCGCTCACCGCGCCGGCCTGGCGTCGGCTGCATGCACGGATCGCCGTGTCGACAGAAGCCAAGCGCAGCATCGGCCACTACTTCACCGGCGATTTCAAGATCATTCCGAACGGCGTCGACACGCTGCGCTTCAGCCCCGACGTCGAGCGCATGCCGGCACTCGAGGATGGCCGACCGAAGATCCTGTTCGTGGGACGCGCCGATCCGCGCAAGGGTCTGCCGATCCTGCTCGACGCGCTTCCGATCGTCCGGCAACGGATTCCGGGTGCTCGCCTGATCGTGGTCGGAGCAAGAGCCGACGAAGTGGCGGATCGGCTCGCGGCGCTCGATGCGGATTCTCGTTCGTGCATCAGCTTCGAAGGCTACGTCGCCCCCGAGGCCATGGCGCGCTACTACGCGAGCAGCGACGTATTCTGCTCGCCCGCCACGGGCCAGGAGAGCCAGGGCATCGTGCTGCTCGAGGCGATGGCGGCTGGACGCCCGCCGGTCGCGTTCGCGATTCCGGGCTATCGCGACGTGGTGAGTCACGGCGAGGACGGCTGGCTCGTCGATTCGATCGGCGCAGTTCCTCTCGCGGAAGGTCTCGCGAATCTGCTGGCCGATCCGGCTCTGCTCGCCCGGCTCGGCGAGGCGGGTCGCCAGACGGCGCTCGCCTATTCATGGCCGAGCGTGGTCGAACGCATCGAAGAGGTCTATGAAACCGCGCGCCATCGCGCGAAGGGGGGCAAGGAAGTCGTGTGATCCCGGCGACTCTGCGTCGCCTGCGGTCGCAGCGTCGCGGACCAGCCTTCCGCGAGACTTGCCGGGATGCAGCGGGGGATTCGATCGATCGGCCCTCCGGCTATCCTCCCGGCGCTTTCGGGACGACGACTCCAGCTTGCCATCCGGGAAACTCGTCCGGTGGAAATCGACGGAAGAGGACGGAATCGAAATGAGCCAGTCCACGACGAAGCCGGCGGCCAGGACCCACGCACGGAAGTTGCGGGATCTTCTCGACAGCCCGAAGGTCGAACAGATCCTCGAGGCCCACAACGCGCTTTCGGCGACGATCGTCGAGGAAGCGGGGATCCCGGGGTTGTGGGCGAGCTCGCTCACGCTGTCCTGCGCGGACGGGCTGCGCGACAACAGTGAACTGACCATGACCGAGGTGCTCGACGTCCTCGAGTCGATCACCGCCAAGGTCTCGATTCCGATCCTGTTCGACGGCGACACGGGCTACGGACAGTTCAGCCACTTCCAGCAGCTCGTGCGAAAGCTCTGCCTGCGTCAGGTCGGCGGAGTCTGCATCGAGGACAAGGTCTTCCCGAAGACGAACTCGTTCCTGCGCTCGGAGGCCCAGGCCCTCGCGCCGGTCGAGGAGTTCGCCGGCAAGATCCGCGCGGGCAAGGACGCGCAGTCGAGCGACGATTTCGTCATCGCGGCACGCACCGAGTCGCTGATCGTGGGCCTCGACATGTCCGAGGCGCTCGACCGCGCCGAGCGCTACGTGGAGGCCGGAGCGGATGCGATCCTGATCCATTCGAAGGCGCGTTCGTTCTCCGAGGTCCGCGAGTTCATGTCGCGGTGGGAGCGTGCGACGCCGGTCATCTGCGTCCCGACCACGTACTACAGCACGCCGATCGAGGCATTCCAGCAAGCGGGCATCTCGCTCGTGATCTGGGCCAACCACATGCTGCGGGCGTCGATCGGTGCCATGCAGGACGTCGCCAACCACATCGGCGAGAAGGGCACCGCCCGCGATCTCGAGGATTCCATCGCGTCGGTCAAGGAGGTCTTCCGGCTGCAGGACGCCGACGGCCTGCTCGAAGGCGAGAAGCTGTATCTGAATCAGGGCAGTGCGTGTTCGGCGGTCATCCTCGCCGCGAGTCGTGGCAACGGCCTCGACGCGCTCACCCGGGATCGGCCGAAGTGCATGATCCCGGTCGCGGGCACGCCGGCGATCGAGAAGATGCTCCAGAGCATGCGGGCCGAAGGCATCAAGGACATCTCGATCGTCCGCGGCTACAAGCCCGAAGCGCTGGTTCCGAGCGGCGCGACGTTCTTCGACAATCCGCGCTGGGCCGAGAATGGCGAACTCGGTTCGCTGCAGTCCGCGCGGTCGGCGCTGAAGGGCGAGGTCCTCGTGGCGTACGGCGACGTGGTCTTCAAGCGCTACATCCTGCACGAGCTACTCACGTCCAATGCGCCGATCACCGTCGTGGTCGATGGATCGCGCGGTGTGATCGAATCCGGACGCGCGGGCGATCGCATCAAGGCGAGTTCGCGTCCGACGGCGCGTTGGGAGGAGGCCGACTACTGGCTCGAGCGGATGTCGGGCGACCTGCCAGACGCCGACACCGACGGCGAATGGATCGGCATGCTTCGCGCGAGACCCGACGGGACGGCCTTGCTGGTCTCCGCTCTCGACGAGATCCTCACCGAGCCGGGCAGCGAGCGGCTGGACATGGGGGCCGTGCTGAACCGCATCGTGATCCGGGATCCGAAGGCCGTCCGCGTCATCTATGTGCAGGGCGATTGGATCGACATCAACGATCTCGCCGATCTGGCAAAGAGCGGCGACGTCTAGGCCTCGCGGTCCGGACGTCCTGCGAGGGAACCCAGTCGTGAGCCTCGACCCCCAGCCGCTCTTCAAGGCGCTGCTCGGACAAGGGATCCGCACGCTCGCGGGTGTGCCGTGCTCGATCCTGACCCACCTGACCCTGGCCGCCGAGGCATCACCGGACGTCGACTACGTGGCGGCTTCCGTCGAGGGCGAAGCGGTTTCGGTGGCGGCGGGCGCGTGGCTCGCGGGCGGACTCGGCGCGGCGTTGATGCAGAACTCGGGTCTCGGCAACGCGGTGAATCCGCTGGCTTCACTCTGCATTCCGTATGAGATCCCGGTCCTGATGATCGTTTCGTGGCGAGGCGAGCCGGGCAAGCAGGACGCCGTACACCACTATCCGATGGGGGCGGCGACGCCGGGGCTGCTCGAACTGTTCGGCATTCCGACCACCGTCCTGCGCGAGGATTCGGATGTCGCCCGGTGTGTCGCGACGGCAGTGGAGTACATGCGCAAGGAGCGGCGGCCCGCCGCGCTGATCGTGCCGCGCGGACTGTTCGCCAAGGGTGCGGACGCCGCGCCGCGCACGCCGCCGGTGCTCGCCGGAGCCCGGCCGACGCCGACTGCGAAACTTCCGGAGTCCTTCGAGGGTGGACCGCTCGCATCGCGCACCGAAGTGCTGGATGCGTGGCTCGCGCACTTTCCCGACGAGATCGCGATCTCGACCACCGGCTACATGTCGCGTGAGCTGTCCGCGCACGGTCGGGTGGATCGCCATTTCCCGATGCAGGGTTCGATGGGATTCGCGGCGGCGATCGCGCTCGGCATTGCGCGAACGGTGCGCGGCAAGGCGGTCCATGTGCTCGATGGCGACGGAGCGCTGATCATGCGCATGGGATCCCTCGCGACGATCGGTGCCTACGCGCCCGAGCGTCTCGTGCACATCGTGGTCGACAACGGCACCTATGCGTCGACCGGCGGACAGCTCAGCGTTTCGCCGCGCATCGATTTCGCGCGGATCGCGCTGGCGTGCGGATACGTGGCGGCGGCGACCTGCCGGGGACGCGCGGCCCTCGACGACGCGCTGGCCTTTGTCGCCAGGAACCAGGGCCATGGGCCGGTGATGCTGCACATCGCCGTGGACGAGCGCGAAGCGGGCGACCTCGATCGCCCGGAACTCTCGCCGCCGGAGATCGCGACCGCCTTCCGGGCCGCCCAGGGCGGTCGACCATGAGCCAGTCGCCGCGCGCGGCGATCATCCTGGCGGCAGGCATGGGGACGCGGCTGCGCGGCGTCTTCGCGGACCGTCCCAAGGGCTTCGTCGAGATCGGCGGCGAGACGCTGATCGATCGCTCGCTCAGGCTGCTGGCCGCGCGCGGGATCGAACGCAGCGTGATCGTCGCCGGTCACCTCGGCGCGTACTATCACGAACTCGCCAAGGACCGTCGTGGCGTCGAGGTCGTCGACAATCCGGCCTTCGCGACTACGGGCAGCATGGCGTCGCTCGCGCGTGCCCTCGAAGTCGTGGACGAACCCCATCTGCTGCTCGAGAGCGATCTGTACTACGAGGAGCGGGCTCTCGACTGTCTGCTCGACTCCGACGACCCCGACATCCTGCTGGCTTCGGGTCCGACCGGTGCGACCGACGAGGTGTGGGTCGAGGCGGTCGACGGCCGGCTGGTCGGGATGTCGAAATCCCGGGACGACCTCGCTCACGTATCCGGCGAACTCGTCGGCATCGTGAAGATCTCGCAGCCCGTCGCCGGCGCGATGGCGCGCGCGTTCAGCGAGTTCGTCGAGCGGCACGGTCACGGCCGCATGGCGTACGAGATGGATGCGCTGGTCGAGGTCGCGCGCGGGAACGAGATCCGCGTCGAGATCGTGGCGGATCTGCTGTGGGGCGAGGTCGACTACGAGAGCCACTATCTGCGTGTCCGGGACGAGATCCATCCGGCCTGGCAGAAGCGCCGGCGCGATGCCCGGCCGTCTTCCGAGGAGTAGCCCCGTGGTCGAGGTCAAGGCCGAGGTCGAACGCAAGATCCTGCTCAATCCCGGTCCGGCTACGACGACCGACAGCGTCAAGCGGGCGCTCGTGATCCCCGACATCTGTCCGCGCGAGCGAGCGTTCTGCGAGCTGTACGCGGATGTGCGACGTCGCCTCGCCGAACTGGTCGGAGATCCCGCCGAGATCGCTGCGATCCCGATCGTGGGCAGTGGCACGACGGCGCTCGAAGCCGTGATGGTGGGTCTGCTGCCCGCCGGCGCACGCCTGCTCGTGATCGACAACGGCGACTACGGGACGCGACTCGCGGCGATGGCGCGCGCGCTCGGGATCTCGCACGCGGTGCTCGAGGTCGGCTGGGCGAAGCCGATCGATCTGGCCGTGCTCGAATCGACTCTCGCGCAGGCCGAACCACCGATCAGCCACGTCTACGTCGTCCACCACGAGACCAGTTCGGGTCTGCTGAACCCGCTCGCACCGATCGTCGAGGTGTGTCGTCGACACGCCGTCCGCGTGCTGCTCGATGCAATGTCGAGCTTCGCCTGTCTGGCGACGCCGGTCGGGACGGGGGGCGTCGACGCGGTCGTGTCGAGTTCGAACAAGTGCGTGCAGGGCATGGCGGGGATCGGAATCATCGTGGCGACGCGGAGCCTGATCGAGGACGCGCGAAGTTCGGCGCGCCGCTGCTTCACGCTCGATCTGGTCGCCGAATACGACCATCTCGAGAAGACCGGTCAGAGCCGCTTCACGGTGCCGCCCCAGCTCGTGTCGGCGCTCCATCAGGCTCTGGTCGAACTCGAGCAGGAGGGACTCGCCGCGCGCGAGGCCCGCTATGCGCGGAGCATGCGGGTGCTGACCGAGGGTCTTCGTGCCCTCGGGTTCGAGCTGTTGCTCGAGGATGCACTGCAGAGCCGGATCCTGGTGGCGATCCGCTCGCCCGAGGCAGCGTGGTTCGACTTCGACGCCATGCACGACGCGCTCCACGCCGAGGGTTTCACCATCTATCCGGGCAAGCCGGGAGCAGCGGCGACGTTCCGACTCAGCGTCCTCGGGGCGATCGACCACTGTGACATCCAGGCGTTCCTCGGATGCCTCGAGCGCTACTTGCGGGAAGTGCGAGCAAACGGGTGAAGGACGAGATCGCCGTCAAGCTGCTGATCGCTCTCGGCATCATCTTCGCGGTCGGTGCCGCCGGAGTGCTCATCAGCTTCGCGACCCGCGGTCGCTCGGCGTCGCAGAGCCACATGGGCACGCGCTTCGGCCTGGAAGTGCTGTTCCTGAGCGCGATCTTCGTGCCTGCGTACCTGGGTGGAGCCTGGTTGCTCGCCGTCGCGGTGGTGCTCGGTTGTGTCTGCGCGAGCGAGCTTTACGGCACCTTCGAGTTCGGCGGAGAGACGCCGTGGAAGCTGACCGGGATCTTGTTCGGTCTGGGCTTCCTGTTCCTCGCCTACGCACGGCCGGGCGCGATCGGCCGTTTCTTTCCCTGGGTGTTCGCGCTCTACTGGATCCTGCGTTTCGCGGCGGGCACCAGCCGGACCTCGCTGCTGGCCCGCAGCCGCCGGACCGTCTTCGGCATCCTGTATCCGTTCATGTGCCTCGCGTTCTTCGTCGATCTCGGTCTTCGGGAGGAGGGCTTCGGCTACGTGGTGTTCTTCTACGGTCTCGCCGAGGTGAACGACTCCGCGGCCTATCTCGTCGGTTCGAGCATCGGTCGCCACAAGATCTTCCCGCGCCTCAGTCCCAACAAGACGGTCGAGGGCGTCGTGGGGGGCGTGCTCGCGACGCTCGGCGTCGGCTTCGCGTTCTGGTTCGCGGTCCCCGGATTCGGAGTGTGGCGCCTGCTGGGTGCGGGGGTTCTGGTCGCCGTGGCAGGACTGAGCGGAGATCTCTTCGCGTCGCGGCTGAAGCGTCGCGTGGGCGTCAAGGACTATGGGGCGGCGGTGCCGACCCAGGGCGGAGTGCTCGACGTGTACGACGCGTTCATCTTCGTGGCGCCCGTCTTCTACTACTACGTCGCGCTGACGGGCGGATGAGCCCATGCCGCCGGAGAAGAGTCTGAGCAACCATCCCGCGAAGCCCCGTTACTCGCTCGCCGACATCAAGGCTTCGTACTCGCCCGAGAAGGCCTGGGCGGAGATGCAGGGCGACTTCCCGTGTTACCTCATCTATCGCCCGATCTCGTTCTATCTGACGCTGCCCCTGCTCCGACTCGGGGTGCCCGTCACCGGCGTGACGCTCTTCGCATTCGCCGTCGCGCTCGGCATGCTGGCTCTCGCCTGGCGCGGCGGGCCGCTCGCCTACCTCGCGGTGGCGGGCCTCGGCTTCAGCTATCACGTGCTCGACTGCGTGGACGGCAACATGGCGCGCACCTTGCGCCGCACGAGCCGGCTCGGCGGCATACTCGACGGCACCTTCGACATGACGTTCTGGTGCCTGCTGCTGCTTTCGCTCGGGCTGCTGGTCGAGCACGCGGGCGGTGGCCTGTTCGGGGATCGGGCGGTCGCGTTCTCGCTGGGGCTCTGCGTGCTGCTGCTGCTCAACCGCCAAACACGCGACAATTTCGCCACGCAGAACGTCGCGACGACCTACTTCCGTCCCGAGATCCCGAAGCACCTCGGCGCAGGCGATTGGGCGATGATCGCCTTCGTGGGTCTCGAGTTCGCCTACGTGTTCGCCATCGCGCTGGGCGGGTTGCTCGGTGGGCTCGACTTCGTGCTGGCTGGCATCGGTGCCTACGTGACGGTGATCTTCGTCGGGGCGCTCGCGATGACTTTTTCGAAGGCCGCCGCGCTCGATCGGGAGGATCGGGCGGCGAAGAAGAAGGAGTAGAAGCAGTCGGCGCGGACCTACTTGCGGGTACGGCCCTCGTTCAAGCGCCGATACCAGCTGTGGTTGCGCTTGTAGAAGTCGCGGAACGCGGCGTAGCGTTCATCGTGGAGCGCGCGGTACTCGGCCCGGGGCTCGAACGAATCGGTCACCTCGACCAGGTGTCCCGTGTCTTCGAGTCGGGAGATCTCGCCGAGCGCCCGCAAGGCGATCAACGCCGCGCCGCGGACACCGCAGAATTGGGGATTCGCGACCCGATTCACCGTCGCTCCCAGCACGTCGGCCATGATCTGGCACCAGGCGTCGCTCTGCGCACCGCCGCCGGTGATCCGCACGCTGGGAACCGCTCCGCCGAGCAGCTTCTCGACGACCCCGAGCGCCCAGCGGTTGTTGTACGCGACCCCCTCGTAGACGGCGCGCAGCAGATGACCCTTGTCGTGATCCAGGGAGAGATTGACGAAGCCGCCCCGGATCGATGAGTCGTCCATCGGCACGCGCTCACCCATCATCCATGGAAAGAAGAAGACGCCGCCGGAACCAGATGGGCAGTCTTCCACGAGAGCGTTGATGGCTTCGTAGTCGAGCTGCTCGCCGATCACGTTGCGGCGCAGCCATTCCATCGACACGCCCGCGGTCTCCTGGGTGGCGATCAGGATGTACTTGCCCAGTTCTGCCGCGCACAGCGTGCCCGTGGCGGCCAGCGGATTCACGCAGCGGTCGTCGCGATGGGCGGCCACCCACGAACTCGTTCCGAGGCACACGTGCACTTCTCCGTCGCGCACGGCTCCCGAACCGATCGCGCACGAAGGCACGTCGCCGGCGCCGGCGATCACCGGCGTACCCGGTGCGAGGCGCAGATCCGCGGCGGCGTCCTCCTGCAGGAAGCCCGCCACCTCGGTCGAGCGGATCACTTCAGGCAGGCGGGAAGTGTCGAGGTCGAGCATGCGCAGGATCGGCTCCGACCAGCCGAGCTGGTCCTTCTTCGTGCGGAACAGCCAACCCCCGCTGGCGAGGTCATAGGTGGTGACGCAGCGCCCGGTGGTGCGCAGCAGCAGATAGTCCTTCACATCGAGCAATTTGTGGGTTCGCGCCCAGACGTCGGGCCGCTGCTCGCGCAGCCAGATGAACTTCGAGATGGTGTCGCGCCCGGCGAGATTCGGTGCGCCGTTGGTCTCGCGCAGCCACTTGACGAGACGCGGAACCCCGTAACCCGAGATCTTCGGAAAACCGTGGGTGATCTGGCGCGCCTGATCGCGGGATCGCGTATCGAGCCAGATCATCGCGTTCATCAGCGGCTTGCCGTCGACGTCGACGGGCAGCACTCCGAACATCTGGCACGAGAACACCAGGCCGCTGACCGAATTGCGACTCGCGGGATCGCGCTGCCACAGCTCGCGTACTGCGGAGCAGATCGCGTGCCACCACTCATTCGGGTCCTGCTCGGCCCAGGTCGGTGCCGGGTGGAGGACGCCGATCGGGCTGCGCGCACAGTCGCGGATCTCACCGCGATGCGAGACCAGCGCTGCTTTCACCTCGGAGGTGCCGACATCCACCGCCAGGATGTTGCGTTCGGTCTCGCTCGTCATCGCCCGTCCGTCATCGCCCGTCAGGTGGGTGGTCCGCGTGGTCGCGGCGCGTCTGGGGGACGAACGCTCGATTCCGCGGTGCGCGCGTCCGGGAGCAAGGCAGGGGAGGCCGGTCGACCGTAGCCGAGCCCCACAGCACCGGAAACACCACCAAAGAACCGTGAACGGGGGAATCGGCGGATCCTGTCCCGCAGTCTTCTCGCCCGATTTGGTGTCTCCCCGTGGGCATGTTCAGTGGGGAATGCGCCGATCGGAATCGATCCGGCCGTCGACGAGTTTGATCAGCCGATCGGAGGCTTCGAACACCCGGGCGTCCTGCGTGACCATCATGACCGTCGTCCCGCGCTCCCGCGTCAAGCGTCGAAACAGTCCGAGGACGATCTCGGTGTTCTCGCGGTCGAGTGCCGCCGTCGGCTCGTCGGCGAGCACCAGAGCGGGTCGGTGGATCAGCGCCCGGGCAATCGCAACGCGTTGGCGCTGACCACCCGAGAGCTTGCTCGGCCGATAGTGCATCCGCTCGCCGAGCCCGAGTTCGTGAAGCAGGGTCGAGATGCGCTCGGCCTTGTCGCCGTCGGGATCGGGATGCAGATCCGCCGACATCTGCACGCTCTGGAAGGCGGTCAGTGCGGGAAACAGATTGTGCAGCTGGAACACGAACCCGAGGTGGGTCCGGTATTGCTCGAGTGCCGTGCCTTGCAGTCGGGTGAGGTCGTGGCCGATCACCTCGATCTTCCCGGACTGCGGGCGGCGCAGCGCGCCGACGAGACCGAGCAGCGTCGTCTTGCCGGACCCGGACGGGCCGGTCATGATCGCGAACTCACCGGCGGCGACTTCGAGGTCGATGTCGAAGAGCACCTGCTTCTGCGCTTCTCCGGTCCCGAACGAATAGTCGAGCCCGTGGATCGTGATCGCCGGTGCGGTCGTCACGCCCGATTCACTCGGTCGCGCTCGGCGCATCGAGATGGATGCGCAGTTCGCCCTCGAGGTTGGTGAGGCGACGCGCCGTTTCGTTCTTCTCGAGTCGCACGCGCACTTCGACGACGCGCAGACCGCGAGGTCGGCTCGGGTCCTCGCCGGTGATGTAGTTGCCCGAGATGATCTCGCCGATCGTCTCGACTGTGCCCGGGATCGGGGCGCTCAGAGCCGCGCTCGTGAAAGTGGCTGGCTGTCCGATCTCCACGAGTCGGATTTCGTTCGAGTGCACCTCGCCGACCGCGTACATGCTCTGCGTCGTCCCGACCTGGATCACCGGTCCGTTGCTCACGCGCTCGCCCTCGCGGACCAGCACCCGCAGCACGCTGCCGACCAGCGGCGAGCGGACGACAGTCTGCTCGAGGCGCGCTTCGGCCTGGACGACCGCATTGCGGGCCTCGCGCTCCTCGAGCCCCCCGTTGGCCTCGAGACGCTCGAGCATGGCGTTCGACTCGGCGAGTTCCTCCTCACTGCGCCGCACCCGCAACTTGGCGTCGCGGAACTCCTTTCCGGCGCTGAATCCCTTGCTGCTGAGATCCTTCTGGCTGGCGACCTCGCTTCTCGCGTACTCGAGATCGGCCTCGATGGCGCGGATCCGCGCGCGCTGGGCGGCGACTTCGAAGGGTTGCAGATCGGCCCGCTCGAGGCGGATCCGCGCGGCTTCGAGTTCGGCGGCGCGCAACTGGTAGCTCTCGAGCAGCACCAGCACCTGACCCTGCACGACCTCGTTTCCCTCGCGCACCAGGATCTGCTTGACGACGTCGGTGGACGCCGAAGCGACGTTCACCACCCGGCTCGCGGGCTCGAGACGGGCGAGCGCGACGAGGCTCTGCCGTTCGACGGGCTCCTGGGCGTGGGCGATGTTGATGTCGATCCGGTCGCCGCAACCGAGCGTCGAAATCAGAACGAGCGTCGCGCCCAGCAAGAGCGCTGTGATGATCGGTACGGATCCGAAGAAAATTCGGCTGGATCCGTACGCCGCGCGCACTGAATCGGAGTGGGACGCAGTCGTCATCATGACGTGGGGATCGGCTCCCGGGCTGCCGGGGGTGCGGCCCATGGTCGAGCGTTCGATCGGGGGAGGGGATGGCAGTATAGGTTCGGCTTCCATCGAAGCGCTACGGAACGTGGCGGATCCGACCTCGATCCGTCACGTCCGTCTGGCAAGTGACCGGCACGAGTCCCCGCTTCGGATCCCGGCCTCGTCGGGTTGAATCGGACGCGCGGCCGCCTGGATCGATCTTCAGCCCCGATCCGCGACGAGGCGGCCGGCCATCCATGTGGCCCGCACGTCGTCCGCGTCCAGTCGTTCGCGCGCCTCGCGCCAGGGTCGGTCGAGCAGACACAGGTCCCCGACACAGCCGACCGCGATCCTCCTCGCGCGCTGTCCCGGTGCCTCGAGAGGCGTCGTGAAGAGGCGGATCGCCTCGTCCGGTGTCAGCGCCTCGTCGGGCGAGAAGGCGCGGCCGCCCGACGTCCGACGCTCCACCGCGGCGCGCATCGCGCTCCACGGATCCGGTTTGCCGAAGGGCGCATCGGTTCCGCCGGCGAGCCCGACCGATGCTGCGATGAATCCCCGACCGCGGTAGAGCCAGCGTCGATCCGTAGGCGCCACGTCCGTGAGATAGGCGTCGCCCCGTTCGCACAGGAAGTTCGGTTGCGTGACCACGCATAGCGGCAATCGCGACAGCAGGTCGAGGCAGTCTGGAGGCGCGATGCTCGCGTGCTCGATGCGGTCCCACGGTGTGCAGCCCGCTTCGTCGAGCGCGGAGGCGGCGAACACCAGCTCGGCGCGAGTCACGCAGTGGAACGCCACCCCACGACCACCCGCGTGGCTGGCGCGGATGGTCGCGATCAACTCTTCGCGCTCGGGCAGTCGGTTCTCGTCGAGCATCAGCTTGAGAGCACCGCGCCGGATTCGCGCATGATCCGAAGCGGGAAGTCCGGCTCCGCCCATCAGCAGAAGGCGTTGGGGCAGGGCACCCGCGTCGATCGCGGCTTCGAGGATGCCGAGAACCGCGGCATCGTTTCCCGGAGTGGCGTCGCACACACCGGTGACGCCGAACCCGGTCCACAGTGCGCCCACCCGCGCCAGATCGGGAAGCGCCTCTTCGGCCAGGCGTTCGCGCAGCCAGACATCCTCGCGATCGATGCGTCCGGTCGGTGCACCGTGCGCGTCGATCTCGAGGCCCGGTGGGCGTTCTCCGGACCGGATCGGTCCGAGTCGCTCGAGCGCACGGGAGTTCAGGATCCAGCGCACGCCACTGCGATGCTGGATCCGCACCGGAACATCCGGAGACAATCGGTCGAGGGCATGGCGATCGAGGTCGCCGGCCACGCTCTCGTGATAGCCGACGCCGCGAAGGCCACGCCCGCGGCCCGTTCGGGCGGCGGCGACGCGCCGCAGTCCGGCGGCCAGTTCTTCGGGGCAGTTCACCTCGGGCGGACCACATCGCACGGATTCGAGGGAGGCCGCCAACGCGAGCAGATGCACATGGTGGTCATGCAGGCCGGGAAGCAGCGCGGCTCCCTGTGCGTCGTAGACCCGCTCGTCGGCCTCGCGAGCGAGGTGGGGACCGATCGTTGCGATCCGACCGGCGCGCAGCCGCGCGTCGCACCGCTCGCCTTCGATCTCGACGGATCGAAGCAGCCAGGCTTCTGCGGTCGGGTCCGTCGGCATGTCGAATCCGTACGCTCGAACGGCTTCGCGAGCGACCGGTCGAGAGGCGGCCGGGTTCGGGGCGGCGATCGGATGGTCCGCCGGTCCGGACCGGAGAAGTCCGTCCCTCGGATGGCCTCACATCGGCTCGGGATAGCGCTATTTTCCCGCTCCCGCCCGGATCCCGGACCCTTCGAGCATCGGACCTTCGTCGGCCCATGGGTCCAGAGTCGCATCGGACGGCCGGTCGGGCAGCCGGGACAGGACAGGGCAGCACCGGAGATCCCGGGACATCGAACCAGCACGAGAAGCCCGACCGCGATCGCGCCGCTGTGCGGATGCAGCCTTGCCGCAAGGCGCTGCGAGATCTTCGTCGGACATCCAAAACAGCGGTCGCGTCGAGTGGGCGACCGCAGAGAAGAGAGGACGGACGATGGCGATCTTGAAGGCGGGCACGCGACTGAAGAGCGCGGTCTGCAACACCGAGGTGATGATCGTGGGGGCCCCCAAGACCGACATCGTGGTGACCTGCGGCGGCGCCCCGCTGATCGAGATGACGGCGGATCGACCGGCGGGCGGCACGATCGCCGCCGAGGCGAAGGCCGGGACCCAGATCGGCAAGCGCTATGTCAACGAGGCCGGCGACCTCGAGGTGCTCTGCACCAAGCCCGGCGAGGGTTCACTCGCCGCCGCCGGCGTGCTGCTCACCGTCAAGGGCGCCAAGCCACTGCCTTCCTCCGACTGATCGCACGCGAGCCGACATGAATCTGATGATGCTGTTGCAGATGGCCGCCGAGGGTTTCGGCGACCGGGTCGCGTTCAAGAACGACGCCGACGAGATGACCTATGCCGAGTTGTATCGCTCGGCGGGGGCGGCGGCCGCTCAGCTCCGCGAGAGTGGCGCGCAGCATCTCGCAATCCTCGACGTGAGCAGCCTGGCGCTGCCGATCGGGGTGTTCGGTGCGGCGTGGGCGGGGCTCCCCTTCGTGCCGCTCAACTACCGACTGACCGGCGTCGAACTCGAGAGCCTCGTCGGGCAGATCGCTCCCTCGCGGCTGGTGGCCGAGTCGGATCGGGTGCGTGCGCTCTCGTCGCTCGCCGACACCGAGGTGCTCTCGCGCGAATCGTTCCTGGCAGCGGCGCGCGCGGGCGATGCCACGAAGCTCGCGGACGAGTGGGCGATGGACCCGGACGAGATCGCGATCCTGCTCTTCACCAGCGGGACGACCGGGCCGCCGAAGGCCGCCGTGATCCGGCACAAGCACCTCGTGTCGTACATCCTCGGCTCGGTCGAGTTCATGTCGGCGGACGAGTCGGACGCCGCGCTCGTGTGCGTGCCGCCGTATCACATCGCCGGAATGGCGGCGATCGCGAGCTCGGTGTACTCGGGTCGACGGATCGTTCAGCTGGCGAACTTCAGCCCCGAGCGCTGGCTCGAACTCGCCCGCAGCGAGAAAATCACGAATGCCTTCGTCGTGCCGACCATGCTGGGCCGGATCATCGACGTGCTCGAGCAGCAGGGGCGGGGCGATGCGGGTCTGCCGCACCTGCGTGCACTGTCGTATGGCGGCGGCAAGATGCATCAGAACGTGATCGAGAAAGCGCTCGAGTACTTCCCCGACGTCGACTTCGCGAACGCCTACGGGTTGACGGAGACGAGTTCGACGATCGCGATCCTCGGACCTGCCGATCACCGGGCCGCCATTTCGAGCGACGATCCGGTGATCCGACGCCGCATCGTGTCGGTCGGGCAACCGCTGCCGTCCGTCGAGGTCGAGATCCGCGACGAAGAGGGACACACGCTCGGCGCCGATCAGCACGGCGAGATCTTCGTGCGGGGCGAGCAGGTCTCCGGCGAGTACCTCGGGAAGGGGTCGCGTCTGTCGGCCGACGGCTGGTTTCCGACCCGCGACGGCGGTTTCAAGGATGCGGATGGGTACCTGTTCCTCGAGGGCCGGATCGACGACATCATCGTCCGCGGCGGCGAGAACATCTCGCCCGGCGAGATCGAGGATGTGCTGATCGAGCACGAGGCCATCGCCGATGCGGCCGTGGTCGGGCTGCCCGACGAACAGTGGGGCGAGAAGGTGTGCGCCGTGGTGGTCCGTGAGCGCGCACACACGGTCGGTGTCCCGGAGCTTCAGCAGTGGGTGAAGGACCGCCTGCGCTCGTCGCGCACTCCCGAGACGATCGAGTTCTGGGACGAACTGCCGTATACCGAGACGGGCAAGCTGCTGCGCCGGAAGGTCCGCGCCACGCTGATGGGCGGGTGACGGCCACGGGCGAGGCGCGCATCCACTCGCTGCGCGAGGCGCTCGCGCGCCTCGACTCCCCCTATGCGCAGGAAGAACTCGCCAGCGCCACCGGCGAGGGCATGCTGATCGTCGATCTGCCCGACGAGCCGATCCGCA
Source organism: bacterium (assembly GCA_031413515.1). Taxonomy (GTDB): domain Bacteria; phylum Myxococcota_A; class UBA9160; order UBA9160; family UBA4427; genus TMED88. Next base: position 167,355 of record JANOFF010000060.1, read on the forward strand.
GTGCTGCGCCGGAAGCGTTCGCGCGCGTGCGCGGTGCCCTCGGCCAGCTTGCGTGCCCGACCATCACGATCGTGCCGAGGGATCCGCACCCGGAGGTCGCCGCGTCGGCGGCGGATTTCGATCTCCGGCTCGAATCGGGTGACGGGCTCGCCGCGGTCGTCACAGCGATCCGACGCAATCCCCAGGCCAGCCTCGCGCTCGTGCAGCTGCTGCGACACAACGCGCAGCTCGATGTCCACGAGGGACTGATCGCGGAGTCGCTGGTGTATTCGACGCTGCAGTCCGGCGACGAATTCGCGCGCTGGTGTGCGGGACGGAGCGCCCGGCCGGTCGCCGTGCCCGCACATCCGGTGCTCCGCGTCGTGCGCGAAGGCGCGACCCTCGAACTCACCCTCGATCGACCCGAGCGACACAATGCCTTCGGGGTCGCGCTGCGCGATGCGCTCATCGAGGCGCTGCAACTCGCCACCTGGGATGAATCGATCGCGACGGTGGTGCTGCGCGGTGCGGGCAGATCGTTCTGCAGCGGAGGTGATCTCGACGAGTTCGGCAGTCTGCCCGATCCCGCGACCGCCCACGCGATCCGTTCGACCCGCCATCCGGCGCGCTGGCTCGCCGGCGTCGCTGAGCGCGTGCGGGCCGAGGTGCACGGGGCGTGCATCGGCGCGGGCGTCGAACTGCCCGCGTTCGCGTCGCGTGTGGTGGCCCGCTCGGATGCGTTCTTCCAGTTGCCCGAGGTCGCGATGGGGCTCGTGCCGGGCGCGGGTGGCAGCGTGAGTCTGCCGCGTCGCATCGGGCGACAACGCACGGCCTGGCTGGCGATCACCGGGGCACGCATCGATGTGTCGACCGCCTTCGCATGGGGGCTCGTCGACGAGCTCGCATGAGCGACCGAGCAGCACGCGCCCCGCCCGTCACGGCTAGACTGGCGCGTCGCCCAGGAATCTCGCAGGAGGACCCCGGCATGGCAGGACCGATGGATGGTGTGAAGGTCGTGGAAATGGGCGTGTGGGTCGCCGGTCCAGCGGCGGGCTGCCTGCTTGCCGACTGGGGGGCGGACGTCGTCAAGATCGAACCTCCGGGTCTCGGCGATCCATCCCGGCTTTTCCAATCGATGTTCGGCGCGGACCTGCCCTTCAATCCGATCTTCGAGATGGACAACCGGAACAAGCGCTCGATCGTGCTCGATCTCACGAAGCCTGAAGGGCTCGCCGTCGCCCGTGAACTGATCGATGCGGCAGACGTGTTCGTGACCAACGTCCGCGCGGCGGGCCTGGCCCGGCTCGGCCTCGACCCCGACTCGCTGATGGCTCGCAATCCGCGCCTCGTCTACGGCTCGATCACCGGCTACGGGCTCGAGGGTCCGGAGGCGGATCGCGCCGCCTACGACATCGCCGCCTTCTGGGCGCGCAGCGGCATCGCGGCCTCGCTCACGCAGCCCGGCGGCATGCCGCCGTTCCAGCGCGGTGGCATGGGGGATCACAACACCGGCCTCGCCGCGGCCGGTGCGATCTCGGCCGCCCTGTTCGCGCGCGAGAAGAGCGGGCGCGGTCAGCTCGTCTCCACGTCGCTGCTGCGCGAGGGCATGTACACCATGAGTTTCGACATGTCGCTCTGCATGCGGTTCGGCATTCCCGTCGCGGTCGCCGATCGCAAGACGATGGGCAATCCGGCGATCAACAACTATCAGGACAGCCGGGGTCGCTGGTTCTGGCTGGTCGGTCTCGAGGGCGAGCGCCACTGGCCGCCGCTCGCCCGGGCGGTCGGACACCCCGAATGGATCGCGGATCCGCGCTATGCGACGCCCGCGACCCGTGTCGCGCATGCCGCCGAGTTGATCGCGCAACTCGATGCGATCTTCGCCACGAAGACGCGAGAAGAGTGGGGTGCGATCTTCGACGCCGAGCACGAACTCTGGTGGGCGCCGGTGCAGAGCATCGAGGAGGTGTTGCAGGATCCCCAGGCCCATGCGGCCGGCGGTTTCGTCGAGATCCCGGACGGTGTCGGGACGACGCTCCTGCCGGCCACGCCGGTGGACTTCCATGGAACCCGGATCGAGCACCGCCACATGGCGCCCGGCCACGGCGAACATGGGGACGAGATCCTGCGCGAACTCGGTCGCACGCAGGCCGAGATCGAAGCCCTTCGCGGGGCGGGGGTGCTGGGGCAGGGCGCTACCAGCGGAAGTACAACCCCGCCGTGATGATGTGACGCGTGAAGCTCTGGCCGGCCTCGAAGTCGTAGTGGGTCGAGAGCAGGGGCACGTCGCCCACCGTCATCACGTAGCCGATCCCGACCGAGCCGCTGTTCATGTCGGGCTGCGCGCCGGTCGTGACGAACGGCACGGCCCCGGGCACGACGTAGAAGCTGGCGGGCACGTCGCGCTCGAGATCGCCGAAGTCGATCGTCCAGCCGCCGCGCAGTTCCGGCGCGATCCCGAACTCGCCCTTCAGCGTGAAGACGCGACTCACGCGAGCGCCGAGCGTCAGCAGGAAAGAGTCGTAGGCGAGTGACGGAACCGCGAGATCGAGATCGCCGGCCCCCGTTTCCTGGAAGGCATCCTGACTGGTGTGGATGTACTGGAAGCGCGCAGTCGGGTGGAAGAGGGCGCGTTTCGGATCGCCGAAGTGCCCGCCCACCTCGGTCAGCGCCCCCCACTCGAGGCCGTCGAAGCTCGCCACCGCGGTCCGGTCGACGTCGCTGAACACGATGTTCCGATCGGTCTGCATGCTCGTCCAGGCGAAGCGCCCGGCGAGACCGGCATGGAAGTGCTGGCTGCGGTAGCCGCCATACAGGGCGGTCTGTGCGGTGTTGCCGGTGCCGCTCATGAAGCCGGTCGAGTTCTCGAGCGAGTGGTGGGTGTAGCCGAGCGCGACACCGAACCGGTAGTTCTCCGAATCGCCCAGGCGAAGGCCGGCGGGCAGGCGAAGGCCGGCGGGCAGGCGGTAGTCGAGGCCCCCCGTGACCCCGTACGTGTCGGTGTCCATGTCGCTCGCGTTGCCATTCCCGTCGTTGTCGCTGAACAGACCGAACGGGACGAGCCAGGCGCCTGAGCTGCCGCGCGAGGGCGCTGCGCCGACGGCGGGCGGCGCGGCGGAGCCCGCGCGCGAGACCGTCGGAGGTCGCGAGAGTTCCCAGCCGCTCGTGTGCAGGCGGCGCAGCAGCGTGTCGGCGAAGTTCCGCGCGTTGGCGATCCGCGAGTTGGTGAATCCCGAGAGCGTCTCGCCCGCCATCGTGTCGAGGACGGCCGGCACCTCATCGACGCGCAGAGGCACGAGCCCGTTGCGGATCGTGCGCGCGTCCGCGCTGCCCGAGTTCGTCACCTGCTCGAGGGCGACACCCGTCGCGACCTGGTTCGGCGTCGTTCCATAGGCCGAGATGTCGCTGAAGTCCTCCTGCAGGCTGAACACCACCTGCGCCACGCCGGGGCCGGCGATGACGCTGGGAGGCGCGGTCACGCTGATGAACGCGAGATCATCGACGGTGGCTCCCACCGACGAGCCGGGTGCGATCGCGATGCTGCTCGCGACGAGCACCGAGTACTGGGTCGCCACCGAGTAGTCGCCCGGGCTGATGCTGAGCTGGTAGCTCGGCGCGTCAAGGTTGGCGGCGCCGCCGACTACGAGCGAAGACGCATTGCCGGCCGCGTCGAGAGCCACCTCGAGGACCGAGCCCGCGGCCAGCGTCACGTTGCCGCTCACCGGCAACGACGTCGTCGCACTGCCCGCGCTGACACGCCCCTGATTGACCAGCCGTCCGGCCCGGATTCCGCCGGAGACATTGGCGAGGCGACCCCCCGGATCGACCTGCACGACCGTCGAATTCACCAGATCGGCTCCGAGCTGCAGCGTGCCGGAATTGATCACCGTCCGGCCGCTGTGCAGCAGCGGTGACGCCACGAAGAGCGTTCCCGTGCCCGTCTTCCAGACGTCGCCCGGCCCCGAGATGCTTCCGGCAAAGGTCTGCTGATCGGACAGACTGAACTCGGCGATCGCACCGGGGTTCGTGACCTCGATGGAATTGCCGAGCGCCGCCACGTCGCCGGCCAGCCTGCCGTCCAGCACCTGCACCAGGCTGACGTTCGTGATTCCCTGGCGCAGCACGCGCCCGCTTCCCTGCTTGAGCAGGACGCCCGCACCCGAGATCGTGCCGACGTGGGTGCCGTCCGTGTCCTGGTCGAAGAACAGGCGTGCCGTCGCATCCGGTGGCGTCACGGCTTCGAGCGTGACATTGCCGGGGATGCTCACCGTCGTGCCGCGCACGTCGCCGCTCTGGATGAAGAGCCCGCCCGTGAAGGTGTTCGCTCCGCTCAGCACGACTTCCGTGTTGCCCGACTTGCGAACCGACCCGGCGCCGCTGATCGAACCGGCGAAGGGCGTCACGCCATCCGGCAGCAACCAGAGTCGTGCGCCCTGGCTGATCGCGACGTTGCCGGTGAGCGAAGCCGGCGTCGTCTGCAGGGTGCCGGTGGTGACTTCTGTGCCGCCGGTGTGGCTCGCGGTGCCCACGCTCAGGAGCAGTGTGCCGGCGCCGGACTTCAGCAGCTTCCCCCCGCCCGTGACGTTGCCCACGAAGGTCGAGGTCTGCGTCGTGTTGGTGATCCGGAAATCGAGCACTCCGCCCGGGTCCACGAGGAAGTCGCCGGGCAGTGACGTGACGTTGCCGCGCAGGGTGCCCTTCGCGATCTGGGTTCCACCGCTCCAGTCGTTGGTCCCGTTGAAACTGATCACCTTGTCGGTCTCGATCCGCACCGAGCCTGCGCCGGTGATGTTCTCGTCGAGAGCAAAATCCCGTGTGTATCGGAACCCGAGCGTGGCACCGGAATCGACGATCATGCGCAGGGGCACGCGCTGACCCGCGACGATGCGGCCGCTCGCGATATTCACGTCGACGAGGTCCGCCCGCCCGGACATCACCCGGAGCAGCACGAAGTCGGCGGGGACATCCGCCGCGGTCCGGATCAGGAAGCCGGACACGTTCGCCGCATCGATGTCGACACGCGGATCTGCGGTCGTCAGTGTCGACAGGTCGATGGCCGGGATCGGATCCGTGAGGATGATCGAGAGCTCGATCAGCGACGGAGCCACGTCGAGCGACACGTAGTCGACAGCCGGAGCCGCGACGGCTGCGTTGGCCTGACGGACGGCCTGGAAGATCGAGCCGTTGTAGAA
>JANOFF010000061.1:0-23842 GCA_031413515.1 bacterium
CTGGCGTTTTTCCTCGATTTTTTCGAGATCGCCTTTATCGTCATCCCGCTGCTGGCTCCGGTCGCCGCCAAGCTGGGTATCGACCTGATCTGGTTTGGCGTGCTGCTGGGCGCCAACATGCAGACCTCGTTCATGCACCCGCCATTCGGCTTCGCGCTGTTCTACCTGCGCGGTGTCGCGCCCAAGGAAGTCAAAAGCTCGGACATCTACTGGGGTGCCGTACCCTGGGTGGCCATGCAACTGCTGCTGGTGGCGATCCTGATTTTCTGGCCCGGCCTGGTCACCGGCTTCATCGACAAACCCGTCGTTATCGATCCGGCAAAAATCGAAATGCAGCTCCCGGCGGGGCACGAGACCGACCGCGATGAAGGTTCTGCCGCCATAGAACGGCTGCTTAAAGAGCAAAAATAAAAAGCCCCGCAACCGTGGGGCTTTTTAACGGCATCTACTGATCATCTGCCGATGGCCATGATCGCACCGCAACGGCTCTGATGTTGAGTCGCGGGCAACTGCTGACGGCGCCCAAGGCCTGGGTTCAATAGGTCTTGTATTGCAGGTATTTGCCGCTCATCACGATCTGCACGCGATCGCCCTTGGGATCGGCTTCGCGCTGCAAGTCCATCTTGAAATCAATCGCGCTCATGATGCCGTCGCCGAACTCTTCATGAATCAGTTCCTTGAAGGTCGTGCCGTAAATGCTGACCAGTTCGTAGAAGCGGTAAATCAGCGGATCCGTGGGCACTGCCGTCGGCAGCGAACCCTTGTAGGGCACCTGCTGCAGCAGCAGCACGGCATACGGCGGCAAGCCCAGCAGCTTGCCTGCCGCGACTGACTGCGGCTTGGTCATCTGCATCTGACCGAGCAGCGCCGCAGTCGTCCATTCCTTGCTCGCACCCACGGCTTTGGCGATCTTCGTCCACGACAGGCCCTTCTTGATCTTGGCTTCCATCACCAGTTCGGTGACGTCAGTGCGCTTCATCGGTTTGGTCATACTTTTCTCCTTTTAGCTGAATTTGGCTGAGTGTTAACTGAGTTTTGATTGAACGTGGCGTTGTCAGCGAACCACCGCCAGCGGTTTGCCGGTCACTGGCGCCAGAACGGCCGCCTCTGCGGGATCCAGCCCCGGGGTCACCAGCGGCGGATGGCGCGGGTCGTAATCCGGCGAATCGCTGGCAAACACCTTCGAACGGTCGACCAGAAAATCAATCAGGTGGTTGCGGATGCGATAGTAGTGCGGATGTTTGTGCAAGTCGTGGCGGGTGCGGCTGCGCGGCAGGGTATTGACGACAATCTCGGCGATTTTCGCGTGCGGGCCATTGGTCATCAGGATGATCTTGTCCGCCAGCAGGATGGCCACGTCGACATCGTGGGTGATCATGAACACGGTCTGCCGGGTCTCCGCGCAGATACGCAGCACTTCCTCCTGCAGCACACCGCGGGTCAGCGCATCAAGCGCCGAAAACGGTTCGTCCATCAGCAGCATCTTGGGCTGGATCGACAACGCGCGGGCAATGCCGACGCGCTGCTTCATGCCACCCGACAGCTCCGCCGGACGTTTTTTCTCGGCACCAGTCAGGTTGACCAGGTCGATGTACTGCTGGCAGTGCACGCGGACCTTCTCCGCGTTCCATTCCGGCCAGCGCGATGACCCCCGCGCTGATGCTCGGTGCCTTCGCGGAGCGACTGCGCTTCTCCGCCTATCTCGCATTCATCTCGATCTGGCTTTTCGTCGTCTACATCCCGCTGGCCCACATGGTCTGGGGTGGTGGTTGGATCGGCAGCCAGCTCGGTGCCCTCGACTTCGCGGGCGGACTCGTCGTCCACATGTCGAGCGGCTTCTCGGCAATGGTGGCCTGCTTGTTCCTCGGTTCGCGACGCGGTTTCGGCCGCGAGTCGATGCCGCCCAACAGCCTGCCCTTCACGATGATCGGAGCGTCGCTGCTGTGGGTCGGCTGGTTCGGCTTCAACGCGGGCAGCCAGCTCGCCGCCGATGGCACTGCCGGACTGGCGTTCCTCACCACACAGACGGCCGCCGCCACCGCAGTCTTCGCCTGGACGGCGATCGAGTGGCTGCATCGCGGCAAGCCGACGCAGCTCGGCGCCGCGACCGGCGCCGTGGCAGGCCTCGTCGCGATCACGCCCGGTTGCGCGTTCGTCGGCCCGGGCGGCGCGATCGCGATCGGGATCGGCGCCGCGGTGATCTGCTACTTCGCGGTCACCGTGCTCAAGCCGGCCCTCGGCTACGACGATTCGCTCGACGTGTTCGGCGTGCACGGAATCGGCGGACTCTGGGGCGCGATCGCCACCGCGCTCTTCATCGCTCCGTGGGGCGTGCGCGAGGGCGTGAGCTGGGGCGGTCAACTCGTCAAGCAACTCGCCAGCGTCGGTTTCACCGCCGTCTACGCGTGCGTGCTGACGCTCGTGATCCTGTTCGTGTTGAAGTGGGTGATGGGAGATCTGCGGGTCGACCAGGAAGCCGAGCACGTCGGGCTCGACCTCGCGCTGCACAGCGAATCCGCATACGGGCCGCCGTCCTAGTCGAGCCGCGGCGCTGAGGCTGGGCGCGGTAGGCGACCCCGAACGAGAGGCAGGCACATGGGAACTTTCGTCTACATCGGTCGCGACGGACCAGACGGCGCGCGGCTCCGGCCGAGTGTCCGCGAGCGCCATCTCGCCCACATCGAACGCCTCGACGGCGAAGGCCGCATCTTGTTCGCCGGTCCGCTCCGCGACGCGGACGGCGCACCCTGTGGCAGCCTGGTCGTGTTCGAGGCCGACGACCTCGCGAAGGCGCGAGCCAGCGCCGAACGCGATCCGTACTTCAGCGAGGGCGTGTTCGCGCGCGTCGAAGTCCACGAGAGCCTGCAGGTGTTCCCGAAGAACGGGGGTTGAGCGATCCGCGGCGCGCTTGCCGCGACCCGCTCAGACCTCGCGCCAGGTCACGCGCAGCTCGACCTCGATGTCCGGGTGCAGGCTCTGGCGGACCGGACAGGTCTCGGCCGCGCGGAGCAGCGGCTTGCGGGCCTGTTCGGGAATACCCGGCGCAAAGACCAGCTCCGCGACCAGACGTCCGATCCGACGCACCGGATCGGCCACCATGTGCTTCTCGATGCGGGCGCGCGTGCCCGCGAGCTCCCATGCGTGGCGCTCGGCCAGGATGCCCATCACGGTGAGCATGCAGGCGCCGAGCGCCGCGGCGGCGAGATCGGTCGGCGAAAAACGCTCGCCTCGTCCGTGATTGTCGATGGGTGCATCCGTCTCGACACGCGATTTCGACGGACCGTGCACGGCGCTCGTGTGAAGCGCCCCTTCGTATTCCAGCGTGATCTCGACCATCGCGGCCTCCGCATCGGAAGTCGCCAGTGTGCACCACGGTCGACGGTTGCGCCGCGCGCCGTCCAGTGCTCGACTCGACGGCGAGAGCCGCGCAACGACGCGGCTCGTGACGATTCCCGCACAGTGCCTGCTACGGTGGCCGCGTCCGGGGCAACCCCGCCCTGCGTGGCACGCCGTCCGCTTCGCCCCGACCGTCCGGATCTTCGACGCCCCTCGATGACGACACCCAAACCCCTCGGCCTGACACCCGGCGCGCTCGAGCGGGCCCTCGAACGTTTCGGTCACGAGCAGTTCCGCACCGGCCAGCGCGAGGCCGTCGAGACGCTGCTCCAGCATGGGCGCCTGCTGCTGGTCGCGCCGACCGGCGGCGGGAAGAGCCTCACCTACCAGCTGCCGGCGCTGTTGCTCGAAGGCACGACGCTGGTGATCTCGCCGCTGATCTCACTGATGCACGATCAGGTGAGCGCCCTCGAAGCGCGCGGAATCCCCGCCACCTACCTCGCCTCGACGCTCGATCCGGCTCAGCTGCGGGAGCGTCAGCGTCGCCTTGTCGCGGGCGAGTACCGGCTCGCCTACGTGGCCCCGGAGAGGCTGGCGTCGGGTGAATTCCGCGCGCTGCTCCGCACCCTCACCTGCCCGCTCGTCGCGATCGACGAAGCCCACTGCATCAGCGAGTGGGGGCACGACTTCCGACCCGACTACATGCAGATCGGCGACCTGCTGGCCGAGCTGCCCGATGTCCGTGTGCTGGCCTGCACCGCTACCGCGACCCCGATCGTGCGCGACGAGATCATCGATCGCCTGCGCCTGCCACCGCACACGCCGCAGCTCGTCCGCGGATTCGCGCGACCGAATCTGGCACTGCGGGTCCTCGAGCCCGCGACCCGGGTCGAGCGCGGAAACGCGATCGACGAAGCCGTCCACGAGGCACTGGGCCTGCCGGGCGACGAGCGCGGCGCCGTGATCGTCTATGCGCCCACCCGGCGCGCGAGTGAAGAAGAAGCGGCGCGACTGGCGGGTGACGGCTGGAAGGTGGGGACCTATCACGCTGGCCTCGACGGCGACTCTCGCGAGGACACCCATCGCCGCTTCAGCGCCGGCGAACTCGAAATCGTCGTGGCCACGAACGCATTCGGGATGGGGATCGATCGGGCCGACGTGCGAGCCGTGATCCACCTCGCGCCACCGGGTTCGATCGAGGCCTACTACCAGGAAGTCGGTCGCGCGGGGCGCGACGGCCTCGACGCGTTTGCGCTGATGCTGCTGTCTTCCGCCGATCTGCCCCGGCGACGTCATCTGATCGAAAGCGATACGAATGGCCGTCCCTCGCCCGATGCCGTGGCCCACAAGTGGGGACTGTTCCTCGAACTGATCCGCTTCGCCGAGGGCGGCAGCTGTCGTCACGACGCCGTGCTGCGCTACTTCGGCGACGAAGAGGAGACGCTCGCGGGATGCGGACGTTGCGACGTCTGCCTGCGTCTCTCCGAGGACGGCGACGCCGCCGACGATGTCGATCCGGCGCAGGTCAACCTGCTGGTACGGAAGGCGCTCTCGGGTGTGGCGCGCGTCCATGGGCGCTACGGGCTCGGCGCCGCGGTCGCGCTGCTTCGCGGAACCCCCGACGAGCGGCTCGAGCGACTCGGTCTCCAGAGCGTCAGCACGTTCGGCATCCTCGCCGAGTTCGACGACGACTGGCTGACACGACTGCTGCGGCGCTGCGTGACTGCGGGCTGGGTGGACTTCGTCGGCGGCGATCGGCCGGTCGTCGCGTTGACGGAAGACGGTGTCGCGGTGATGCGCGGTGAGCGGCCGGGTCGTCTGCTGCTGCCGCCGTTTCGAAGGCCGGGGCGAGCCGGTCGGAAACCACGCCCCGGCCCTCGGAACGGCGGCGCCGGCGCTCCGAACGAACTCGATCCGCGCGCCCGCGAGCTGTTCGAGGCGCTGCGTGCGCACCGGCTCGAGGTCGCCCGCGCCGAGGGCGTGCCACCCTACATCGTCGCGAGCGATCGAACGCTGCGCGAGATCGCGACCGAGCGACCGCGTGATGAGCGCGAACTCCAGAGTGTGCACGGCATCGGGCCCGCCAAAGCCGAGCGCTACGGGGCCGGCCTGGTGGCGATCGTGCGCGACCACCCATGAAACGCGCATCGCGCTCCGGATCCAGGAGGTCGCCACGATGGCGAGGCCCTGGCTGACGATCGACCGCATCGAGACCGCGGAAGGTCCGCTCGAGCTGCGTCGGCGCGGCGACGACGACTTCCTGATCACGATCGGCGGTCGCGTGCTGATGAACAACCGCGCCAGCCGCTCGGAAGAAGCCCTGGCCGGACTGAGCTGCGCGCGTCTCGCCCACCGGTCTGCGCCCCGCATCCTGGTGGGCGGGCTCGGCATGGGCTGCACGCTTCGCGTGGCCCTCGATGTCCTGCCGGCGGACGCGCAGGTCACGGTCTGCGAATTGAATCCGGCGGTCGCGAACTGGTGCCGGGGACCGCTTTCGCTCGTGAACGGAGGAGCCCTCGACGACCCCCGCGTCTCGCTGATCATCGGCGACGTCGCCGCCCACATCCAGGCGCTGGCCGACGGGCAGACGAAGCCCAGACCCGACGCCATCCTGCTCGATCTGTTCGAAGGACCCCACGCCGGGACCGATGCGGAACGCGATCCGTTCTACGGCGCGAAGGCACTGCGGGTGACGCGACGGGCACTGTCTGCTTCGGGCTGCTTCGCGATCTGGTCCGAGGGACCCGACGCGGGCTTCGAGCGTCGTCTCGGTCCGGCGGGTTTCGCTTCATTCGATCTGCACCGTCCGGGTCGGGGCGGTCGTCGCCATGCGGTGTACGTCGCGACCGCCGAGGCGACGAAGGCGAGCAGGCATTGACGAGGCGTCGCCGCTCCGGTGCTCTTCCGTCCCCCGCCTTTCTGCGGCCGAGTCGATCCGCACGGGAACCCCGGCCACCCATGCGGGATCGAGATCGATGAGGAGAATCGCGATGTCCGTCCTTTCCGCCCGGCTCCATCCGGGATCCCGAAGCACAGCGAGGCCGGGCACCCGCCTCGCCGTCGCCGGGACGTGGCTCACGATCGGGGCTTTGCTGGCGGGGTGCGCGGTGTCGCCGACCGGTCGGCGACAGCTGAAGCTCTTTCCCGACGAGCAGATGGATGCGATGGGGGCCGAGTCCTTCCAGAACCTGAAGCAGGAACAGCCGATCTCGAAGGACGCGGCCGCCATCCGGACCGTGACGTGCGTGTCAGAGGCTCTGATCGCCGAACTCGATCCGGAGTGGCGAGACGGTTGGGAGATCGTGGTGTTCGAGGACAAGAGCGCCAACGCGTTCGCGCTGCCCGGTCGCAAGATCGGCGTCCACACCGGGCTGCTCAGCGTGGCGCGAACCCCGGATCAGCTCGCTGCGGTGATCGGTCACGAAATCGGCCACGTGCTCGCCGACCACGGCAACGAGCGGGTCTCCCAGCAGTCCGCGGTCCAGATCGGCATGCAGACGGTCGCCGTGATGACGGATACGACGACGGGCACGGGGCAGGCCACGATGGCCGCCCTCGGACTCGGCTCTCAGTACGGGGTCCTGCTGCCCTTCAGCCGTAGCCACGAGAGCGAGGCCGACGCGATCGGCCTCGACCTGATGGCCCGTGCGGGCTTCGACCCGGCCCAGAGCGTGACGCTGTGGGAGAACATGTCGGCCGGCGGCGGCCAGCAACCGCCGGAATGGATGTCGACCCATCCCGCCCATGGGACGCGCATTTCGGCGCTTCGCGCGGGGGTCCCCGCGGCGAACGTCAAACGGGACGCAGCTCGAAAAGCCGGTCGAGCCCCCCGCTGCGCGGTGGCCGGCTGATCGGACCGAGGCGGTCAGGCCGGCTCGTGCCGAATCCAGTCCGGCTTCGCCACCGGCAGCCACAACCCGGTTTACAGAAACGAGACGTATCGTTACTTTTTGGCCGTCCCGGCGGCGCCCGGAACGCTGCTGACCCGCGGGGTGGTCTCCTCGTATGAGATGTCCGGGCCGGAACGGACCGCGAGCGGGGATCCGACGGGCAGCCCACACCGCTGCCCGAGCCGTCTCCGATCAGCCGACGCGCCGTCCCCACCTCCGACGCCCAGCCGCCGCCCAGCCGCCCAGAACAGGAGAGCCCGCCCTTGGACAAGCGCACCACCGAACGCGAGGTCGTCGCCGAGCTGCGAAGCGGGATGACGATCGGCATCGGAGGCTGGGGATCGCGCCGCAAACCGATGAGTCTGGTGCGCGAGATCCTTCGCTCCGACCTGCGCGACCTCACGGTCGTCACCTACGGCGGTCCGGACGCCGGCCTGCTGTGCAAGTACGGCAAGGTGGCGAAGCTCATCTACGGCTTCGTGTCCCTCGACTCGATCCCCCTCGAGCCCCACTTCCGGGCGGCCCGTCAGGCGGGCAGCTTTCGCGCGGCGGAACTCGACGAGGGCATGCTGCAATGGGGACTGCGCGCGGCGGCCCATCAACTGCCGTTCCTGCCGATCCGCGCGGGCCTCGGCTCGGATGTCGTCACGGTGAATCCCGAACTCCGCATGGTCCGTTCGCCGTATGACGACGGCGAAGAACTGATCGCGATGCCGGCGCTCGAACTCGACGCGGCGCTGATCCACGTGAATCGCGCGGATCGCCTCGGCAACGGGCAGATCCTCGGTCCCGATCCCTACTTCGACGATCTCTACTGCATGGCGGCGACGCGGCGCTTCATGAGCTGCGAGAAGATCATCCCCACCGAGGACTTCGCGAAACTCGGGTCGATCCACACGGTGTCGATCAACCGCTTGATGACCGACGGCGTCATCGAAGCGCCGGGCGGCGCGCACTTCACGGAGTGCCCTCCCGACTATCCACGCGACGAGAAGTTCCAGCGCGACTACGCGGCGACCGCGAAGGATCCCGGGGCGTGGGATGCCTTCAAGGCGCGCTACCTCGACGTGAGCGAGACCGAGTACCAGAAGGCGGTGGTTTCCCGATGAGTGCAGCAACGACTGATCCGACCCGCGCCGAGATCTGTGCCGTCGCCGTGGCAGAGTGCTTCCGGGGCGATGGCGAGATCCTGATCAGCACCTTCGGGACGACGCCGTCCGTGGGTGGGCGCCTCGCGAAGCTGACCTTCGAGCCCGATCTCTTCATGACCGACGGCGTGGCCAGCGGCTGCGAGAGCGTGATGCCGGTCAGTGGCAAGGCCGGTGCAGAGCCGATCAAGGGGGCCTGGATGCCCTTCCGGCTGTTCTTCGACAACGTCGTCTGGACCAGCCGCCGCCACGTGATGATGATCGCCAGCCAGATCGATCGCTTCGGCAACCAGAACTTCTGCTGCATCGGGCCGCACGCGAAGCCCACCGCGCAGCTGCTCGGCATGCGCGGCGCGCCGGGCAACACCATCTACCACCGCACCAGCTACTTCGTGCCGTCGCACACCGACAAGGTGTTCGTGCCGAAGGTCGACGTGGTCTCGGGTGTCGGATACGACCGCGCCGCGGCGCTCGGGCCGCGCAGCGCGCGCTTCCACGACATCCGGCGGGTCGTCTCGAATCTCGCTGTATTCGACTTCGCGACGCCCGATCACCGCATGCGGCTCGTCAGCGTGCATCCGGGTGTACGGGTCGAAGATGTCGTCGCCCGGACCGGTTTCGAGCTGGCGATGGACGATGTCGTGCCCGAAACGCGGCTGCCGAGCGCCGAAGAACTGCACATCATCCGCAATGTCCTCGATCCCGAAGGCTGGATCAGCAAAGAAGTGAGCGACTGAATCCCGGCGGCGGCACGCGCCCCGCTCGTCCGACCGGAAAGCCCCCCACTCGTGACCTCCACACTCCACACCGAGATCTGCGATCTGCTCGGCATCCGCTTCCCGATCATCCAGACCGGGATGGGCTGGGTGGCGACGCCGGGACTCGTCGCGGCGGTGAGCAACGCCGGCGCGATCGGCTTCCTCGCTGCGGCGACGATCCCGCCGAAGGACGTCGAGGGCGAGATCGAGAAGGTGAAGGCGCTGACCGAGCGTCCCTTCGGCGTGAACTTCCTGATGGACGCGCCGGGCGCGGACGTGATCAGCGACGCGATCATCCGCCAGGGTGTGCGCGCGGCCGGCTACAACCGCGCGCCGAGCGCCGATCTGATCCGCAAACTGAAGAATGCCGGCGTGGTGTGTGTCCCGACCTGTGGTGCGGTGAAGCATGCCGTCAAGGCAGAACAGCTCGGCGCGGACATCATCGTCGTGCAGGGGGGCGAAGGTGGCGGCCACACCGGGCCGGTGCCGACTTCACTGCTCGTGCCGGGCGCGGTCGACGCCGTCCGCGTGCCGATCGTGGCCGCAGGCGGCTACTACGACGGACGTGGGCTCGTGGCAGCGCTCGCCTATGGGGCGAAGGGCATCGCGATGGGGACGCGCTTCCTGCTCTCGGCCGAAAGCCCCGTGCCGGACGCCACCGCCGCCCGGTATCTGGCTGCGCGGGTCGAGGACATCGTGGTGACGAGCGAGGTCGACGGGATGCCGCAGCGAGTCGTGCCGAACGAGCTGGTGCGAAGGCTCGAATCCGGCACGGACATCACACGCTTGGTCTTCGCGCTGCGAAACGCCCTCGCGTATCGGCGCCTGACCGGCGCCTCGCTCGGCGAGCTGCTCCGTTCGGCGTTCGCGATGCGGACCAACGAGCGGCTCACGCGGTCGCAGATGCTGATGGCCGTCAACGCCCCGATGCTGGCCATGAAGGCGATGCAGGACGGCGATCCGGTCCACGGCTACCTGCCGAGCGGCTCGGTGGCGGGCATGCTCGACGCACGACCGCCGTGCGCCGAGATCATCGCGAAGATCATCGAAGAGGCGGAGCAGACCCTGAAGCGGCTCGCGCACTGATCGGCACTCGCACCCTGCAGGTACCCCACACGTACCCAACAGATACACAACACGGGACCGCGCCTCGGCCGGGTCCACGAGGACGAAATCATGGCCATCGACATCACGCATGCGGACGGCGTCGGCGAGGTGGTGATCAACAATCCACCCGTCAACGCGCTGGATAGCGCGGGCTGGTTCGAACTCGCCCGCGGCGTCAAAGCGCTCGGAGAACGCGGCGACGTGCATTGCATCGTGGTCCGCGCCGAGGGTCGCGGCTTCCAGGCCGGGGTCGACATCAAGGAGCTGGCGAAGGACGGCACGAAGATCGTCGACGTGAACCGCGGCTGCTACGACGCGTTCGCGAACATCTACGACTGCCCGGTGCCGGTGATCTCGGCGGTGCACGGCTACTGCATCGGCGGCGGGATCGGGATCTCGGGCGCCTCGGACATCGTGATCTGCTCGGACGACGCGACCTTCGCGCTGCCCGAGATCGACCGCGGCGCCCTCGGTGCGGCCACCCATCTCATGCGACTGTTCGGCATGCAGAAGACGCGACGCATGCTGTACACCGGCGAGTCGATCGACGCCGCCGAAGCGTTCCGGCTCGGAGGCGTCGAGTCGGTCGTGCCGCGCGCGAAACTCCGCGACGCCGCCATGGAGCTCGCCCGCACGATCGCGTCGAAGAGTCCGAAGGCGCTGCGCCTGGCGAAGTGGTCCCTGAACGGCATCGAGCTGCTCGACGTGAAGAAGAGCTATCGCTTCGAGCAGGGCTTCACCCTCGAGCTCTACACCTCGCCGGATTCGCAGGAAGCCCGCGACGCGTTCGTCCAGAAACGCGACGCCAAGTTCGACGGAAAGCTCTGATCGCACCAGCGCGAACGGGAAGGCGACGACGAAAATGGATCTCCGCTACACGCCCGAGCAGGACGCCTTTCGCGAGGAGGCCCGCAGCTGGCTCGAGGCCAACGTGCCCGACGCACCCCTGGCCTCCTTCGATACGCAGGACGGTTTCGAGGCCCATCGCGCCTGGGAGCGGAAGCTCCACGGCGGCGGCTTCGCGATGGTGCCCTGGCCCGTCGAGTACGGGGGCCGCGGCGCCAACCTGCTCGAGTGGTTGATCTTCGAAGAGGAGTACTACCGCGCCGGCGCGCCGGGACGCGTCAATCAGAATGGCCTGTTCCTGCTCGGTCCGACCATCATGGAATACGGCACGCCGCAGCAGCGGGCGCGCTTCCTGCCGACGATGGCGTCGAGCGACGAGGTCTGGGCCCAGGGCTGGTCCGAGCCGAACGCCGGCAGCGACATGGCCAACATCTCGTCCACGGCGATCCGCGACGGCGACGACTACGTGATCAACGGCCAGAAGACCTGGGCTTCGCGCGGTGCCTACGCGCACTGGCTGTTCGGGATGTTCCGCACCGACGCCGGATCGTCGCGCCATCAGGGGCTGAGCTTCGTGCTCGTGCCCCTCGACACACCGGGTATCACGGTGCGCCCGATCGAGAAAATCAACGGCAAGAAGGCCTTCGCCGAGGTGTTCTTCGACAATGCACGCGTACCCGTCACCAACCGCCTCGGCGAAGAGGGCGAGGGCTGGAACGTCGCGATGGCGACGGCGGGTTTCGAGCGCGGTCTGATGCTGCGCAGCCCGGCGCGCTTCCAGAGCACCGCGCAGCGACTGGTCGGACTCTACAAGCGGACTTTGGCGAGCGGCGAGTTCGTCGATCCCGCCCTGCGCGACCGGGTGACGCGCTGCTGGATCGGCGCCGAGGCGTACGCGCTCAACACCTACCAGACCGTCTCGCGGCTGATGGCCGGCGGCAAGATCGGCGCCGAGGCGAGCCTGAACAAGATCTTCTGGTCCGAACTCGACATCGAGATGCATGAGGTCGCCCTGGGATTGCTCGGCGAGCGCGCCGAGTTGTCGAAGGCTCCCGACGTCGACGAGTGGCTCGACGGCTACATCTTCGCGCTCGCCGGTCCCATTTATGCAGGCACCAACGAGATCCAGCGCAACATCATCGCCGAGCGGATCCTCGGCCTGCCGCGCAAGTAGACACGCAGTCACGAGAGGGACTTCGATGGATTTCGGCTTCTCCGAAGATCAGACGCTGCTGCAGCAGACGGTGCGCGATTTCCTCGACGCCGAGTGCACGTCCGAGTTCGTACGCGGCCTGTGGGACAGCGAGACGGGACGCTCGCCCGCGTTCTGGGCGAAGCTGGCCGAGATCGGCGTGCCCGGCCTGCTGATCCCCGAAGCACACGGTGGCCTCGGGCTCGACGAGCGCGACCTCGTGCTCGCACTCGAGGAGACCGGGCGCGCCGCCCTCGCCGAACCGGTGATCGAGACCGCCGCGGTGGCAGTGCCCACCTTGATCGCCCTCGGCGCGCATGGCGCGGGCGATCTCGCCCGGGCGTGGCTGCCGCGAATCGCAAGCGGCGACGCGATCGTCGCCGTCGGACACAGCGAGAGCCCGCTGATCGCGGATGCCCACATCGCGGACCTGCTGCTGCTGCCCGACCGGGATGCGCTGCACGCCGTCGACCCCGCGACGACCCGCCTCGTCGCGCATCCGTCGAACGATCAGTCGCGGCGTCTCTTCGCCGTCGAGTGGACGCCCGCCGCCGGGACCCGCGTCGCGTCCGGCCCGACGGGTCTGCACCTGCAGGCGGCGATGCTCGATCGCGGTGCCCTCGCCTGCGCGGCCCAGCAAATCGGCGTCGCCCAGCAGTTGATCGACATGGGCGCCCTCTACGCGACGCAGAGGCGGCAGTTCGGGGTCGCGATCGGCAGCTTCCAGGCCGTCAAGCACCGGCTCGCGAATGCACGCGTCCAGCTCGAGTACGCGCGGGCAGTGGTGTATCGGGCCGCGAATTCCGTCGCGATCGATGCGCCCACGCGATCGATCGACGTCTCGATGGCGAAGGCTCTGGCGGGTGAAGCCGCCTGCTTCGCGGCCGGCGAATCGCTTCAGGTCCACGGGGCCATCGGGTACACGTACGAACAGGACCTGCACGTCTGGATGAAGCGCGCCTGGTCGCTGGATCTCTCCTTCGGCACCGGCGCCTGGCACCGCGCGCGGGTCGGCGATGCGCTGTTCGACGGCCGATTGCTCGCAGCGAGCTTCGGCTTCAGGCCGCCGACCACCTGAAGACCGAGGGCGTGCCGCGGTCGGGTATCCTGATCGATCCACGCGCACCGCCGCAGCACCGAGCAAGCCATGAGGGACGACCGCATGACCGCACACAACGTCGCACCGAGCATCGCGGGCTGGTTCACGACCGGCGACAAGCCCGCCCTGATCGGCACCCGGTGCAAGCGCTGCCACACCTACTTCTTCCCCAGGCAGGAACTCTTCTGCCGCAATCCGACCTGCCGAAGCAGCGAATTCGACGAGGTCGAACTGTCGCGACGCGGCCGGATCTGGTCCTACACCAAGCACTTCTACCAGCCGCCCGAGCCGTATATCTCCGGCGAGCGCTTCGAGCCCTACACGATCGCTGCCGTCGAGCTCGACAAAGAGAAGATGGTGATCCTCGGCCAGGTCGCGAAAGGCTTCGAGCCCGAAGACCTCACCACCGGTCAGGAGATGGAGGTCGTCGTCGAGACTCTGTACGAGCTCGACGGCACCGAGTACACGGTGTGGAAGTGGAAACCCGTCGCCGCCTGAGCGGCTGATCCCGCACACCGCGGTCCGATCGGCAGACAGCGCGAATCACTGACCGCAGAACATTCCGGAGAACAGTCCGGAGAACAGAGAGGCCACATGGCAAAAGAAGTCGCGATCCTGGGCGTCGGCATGCATCCCTGGGGCAAGTGGGGAAAGAATTTCGTCGAGTACGGTCTCAAGGCCTGCAACGATGCGCTCGACGATGCCGGCCTCGACTGGACCGACATCGAGGTCGTCGCCGGCGCCGAGACCGTCCGCAACGGCTATGCGGGCTACGTGGCGGGTGCGACCTTCGCCGAAGCGCTCGGCTGGTCGGGCGCGCGCGTGCTCACCTCGTATGCGGCGTGCGCATCCGGATCCCAGGCGATCAACAACGCCCGCGCGATGATCCTCGCCGACATGGCCGACGTGATCCTCGTGGTCGGGGCCGACACCACGCCGAAGGGTTTTCTCGCGCCGAACGCCGGTGAGCGCTGGACCGATCCCGACTGGCTGCGCTTCCGCCTGATGGGCTGCACGAATCCGACCTACTTCGCCCTGTACGCGCGTCGCCGCATGGATCTGTACGGCGCCACCGAAGAGGACTTCGCAGCCGTCAAGGTGAAGAACGCGCACCACGGCATGGCGAACCCGAATGCGCGCTACCACAAGGAGTACACGATCGCGCAGGTCCTCGAATCGCCGATGGTCGCGGATCCCCTGCGGCTGCTCGAGATCTGCGCGACGAGCGACGGCGCCGCCGCCGTGGTGATCTCCAGCATGGAGTATGCGCGCAAGCGCAAAGTCGATCCGGTGAAGATCCGCGCGGTCTCGACCGTGACGCCCAGATACCCGATGACGACCATCGAGATGCCGTACATCTCGACCGACTCCGCGGCCGTGGTCCCGGCGGCGGCCCGCAGCTTCAAGGATTCGATCGCCCACGCCGCGTACGAAGAAGCCGGACTCGGTCCCGAGGACATGTCGCTGGCCGAGGTCTATGACCTCTCGTCCGCCCTCGAACTCGACTGGTACGAGAACATCGGCCTGTGTCCGCAGGGCGAAGCCGAGAAACTGCTTCGGGAAGGCGCCACGACGATCGGCGGCCGGATCCCGGTCAACCCGAGCGGCGGGCTCGCGTGCTTCGGCGAGGCCGTCCCCGCCCAGGCGATCGCGCAGGTGTGCGAGCTGACGTGGCAGCTGCGGGGTCAAGCGGGCGCGCGCCAGATCGCGGGCGCGCGTGCCGGCATCACGGCGAACATCGGTCTGTTCGGCCACGGCTCGTCGGTAATCTGCACCAAATGACGGCGAATCGAAGCGGCCTGGGGCCGCTTCGATTCGCATCTGCAAAGTTCGAATCGGACTCAGCGGCGTAATGCGGGTCCACTGACACGGGCCCGAGCAGGAACGGGATGAACGCGCGCAGCACTGCGCACGCAGGGAGGGACAGCGTGGCCGAGGCCTACATCGTCGATGCGGTGCGCACCCCGACGGGTCGCAAGAAGGGGAGCCTGTCGGGCATGCATCCGGCAGATCTCGGTGCCCATGTGCTGACCGCGCTGATGGATCGCACGGGGATCGATCCGGCAGCGGTCGAGGACGTGGTGTTCGGGTGCGTGGATACGATCGGTCCGCAGGCCGGCGACATCGCGCGCACCTGCTGGCTGGCCGCCGGTCTGCCCGAAGAAGTCCCGGGCACGACGATCGATCGGCAGTGTGGCTCGTCCCAACAGGCGGTCCACTTCGCCGCGCAGGCCGTGATGAGCGGCACCAGCGATGTGGTCGTCGCGGGTGGCGTCCAGAACATGAACCAGATCCCGATCTCGGCCGCGATGCTGGCCGGTCAAGCCTACGGGTTCGAGACCCCGTTCAATGGATCCAGAGGCTGGCTGGCACGCTACGGCACGCAGGAGGTCTCACAGTTCCGCTCGGCCGAGATGATCGCCGAGAAGTGGGGCATCAGTCGCGAGGACATGGAGGTCTTCGCTCTCGAGAGCAACGAGCGTGCGCTGAAGGCCATCGCGCAGGGTCGCTTCGAGCGCGAGATCGCGCCGGTCGGCGACTTCGCCCAGGACGAGACACCGCGCGAGAGCACCCTGTCGAAGATGGCGACACTGAAGACGCTGGTCGAAGGCGGCCGTCTCACCGCCGCCGTCTCGAGCCAGATCGCCGACGCGGCGGCCTCGATGCTGATCGTGTCCGAAGCCGGACTGAAGCAGCATGGCCTCGAGCCGCGTGCGCGCATCCATCACCTCTCGGTGCGCGGCGCGGATCCCGTCTGGATGCTCACTGCACCGATTCCGGCCACCGCCCACGCGCTCGCGAGGACCGGCATGAAGCGCGACGAGATCGACCTCGTCGAGATCAACGAGGCCTTCGCATCGGTGGTGCTGGCCTGGCAGAAGGAAGGCGACTGGGATCTCGCCAGGGTCAACGTGAACGGTGGCGCGATCGCGCTCGGCCACCCGCTCGGCGCGACGGGCTGTCGCTTGATGACGACGCTGCTCCACGAACTCGAGCGCACGGGTGGCCGCTACGGACTGCAGACGATGTGCGAGGGCGGTGGCCAGGCGAACGTGACGATCATCGAGCGGCTCTAGCGTCCGCTCGCGCGACCGCTCGAATGATGGAGCCTTCAGCGCGAGCGACAGCTCGAAAGAAACGAAGAACGAAAGAGGCTCGAAGACATGAACGGGATCTGTGAGGGACGCGTCGTGATCGTGACCGGCGCCGGGCGCGGCATCGGACGCGCCCACGCGCTGGAGTTCGCGCGCCAGGGCGCGAAGGTCGTGGTCAACGATCTCGGATCGACGCTGGACGGCCAGGGGCAGAGTTCCGAACCCGCCGAAGAAGTCGTCGCCCTGATCCGGGCCATGGGGGGTGAGGCGATCTCGGACCCCGCCGACGTCACCGACTGGGCGCAGACCGCGGCCCTCGTCGAGCGCACGATCACCAGCTTCGGCGGCCTCGACGTGGTGGTCAACAACGCGGGCTTCGTGCGCGATCGGATGTTCGTGAGCTGCAGTGAAGCCGAATGGGACGCGGTCCTGCGCGTGCACTTGAAGGGCCACTTCTGCACGGCCCGCCACGCGGCGGAGTACTGGCGCAACCAGAGCAAGGCGGGCAGGCCCGTCGATGCGCGCATCATCAACACCAGCTCGGGTGCGGGGCTGCAGGGCAGTGTCGGACAGAGCGCGTATTCGGCCGCCAAGGGCGGCATCGCCTCGCTGACTCTCGTGCAGGCCGCCGAACTCGGCCGCTATGGGATCACCGCGAACGCCATCGCGCCGGCGGCGCGCACGCGCATGACCGAAGCGATCTTCACCGACATGGCGGCGCCCGAGGACGGGGGCTTCGACGCGAACGCGCCGGAGAACATCTCACCCCTCGTGGTGTGGCTCGGCAGCAGCGAATCGCGGGACGTCAGCGGACGCGTCTTCGAGGTGAAGGGAGGCATCATCGGCACTTCGGACGGCTGGAGGGATGGGCCGATGATCGACAAAGGCGCGCGCTGGGAGCCGGACGAGATCGGCGCCGTCGTCCAGCGACTGCTCGCAAAGTCGCCAGTGCCGCAGAAGGTCTTCGGCACCTGATCGTGTCGCGACCGACGCGACGGCGCGCTTCCGCGAACCTCTGACCGAGAGATCGACCCCGCATGGACTTCCGATTCGATGACGAGCAGGAGGAACTTCGCGCCATCGCGCGCACGTTCCTCGCCGAGCACAGCGGCAGCGAGGCCGTCCGCAAGGCGATGGCGACGGAGCTCGGCTTCGACTCCGCGCTCTGGCAGCGGATCGCGGGCGAACTCGGCTGGACGGCCGTGCATATTCCCGAGGCCTACGGTGGGATCGGGCTCGGCCAGATCGAACTCGCAGCCCTGCTCGAGATCATGGGCGGCGCCCTGCTCTGCGCGCCGTTCTTCTCCTCCATCTGTCTCGCCGCCAACGCGCTGCTCGTGGCAGCGGACACGGCGCAGAAGCAGGAGCACCTGCCCGGGATCGCCGAGGGGAGCACCCGTGCAACGCTCGCCTTCTCGGGCGAACTCGGCAGCAACGACCCCGACGCGATCCAGACGACGGCGCGCCGCGACGGCGACCAGATCGTGCTCGATGGATCCCACGGCTTCGTGCTCGACGGCCACTCCGCGGATCTGCTGATCGTGGCCGCCCGCGCGCCGGGCTCTGCGGGAATCGATGGATTGAGCCTCGTGCTCGTGCCCGCGGACGCGCGCGGCCTGACCCGCGAGCGGCGACCGACCCTCGACCAGACGCGCCGGATCGCGCGCATCCGCCTCGACGGCGTTCGCGTACCGAAGACTTCGTTGCTCGGAGAGGAAGGCGGCGCGGCCGCGGCGCTCGCGCGCACGTTGCAACTGGCGACCATCGCGCAGGCGCTCGAGCAGGTCGGAGGCGCCCAGCGCTGCCTCGACATGTCGGTCGAGTACGCGAAGCAGCGCGTCCAGTTCGGCCGCCCGATCGGATCGTTCCAGGCCATCAAGCACAAGTGCGCCGACATGATGGTGGCCGTCGAGTCGGCCCGCTCGGCCGCCTACTACGCGGCCTGTGTGGCCGCCGAGGAAGGCCCGGAACTCGCAGTCTCGGCGTCGCTCGCAAAGGCCTGTTGCAGCGAGGCCTACTTCGACTGCGCCGCACAGGCGATCCAGATCCACGGTGGAGTCGGATTCACCTGGGAGTACGACGTGCACCTCCACTTCAAGCGTGCGAAGGCAACCGAGAGCTTTCTCGGCGATCCCGCTTGGCATCGCGAGCGAGTCGCCCAGTGGATCGGACTGTGAGCATGAAAGGCGATCCGGACAACGGACTGCCCGACCTGAAGCGAGCACTCGACTTGACGGGTCGGGTCGCCCTGGTGACGGGCGGGGGCAAGGGCGTCGGACGCGGCATCACGCGACGCTTCCTCGAAGCGGGCGCGCAGGTCGTGATCTGCGGTCGGAGCGAACCTGCCGAACCGATCGAAGTCGCCGGTCGCCGCCCGGTCTTCGTGCTCGCAGACGTGCGGGACGTCGAGCAGAGCGCCGCGCTCGTCGCAGGCGCGGCCGAGCGTTTCGGTCGGCTCGACGTCCTGGTGAACAACGCCGGGGGATCGCCGGAAGCCGACGCCGCCACGGCGTCGCCGCGCTTCTCCGAGGCGATCCTGCGCCTCAACCTGATCGCGCCGCTGAACCTGTGTCAGCAGGCCAACCGCGTGATGCAACGCCAGGACGAGGGCGGCTCGATCATCAACATCGCGAGCGTGAGCGCGATCCGTCCTTCGCCCGGTACCGCCGCCTATGGGGCCGCGAAGGCCGGCCTGCTCTCGCTGACCACGACCCTGGCGGTCGAATGGGCGCCGCGGGTGCGCGTCAATGCGATCACGGCGGGCATGATCCGCACCGAACAGGCCCACCTCCACTATGGCGACGACGAGGGGATCGCCTCGGTGGCGTCGACCGTTCCCCTCGGCCGCCTCGGCGAACCCGAGGATGTGGGCGACGCCTGTCTCTATCTCGCGTCGCCCCTCGCGAGATACGTGACCGGAGCGAACCTGCTGCTCCACGGAGGCGGCGAGAAGCCGGCGTTCCTGGCCGCGGCCAGGAACAGATCGAACTGAGAATCGCGCACGATCCTGGCTGGATCGCGGAGGACGATGCATGGCGACGATATTCGAGACTCCGCGGCAACTGCTCGAGGCCGTGGGTCGGCCGCTCGGCCACAGCGACTGGCTCGAAATCGACCAGGCCCGCATCGACAAATTCGCCGACGCGACCGGCGACCATCAATTGATCCACGTCGATCCCGAACGCGCGAAGGACGGACCGTTCGGTCGCTGCATCGCGCACGGCTACCTCACGCAGTCGCTCGTCAACTCGTTCCTGCCGCAGATCGTCGAAGTGCGGGGCATCTCGATGGGAGTCAACTACGGGGCCGACAAGCTGCGGTTCCCGGCGCCGGTGCCCGTCGGCTCGCGGATCCGCGGTCGCGGCGAATTGATCGCCGCCGAAGAAACGAAGGATGGCGGCGTGCAGGCGACCATCCGGGTCACCGTCGAGATCGAGGGCAGCGAACGTCCGGGCTGCGTGATCGACACGATCAGCCGGTACTATCCCGAGAGGCCCCGCTGACGCCCGAGAGGCCCCGCTGACGCCCGAGCGGCCCCGCTGACGCCGAGCGAACCCGCTGATCCCGCGCCGGATGAAACCGCGGCGCCTCGAGCCCCGTACGGAGCGGACATGAGACGAACGATCGGCACGCTCTGGCCGCTGCTCATACTCACTGCCTGCACGACCATTCCCGCGCCGGATGCGGTTTCGCCGGGCATGACGGCGCCGGTTGCGGAGTTCAGCCACGCCGGGTTCGATCGCGTGCTCGACCAGTTCGTCGACGAGCGCGGCCGCGTCGACTACGCGGCGCTCGCGCGAGACACGCGGCCCATCGATGCCTACTACGCGCAGCTGGCGGCGGCCAGCCCCGACAGCCATCCAGACCTGTTCCCGACCGAGGACTCGAAGCTCGCCTACTGGATCAACGCCTACAACGCCTCGGTGATCGTGACGGTGCTCTACCACTACCCGATCGAGAGCGTGAAGGACGTACGCTCGGACGCGCTCTTCTTCCTGCCTCGACTCGCCGGGTTCTTCTATCTGCAGCGTATCGAACTCGGTGGCGCGAAGATGAACCTGTACGCGCTCGAGAACGACTTGATCCGCAAACGCTTCGCCGATCCGCGCATCCACTTCGCGTTGAACTGCGCGTCCCTCGGATGTCCCATCCTGCCGCGGCACGCCTTCCACCCCGCCAGCCTGCGGGCGGAACTCGACGCCGAGACGACGAAGTTCATCGGCGAAGGGCGCAACGTCGATGTCGACGCCGTCGAGCAGAAGATCCGGCTCTCAGCGATCTTCGAATGGTACGAACGCGATTTCACCGCCTGGATGGAACAGAACCACCCGGATCGTCCCGCGACCCTGATCGGCTACATCGGGCTGCATCTCAGCCCGGAATCGACTGACGATCTCGACCGCTGTGAGAAGTGCGAGGTCGAGTTCGTCCCGTACGACTGGGCGCTCAACGATCAGCGCGAGCCCGCACACCGCTGAACTAGTGCTCGTCACACGGACTTTCTCGCCGCCAAACTCCCACACTCCGGATTTCGGCACTGAATCTCCGACGCCGATCGCCGATACGGACAGGCGGCACCGGTTCGGCTGGTATGCTCTGGCGGCCCGAGACCGGGGGGAGGGAGGACGATGCTCGTGCGCGTCACGGCGATCGCCATTCTGGCGATGATCTGGCTCGTATCCGCCGCGGACGCAGCCGAGCCCGGGCAGTTCCCGAGGACCGAGGAGCAGACCCAGGACCTTCTCACCCAGCCGAACTTCGCACGCGGCGGCTTCTACTTCGGGTTCGAGGGCCTGTGGGCGATTTCCTGGCTCGAGATCCCGAGCACATACGTCCGCCCGCCTCCGCCGGCGGTCACGAATCTCAGACCCGGCGAGGTTTTGACGCGGCAGAGCGGTGGCTTCGACATGCGGGTCGGCTACCGGCCCAATCGCTGGACCGCCAGCGAGTTGTCGGGGCTGTACATCCACGACTTCGGGCAGCGGAACATCCAGTATCAAGCCTGGGGGATGTGGGCGAGCCAGCGCGTCTACTTCAGCAACCGTCGCCTTCAGCCCTATGCGACGGTGGGACTCGGGTTCACTCAGCTCCGGGCCACGGGCAACTACCTCTACACCCGGCTGAAGTTCACCCCGATCTTCGGCGTGGGCGTGGAGCTCTACCAGACCCAGAGCATTGCCTACACGCTGGTGGGCAATTTCTACCTGCCTGTTGCCACCAAAGAAAGCCTGTACTTCGCCACCGCCGGGATCGGGATGATCTTCTACTGATCCTGGCGGCGGGCGGGCAAGACTTCCCGGGCCCCTGCCCGGCGTTGCGCCGCTTCACCGCCTCTCAGCGCAACAGTTCGCCCGCGTGCACCTGCAGCGTCTCGCCCGTGATCATCCGCGATCGATCCGAGCAGAAGAACACGATCGCCTCGGCGACGTCTTCATCCGCCGGAATCTGGTTGCCGAGCGGCATGCCGGCAGTGATTTCGTCGATCACGGCCTGCTCGGAGATCTTGCGCGTACCGGCCTGCCACTTGACGTACATCTGCACCGGGGGTCCCCACATCCAGGTTGGCACGACCATGTTGACGCGGATCCGGTCCGGTCCGAGTTCGTGCACCAGGTGGTACATCGACGACAGCAGCGCCCCCTTCGACGACGCATAGGCGATCTGCGGGTTGGCGGGCGGGAACCACTGACTGCGCGAACCGACCAGCACCACCGAACCACCGCCGCGCACCCGCAGATGCGGCACGACCGCGCGCACCACGTGGAGGGTCCCGATCACGTTGGTCTCGAAAGCGCGCCGCCAATCCTCGTCAGAGGTCGATTCGAGGCCGCCGAAGAGCGTGTCGAAGGCCGCCACGTTCACCACCGCATCGATGCCGCCGAATCGCTCGACCGCCGTCTTCGCAAGGTTCGCGCAGCTGTCTGCATCGAGGATGTCGGTCGCGCAGGCCACGATCCGCTTGCCGTCGGGATCGAGGTCGGCGCAGATCTTCTCGAGCTTGTCGACGCTGCGCGCCGCGGCGACCACGCGTGCACCGTCGCGCAAGGCGAGCCGGGCCACTTCGCGACCGAGTCCATCCCCCACACCTGCGACGATGACCACTTTCCCCTGCAGCACCAAGGCGATTCCTCCTCTCGTGTCCAAGCGACCGGCAAGCCTAGATCACGCGTCCCAGCGCCGCCGGTGCAATGCAGTGGGCTGGTGATGCCTCAGAGCCCGGGCACCGGGAATCGGGTGCACAGCGCTTCGACGGCTTCGGCGATCGACGCGATGCGCTCGGCCTGATCGCGCTCGCGCAGTGGCGCGAGGATCCATGCGCCGATCGCGCGCATCTCGTCCATCCCCATGCCGCGCTCGGACGCGGCCCGCGTGCCGAGCCGGATGCCGCTCGGCCGCAGCGGTGGATTCGGGTCGTCGGGGATGATCTGTTTGTCGGTCGTGATGCCGACGCGATCGAGCGTGCGCTCGGCGAGGCGTCCGTCGATCTCGAGGCTCGCGACGACGTCGACGACCAGCATGTGGTTGTCGGTACCGCCGGCGAGCAGCGTCGCCCCGCCGGCGAGCAGCGCATCGGCGAGTGCGCGCGCGTTCGCGAGAACGGACTCCGCATAGACACGGAATCCGGGCTCTGCAGCCTTCTCGAGCGCGACCGCGATGCCGGCGATCGCGTTCATGTGCGGTCCCCCCTGGAGCCCCGGGAACACCGAGCGGTCGATCGCCTCGGCGTGTTCGCACGACACAGCACCAGGCCACCACGCGGGCCGCGCAGCGATTTGTGGGTCGTGGTCGTCACGACATCGAACCCGGCATCGAACGGATTTGCCATCACGCCCGCGGCGACGAGACCCCGACATGCGAGATGTCCGCCATCGTGAGCGCGCCGACTTCATCGGCGATCCGCTTGAACTCCGCACAGTCGTAATCGCGTGGATAACTCGTGTAGCCGCACAGCACGATCTTCGGCCGGGTCTCGCGGGCGACGCGGCGCAGAGCATCGAAATCGATCGCTCCCGCGCGATCCGAATCGGGTGTGGCGGATCGAGATGCTGCAGCTCCGGCGCTCATCGGAGGGCCTCTACGAGTCGGTCGACTCGATCAACGGCCCAGGCGAGCGGCACTGCGGCGACTCCCGTGCTCCACCGTGGTGATCCACGTCATTCGCCAGTCGCACAGAAGAGTGTCGCCGCATAGGACCAGAACCCGTATCACCCAGCAATCAAAATACCCGCAACCACCGCCCCGTCCGCACCCCTCCCACGCCCTCTCCCACCCCGCAGCCGCGATCTGCTCGACCGCGCTGGCACCGCAACCGTGATCGATCGGGCCAGGGGAAGGGGTCTGCGAAGAAGTGGGCTTCGACTGAGCAGACCC
>JANOFF010000062.1:0-43951 GCA_031413515.1 bacterium
CGACGCGGATCTCTTGATGCGCCTGATCAGCTTCATACCACGTTCTGCTATCCAGCCGATCGGCCACCGGGACTTTTCGTCGAAATGGGCCTGCCGGAATCGATGCTGAACGAGGATTGCGCATGAACTGCCTGACGAAGACGCTGATCCTGCTCGCACTGCTCGGCTTCGCGGTCGCGCCGCGCGCCCTCGCGCAGGAGCAGCCCGTCGACGAGGTCGACCTCTTCCGCGCACGGCTCGACAACCTGATGACCGACGCCGACGCGCGCGTCTTCGGGGCCAGGATCGCGACACGTCCCGCTCTGCACGCGCTATACGAACGACGCGGCTTCCGACCGGCCTGGCGCTCACCCGGGTCGAGCGAAGACCTGTTGCGAGCCGTGCGCGGAAGCGCCGCGGATGGGCTCGATCCCGACGACTACCTGCTGCCCGAACTCGAACGGGCGAGCGCCGATATTGCCGCCGGTGCAGCGTCGCAGGAGATGAGGATCGACTTCGACATCCTGCAGAGCGAAGCCCTGGCCCGACTGCTCTACCACCTGATGTTCGGCAAGGTCACGCCGAAATCGTTCGACCCGCACTGGAACTTCACCCGCGAGATCGGCGATCTCGACCCCGCCGCGTTCCTCGACGAGATCCTCGAGTCGGGAGAGGTCTATCAGCGCATCGAGGCGCAGAAGCCCGACCACGAACTCTATCTGCTGCTTCGCGCAGAACTCGCGCGCCAACGCGACATCGAGGCAGCCGGCGAGCCCGCAGCCGTCCCCGATGGCCCGAAGCTGGAGCTCGGTGCACGCGGTCCGCGCGTCGCTGCGCTGCGTGTGCGGCTCGGTCTCGACGCGGAGCCCGATGAGTTCGATACCGCACTGCTCGACCGGGTCGAGCAGCTGCAGGCGAGCCACGGTCTCGATCTCGATGGAGTGGTCGGGCCGGCGACACTCGCCGCCGTGAACCTCACCGCCGCAGAAAAGATCACGCTGATCCGCGTGAATCTCGAACGCATGCGCTGGTATCTGCACGACCTCGACCCGACGTTCGTGTTCGTGAATCTGGCGGGCTTTCAGGTCTACTACCTGCGCGACAGCAAGCTCATCTGGTCGTCGCGCGCGATCATCGGCAAGCCGTATCGCAAGACGCCGGTGTTCCGTTCGCGCATCACCTACCTCGTGCTGAACCCGACCTGGACGGTTCCCTCGACGATCCTCACGCAGGACATGCTGCCCGCACAGCGTCGCAACCCGTCTTATCTCGACAACAAGGGGATCGCGGTCATCGATCGCAACGGACGCGTGGTGCCGACGTCCTCGATCGACTGGTCGACGGCGCGGCCGGGGCGCTTCCCGTACGACCTGGTCCAGGGGCCGGGCCCCGACAACGCGCTCGGTCGCGTGAAGTTCATGTTCCCGAACCCCTACGCGGTCTATCTGCACGACACGCCCAGCCGCGAGCTGTTCAAGAAGAGCGAGCGCGCCTTCAGCTCGGGCTGCATTCGCGTCGCCGATCCGCTCGACCTCGCCGCACTGCTGCTCGAGGACCAGCGCGACTGGGATCGCGCCGCGATCGACAAGGCCGTGGCAGTCGGTAAGACCCGCACCGTGAAGCTGTCGACGCCGGTGCCGATCCTGATCACGTACTTCACGGCGTGGGTCGATCTGAGCGGCACGCTGCAGCTGCGACGCGATGTCTACGGCCGGGACGAGAAGGTGCTGCGCGGGCTCGAGGCCGAGTTCCAGATCAGGGGCAGTCTGGCCGAGACCGCTTCGCGACCCGAGCGATCACCCGCACCCTGATCGGTCGGGCGATCCGCCGGCCCTCTCTCACACCGGTTTCTTGCGCCGCGTGAAGAGCGCCACTCCCGTTGCCGCCAGCACCAGGATCAACGCCGTCTGGTAGAGCGGCGCCATCGCGGGAACCGGCGGACAGAAGCTCGCATCGGGGATGCACCGGTTCAGATGGTCGGGATCCAACTGATCGACGAGCGTGTCCCCGTCGATGTCCAGGCTGGCCGATTCCAGATAGTCGAAGAGTCCGTCGCCATCGCTGTCGGCGAACTCGCCCTCGTCGTAGTCCGTGACGCCATCGAGGTCGCTGTCCCGCGCGCACACGACCACGAACGAAGTGGGCTCGCACGGGTCGCCAGGTGCCGGATCGAGGACGTCGATCGGACCGTCTCCATCCGCGTCGAGGAAGCCGGCGAGATCGACCGACTCGGCTTCGCGCAGGAACGCCCCGATGTCGGCGACGAGGGTCGGAGGCAGGCTCGCGAACGCGTCGTGCGCGGTGATCGCGGCCTCGAGGGTCTGCGCCTCGCCATCGTGCAGGTAGGGCGGACTCGCCCACGCGCCGAGCACGCTGGGCGTATCGAACCCGTCGAGAACCTGGCCGATCCGGTCACCACTCGCCGCGTCGATCGTGCCGATGTCGTGCCGCAGTCCGAAGGGCGAGTCGGTCAGTTTCGTGAGGGAGTGGCAGCCGAGGCAATCCTGGCGCGCAAACTCGGTCTGGCCGCGCCGGGCCTGCAGGCTGAGAAATCCGTCGGCCGGGCGATGCGGGCTCTCGATGTCGGTCGTGAGCGATTGCACATAGGCGGCGAGCGCATCGAGGTCGGGGCTCAGCCCGGCCTTCGGCGCGCCGAGCGGATCGGCGGTGGCGGTGAACTGCGCGTTGCTGAGGAAGCCGGTCCCGAGATTCAGCGCACGCATCTGATTCTCGAAATCGTGGATCTCGTCGAAGTTGCCCGTCCAGTGCGACAGGCCGTGACCGCTGCCCCGGCCGACGAGCGAGGTGGTCTGTCGCACGCCCTCTCCGAGCGAACCGAGGTCCCACACGCGGCCGTCTTCTCCGCCGTTCCGGTGGCAGGACGCGCAGCTGATGTAGTTGTTCAGTGCGATGCGATCATCGGCCGCATCGTAGAAGTGCTGCTTGCCCAGAAGGACGGTTGGCGACAGGGTTTCGGTGCCCACCACATCGATCGGGGTCAGCAGATTCGTGGCGGGCAGATTCGTCTGCAGCATCTCGGTCAAGTCGTAGCGCGAGACGCTGCGGTCCATGAAGTTGTGCACGTAGGCGCGGCTGCCATCCGTCGAGAGAGCGACGCTCTGGGGCGCGCGACCGGTGGGCAGTCGCATCAGCTGGAAGCCGTTCTGGGTGTCGTGTACGACGAGTTCGCGGCTCGCCTCGAGGGTGACGAACAGGTAGCGATCGTCGCCGCTCAGCGCGGCGCCCGTGGCGGCGCTCGCGTTGTCGTGATCGACGCGGAAGCCCGGGTCTTCGAGCTCGGTCGCGAGCGTGATGCGGGACGTGTTCGCGCGGACCGTGGAGTCGAACGTCATGCCGGAAATGCCGCGCAACAGACCGGACTGGACGTTGTCCTTCTTCGACGGCACGTAGGCGAACTGATCGTCGAAGCTGACGACGGCCGGCCCGAGATAGTTGGGCATGCCCGGACCCTGGCTCTCGGAGAGCGAGCGGTTGTCGTGGGGCAGCACGATCGTCGCCTCGAGGCTGAGAGTCGTCGGATCGACGGCGAAGATCTCTGCGCCGCCATTCGCGACGTCGGGCGCGAGGCCGTTCTCGCCGGGGATCGGAGGCGTCACCAAGTTGCTCACGAAGATCCGCGAGTCGTCGAAGCGCATCGACACCTGCTGCGGCCGGCCGCTCAACTGAAGACTCTCGACCAGCGAATCGTCCAGCGCGAGCCGCTGTTCGAGCACCGCGACCGCTTCGAGGACGACGAAGTAGTTTGCTCCGTCGGCGCTGAACACGATGCCATGGGGCTGCGCGCCGCGAGCGAGCGCCACCGTGTGGTCGACCGACAGCAGCAGGCTGTCGATCACCGAGATCGACGACGAGTGCTTGTTGGTCACATAGATCCGGTTGCTGCCCGGCTGCCGGGCGAGCGACCAGGGCGCGTCACCGACCGGAATCTCGGCGAGCAGGTTGCCAGCAGCATCCGATACTGAGACCGTGTCGTTGTCGGGGTTCACGTTCCAGATCCGGTCGGCGCCGCTGCTCGTCTCGACGATCAGCGTGCTCGAATGTCGCGGTGCTTCCGGCAGCGGCGCGATGACGGCGAGGTCGAGCAGATCGATTGGCGTGATCTGGACGAGACGCGCCGTCGGGGTCGCGAAGTCCTGGGCGGTCTGGTCGTCGATCACGTCCCACGCGAGGCCGTCCGTGCTGCCTTCGAGCCGCCAGCGGACGGGGTCCCGGGCGGGCGTGTCATTGGCCGTCGTGATGCTGTAGGCGTCGATCACGACGTTGTTGCCATAGTCGTAGACGAGGGGGGCCCGGTTGAAATCGAGCCACTTCGTATTCACGTTGGCGTCGTCCGCACTCGCGGGTCCCTCGCCGGGGGGATTGCTGCCACCCGGATTCGTGACGACCGCGGCTGGCTGACGCACGCCCTGTCTGAAGAGCGACAGTTCGGCGAGCTGGATCGAGTTTGCACCCGGGTTGTCGCGCAGCTTGGTCGGGCCGAAGCGGTAGTAGCGATATCCGGGGAGCACCGACGGGATCAGGCGCGCACCGGCCCAGTCGCCGTGATCGCCGCAGGGGGCGCCGTCGTCGAGCACTTCGAGCGTGAGCGTGAGCGCCCCGCTGACATCGAGGTCGATGCTGCCGGTCGCCGTCGAATCGCCGAAGGGGCCGCTCGCGTGGACGGTCTGGCCGTCGAGTTCGATCTCGAAGCGGACGCCCCCGCACAGGCCGTCGCGTTCGTCGTCGAGCCCGACGTTGGACAGGAAGCGATCGTAGAGGCCGCCGAGCTCGATCTCGATCCGCGAGTACGCGTGCGCGCCCACACCCTTCGAGTAGGCGACCCCGCCGAGCGTGATCGGACCACCGTCCGCGACGCCTTCTTCGCCGTTGCTGCGGTCGCGCTCCGCCGGCCCGAGACCGTTCTGCTCCGAAGCCCACAGCAGGTCCGAGACGTACACGGCACCGGCCGGTTCGGGTTCGGGCTCGGGTGCGCGAACGACCTGGATCGTCTCGCCGATCGAGGGAGTGCCGTCCGCGTCGAGCGCGAAGAGCCAGTAGTTGCCCACGATCAGGACGTTCGGGTTCGCGGGGAAGCTCAGCGTGAAGCTGCCGTCGCCATTGTCGACCGACGACAGCGGCAGGAAGCGCTGGTCGGTATTGAGGTGGTGGGTCGTGGCCGAGAGTCGGACGATCGAGAAGGACGTCGTACCCGCACTGGCATCCACGACCAGGCTGTCACCCGCGTGGATCTGGGTGGCGGGCGGCAGCGAGAGAGT
Source organism: bacterium (assembly GCA_031413515.1). Classification (GTDB taxonomy): domain Bacteria; phylum Myxococcota_A; class UBA9160; order UBA9160; family UBA4427; genus TMED88. The sequence goes on from JANOFF010000062.1 coordinate 5,256, forward strand.
GGGGCGGATCGCCGGCGAGTCGTCGCTCTCGAACAGGTACGGGGGTGAGAAGATCTGCCCATCGAGGTGGTTGGCCGAGCAGCCATTGCCGCAGGCCCCGCCGCCCGCCGACATCACGCGAGCATCCTTCAGCAGCAGGGCCGTCGAATGGTAGTTGCGCGGGATCGTGATGCCGTCGACCACCGTCCAGGTGTCGGTCGACGGCGAGTAGATCTCTGCGGGCAGCACCGAACCCTCGTCCGAGAAGATCTTCGCGACGGTGTTGCCGCCGACCACCAGGATCTCGCCGTTCGGCAGCGTGACGGTGTTGCTGAGGGCGCGCGGATAGTTCATCGGCGCACCCTGGGTGAGGCTCGGCGCCGGTCCGGTCAGATCGATCAGCAACACGTTGTTGACCGAAGTCGGCGTGGTCGAGCGGCGATCTCCGCCGCCGATCAGGATCACCTTGCCCTCGTCGTAGCTCACCGCGTTGCCGTACATGCGCGCCAGATCGCCGATCGGCTGGCCGAGCACGACGTTCGGAGCGCCGCCGATCGGATCGAAGACGTGCCAGGTCTGGGTCGGTCCGCCCTGGAAGACGTCACCGGCGGGCGTCACCGCGATGTGCGCCCACCACTCCTGGCTGAACGCTCCGGTCGGATTCGGGGCCGCGTTGATCGCGTTCTGCTCGTCGACGAGCGTCTGCATGTTGGCGTTGGGAGTGGGTGTCCAGGTGTCGGTTGCCGGGTCGTAGACTTCGGATCGATTCCCGGCGTCCTTTGCGAACGTGGAGAAGATGCGGTTGTCGGGCAGCGTGACGTTCGCCCCGTACCAGCGGAAGTCGTTCATCTGAGCGAGGGGAGACCAGGCGAGCGTCGCCGGATCGAAGCTCGAGGTCCTTCGATCGCTCGGATTGCCACCCGAGGCGACGATCACGCCGTTCTCGAGCGTCGCGACGCCCGCGCAGAACATGTCGTGGAAGTTGCTGTCGACGTTGACGAAGGTCCCCGTGGCGGGATCGAACACCGAAGCGTGCGTGAAGGTCGCACCGCTCGGGAAGGCATTGGTCTCGGTCGACGACCAGCTGAGCACGCGGCCATCCGGCAGGTTGGCGGCCGAAATGGCGATATGGGGCCATTGGATCACAGGGCCCCAGCTCCCGCGTTCGGCTTCGTTCTGACCGACGTACGCGAGTTGACCGTTTGCCGGGATCGGCGCGAAGCCGGGATTGCCGGTCCGGTAGCCGACATCGAGCACCTGGCCGCCCGTCTTCTCGAAGAACTCGACGCGCAGAGTGTGGTTGCCCGCGCTGAGGAACGCACTCCCGGTGACGGTGACCGTCCCGTGAAGTCCGTCGTTGTCGACCACGAGAGCGCCGTCGATGTACAGGCGCGATCCGTCATCGGAGCTGGTGAAGAACTCGTAGTCGCCCGCGGATGGCGCGTTCAGGGTGTTCGTGAACACGAGGGCAAACGTGTCGACCTGCGACGTCACCGACAACCTGATCGTCGTCGACGAACCGCTGGCGATCGGCGTGAGCCCAGCGAAGTTGGGCAGTTGATTGAAGCTGCCGTCGTAGACCAGGTAGCTGAAATCCGCCGACGCGGTTCGCGTGACGAACGACAGGACCACGAGCGCTGCGAAGAAGAGCCCGTGGGAGCGACGGATGCGTGATCGCGTCGGCTTCACGGTCAGGGCTGCGGGCAGAGCGATCGGGCGGGGGGAGGCCAGTTGCATCGGGGAGGAACGCTCGCTTCCAGCGGGTCGATGGCTTCGATCGTACTCGATAGGTGCACACGGTAAGTACCACGAAGACGCTTTCCGGTGACGAACCTTCTGTCGGGTTTGCGCGACCGAGTCGACCGACGCGAAGCGCCCCGATTTACCCGCCCGGCCACATAGGCAGCTCGGTCCGGAACCCGCTGTCCGAGCGGCACTCTGCCAGCCGATCGAGCGGCCGCCGCCCAGCGCGTCGACCGGCTAGCGATCCCCGGCCGATGCGCCGCCGTCGGGCGGCCGGAGCCAGCGGTCGGGCACGTCCGTGCCTCCGTCGAGGCTGCCCAGAAAGGCGATCAGCGCGCGGCTCTCGTCCCCATCGATGGCGAGGGGGGTGATCTCGATCGCTCCCGAGCCTGCCGGCGGAGACTGGTAGTGGTCCATGACCGCGGTCAGGGTTTCGAACCGACCATCGTGCATGTAGGGGCCCGTCCTCGCGAGCCCGCGCAACGTGGGCGTCTTGAACTTCCCCATTTCGCCGCTGACGTGGGCCTTGTCGAGGAAGCGGAGTTCCTGGCACTGATCGGGCTGCGCATCGCTGAAGGCACCGAGGCAGTTGAACGGGTCGATGAGGACGGCCTGGACGCCGAGGAAACGTCCGAAATCCGGCAGCCCGCCGGGCCCGAGCTCGGTGCCGATGTCGTGGAAGCTCTGATTCGTCAGCAGCGGACCGTTGTGGCAGCGCAGGCAGAGGGTCCGGCCCGGGTCGATGAAGAGTCGCAGCCCGCGGATCTCCTCGTCGCTGAGAGTCGCGGCGACATCCTTCGAAGCGCCGCCGCGCTGCGCCTTTACGTATCGGTCGAAGCGCGACTCGCCGGGCCGGAGCAGACGTTCATATGCGGCGATCGCCTTGCCGGTGTTGGCGAACGCCCGATCGATGAAGCGTCGGTCCTGCGCGCTGATCCGCTGCCATGCGGCCCGCTCATCGCGATCGCCGTAGGGGCCCGCGCTCGCAGGCCACTTCGCGAGCTGATCGGGCGTCGGCAGACTCCCGAAGGTCCGCGCGTAGAGAGCAGCGAGACCCGGCTCGCTGGCAATGCGTCGCACGACCGCCAGGCGCGTGCTGCCCATCTCGACAGAGGCTTCGAGCGGGGCGAGTGCCTGCGCCCAGAGACTGTCACGACGTCCGTCCCAGTACATCCAGGGAGAATGCGCGGCGCCGATCAGCGTCGGCGCATTGCGAGTCGTAGCGCCGAGGCCCCACGAGGTCGCCCGACCATCGGTGAAGTGGAGCCCGGGCAGGTGGCAGGTCGCGCACGACACACGACCGTCCCGCGACAGACTCGGTTCGAAGAACAGGCGATGACCGAGTTCAGCGGCCCCGGGATCGTCGGCGACACGGTTCGACGCCGGCGACGGGGCGCGGGGCAGGGCGCTTACCGTGAGCGATTCGAGCAGGGCGAGTTCGGCTTCGGTCCACGGACCCTGCGTCGCGGCGGTGGCAGTCGGTCGATCCCGATCGGCTGACTCAGCCGACCCGCCCGCCCCGTCTGGAGTGGCGTCGCAGCCCGCGACAGTAAGCAGTAGTAGAAGGCAGAGGAGTAGCCCGCACAACGACGCGACTCCCGCGAATCGCCGGCTGCGACCGGTCACGGGGCGGGAGTGAACACGAGGGTGGCCCCATCGCTTCCTTCGACGTCGGTCAGCTCGACGCGGATCTGCCACTCACCGCCCATGTGGAATCGCACGCCCTCGACGAGGAACTCGCCGTCACCGAGCGACCTCGTGACCCGTGGCGCCGTGGTGAACCCGTGCCCATGCGCGGGCATGCCCCCGTCGAACGACACGCTCGATGGCTGTGCGGGCCGACCATCCGTCCGTTCGAGGCGGACGATCCAACTGTGGATCTCACCCAGTACCACTGGCGGTGTCGCCGGTCGGACCTCGATGCGATAGCGGCCCGCTCTCGAGGCCGCGACGGTGCCGATCGTCGGTGTGCGCCCCGGAGCGCGCGCCCGCACAGAGGCCGCGTCGGATGCTTCACCGCCGTCGCACGCGACCGCGCTGCCGAGCAGCAGAGCCGCTGCGATCAGGCGGGCACCGAGCAGGAGCGACCTGCAGACCCCGATCCGCCGCCCAGCGCGCGGACGCTGGCTCGCGCGCGGCGGCAAGGCTCGATGCGTCTCGATCCCGGGCATTGCGATCTCGTCGATGGGGCAGGGCTTTGCGGACGGCACGCTCGTCAATCCGCCCGGGCCAGCCGTGCGGCCAGCTCGCCGCGTGAGCGCACACCGAGTTTGTCGAAGATCGAGCGGAGTTGCACCGCCACGGTGTTCTCCGACGTGTCGCGTGCCGCGCCGATCGCCGCGATCCGCACCGACCCCCTCCCGCCGCGCGCATCCCCTGATACGCTCCGGCTGCGCGATCGCCGCGGCCCCCCTCGCGACTCGCGCAGACAGGGGGGGCCATGGCCGATCTGTTGGCGACGAAGTCGATCGATGCATTCCACGCGGATCTGAAGAACGGCAGCTCGCTGAAACGGGCGCTCGGGGCCTTCGATCTGGTGATGCTCGGCATCGGTTGCATCATCGGCACGGGCATCTTCGTGCTCACCGGGGTCGCTGCGGTGCAGCACGCAGGCCCGGCGGTCAGCGTCTCGTACGCGATTGCCGGCGCAATCTGCATCCTCGCCGCGCTCTGTTATTCCGAGTTCGCGACGATGATCCCGATCTCGGGCAGCGCCTATAGCTACGCGTACGCGACGCTCGGCGAACTCGTCGCGTGGATCATCGGCTGGGATCTCGTGCTCGAGTATGCGCTCGCTGCGAGCGCGGTGGCGGTCGGCTGGTCGGGTTATGTGGTGAATCTGCTCGAAGGCTTCGGGATCGCGCTGCCGGCCGCGATCAGCGGCTCGCCGGGTGTCGTCGACGGTGCAGTCTTCAATCTGCCCGCGACGCTCATCCTGCTCGCGATCACCTGGCTGCTCGTCGTCGGCATCCGCGAGAGCGCGACGACGAATGCGGTCATCGTGGCCATCAAGCTGTTCGTGGTCCTGTTCGTGATCGGTGCCGGCGCGTTCTACGTGGAGCCCGCGAACTGGCATCCCTTCATGCCGTTCGGATTCAACGGCGTGGTCGCGGGGGCGGCGACGGTCTTCTTCGCGTACATCGGCTTCGACGCCGTGACGACCGCCGCCGAGGAAGCGCGCAACCCCGAGCGCGACATGGCGATCGGCATCATCGGCTCGCTGGTCGGTTGCACGATCCTGTACCTCGCGGTCGCGGCGGTGCTGACCGGCATGGTGCCGCTCGGCGAGATCGACATCTCGGCTCCCGTCGCGAAGGCGTTCAGCTCGCATGGCCTCGGCTTCGCCGCAGGCGTGATCTCGGCCGGCGCCGTCGCGGGCCTGACGAGCGTGCTGCTGGTGCTGCTGCTCGGGCAATCGCGCGTGTTCTTCGCGATGTCGCGCGATGGACTGCTGCCCGCCGTCTTCAGCACTGTGCACGCGCGCTACGGCACGCCGCACATCTCGACGATGCTGGTGGGCGGCGTCGTGGCCGTGATTGCGGGCTTCGTGCCGCTCGGCGAACTCGCCGAGCTGGCGAACATCGGCACGCTGTTCGCGTTCGTGATCGTCTCGCTCGGTGTGATCGTGCTGCGCCGCACGGATCCGGGACGGCGCCGGCCATTTCGCACACCCTGGGTGCCGTTTCTGCCGATCGCTTCGGTGGCCGGCTGTCTCTACCTGATGGCGGCCCTTCCGCTCGCGACCTGGGTCCGCTTCCTGATCTGGCTGGTGATCGGCCTCGTCGTCTACTTCATCTATGGCGTCCACCACAGCCGCGTCCAGAAGGCCGCGGCCGGGTAGCTGGATCGAGAGGGGCAGGCGACTTCACTCGTGCCATTCGACGAGCCCGAACCAGGCGCTCAGGAGCACGAGGCTCCCGAAGCCGATCCGGTACCACGCGAACACGCCGAAGTCGTGGGTCGACACATATCGGATCAGCCAGCGGATGCAGAGGAGCGCGCTCGCGAAGGCGAACACGAGCCCGACCGAGAACATCGGTAGATCCGCCCACTGGATCGCGTCGCGCTGCTTCAGCACCGAATACGCGCCCGCGCCCATCAGCGTCGGGATCCCGAGGTAGAAGCTGAACTCGGTGGCGGCGGTGCGCGAGAAGCCGAACAGCATGCCGCCGATGATGGTCGCGCCCGAGCGACTGGTGCCCGGAATCAGCGCCATGCACTGCACCAGGCCGACCTTCAGGGCGTCGAGCATGCTCATGTCGTCCATGCCCTGCACGCGGGCCCGTCTCGCGCCCTCGAGATCGCGCTCGCCGTAGCGGGCCCGGTGGCGTCGCTCGACCTGCAGGATGATGAGCCCGCCCACGATGAAGGACATCGCCACGGGTACCGGCCGGAAGAGGTGGTCCTTGACCCAGTTGCCGAACAACAGACCGAGCACGACCGCCGGAACGAACGCGATCACGAGATTGCGCGTGAAGCGCTGCGCGACCGGGTCGTGGGTCACGCCCACGACCGTCGCGACGAGACGCAGCCGGTACTGCCAGACGACCGCGAGCATCGCGCCGCTCTGGATCGCGATCTCGAACACCTTGGCGGTCTCGCCGGTGAAGTCGATCAACGAGCCCACCAGGATCAGGTGACCGGTCGACGAGATCGGCAGGAACTCCGTCAAGCCTTCCACGATGCCCATGAGTGCAGCTTTGAGCATCAGGATCAGATCCACTCAGCCCCTCTCCCCCGGTGCAGTGCGGTGCAGTCCGGTGCCGATGACGCCGAGATCGCCCCGAGCGCGTACACAACCGGGACGGACGTGGATCAGTTCGTACTGCGTCGCGTGTGCACAAGCGCGGTGTAGCGACGGGCGGCGTCGCGAGCAATCGCGCCGGGCCCGATTCCAGCTTCCGAATTTCGCCGCGGCTGGCGTGGCAAAGCAGGCCGAATGGAGCTATATCGGCGCAGCGCTGGTCATCGAATCCGAGCCAGCGCGATGCGCCACCTGTGTTCGTCCAGCCGCCGATCGGCAAGCCTCGAAAGCCCAGACTGGCAATCGATCGGTCCGGCGCAACGACGGCGACGCACCGGGATGATCGCGGCACGGCGTGCGCGCGGCGAATCGGTTTCGAGCTCTCCGAGGTGGCCGGATTTGTTCGAGAAGTGTCGGAAAATCGAGAGGTTTGCGATTCGAGGGCACGATCCCGGGCAGCCTGAAGGCGAGCCGTCATGACCGGTCAGCTGGGCGATCTGGCCATTTTCTGGGCACTGGCATTGACGCTCGTCGGCCTGCTCTCGCTGGTCGCGGGGCGCTTGTTGCCCAAGGGTGTCGGCGGCGCGGCGCGCAACAAGCCCTACGAGTGCGGCGTGTCGGAGCCGGTTCCGACGGAGGCGCGCTGGCCGGTCCGGTTCGCGCTCGTCGCGATGCTCTTCCTGGTGTTCGATGTCGAGGCCGTCTTCCTCTATCCCTGGGCGCTGCTCGCGCGCGATCTCGGCTGGAGCGGCCTCGGCGCGATGTCGAGCTTCTTCGTGGTCCTGGGCGTGGGATACCTCTATGCGCGTGGACGCGACGCGCTGAACTGGCGCTGATCGGGGGATCGCAATGGCACTTACGAGTCCGCCGCAGCCCGCAGTGATTCCGAATCCACGCGTGGCGCACGACCACGCGAAGGACGGCTCGCCCGCCTACCTGCTGACCCGCCTCGAGGAATGGGGCCGCTCGAACTCGGTCTGGCCGGTGATGATGGGATTGGCCTGCTGCGCGATCGAGATGATGGCCGCGTCGGCCTCGTCCTTCGACATGGCGCGCTTCGGCTCCGAGCTGTTCCGCGCGAGCCCCCGCCAGGCAGACCTGATGATCGTCTCGGGTCGGGTGAGCCACAAGATGGCGCCCGTCGTGCTCGAACTCTACGAGCAGATGCCGAATCCGAAATGGGTGATCGCGATGGGGGACTGCGCGTCCTGCGGAGGCGTTTTCAACAACTACGCCATCGTGCAGGGGGTCGATCGCGTGGTGCCCGTCGACGTCTACATTCCCGGTTGTCCACCGCGCCCCGAAGCGTTGCTCGACGGAATCATCAAGCTCCAGGAACGCATCCGGACGATGCGCGGATAGACGATGTCCGTGCTCGAACGACTCGCGCAGATGTTTCCCGACGCCGAACACGGTGCGGCCTTGGATGGCAAGGCGTTCGTGTACGTGTCGCCCGCAGATCTGCCCGCTGCCTGTCGCCGGGTGCGCGAAGAGCTGGGCTTCGCGCGCTTCGTGGACCTCACCTGCGCGGACCATCCCGAGCGCGCGGATCGGTTCGACGTCCACGTCCTGTTGTACTCGATGACCGAGCACCTGTGGCTGCGCGTCAAGACCCGGACGGAAGGCACGCTCCCGACCCTGACCGGCCTGTTCGCCGCGGCGGACTGGTACGAGCGCGAGCTCTGGGACCTGTTCGGCATCAGGTTCGAGGGGCACCCCGATCTGCAACGCATCCTCACGCCCGACGACTGGGCATTCCATCCGCTGCGGCGGGACGAGCCCCTCGGCAGCATTCCCGTCGATTTCACGGTCACCCGGGACATCTATGACACCTGATGCCCGCACCCAGCTGCCGGTCGCGTCATGAGCCAGTCCTCGCACGCACCGGCGAGGATCGTCGCCCAGACCGCTTCGCCGACGCTCAGGATCAACATGGGGCCGCAGCATCCGGCGACCCATGGCGTGCTGCGCCTCGAACTCGAGCTCGATCGCGAGACGGTGGTCCGCTGTCGACCGGTGATCGGCTATCTGCACACCGGCATCGAGAAGACCTGCGAATCGCGCACCTACGTGCAGGCGCTCACGCTGACCGACCGCCTCGACTACCTGAACCCGCTGGGCAACAACCTGGCCTACTGCCTGGCGGTCGAAGCCCTGTTCCAGTGCCAGATTCCCGAGCGGGCGCAGATCGGTCGAGTGCTGCTCGCCGAGCTGACGCGCATCGGTTCGCATCTCGTCAGCATCGGATCGGGCGGAATCGATCTCGGCGTGACCAGCCTGTTCCTCTACTCGATGCAGGAGCGCGAGAAGATCCTCGATCTGTTCGAGTCGCTGACGGGCCAGCGCATGATGACGAGCTTCATCCGGCCAGGCGGGCTCGCGACGGACATGCCCGAGGCCTGGCTCGAGCGCACCTACGCCACGCTCGAATCGCTGCCCGCGAAGTTCGACGAAATCGAGTCGATGGCCACCGACAACCCGCTCTTCATGCAGCGCACCCAGGGTATCGGCATCTTGCCCGTCGCCGATCTGATGGAGCTCGCCGTGACGGGGCCGCTGCTGCGCGCCGCGGGCGTCGCCCACGATCTGCGCGTCAGCAATCCCTACAGCGGCTACGAGCGCTTCGACGTCAAAGTCTGCACGGAGACCGCCGGTGACTGCTACGCGCGCTACAAGGTGCGCGTGGCCGAAATGCGCCACTCGATCGCGCTCTGCAAGCAGGCGATCGAGCAGATGCCCGGTGGTGCCGTCCAGACGAGCGACCGCAAGATCATGCCGCCGCCGAAGGAAGAGCTCGCGCAGTCGATGGAAGCGCTGATCCATCATTTCAAGCTGTGGACGGAGGGCATGAAGCCGCCGAAGGGCGAGGCCTACGTGGGCGTCGAGAGTCCGCGCGGCGAGCTCGGGTTCTACATCGTGAGCGACGGCAGCGGCAAGCCGCAGCGCGTGCGCGAGCGCGCACCGTCCTTCGCCCATGTCCAGGCGCTCGCGAAGATGATGGAAGGCTCCTCGATCGCCGATGCGGTCGCGATCATCGCCAGTGTCGACCCGGTCATGGGCGAGGTCGATCGATAGAGCCATGCTTTCGCCGGCCACCCGCCAGAAGATCACGGACGAAGGACAGCGCTATCCCGAGAAGCGCTCGGCCCTGCTGCCGTCGCTGAAGCTCGCGCAGGGCGAGGTCGGCTGGCTGCCGCGGGAAGTCGTCGCCGAGGTCGCCGACCTGCTCGGGCTGTCCCATCAGGCGGCGATCGAGATCACCACGTTCTACACCATGCTTCGCAAGCAGGATCCCGGTGGCTGCGTGGTGGATGTGTGCATCCAGTTGCCGTGCGCACTGCGCGGCGCGGAGTCGGTGTACCGCAAGATCGCCGAACATCTCGGCGCCGACGGCCGGATCGAGCACGGCCACGGCCATGCGGTGGCCAGGGACGGCAGTGCCACCGCGGTGGCGACGGTCGAGTGTTTCGGAAGCTGTCACCGCGCGCCGATGTGCCGCGTCAACGACGAGTACTGGGAACACCTCGACGTGAACGACCTCGACAAGCTGCTGGCGCGCATCGACGAACTCGCGGCGAACTACCGCGCGCGGGGGGAAGCAGCCGTGAGAGAAGGTGGGCAGCCGTGAGCGAAGGTAGAAAGCCGTGACGACCCACGACTCCCCGGCCAGCGACTATCAGCCCCTGCTGCTGCCCCATCCCGGCCGCAAGCAGCCGGTGGAGCTTGCCGAGTACCGCGCCGGCGGTGGCTACGACGCCCTCCTGAAGGCCGTCAAGCAGATGACACGCGAACAGGTGATCGACGAGGTCAAGAGCTCGGGTCTGCGGGGCCGGGGCGGGGCGGGCTTCAGTGCGGGCAAGAAGTGGAGCTTCGTGCCGAAGGGGCCCGGTGCGAAATACCTGTGCGTGAATGCGGACGAGAGCGAGCCCGGCACCTTCAAGGACCGCGAGATCATGGAGATCGAGCCGCATCTGCTGCTCGAGGGCGTCGCGATCACGAGCTACGCGATCGGTGCGACTCTCGCCTTCATCTACATCCGTGGCGAATACACCGTCGCCGCCGATCGCCTCGACGCGGCGATCGAAGAGGCGAAGCAGGCTGGCTTGCTCGGTAAGCATCTGTTCGGCACCGACTACGAACTCGACGTCCTCGTCTATCGAGGCGCCGGCGCCTACATCTGCGGCGAGGAGACGGCGCTGCTCGAATCGCTCGAGGGCAAGCGCCCGATGCCCCGTTCGCGCCCGCCGTTTCCGGCGGTGTCCGGCCTGTACGCAAAGCCCACGGTGATCAACAACGTCGAGACGATCGCCAACGTGCCGCACATCATCGCCCGCGGCGCCGCCTGGTATCAGACCCTCGGCAGCGCGCCGAACAACACGGGTCCGAAGATCCTGTGCCTCTCGGGCAGCGTGAACCGCCCGGGCAACTACGAGATCGCCCTCGGCTCGATCAGCTTGCGGGATCTCGTGTACGGCGAGCGCTTCGGCCAGGGCATGCTGCGCGGTCGTGCCCTCAAGGCGATCCTGCCCGCTGGCGTTTCGGCGCCGCTGATCCCCGCGGACAAGCTCGACGCCCGGATCGACTACGACGGCATCCAGGCGGCGGGCTCGATGCTCGGCTCGGCGAGCTTCATCGTATTGAACGAGGACGTCTGCATCGTGAAGGCGGCCCTGCGCATGGTCGAGTTCTTCCGCCACGAGTCCTGCGGCAAGTGCACGCCCTGCCGCGAGGGCACCGGGTGGCTCGCGCAGGTGCTCGATCGCGTCGAACACGGCAAGGGCGACGCGGCGGATCTCGAGCTGTTGCTCTCGCTGGCCGATCGGATCAGCGGCAAGGTGCTCTGCGCTCTCGGCGATTTCGCGACGAGCCCCGTGGTGGCCACGATCAAGCACTTCCGCGCCGAGTATCTGGCGCACATCGAACTCGGTCGTTGTCCGAAGCCGGAGTGGTGCTGATGGCCGAACAATCGTCCGCCCCGCCCTCGGATCGGGTCACGCTCAGCATCGACGGCAAGCGCGTGAGCGTCGCGAAGGGCACGCTGCTCGTCGAAGCCGCACGGGAGGCGGGCATCGAGATCCCCGTCTTCTGCTACCACTCGCGCCTCACACCCGTCGGTGCGTGCCGCATGTGTCTCGTCGAGATCGAGAAGATGCCGCGGCTGCAGACCGCCTGTACCACGCCGGTCGCCGAGGGCATGGTGGTCAGCACGCAGTCGAAGCCGGCGACCGATGCCCAGGAGGGTGTGCTCGAGCTGCTGCTCGCCCACCATCCGCTCGATTGTCCGGTCTGCGACAAGGGCGGCGAGTGCCCGCTGCAGGACAACACCTTCGCGCACGGCCACGGCAAGAGCCGCTTCACCGAAGCGAAGCGCCACAAAGACAAGGCGTTCGAGCTCGGCCCGCGCATCCTGCTCGACAAGGAACGCTGCATCCTCTGCTACCGCTGCGTGCGCTTCCACCAGGAGGTGCCCGGCGACGAAGCGCTGGCGGTGATCGACCGCGGCGGCGACAGCGAGATCGGGACTCTCGACGGCCACGGCTACGACTCGCCGTTCTCGGGCAACACCATCGACCTGTGCCCCGTCGGCGCGCTGACCAGCGTCGACTATCGCTTCCGCTCGCGGCCCTGGGACCTGACGCGCCATCGCTCGGTCTGCAGCGGCTGCTCGATGGGCTGCAACACGGAGATCCACGCCCGGAACGGCACGATCCTGCGCCTCGTGCCGCGGGAGAATGCCGCAATCAACGACCTCTGGTTGTGCGACCGGGGACGCTTCGACACCAAGGTCGGGCGCCAGGGGCGCCTCGGGACGCCGAGCCTGCGCGCTCCCCGATCCGGCGGCTCTGGCGATCCGGGTGCGTCGAGTGTGAGCTGGAGCGAAGGCATCGCCCACGTCGCCAAGCTCTTGCGGGGCGCTCGCGTCGGCATTCACGTCGCCGGAGACGTCTCGAGCGAGGCGCTCGGTGTCCTGACGCAGGGACTGCTGCCGCAGCTTCCGGACGCACGGGTGTCGATCGCGGCGAGCTGCGCCACGGCTTGGCCAGTGCAGGGCGACATGCAGAACCTCGACCGGGCGAGCGCCTTCGTGCTGGTCGATTTCGATGCGTGGAACGACCTGCCCGTGCTGGCCCTGACGCTTCGCCGGGCGATCGGCCGCGGAGCAAAGCTGATCGTGCTGGGTGAGCCAGGCGGCCTTTCGCGCGACACTCATCACGCGTTCCCGGTGGCGATGAACGAACTCGCGGGCACACTCGACAGTCTTCGCAGCGCGCTGTCGGCGGCGAGCGATGATGCGCGGATGGCGGCCGCGAGCGCGGCCTTGCAGAGCGGGGCGGTGGCGGTGCTGGCCTCGACGGCGAGTGCTTCCGACGCGCCGACCCGGACCGCACTCGTCGCATTCGTCGAGGCCCTCGGCGCAAAGGCGCAGGTCGTGCTGCAGGGCGCGCCGAGTCTCGTCGCCAATGCCGCCGGCGCTCAGCGCATCGCCGGTTCCCTGATCGGTGGCGTCGACGTCTTTGCGCGCGCGCGCGAGGGCGCTCTCGACGTGTTGCTGACTCTCGGCGCCTTGCCGCCCACGGATCTCACTTGCACGACGGTCGCGATCAGCTGGCAGCCGCCGACCGGAGCGGACGCCGCCCTGGCCGCCCACGTGATCCTGCCGACCTGTCATCCCTACGAGCAAGCCGGCTCGCTCGTCAATTTCGCCGGCATTGTCCAGGCCGTCGAGGCGGGCGGCATGCCGCCGAAGGGCGCGCTGCCCGACCATCGCGCGCTGGCCGAGCTCGCGAATGCACTCGGCGCGAGCCTGCCCCTCGAGCTGAACGACCTGCGCGCTGAACTCGCGAAGACCGAATCCCTCTTCTCACCGCTCATCCAACCGCTCGGTCAGCCCGCAGCGGGAACGCGGCGGGGACTCTTCCTTGTCCACTCATGATTGGGTGATCGCTGTCGTCCGGGCTGGCCTGATCATCTTCGTGCTGATCACCGCGACCGCCTATCTGACATGGTTCGAGCGCCGCGTGATCGGTCGTCTGCAGGTCCGGCTCGGCCCGAATCGCGTCGGGTTCGCGGGCTTGCTGCAACCTTTGGCGGACGCAGTGAAGCTGCTGCTCAAGGAAGACATCGTCCCGACCTCCGCCGACCGGATGGTGCACATGCTGGCCCCGGCCATGGCGCTCTTCACCGCGCTGGTGGCCTTCGCGGTGTTGCCGCTGGGACCTTCCGTGACGATCGACGGCGTCGAAGTGCCGCTGTTCATCGCCGAGCTGCCGATCGGCATCCTCTACATGATCGGCGTATCGAGTCTGAGCGTGTACGGCCTCGTCCTCGGTGGCTGGTCGTCGGGCTCGAAGTATGCGCTGCTCGGCGGGATGCGCGGCGCGGCCCAGGTGATCTCCTACGAGCTGATCGTCGGCATCGCGCTGGTGTGCGTCGTGCTGGTCGTAGGCTCGCTGAATCTCTCCGACATCGTGCGCTGGCAGGCCGACCACCACTGGCTGGTCCTCTACCAACCCGTCGCGTTCCTGCTCTATCTCGTGGGAGCCTTTGCCGAGGTGAATCGCGCGCCCTTCGATCTGCCCGAGGCCGAGACCGAACTCGTGGCGGGCTATCACACCGAGTACACGGGACTGCGCTTCGCGATGTTCTACCTGGCCGAGTACATGAACATGATCACGGTGTCGGTGCTGGCTTCGACGCTGTTTCTCGGCGGCTGGCACGCGCCCTTCGCGCCGGATTTCTTCCCGGGCATCCACTGGCTGTTCATCAAGGTGATCGGGTTCCTGTTCTTCTTCGTATGGGTGCGCGCGACGTTGCCGCGCCTGCGGTACGACCAGCTGATGGGCTTGTCGTGGGGATCCCTGCTCCCGATCGGTCTCATCAATCTCGCAATCACCGCTGTGGTGGTGGTCGCGCTCGCGCAGCGCGCGGGGTAGCGGGGAGCACACGCGATGTTCGAAGACCTCCGCGCCGTGGTCAAAGGCATGTGGACGACGCTCAAGCACACGACGCGTCCACCGATCACGCTCAGCTACCCCGAGCAGAAGCGCCAGACCGCACCGAACTACAAGGGCCGCCATCGGCTGTACAAGACCGACGAAGGCCTCGAGCGCTGCATCGGCTGCGAGCTGTGTGCTGCAGCTTGTCCGTCCGGGGCGATCCTCGTGCTGGCCGCCGACAACGATCCGGCTGCGCCGATCTCGCCGGGCGAACGCTACGCCTCGACGTACGAGATCAACATGCTGCGCTGCATCTTCTGCGGCCTGTGCGAGGAAGCCTGTCCGACCCACGCCGTGAAGCTCGGGACGGAGTACGAGCTGGCCGACTATGACCGGCAGGATTTCGTGTACACGAAGGAGATGCTGCTCGAGCCCGAGAAGTACGCGCCGAGACGCCAGTTCCATGCAGACGTGGACCGCAAGCGCCAGATCGACGTGCTGCCGGAGCACGATCTCGCCAAGGTCTACGCCGAGCACCGTCCCAAGGGCATCGGGGGAAATTGAGCCGTGCCCCCGACGAGCAGCGCGTTGAACATGACCACGATCGCATCGCTCTGCGCGCTGATCGCGCTCTCGGCGCTGTTCGTCACGCTGCTGCGAAAGCCCGTCCATGCCGCGATGGCGCTGCTCGGACACAGTCTCGCCCTGGCCGCGCTCTACCTCAGCTTGTCGGCCGATCTGCTGGCGGCGGCCCAGGTGCTGATCTATTCGGGAGCGATCGTCGTGCTGTTCATCTTCGTCGTCGCGCTGTTGCCGGCGGAGGGCCGCGAAGAGAACCTGAGTCTTCGCAAATTCCTCACTGCGGGCGCCGTGGCCGCGTTGCTCGGCGGTACGCTCGCGATCGTGGTCCGGCCCAATCTCGGACTCGGCCTTGCAGCCACCGTCCCGACGACCGTCGACGTCGGACACTCGCTGTTCCGCGAGTTGTTCCTCCCCTTCGAACTGACGGCGCCGCTGCTGCTCTGCGCCATCGTCGGTGCCGTCGCGCTGTGGCGCCGACAGGAGCGCTGAAGCATGACTCCGATCAGCCTGTTGCTCGTCACCGCGGTCGTCGTATTCACACTCGGCGCGGCGGCGCTGGTGCAGCGCCGCAATCCGATGTCGCTCTTGATGGGCGCCGAGCTCATGCTCTCGGCCTCGATCCTCGTGCTGGTGGCCAGCTCACGAGTGCACGGATCGGCGTCGAGCCAGGGCGCGGCGCTGCTCGCGCTGGTGCTGGGCGCCGCCGAGGCGGTGATCGGGCTCGGGCTCGCGCTCGCGGTCTTCCGCAATCGCGCACGGGTCGATCTCGATGATGCGAGCGAGGTTCGGCGATGACGGGGCTGGTCGGTTGGGCGTGGCTGCTGCCGCTGCCCTTCATCGTGCTCGGGCTGCTCGGACTGCCGCGACGCGGGGGAGCCGTGAGCTTCCTCGGGCCTCTCGGCGTGCTCGGTCTCGCGCTCCTCGGACTGGCCCAGCTCGGAAATGGGCAGGGCGTTCCCGACGTCCGGATCGACGGATTCCTGCCGTTTTTGCCCGACGACGCCTTCGTGACCCATCCCGATGGACTCGCCCTCAGCATGCTGGCGCTGGTCGGACTGGTGTCGACCTGCATCTATCTCTATGCGCTCGGCTACATGGAGCACGACGAGAACCGCCACCGGTTCTTCGCCTTCCTCGACGTATTCGTCGCGTCGATGTGTCTACTGGTGCTGGCGGGCAATCTCACGACGCTGTTGATCGGCTGGGCGGGTGTGGGTCTCGCGAGCTTCCTGTTGATCGGATTCTGGTGGGAGAGGCCCGGGACGCTGTCGGCCGGCGCCGAAGCCTTGGCGGTGAACGCGATCGGCGACGCGGCTCTGCTGCTCGCCATCGTGATCCTGCCGGTCGGCATCGACAGCTTCGACGATCTCGCGGTCGCGGCACGCCAGGGCTCGCTCGTGCACCGCGACCTGATCGCCCTGCTCCTGATCGTCGCGGCCTTTGCCAAGAGCGCCCAGGGTCCCCTCTACTTCTGGCTGCCGAGCGCGATGGCGGGCCCCACCCCGGTCTCGGCGCTGCTCCACTCGGCCACGATGGTGGCCGCGGGTGTCTACCTCGGCGTGCGTGTGTCGCCCGTGCTCGCGGTTTCGCCGGAGGTGTCGCGGCTGGTGCTCTGGACCGGACTCTTCACGATGGGGTTCGGCGGCGTGATGAGCCTGCGTCAGGACAACCTGAAGAAGGGCCTCGCGTTCTCGTCGGTCAGCCAGCTCGGCATGATGTTCGTCGCACTCGGAATCGGTGCCCCCTTCGCGGCGTTCTTCCACCTCGTCACGCACGCCGCCTTCAAGGCGCTGCTCTTCACCAGCGCGGGCGGCGTAATCCACGCGCTCGACGGTGAGGAGCGCATCACGCACATGGGCGGTCTGCGGAAGTCCCTGCCCGGATCGCATGGGCTCTTCCTGATCGGCGCGCTCAGCCTGATCGGACTGCCGGTCCTGACGGCGGGCGCCGCGAGCAAGGATCTGATCCTCGAGTCCGCGCTGCATCACGAGCGCTGGCTCGGAATCGTGCTGGTGGCGATGGCGGGCCTTACGGGCGCCTACGCGGGGCGTCTGTACTTCGCGACTTTCCATGGCTCACGCGGACACGGCTCACGCGGACCCGGCGGCGAGGCGAGCGGGAGCGACGCGGGCGCGAACGCAGCAGGCCAGGGGGACCACGCGGTGCACGCGCCGTCGGGCTGGCTCGTGTGGCCGCTCGTGCCGCTGGCCTTCGGCGCCCTCGGCTTCGGATTCCTGGAAGTGCCGGGGGGACTGCTGTCCAGAGCCCTCGCGGGAGTGGTCGATGCGCCCGAGCTGACCCCGGTCGTGACGCGCCTCGGGCTGGTCGCTGGCGCGATCGGCCTCGCTGGCTTCTTCGCGGGGCGGCTGCTCGTGCCTGCGAGGTCGATACCGTTGCCGGCTGCGCGCCCCGCCTGGGTGCAGGCGTCGAGCGATGCCTTCGATTTTCTGGCGGAGCAGACGCTCGCGCTCCACACGGGCCGCACCAGCCGGTACCTGCTCGTCACCGTCGTCACCGCCAGCCTGGCGGTCGGCTTCGTGTTGACACGCCCATGAGCTCATTCGCCTACTCGCCGGCGCTGCAATCGCTCCTCGTGCTGCTGGCCGGCGTGCTCGTGCTGCTCGCGTCCGTGTCGATCACAGGGATCCGCCGCGGTGCCGTCAGCATCGTCGGATTGCTGATCGCCTTCGGGAGCCTGCTGCCCGTGCAGAGCGCAGAGGGACTCGAGCGGATCGCGATTCTCGGCGTATCGCTCACGCTGATGTTCGCTGCGGCGCTGAACCTCGACCTCGAGCTCGACGACCACCAGCCGCAGTACCTCGAGTCCATGGTTCTGCCGCTGATGGCCGGTATCGGTGTGCTCACGATGGCGGTCGCGCACAATCTGTTCGAGCTCGCGTTCGGTCTCGAAACCTTGTCGCTCGCGTCCGCTGTGTGGTTCGGACTCGGCCGCGGGGAGCGAACGCTGGAAGCGGGCTTCAAGTACTTCCTGCTCGGGTCCGCGACGTTCGGCTTCTTCTTGTTCGGCACGGCGCTGATCCATCTCGGCACGGGCTCGTTCGCGTTCCCGGCCATTCCCATCGCACCCGGCGCGCGGCTGCTGGTGCTGGCGGGTCTCGCCCTCGTCGCGGTGGCGGTGGCCTTCAAGCTCGGCCTGGCCCCCCTGCATTTCGGCGCCCTCGACGGCTACACGGCCGCACCCCCCGGCGCCACGGGCGTCGTGATGGCGTTCTCGAAGCTCGGCGCCGTGTTCGCGTTGACGCATCTCGTGATGGGCGGCGGCAGCGCGGGCTTCAGCCGCGACTGGGCCTGCATGGCCCTCGTCAGCATCTGGGTCGGCGTACTCGGCTCGCTCGTGCAGACGGATCTGCGCCGCCTGCTCGCCTATTCGGCGGTGGGGCACGCGGGATTCTTCGCCCTGGCATTCGCCGCCGGCCGCTCGGGTGTACACGCCGGGCTCTACTATGCGATCAACTACGTGGTCGCCATCCTGCTCGGCTTCGCGGCGATCAGCGGCAGGGGCACCCAGGCGATCCACTTCGAAGACTTGAAGCGGATGGATCTCTCGCCGCTGCGCGCGACGGCGTTCGCGCTGTCGCTGATGTCGCTCGCCGGGATTCCGCCGCTGCCCGGATTCTGGGCCAAGCTGGCCGTGCTCGGCGCGAGCTATTCGAGCCTCGGCCTCGACGTCACGGCGCTCGCCGCCCTCGGCGGTGTGGTGGGCGTGGTCTACTACCTGAAACCCCTGCCCGACCTGTTCGCGAAGATCCGCCACGGCCGGACCGAGCCGCAGGCCATCACCCGCCTCGTTCTCGTCGTGGCGCTCGTGATCTTCGCGACGTTCAGCCTGCGCCCCGCGCTCGCCTGGCAGATCACCGAACTCGCCCGCACCGCAGCGGGGGTCCAGCACTAGCGTCGGACTGCGCGCAGCCGCGGCTACGAATCCGAGGCACCCGCCCGCCCGCCCGCCGCCGTCTCACGGTGCATGCGACCTCCCCCGAGCCACTTCGGCGCCCACCAGTTCCAGTCACCGAGCAGGTGCATGGTCGCCGGCACCAGCAGGGCGCGCACGAGCGTCACGTCGAGCGCGATCGCGACCGCCATGCCGACGCCGATCACCTTGATGAAGATCAGCTCTCCGGCCGCGACACCGGCGATCACGACCAGCAGGATCAGCGCGGCGCTCGAGATGGTGCGACCGGTGTACGAGAGCCCGGCCACGATGCTGCGACGATTGTCGCCGTGCTCGAGGTACTCCTCCTGGATCCGCGAGAGCAGGAAGATCTCGTAGTCCATCGAGAGCCCGAACACGATCGCTGCGAGGACCAGGGGAATGATCGGATCGATCCCACCCGGCGACTCGTACATGAGCACGTCGGCCAGGCGTCCGTCCTGGAACACCCAGACGAGTACGCCGTAGCTCGCGACGAGCGAGAGCACGTTCATGATCGCCGCCTTGATCGGGACCAGCACCGAGCGGAACGATGCGAAGAGCACGACGAGGTTCCAGCCGACCACGAGGAACCCGACCAGCGGCGCATAGTCGGCGAGCGCATTCCGGACGTCGACCAGCATCGCGGTCGGACCGCCGACCTCGACCTCGAGGCCGGGGTGCGGGAGCGAGCGGATCGCGCTCACGGTTTCGGCCGCGGCGTCCGCGCGCCAGGGATCCCGTCCGAGCGCGGTCACCAGCGCGACATTCTCGTGCACGGTGCGCGAGAGTTTCATCTCGGTTTCGGTCTCGGCCGCAGCCGTCTGGATCTCCGGCTCGGTCAGGACGCGCGGATCGAGCTTGGCCAGTGGCGTGCTGACCTCGCGCACGCCCGGCACCGAGCGGAGCTGTTCGAGATAGGGCTGGATCAGGAGCAGGGACTCCGTGGTCATCACGGCATCCTGAGTGCGGATCACCACCTGCACGGCCGACGCTCCGGCCGGATCGAATTCGCTCGCATCCATGAGGCGTTCTTCGACGTTCCGCACCTCCGAGGCCGGGAAGGTGCGCGCATCCGGCATCACGGCCTTCATGCGGATCACGGGCACGGCCAGCCAGAGGAGCAGCACCATGCAGCTGCCGGCCGTGAGCACCGGATGCCGAAGCGCGAACTCGGCGATTCGCGCCCAGGTGGGGCTCGCGCCCGCGAGAGGGCGCTGCTGCAGCCCGACCCGCCAGCGGTTCACGTTCGGTCCGAGCCAGACGAGCAGCGCCGGCAGCAGCACCAGAGCGCCGAGCATCGAGGTCGCGACGGCGAGAATCCCGCCGAACGACATGCTGCGCAGCAGGGGCACCGGGACCACGAGCAGCATCGCCAGGCTGACCAGCACCGTGAGTCCCGACACCCACACAGCGCGGCCAGCGGTGTCGAGTGTGGCGACCAGTGCCTCGGCGCTGGACTCCGCGATCGCGAGCTCTTCGCGGAAGCGTTGCACGATCAGCAGCGCGTAGTCGATCGAGAGGCCGAGGGCGAGGAAGGAGTTGACGCTCAGCGCGAAAATCGAGATCTCGCCGAAATGAGTGGCGAAGCGCGTCACGGCCACCGAGGTCGCCAGCGCGAAGCCCCCGATCGCGATCGGGAGCAGGGCCGCGACTGCGCTGCGGAAGAAGAGCAGCGTGAGCAGCGCGGCGAAGGGCAACGCGAACATCTCGGCCGAGAGCATGTCCTGGCTCGCGATCTGCTGGGCGAGCGCCTGGGCGGGTATCGGTCCCCCGATCTCGACCCCGGGATAGACCTCGCGCAGCAGCTCCTCGACGCGTGGCAGAGCGGCGTTCTGCTCGGCCGGGTTGCCCTCGAGGTCGACGAGCAGCAGCGTGCGATGTCCGTCCAGCGAGACCAGCGAATCGAGCCCGGTGTCGTAGCGGCTCGTCGTGCCGCGGATCGCCGGTTCGTCGTAGAGATCCTCGAGACCGTCGAGCACGAACGACGCGTAGGCGTTGTCGCGTACGTCCCCATCGGGATAGTGGAGGATCGCGATCAGGTCGGGGGTGCCGACGCCGAGATGCTCGGTCAGAAGCTCGGATGCGCGGTCGTACTCGGCGCCGGGCACGTCGAGACCACCGGCCTGCAGCAGCTCGCTGACCCGCGCGCCATACAGACCGGAGGCGACGAGCATCACCAGGAAGATCGCCGCCACGAGGCGCGGGCGTACCGCGACGCCTCGCGCCAGACGAGTGAAGGGCGAATTCGAGCCGGCCGCTGTGCCGGTGCTTCTCATCGCGAGTCCAATCAGGTTCTCTCGGATTCTTGCTCGAACGGGTCTCGCGCGGCGGGTGGAAGCGGGCTCGGTCCAGCCGGCGCGGGAGCGATACCGGATGCATCCGGGGCAGTCAACCGAAAACGCCAGAGCCACCGGCCGGCAGCCGGCTCACTTGCCGTTTCCAGCCGGCTCGCGACGCAGCGTGATCCACGCCGGCAGCAGGACCAGCGTGCTGAAGAGCAGCGACAGCAGCGCCACGCTCAGCAGGATCCCGAGACTGCGCATCCCGCGGTGCTGCGAGACCACCAGGCTTCCGAACGAAGCGAGCGTGGTCAGCGCGGTCAGTACCACTGCCCGCGGCGTACTCGATTCCATCACCCGCGCGACCGAGCCGTCGTGGCGGTAGCGCACGACGACGTGGATGGCGCTGTCGACGCCGAGCCCGAACATCAGCGGGATCACGATCACGTTCGTCATGTTGAACGGGATCCCGGCGACCACGCCGAAGGCCGTCGTGATCAGCCCGGCCAACGTGATCGGGACCATTGCGACGACGGCGTCCCCGATCCGTCCGAGCGTCACCCAAAGCAGCAGGAAGATGCAGACGACCGTGATCGCGATCGCCATCTCGAAGGTCTGCACGACGATCCGTCCGATCCCCGCCTCGACCGCGGGGCGCCCGGTGGCGTTCGGCGAGATCGTTGCGACTTCCTCGATGAACTGCTTCAGCGCCGAGGTGTCGGACAGGTCGTCGCGCGGCAGCGCGACGACCTGGGTCGTTCCGTCCGGTGCCACGACCCGGCGGCGCGTGTCCTCGGGCAGATCGTCGAAGCTCACGGCTTCGACGGTGATCGCGCGCCGGAGCCAGTCGAGCCGCTCGCCGAGATCGGAAACCACGAGGCGCTCGAGTTCGGCGAGAGGCTGATCGAGCGCGTCCGTATCGGCGACGGCATCGAGGCTCGCACGCAGGCGCCGGATGCTCTGCCAGAGCGGTTCGTTCCCAGCCGGATCCGACAGGCTCGCGAGCCGGGCGCGGAGCGAGTCGAACGCGGCTTGCCGCTCGGCGTCGCTCGGTGCCGCGCGCGGTGGCTCGGGCGAGATCACCGGCTCGAGGAAGAAGGCGGCGTCCTCGAGCATGAGGAGCTTTTCGTCCTGCTCCCCCGGTACGTAGTAGGAGGGCGCCCGCGCTTCGGAAACCGTGGCGAGCGCCTCGAGTTCGAGGGCGATCCTCTCGGCCGCGGCCCGGTCCGGAGCGAGCACCACCGCCGAGTAGTCGGTCACGATGTCCTCGCGCTGCAGATCGCGCAGCGTCACGATCGACTCCGAGTCGGGATCGCGCATGCTGAGCGTGCTGAAGTCGAAGCTCATGCGAAGGCTCAGCACGGCGGCGACCACGGTGATCGCGGCGCCCAACCCGACCCAGGCCCGCGGATTGCGCGCGATCGTCGAGCTGATGCGGGTCATGGAAGCGCTCGCGATCGGGTACTGGGGGCTCGGTGCCCGCATCAACGCCAGGATCGCCGGAAAGACCGTGAAACTGGCGAGCAGCGCCAGCATCATGCCCCCACCGGCGATGATTCCGAGCGCGGCGAGTCCCGGGTAGGGGGTGGGGACGAACGACAGGAATCCGATCGTCGACGTCAGCCCGCACAGCGTGATCTCCATGCCGGATTCGCGGGTCGCCGACACGATTGCGTCGGGCACGTTGAATCCGCGGCGACACTCTTCTTCGTAGCGAAGCCCGAGGTGGATCGCGAAGTCCACGCCGAGACCGATCACCATCACGGCGGCAGAGATGATGTTGAACTCGCCGACGACGAACATCGCATAGGCGGTCGTCCAGGTGATGCTGGTGAGGAGGGTCACGCCGGCCGCGAAGCTGATGCGGATCGAGCGTACGCCAAACAGCAGGATCATCGTGAGCAGCGAGAACGCAATCACCGCGGCGAGCGCGAGCCCGCGCTGGAGGGTCTCCTGCTCATCGTGGGCGAGCGGCACCATGCCGGTGAGCCGCACTTCGACGCCGTTCTCGGGCGTCAGACCGAGCTGGCGAGCCGTGTCGCGGATCCCTCCGATCAAGTGAGCGGTCGAGATCGTCTCGCTGAAGTCCTTGCGCCCCTGCACGATCAGGACGCGATAGACGGTGCCCTCCTGGTCGAGGAACTCGTCCGCCCAGCTGATGCCACGCGGATTCCCGGCGACCAGCGAATCGGTCACCTCGGCGATCCGGTTCGCCATGCGCTCGAAGCCGGTCGGCAGCGCGCCCCCGTCCTCGAGTTCTTCGAGGCTCAGCTCGAGCTGGCCGAACAGGCCGCGCAGGCTCGGGTCCTCGGAGAGGGCAGTCAGCGCGGGTTGCGCCTCGGCGAGACGCTCGATCACGTCCTCGAGGTCTGCGCGATCGAGGTAGAGCAGTCCGTGGTCCTCGAAGAACTCGTCGGCGCTCGGCGCGTAGACGGTCTCGATCAGGTCATCGCGCGCGAGCAGTGCGTCGCGCAGGGCGTCGACGGCCTTGTCGGCGAGCTCGATCGACGGGCTCGTGATCACGATGACCGTCGTCTCTTCGGACTCGGGGAACTGGTCGATGAAAGCTGCGAAGTCCTTGCGGAACGGCTCGTCCTGACTGATCAGCGTCGAGTCATCGGAGTTCATCCGGAAGTGCGTGGCGGTGTAGCTGGCGGCTGCGAGCGTGATCAGCGCGAAGCAGACGAGTGCGAGTGCCGGCCGCCGGGTTATCGCGGTGACCGTGCTGACGAGCGCGCGCATGTAGAGCTTCTCCACGTCGAGCCCGTCCGGTTGCATCCGCGTCGACGCTCGCGCCCGGATCGCCGGGCTGCCGGATGGAGCGAACCGGCCCGGCGCGTCGTGGACCGCGTGACACGCGGCGCAGATCCTAGGAGCGCGAAGTGCCGGGCGCTATCGGGAAGACGAGGCCGCACGGGCGAAAGCCAGAGCGCTGCGAAACGCCCACTCGGCGCGCGCCGAGCGACCTCGACTCGCGTTTCCGGGCCCCCTCGGTCCTCGCGCCGGGCGTTGCTGGCTCCCATCGCGCCGATCTCCACTCCCGACTGAACCGAAGTCGGACCCGGTGGATCGGTTCTGACGGCGGTAGATCCTCGCCCGGAGAACGGCTCCCCCCCTCAGTCGACCAGGAAGTACTCGACCGTCGAGACCACGCGCACGCGCTTGATGTGCGGCGTGTTGCTGTCGCGGTCCGCGATGCTGAAGAGGCCCTGATTGGCGCTGCGGATCCGCCCGAGCCGGCTCTGTGAATCGCGGGCGAACTTCTCCGCCACCTCGCGCGCCGACTTGGTGGCCTCTTCGATCATCTCCGGCTTGATTTCGTTCAACCCCGTGAAGACGAACTCCGTGCGGGCGCCGTACTCTTCGCCTGAAATGGCGATGCCCTGCTTGCCGAGTTCGACCAGCGTCTGCATCGCCTCGCGCACGCGGTCGACCTGTCGACTGTAGACCGTGATCGTCGCGCTGCCCGCATAGCGGAACTCGACCGCACCCTGGTCGCCGTAGCCCTGCGCCTTGCGGTCGATGATCGACGGCGCCGAGAGCGAGATCTCGTCGTCGCCGAATCCGGCTTCCACCAGGAACTCGCGCACCAGCACGCTCTTCTGCTGAAGCGCCGCATAGAGGGCGCCGAGATCGTTGCTCGTCTCGCTGAACTTGATCGGCCAGATGGCGACGTCGGCGGGTACCTCGCGCTCGGAAAGTCCCTTCACCGAGACCGTGCGGTCCATGTCCTTGAAGCGCAGGAGCCCGTCGGAGAGCAGGTAGCCGAGACTGGCGAGACCCACGGCGATCAACGCGCCGAGCAGGATCGCCCCGGCGACGTTGGGGGAGGAGGTGGAGGGAGCGGGGACGGGTGCGTCAGCCAAGTTCGGGACTCCTGCGATGAGGGGCGAGCGCGCTCGCAGTCGATCGCGCGAGCGTAGCTCTGTCGAGAGCCCTGTAGAGGACGCCGCGGGCTCGGCGGTTCACACGTTCAGCGTCGTGTCAGGGCGAAGGAGACTCAGTGCCCGGATCCTCGTGGATGTCGCGCCAGACATCCCAGACGAGCGCCACGAAGACCGAGAACGAATAGAGGACATACACGACGATCAACACCAGATAGGGCCAGGCCGTCCGCCACCAGAAGACGTTGGGGATCTGCAGCAGGATTCCCGCGACGAACAACGAGACACCCGCCCGGAAGGACGCCGGCGTTCTGTGTTCGAGGGAGCTGATCTGGCGCGCACGGTAGACGGAGACCGCGACGGCGTAGACGATGAACACGGCGCTGCTGGTGGCCCAGACGGTGGAATCGGGCAGGCCGGCAAGCGACAGCAGCATGGGAAGAAACGAGAAAGTCACCGACCCGATCGACGTCAGGAGCAGCACGGAGACCAGCAGCGCTCGCGCGTTCGCGTCGGCATCCCGCTTCGCGAGCGCGATCACGATGCCGGTGAAGCCCGCGATCGCGATCCCCACCTCGATCGTACTCGTGAGGACCGTTTCGGGTTGGAACAGCGTCAAGGCGGTGCTCCGAGGGCGGGATCGAGACGGTGGTGCCGCTGGATCGAACACGTGAGGGAGACGCAGCGCGTCAGGCCTGCTCTCCCAGGCTGGCCAGCGTGACGGATCCCGCTATCGGCGTCGAGGGTCCCGAGTCGGCGGCGATCGACTCACGCCGTATCACCGACGCTCTATATGCAGTGACGTGCGTCCATGTGAGGGTCGTCGCCGATCCAGCCGACCTCGACATCACCTACGACGATTGTGTCGCCATCAAGCCGGCAGTTCGGCGAGGAACTCTCGGATCGGCAGCACCTCCACGTCTCCGAGTCGCGCAGGTCGGTCGGTCATGCAGACGACGATCTTGCGCTTGAGGCGCTTCGTGCGATCCGCCAGCGATGCCAGGCCCGAGAGCATGTCGGTGGATACGCGTCGTGCGGACTTGACCTCGATTCCCCAGAGATCGCGACCGACCTCGACGACAAAGTCCACCTCTGCTCCGTGCTTGGTGCGATAGTGGAAGAGTCGTGCCTCGGGCCAGAGTGTCCCGGTCCGGCGGTGTATTTCCTGCGCGATGAAGTGTTCGAGCAGCAGGCCTCGCTCGTCTTCGAGCGGGTGATCGAGGGGCCGGCGCAGTAGCGCGTTCCGGACACCGATGTCGAAGAGATAGAGCTTCGGATGGGCGACGAGGCTGGCGCGGTCGGAGCCGCTCCACGCGGGAACGCGGAACATGACGAGCGTGTCTTCGAGTACGTCCAGGTACCGCCGCGCCGTCTCGTGCTGGATCTCGGCGGCGCGACACAACGCGTTGACGTTGACGGTGGTGCCGGACGCCGCCGCCACGAAGTCGAGCATCCGGGCGTAGCCGCCGAGATCGCGCACGAGCGCCTCGGCCTGGACTTCCTCGCGCAGGTACACGTCGGCGTAGCTTCGCAGCAATTCCGCGCGCTGATCGGGTTCGTCCTCCGTCCATGTTGCCGGCAAGGTGCCATGAGCCAACGCGCGGTCGAGATGGAAGAGCGCTCCGAGTTCGCGCTCGAGCAGCGGGTGCATCGTGTAGACCACGACGCGGCCCGGCAAAAGGTTGGCCTGGCCCCGCTTCAGCTTGCGTGCGCTCGATCCAGACAGCAGAAAGCGGAACCGCTTCGGCTTCGAATCGAGTACGACCTGGATCGCGTCGAGCAGTGCGGGAACCTTCTGGACTTCATCGATGAAGACGATGCGAGTCGACGCCGGTGCTGCATCCAGGATTTCGAGCAACAGCTCCGGGTGCGCGAGATAGCGACGATGCACGCCCGGGTCGGCGAAGTTCAGCTCGAGGTCGGGCGCCATCCCCCCGAGCAATGTTGATTTCCCGACCTGTCTCGGCCCCAGCAAGAGAACGCTGCGGGGAGTGGCCTGCAGGCGCGCGGTGAGGAGTCGCTCTATCACGCGTGGACAATACCGGTCATTTTCCACACGAACAAGAACCAAACCCGAGCCCGGGCGGCGGGCGGGTCATCGCGCCAGTGCCGCGGCGATCGCCTGCGCGGTCGGTTCCGGGACCGCGCGTCCGCGACTTCTGTGAGCGCGAGATCGGCGCGGACTGCACCGCCCGCGCGCCGCAGGGCTGCCGAGCGCGGCCAACACCGCGACGAGCGCGCCCGTCGCAATCGGCCCGAGCCCCGGCACCGGCGGCGGTTCGCTGGCCTCGAGGTCGAGCGCCACCTGGTAGGCGCCGACCCCGTACCCGCTGAGCGCGCCCACGCTCGGGAACCACGAGCCCGCCGAACTCGCTTCGAGAACGATGTCGAGCGTGTACGTGCCGGCGGGCAGCGTGCCCGAGAGCGCGAGCGGCGCAGGCTCGACGCGGCAGATCCCGAACGTCGGCTGCACGCTGCAGCCCGGGTCGTAGGAGGCGTGGAAGCTGCCGAGCGCCCCGCTCGGCCCCTTGAACGAGATGTCGAGCGAGCCTTGCCCGTTCACCGGGAAGCTCGGGTCGGGATGCTCGACCCAGCCGCCCGCGGTCAACGTGAAGGCCGTCGCTGCGTCGAGGGCGACCGTCACCTGGTAGGTGTTCACCGTCGTCGGATCGACGGTGCGCAGGACGAAGAGACAGCACGGCGGATTGGGCAGCACGCTGGCGGTCGCGTTCGCTGCGTTCTGACCGATCGCCATCAGGCTCGTCGGCGTGATGGACGACGTCTGCGTGGCGCTCCCGCCCGGCGTCGCGGCCGTCTCGTCGAAGGCGGCGAAGTCCGTCGCGGCAGCGATGTCGGAAGGCGTCGTGGTGCCGAGGTCGGTCGGGCAACTCGGCAACGGCGGGCCGCCCCCGCCGCCGAGGCACGTGTAGCCCCGCGTCGCGTCGATGGTGTCGGAGCGGACTTCGCGGAGCTGCGAGATGGGCGCGAACGTACCGGCGCGCGCCGTCTCCGACCCGCCCGCCCACAGCGCAACCGCGGCCACCACCGCGGCAGGGAGTCGAGCGCGTCGTGTGGCTCGTGTCCGTCGATACGCCACAGTCGGCATGGGGAAGCCCTCGCTGTTCTCGGCGCGGTCCGCCCCGCCGATCCTCGGAACTCTGTCGAATCGGGCCATCCGTCCGCCATACTGCGCCGGATGCAGGAGCACGCAGACCGCGCGCGAAGATCCGCTCGGGGCCCGTGCGCGAGCGGTCGATGGGCTCGGCTCGATGGGCGTGATGGACGTGATGAGGTCGCCAGTGATCCGAGGTGAGACGTGAGCACTCGTGCGGGGCGCCGCCCCGGGCGTGCCTGGCTGGTCAGGATCGCGCTCGCGATGGCCAGTGTGCTGTTCGCGTTGCTCGGCGCCGAAGGGGTTGCGCGGCTGCTCTGGCAGCCACCCGAGCCGGCCGCACCCGTCGCACAGCCCGCTGCCGCACCGCCGCAACAAGCCGTCGACCCCGAGCTGCCCGTCCTGCACGGACTGCTCGACCTGGCCCGGATGGACGTCGAGGGGATCCACAAGGGCGTCTACTTCCGCAGCAACAGCCGACGGCTGCGCGGGCCCGAGTATGCGCGCGAAGCGGCACCCGGCGTGCTGCGGATCGCGATCACCGGCGACTCGGTCACGATGGGTTCGGGCGTCGAAGAGTCGGACGCCTACTCGCAGGTGCTCGAGCGGCGGCTGAATGAGCCCGCGCGCCTCGAATCGAACGGCCGGCGCGTCGAGGTGATCAACGTCGGGCTCGACGGCGTGAACGCGCTCGACGCGATGGTCCGGCTGGCCGACGTCGTCGACCACTATCAACCGCGCGTGCTCGTCTATGGCTTCACGATCAACGACATCGAGGGTCGCCACTACGCGAAGCAGCCCGGACGCGAGGACGACTCGGCGGTCTTCTGGGAGAAGGCGCGCGCCGCGGCGAACTCGCCGTCGTATCTGTGGCGTGCCGTCTGGCCGCGCTGGATGCACCTGTGGTCGAAGATCTTTCCACCCGAGCACAGCTATCCGCGCGAACTCGAGCTCAACTACTTCGACAATCCAGCCGCGGCCGCCGACTTCGCCGCGGCGCTCGATCGCTTCGCTGCGCTGAGCCGGCAGCCGGAACACTGCGGGCTCGTGCTGCTGCACACGCACCTCGACGATCTCGACTGGAGCCACCGCTATAGCGAGATCTACGAGCACGTGGCGCGGCTCGCCGAGGAGCGCGGCCTGCCGGTGGCCCGGAGCTTCGACGCCTTCGACGGACGCGACGCGCGCTCGCTGTGGGTCGGGCAGTTCGATCCGCACCCGAATCGCGAGGGCCACGCGATCCTCGCCGAAGTGCTCGAGGCCGCGCTGCTCGCGCTGCCGCCGGCATGCCTCGAACCGGCGCCGCCCGCTGCCGCACTCGCTCCATCGCACGAAGCGCACTGATGCTCGGCCGGCGACTCGCATGCGCAGAGCGCGATTCATGCGGGCAACGGCTCATCACGGAACAAAGTGGATTTCTGGATGGTCGGCATGGCGTCGCTTAAGCTTGCCCCGCTGTCCGTGGGGCTCCTGCTCCTGTGGTCGCTCCTCGTGGCACTCCAGCTCGGCTGGCTCCCGACGGAGCGCATCGGCTGGGCGTTCAACCTATGGGCCTATCTCCCGGGATGGGCCGCTGTGCTGCTGGGCACGCTGTCCCTCCTGCTCTGCGCGGCGCGTGTGCGGAGCGCAGTCGAAGCCGGCTTCGCCGCACTGACGCGCCGGTTGCCGAAGGGGGAGCGCTTCGAGGCACTGGCTTGCTGCTTCGTCGCGCTGGCCCTCTGGGTCGCGCGCGAAAGCGTTCTCACCGGCGACTCGGGGGTGCTCGCGGTCGCCGCATCCACGCGACACGAGTTCGTGTTTCCCGAGGTGGGGGCCACGTTCCTGCTGCGGTCGATCGTGCGGATCGCGCTCGCCCTGGGTGTCGACCAGATCGAGATGATGCGGGCGTTCGCGTGCGCGTGCGGGGGCATGGCGATCTGGCTGATGCTGCGCGTCGCCCGCGAGATCGCGCCGGGAGCATCGGCGTCGGCCATCACGCTGCTGCTGTTCTCGGGCGGCCTCGCGCGCGTGTTCGCCGGGCGGATCGAGGTGTACCCACCGCTGCTCGTCGCCGTGCTCGCCTACATGTGGTGTGCGTTGCGCGCGCTGCGTGGCGACGGGCATCCTGTGCTGCCAGCGCTCTGTCTCGGCATCGCGATCTGGCTTCACGCCGCCGCGATGCTGCTGGTGCCGAGCCTGCTCGCCATCCCGCTGCTCGCCGCTCGGCGGCCGACAATTCGCGACGCCTGGCGCGAAGCCATCCGGGCATCGCTGATCGCCGGGGCGCCGCTCGCCGGATTTCTCGTCGTGCAGAGCCTCGTCGCGGGCACGGCCGAATTCATGGGCGCCTGGACCCGAGTGCTCGAGATCCTGGGACGCAGCAACGAGCCGGGAAGAATCCGCTGGTGGGTTCGCGGTTGGGCGGGCGCGCCGAGCATCGGGACCGATGTGGTGTGGCTTTCACGTCCACACCTCAAATATCTCTTGAATGCCTTCAGCCTGATGGTCCCGGCGGTCTTGCCGTGCCTGCTGTTCCTGTTGCTCCGCCGTCCGCGCGTGCTGGTGGCCGGAGTGCAGGGCCAGTGGATCGCCCTCATGGCGCTTCCGCTCGGCCTCTACGCGACCGCCGTGCGACCGTTCTTCGGGCCGTGGGACTGGGATCTGTTTGCGCTTCCGGCGCTCGTGATCGCGTGCCTGTGCGTGCGTGCGGTCGCATCGCTGCCGCTGGCACCGGGACTCGCCGTCGCGTGCATCGGCTTTCAGCTGTGCTTCGTCGGCGTGCCCTTCCTGTGGATCGGCGCCGGGAATCCGCGCGATGTCGGCCCCTTCGGCTTCGAGGGCTTCGACTACGACCTGCGCCAGCCCGCGCGGCCGCCGCAGGAGCGGCTGGCGCCGTGGCTGTAGGAGAAGAGAAGAGAGGGGAGCAGGCAGCGTGATGCGGGACGCTGCCTTCGGCGACTTCGATGGGCCGGGGACGAGACGAGAAGATCCAGGAGGCACACCCTATCCGTTCCTGCCCTTCTCGTGGCAGATGACATTCCCCGATCCGAGGTCTCGACCATGAGGATCGCCGCAACCTTCGGCGTGTTCGCATTGTTGGTCTCCGGCTTCCCTTTTGAAAGGCGAGCGAGCCTGTGCGGCGGAGGATTGCTGCCTGCGAGCCTTCCGTACGGATGCCAAGCAGACTGGTTCAACGGACAGTTTCGGGTCACAGACGGCTAAGGCTGGGGTGTGATCTCTCCAGGATGGCTCCAAGTGACTGGCGAAGTAGACCTACCCGTTCGATCGGTGCGTCGATACACCACCGAGCACGGATTCTTTGCCGAGCTCGAGCTCGAATCCGGCGCCTTGGTGCTGGTTGCCGTTGAGCCTTCCGCCGGACCGTTTCGAGTGCCGCGGCTGACGCCGGAGGCGCTTCACCAACGAGTGGGCTCCGACATCGAGTCGATCTCTTGGGTCGATGTCCGCCCGGAGAGTTGCTTCTTCGGGATGTTCTGGGCTGTGAGAACACTGCTCGGTGCAGGAATCGTCGGGGCGGTGACGCTTGCGCTGCGATCCCGAAGTGAGAAGTAGTCAGAGCGGTACGAGCCCCGACTTTGCGCACCTGACCTTCCCGGGCCGGGCCCGGGGGCCGCGAATGCGCATATCCAGGTCATCGCCTTCGGCGAACGGATCGCGCGCAAGAAGGTGATGTCTCCGGCGCTGCGAACCGCGGAGTCGAACGCCCCGCTCTTCGATCCCGACGGGATCGGCGGTCTCGGCCTGCTGGTTGCTGCGGGACTGATCGCTCGGAGTGCGAGGCGCGGGGCCCCCGAGACTGACTGGGAGATCGCCGATCCGCTCGGCTCGGGATTCATGCTGGTGGGCCAGGAGGGTGTGCGGAAGACGGCCGGATCGGATTGGCGCGATCGGAGATGCTCACCCTATCGCGCACCCAACGCCGTATGCACGAGCAAACTCCCTGCGCGGCAAGACACGGAAACGGTACCCATGACCGAGAAGCTTGCCCGGACAGGGAACTCAGGGCCCCTTCTCCCGCTCCAGATCCGACAGACACCCGCCATGTCGAGTCAGGGGAGCGAGGGACAGATGGCGTTTACGGGTAGAAGTAGCGATCGCGCTCGAACCCGAACTCACCACGCCAGACGACGATGGAGCCCGGACGGCCGTTGGATCGCCAGCATCGTCCGCGCCCGGCGGCTATTCTCGGCCCATGGCGATCTCGGAGAAGGATCGGAGCTACCTCGCGCGGATCGGTGCACTCAAGCAGGCCTCGCACGAAGCGGTTGCCACCGAGCATCAGGCCCTGTCACTGTCGGAGCGTCTCGCCCGGAGCTGGGCCCTTTTCGAGGCCTATGCCGGCTCGACGAGTGCACCTCCCGACGACTCGGGCCCGCTTGCCTTCTACGAGCGCGCGCGTGCCCTGGGGTTGCTTCGACGATAGGAGAGTGTCCCGGTGGACGACCCGCTCGGCGTCATCGCCGAGGTTCTCGCCGAAGCCCGAATCGAGTACGCCCTCATCGGCGGTCATGCCGTGAACGCCTGGGTGGAACCCCGGTTCACCGCGGACATCGATGTGACGATGACCGCAGGCGCACCCCAGCTCGATCGACTCACGATCGCGCTCGAACGACGGGGCTTCAGGATCGCGGCCCAGTACGGCGAGGAGCAGCCCTCGGGTCCCGACTTCGTCCGCTTCGTGTCGGAGGATCCTCGGGCCGTCCTCGAATTGCAGTCTGCCAAGACCCGGCTGCAGGAAGACGTGATTCGACGAGCCCATCGGGACGCTCGCGGGTTGCGTGTGGCGACCCCAGAAGACCTCATCGTGCTCAAGCTGATCGCCAACCGTCCCAGGGACCGGATCGATCTGATCGGACTCTGCGCTCTGCCCGACCTCGACTGGGCATACATCGAGGGATGCGCGGCCGAGTGGGAGCTCGGGGAGCGGCTCGAGGAGTTCCGAAGCGCGTAGCCTGCGCGGTCTGGCCGGGACTGCGATGCGGACAGGACGAGCCAGCAAGTTCCTCCTCGTGTCGGCCCAAAGTGACGGCTCGCGCGAAGCGACGCTGGTAGTCCGCGATGGACTCCGAGGCGAAGGAGTACGCAAGCGCCGATCTGGATGAGCTCACCCCGTCCCGCCCCGCCGCCTCCGCGCACCGATTGCGCCGACGGCGCCGAGCAACACAACGAGCACCGTCACCGCGGCGGGCCCGAGCAGCGGCACGGCCGTGGCGCCGGATACCGTCGTCGCGACGTGCGCCACCACTGCGCGGGTCACGGCCGTCATGAACGCCGTGTCGAGCGTCGCGAGGGTGTCGCTCGACTGGTGGTAGTTCGGATTGCGCGACTCCGCGCCGTCGCTGAGGATGATCGCGGGATAGCCCTCGTCCCAGAACGATTTGTGATCGCTGCGGCGGCTCTGCGAGAAGCAGCTGCCGTTGCCCTGGACGACGAAGGTCTGGATCGAAAGGCTCGGCACGTAGACGGCGGCATTCGCGATCAGCGTGTCGAGCATGAACAGTGAGGACGTGTTCGCGCCGAGGCCGATGAAATCGCCGACGTTGCCCGGGATGTCGACGTCGAAGCAGCCCGGGATGTCGGGTGGCACGAGCTGGCATCCGGGCGTGCTGCACGTGTAGCCGATCATGTCGAGCGAGATCATTCCGATCACGTCGTGGTTCGCGGCAGCGAGGGCGGCCGCGTAGGCCTCGCTGCCCTCGATGCCGACCTCCTCGAGGGCGAAGAACACGAAGTGCACCGTCGAGTGCACCGGTTGCCCGGCCATGACGCGCGCGGCCTCGAGAACAGCGGCCACGCTGCTCGCGTTGTCGTCGGCGCCGGGCGAGCCCGGGACGGTGTCGAAGTGCGCGCCGAGCACGAACTCGCGACCCGGCTGGACGAGACCGACCAGCGTCGCGGTCAGATTCTCGCTGCCGGCGACTGGCTGGCTCGTGACCGTGTAGCCGTACGATTCGAGTTCGTCGCGGATGTAGTCCGCCGCGAGGGCCTGCGCGCCCGACGACGACCGATCGAACTCGAGCGCGGCCACGTGGGCGACCAGGTTCGACTCGGAGACGGCGGCGACGAGATCGACGACGTCGGCAGACGCGGCGGGCGGGACGAGCCACAGAATCGAGAGGAGCGAGAGCCACAGCGCGCGCAGAGAGAACGGCAAGATCATCGACCTTTCGACTGATGAAGAATCGAGCCCCCCGCACCGCACCTCTCGGGACAGCTGCGCTCGGAGATCCGGCAGCACATCGCTTCCCGGCTGCCCATGACGTGCACGGCGGATCGATCCCACCGGGCCACTGGAACACATGCCCCGGTAGTGGGTCAATCGAAAAGGCCCCGGTGCAGGCAGACTCGGGCCTACGCCCCGTCCCCTTCTGCAGCACGCAGGCTCGCGGCGTGTCGCTCGCGCGTGGCGCGCCGCGCCAGCTTGCCGCTGGTGGTCTTCTCGACGCCACCGGGCGGGACGAGCAGCACGTGGCGCAGCGCGAGACCGGTGCTCTCGAGCACCTTCTGGCGGACGGCCTGCTCGAGCGCTGCGGCCGCGTTGCCGGTTTCGCGGGTCTCGATGATGGTCGCGAGTTCCTCGGTGCCGCGCGCTTCGTTCATCACGCCGAAAGCCACGACGCAGCCCGCGCGGATGCCGGGGACCTCGTTCACGAGACTCTCGATGTCATGGGGCGGGTACTTCTCGCCGCCGATCACGATCAGATCCTTGTCCCGCGACACAAAGAAGAGATCGCCCTCGGCCAGGTAGCCGTGGTCTCCGGTCGCCAGCCAGCCATCGACGAGCACCCGCTCGGTCAGCTCGGGATTGTGGTGATAACCGCTGAACAGCGAGTCGCTTCGCAGCCAGACCTCGCCGACGCGTCGGTCCGGCAGGCTTTCGCCATCATCGTTGCGAATCTCCACCGCACAGCCCGGCAGGCAACGTCCGATCGCGACCGACGGGATGCCGTCGGCGCCGCACGGCTTCGCGATCGCCTGGCCAACCAGCACGGCGCGATCGATGTGCTCGATCCGCGGCGGTGCCGAGATCGGGTGCGCGGTTGCGATCGTGACGTTCTCGGCGAGCCCCCAGGCGGGCGTCATCGCCTCGGGCCTGAATCCGTACGGCGCGAAGCGTTGCGCGAAGGCGTCGAGGGTGCGCGCCAGCAGCGGCTCGGCGGCGTTGATCGCAATCCGCCAGCTCGAAAGGTCGAGTCCTTCGAGATCGCGCTCGGGGATGCGGCTCGCTGCCACCGCATACGCGAAGTTGGGTGCCCACGAGATCGTGCCGCGATGGCGGTGGATGGCCCAGAGCCAGAGGCCGGGATCGCGCATGAAATCCAGTGTGGGGATCAACACCGTCGGGCAGCCACCGAGCAATGGCAGCAGGAAGGCATCGATCAGACCCATGTCGTGGTAGAGCGGGATCCAGTTCACGCTGACGTCGTGCGGCCCGAGACCCAGGCCATCGCGCACGGCGCGGATGTTGTTCAACATGGCGCGATGCGTCAGCAGGACGCCCTTCGGAATGCCGGTCGAGCCGGACGAGTACTGGACGGTCGCCGTGTCGTCCGCTCGCGGTGACACCGAAACCAGGGCGCTGCCCGTGCTTCGAAGATCGTCGGGGACGACGAGTGCGGCCCCCGCCAGCAGGGCACGGCGCTCGCCCGCGAAGGTCGTCGCGATCTCGGGGCTGCAATAGAGCGTGTGCGCGGCGGCGTTCGCGAGGATCGCGCCGACGCGCGCAGCATAGACCTCGGGGTCGGCCACGCGATTCGACGGCGTGGCGACCAGCCCGGGTACGCCGCCCGCGAGCAGCACGCCGAAGTAGGCGGCCACGAGCTCGGAGCCCGTCGGCAGGATCAGGATCACCACGCCGCCCGGCTCGAGCCCGCGTGTCGCGAGCCCGGCGCCGATCATCTCGGCCCGGCTCCAGATCTCGCCGAGGGTCCGATGCTGCTCGACGCCCCGTCGGTCGACCGTCGTCAGACAGCGAAAATCCGGAAACCGCTCGACCAGCGCAGCGAGCGCGCCCGTCAGCGTCTCCGCCTCACCGAGCAGGCTCGCGGGGACCGGGCTGCCGGGAAGCTGATCGAGGCGGGAGAGTTTCAACGGGAAAGGAGTTTCAACGAAGATGGAGTCTCAACGAAGATGGAGTCTCAACGAAGATGGAGTCTCAACCGGTAAAGAGTTTCAACGGGGCGGGTTCGAACGCTCGGCCACGAACGCAATCAGGCCCGAGAGCGTGCAGAGGGGACCGATCAGGTCGACCTCGGGCACCGTGACGCCGAAGCGCTCTTCGATGAAATCGAGGAGCGCCAGCGAACTCATCGAGTCGAGGTAGCCGGCGTTGAAGAGATGCACGCTGGGATCGACCGCGTCGGGTGTGAGCACGCCGCCCGAACGTTCCGAGAAGAAGGTCCGCAGACTCGATTCCACGTCCACCCGGGAGGTCTTGGTATCGCGCGCGCCACGGCTCATCGGCGCGAACGATACACGAGGCCCGCCCGGCCGGCGTGGCGGATCAACGGTTCGCCCTCGTGGCGGCCTCGCGCAACGTCGGAACGATCCGCTGCGTGTACTGCTCGATCCCTGCCTGCTCGAGGTGGGCGAGATCACCGAATAGAGGATGGGGCCAAGGCATGCGCAGGCCGAGTGGAACCGCGACTCCGGGCCGGCCAGCGAAGACGCGTTGCTCGAACGCATCGAGGCGCTCGGCGCCGCCGTCGAGATCGAGGGCCTCGGTGAGGGCTCGGGGCTGCGCGGAGGGCAGCACGAGCACGGGGATCGAGTGCGCGTCGCACAGCTCGAGCAAGCGCACGAGTGCGCGTTCTTCGCGCGGTGTGGCGACGAAGGGCGGGAAGTAGAAGGTGCCCCGGTCGTAACGGACGTCCGTGCTGAGTTCGCCCTCCGGCAACCGCATCTCGTCGAATCGGTGCCAGCCCCGCTCATGCAGCACTTGCTCGGCCAGCTGACGGTTGCGGGCCGCACGGCCCGAATAGCGCCAGCGGAAGAGCGCCTCGTGGGTCGTGTCGCCAGTGATCGCCCGGTAGTGCTCGGCGAGCCCCGGCCAGCGGTCGAACAGCAGCGAGAGCGCGCCCGACTTGATCTCTTCGCGGTGCCGCAGGCTCGGCAGGCGCGTGGCGATCCACTCGAGCACGTAGTCGAAGTCATGCTCGGCCCAGGCCGCCTTCATGACGGGTCCGAGCGGAAGCAGATGCGTGAGCGGGTACTCGACGAAGTTCGGGCGCCACTCGGTGAAGCTCAGCGTCGAGAAGTGGAGCACGACGAGGCGCGGAGGCGGCACGCGGGACCCCGGGGCGAGAATGCGACGCAGCAGGAACTCGCCTACAACAGGCCCCGAGCCCGGCAGCGCGACGTTCGCGAGCTGCCAGCCCTCTGGCAGGGCCTCGTCCAACTCGCTCGGCCGCAGCGCCGCGACGCCGGTGCTGTCACCGAGCACGATCACCTCGCCGTGAAGCGTGCCCGTGTCGAGGGCCGCGAGCTTGGTCTCGTAGATGAGCGGCTGGCTCTCCATGAAGTTCGTGGAACTGGCTCCAACCAGCAGCTCCACGCACAGCACGACGGCGATCGCCCCGAGCAGCGCCCGCGGCAATCCTCGCTCAGAACTGGCGTCAGAACTGTAGGTAGAGGAACTCATAGCCTTCCGACCTTCCGAAGATCACGATCGCGTAGAAGAGCGCCACGTAGGTCGCGATCCGCGCGGGCAGCGACCAGCGCAGGACATACAGCTCGTGGCCCGCGCGCCACTGGAGCAGGTCCGTGACGAAGAGCGGCAGCGCGCAGATCGCAACGAGGATGAGCGCACCCCACTGCGTCGGATCCCAGTGCACGCCGGCGATAATCGCGCCGTAGAGATCGAGTGCGTGGCGTCCGTCGTCGGCCCGGAAGGCCACCATGCTGAACGCGAACAGCAGGAAGGTCCCGAGCACGCCCGGCCAGCGCGCGCTCCCGGCGCGCACCGGGCGGACCCGGCGAACCCAATAGGTCGCGGCCACCAGCGTTCCATGGAACATCCCGAACAGCACGAAGCTGCCCGTCGAGCCGTGCCAGAGCCCGGCCACGAAGAGGGTCAGCCACAGGTTGAAGGTCAGGCGCGCCGGTCCGACGCGGCCCCCGCCGAGCGACAGAAACAGGTAGTCGCGGAGCCAGAAGCTGAGGCTCATGTGCCAGCGTCGCCAGAGTTCGCCCATGTCGCGCGACAGGAAGGGCGTGTCGAAGTTGCGCACCAGGTCGAAGCCCAGCAGTCGCGCGGTGCCCCGGGCGATGTCCGTGTAGCCGGAGAAATCCGCATACGCGAGGAACGTGAATCCGAACGTCGCGATCACGACTTCGAGGCCGTCGGGATTCGCGCCCTTCGAGAAGACGGGATCGACGATGCGCGCGAGGTTGTCGGCGAGCACCACCTTCTTGAAGTAGCCCCAGAGAACCAGGTATCCGCCTTCGCGCAGCGCGACGCCGTCGATGCGCCGCTGCTCGCGTATCTGCGGCACGAGCTGCGG
>JANOFF010000063.1:0-100693 GCA_031413515.1 bacterium
GCCGAATCGCGCTCCTCGAAGGGGCGAGCACGATCTGGAGATCCTTGGCAGGACGATTGGGAGGTCGAAATGACGGAGAGCAGCAACTTCTTCGAAGGGCGCTGGCGAAAGCTGGTGAACACGGCGGCCGAACAAAAGGACTCGATCCATGACGACGCCCAGGCGCAGCGGCTCGGCTTCCGGGGCGGGTTCGTGCCGGGCAGCGTGGTTGGCACAGCGGCAATGCCCGCGCTGACTGCCGCTTTCGGCGAGCAATGGATGTCGGACGGCTGGTATTCGCTGACCTTTGTTTCGCCGGTCTATATCGACGACGAAGTGCGCGAGGTGGCGCAACGCGACGAGAGCGGGATAGCAGTGCAGGTGCTCGACCGTGGCGGACGGCTCTGTTGCAACGGGCGCGCGGGCCTGGGCGCGTCGGTGCCGTGGGATGTTTCGCAGGACGGCTCGCATGGCGCAGAGGGTGTGCCTACGGGATCCTCGCCAACATCATGCTCGTTCCGATCGAGAGTCCCATCAAGGACGCCGCACTCGAGCGACAGAACCTCGTCGATCTCGTCGCCAGGATCCGCGATCTCTACTTCACCTGAACGGCCGTCCTGCCTTTTCCGAGGATGCGGACGCAGGAGTCTTCAACCTGCGTGCAGGTCGCCGGCAGCGGCTGCGAATCTTCGCGGCAGATCGCTTCGCGTACGCTTCGATTCGCGAAAAACCGGAGTCGGGCGACCGTCGAGCCGTCATAATCCGGTCGGCTCGGCCCGCCGCTCCGTGTGCGTCCGGTCGGTGCACGTTTTCGATGGAGCAAGACCGATGCATCGATTGGCTTTCGGCTCGTATGTCTCCGCGCTCTCCGGTGCGCGGTTCTTCCGTGCGAAGCTGTGTCTGCTTCTCGCTGCGTCGCTCGTCGCCATGGCGCCCGGTTGTGCGTCGACCCAGAAGCGGCGCGACCTCGAGTCGGTCGCTCGGGATTGGAATGACACGATCCGGGCGAGTCAGGTGATGCCCGTCTACCCACCCAGCGAGGACCTGCAGCCCGGTGATCTGTTCGTGGTGCAGATGCCGATCGAGCAGCAGCAGAAGCTGTACGAAGACCTCGGATTCCTGCCCTTCGGCAATCCGCTCGCGCGCATCGCACCGACCGGCTACGCGAGGTTCTACGCCGATTCGTTCCGACTCGGCGCTTCGCCAGAGCCGCTCCCCGAGGCATTCGGCCGGAGCGCGGGAAAGGGGTGGGGCAGTGCGCCCATGGCAGCGTTCTCCTCGTATTCGTTCTCTGTGGGAAGCGATTCGCGGGACGCGGTGGCCATCCCGGTCAGCGGTGTACCCGTCGGCATGAGTCTGCTCGGCTCGACCTCGGCGGACGGTTCGATCACGATCACCGATGTGCGGACCTATGGGGTCGACACGGCGTCGCTATTTACGGACGTCACCCGCTGGGCCCTCGAGCCCCGCAATCGCGAGCTGCTCAAACACTACGGCCCGAGTGATCCGGAGACGAAGGGGCTCTTCGCGAAGCGACAGTACAACCATCTTCGCATCGTGAGTCGCGTCTACGTGACGCGGAGAGTCATCCTGTCGTTGCGGGACACGACCGCCCGAAACGGACGCGTCGAGACCGGCATGCCGGACTCCGTCGAGCTGTTCGACGGGGCATCGAGCAAGGACGCCGACGCGTCGAAGCAGTACGAGCGCGCGCTCGAAGCCGTGAACCGTGCGCTCGCATCGGCGCTCGCTTCAGATCAGCTCGCTCCCGGCGGAACCCTCAAGGTGCTGGCCGCGTCGCCGCGCTCGATCGCGCTGGACGAAACACTCCTGAAGCCCCTCGTGATCGCCTACCTCGGTTTCGACATGAAGATCTTCGAGAACGGCGAACTCGGTCCGCCGGTTCCGACCCAGGCGGTGTTGACCGGCAGCGGTGATGCACCGGACCTGATCTTCCAGCCCGGCGATCCGTCGGTGATGTGCGTCAATCGGTGGCTCAGCGTGAGCGACCGGACTGAGCGGCAGTCGCGATCCCGGCGTCTCGAGCAGTGGTGGGCCGAGAAGGATCTGCCCGATCCCGATCAGGCCGGCACGCGGATCGCGACCAACCACTACGAGATCGCGCGCAAGATCTTCCTCGCCGAAGCGGCGATCGACTGCTCCGAGTGGACGACGCGCTGAAGCGTTTCGCGCTCGGGCGGTGCATCATCGCTGCCCGAGGAGGCGCGGATGGATCAGGCGAAGTGGGCGGCACGGGTCCGCGAGCAGATCGATTACGAATCGCAGCGTGAGGGTCCGCCCGATGGATTCCCCGGGCTTCCCCCGATCCCGACTGCCCGATACGTCTCGCCGGAGTTCTTCGCCCTCGAGCAGACTCACCTGTGGAAGAAGACCTGGCTGCTCGTCGCCCGAGCGGAAGATCTGGCCGAGCGTGGCGCCTTCCTGACGACTGACCGGACCGGCTCGCCGCTCGTGCTGGTGCGTGGCGATGACGACGTGTTGCGTGCCTTCTTCAATACCTGCCAGCACCGCGGGGCTCCCGTCGTTCGAGAGGCCTGTGGGACGGCGAAGCGGCTCCGCTGCCAGTATCACAGCTGGACGTACGATCTCGCCGGCAAGCTGGTCGCCGTCCCGGATCGACGCGACTTCACTTCACTCGATGAATCTGAACGTTCGCTGAAACCGGTGCGCTGCGAGATCCACGACGGCTGGGTGTTCGTCAACGAGGATGCGGGTGCTCCTTCGCTGCGCGAATGGCTCGGGCCGATCGCCGACGAGTGGACGCCCCTCGGCGGCGCGACGCTCCGGGCAGCGGGCAGCCGTCGGAAGCGCGTGCACGCGAACTGGAAGATCGTTGCCGATGCATTCCTCGAGACCTACCACGTCCGCACCATCCACCCGTCTAGCGTTGCCAAGCTGCTCGATCACCGCGGCGCCGCGATGGGACTCTTCCGAAACGGACACTCGCGCATGGTGACCCCCAAGTGGGAGATGGCCATCGAGAAGCAGCGCGCTGCGCCGTTCCCGCTGCCGGTGATCCCCGGGCTCGATCCGCTGTTTGCCGAGACCAATCCCGCATACAGCGTCTTTCCGAATCTGATCACGCCGCTCGACACGATCGGCTTTCCGTTCATCTGCTTCTGGCCGGTGGACGCCGAGACCACCGACGTCGAGTGGACCTTCTACGGGCCACCCGCCGCGACGACCGAGCAGCAGAAGGACTGGGCGCGCTACATCGAGATCTTCGACGCCGTGATGGAGGAGGACTTCCAGAATCTCGCGCCGATGCAGCGCTCGGTCGCGTCCGGAGCCCTCGACTCGATCCCCCTCAACTACCAAGAGCGCCGCATCTACCATCTGCACGAAGAGATCGACCGGGTGATCGGTGTCAGCCGAATTCCGGATGAGCTCCGCGTTTCACCGGTCCTCGAGCCGTTCTGGGAGAAGTCGGGACCGCCTGGATAGGCGTCGCATCGGTACCGTCCGCTTCTGGCGTTCGCATCCCACGAATCTCCCTTCACCGAGTCAGGAGCCACGTGCTGCCGGTCCTCGTCTGTTTCGTCGCGCTGGTGGGGCTGCTCGTGGCCGAACGTCTGGACTCCGCGCCCGGTCGTGCGATCGCCAAGCCGATTGCAGCGTCGGCTTTCGTCTGGGCGGGGATCGCGTGGGGGGGGCTCGACACTGTGTACGGCCGGTGGCTGCTGACGGGCCTGATGCTCTGCTGGTTGGGTGATGCGCTGTTGTTGCCCGCCGGTCAGTCGATTTGGTTCCAGCTCGGGATCGCGGCCTTTCTGCTCGGGCACGTCGCCTATGCGCTGTCGTTTGTCCACCTCGGCCTCGATCCCGCAGCCTCGATCGGATTCGGCCTTGCGTTGGCGATGGCGGCTGCCTTTGCGCTGCGATGGCTGCGTCCCCACGTGCCCGCGGCGTTTCGCGCTGCCGTCGTCGCATACGTGATCATCATCTCGGCGATGGTCGTCGCCGCGCTCTCCGCGGTCGCCCAGGGTGCGCCGGTCGCGATCGCGATCGGCGCGGTGGGATTCGCTCTGTCCGATCTCTCGGTTGCGCGAGATCGCTTCGTCTCTCCGGGCTTCGCGAACGGCGCCTGGGGGCTGCCCGCCTACTTTGCGTCGCAGCTCGTGCTCGCGTATTCGATCCGGCTCGTCGCCTCTGCGCAGTGACCCGTTGCACTCGCGCGCACGACTCAGCGGCCCGCCGGTGCGATCTCCTGCATGAAGCGATCGAGGGTCTCGAGCTTCTGCGTGCGGGCACCGAGCGTGAAATCAGGCACGATCAGCTCGTCGACGCCCGCCTCCGCGTAGGCGCGCACCGTGTCGGCCAGCTGATTCACGTTTCCCGCGATGTGGGCCTGTTTGAGCGAGCCCGAGATCTTCTTCACGAAGGCGTCGTCGTCGGAGAGGAAGAGCAGGGCGACAGCCGAGCGCTGAATGCTGGCGGGATCGCGATCCAGATCGTCACAGTGGCGATCGAGCACGGCCATCTTGTGCTTCATGGTGTCGACGGTGCCCCAGACGTTCCACTCGTCGGCGAACCGCGCGGCAATGCGCAGCGTCACCTTCTCCCCGCCGCCTCCGATCATCAGCGGGAGGTTCTTCTGCACGGGTTTGGGCTCGAGGGGTGCGTTCGTCAGCTGGTAGTAGCGTCCGGCAAAGTTCGCGCGCTCGTGGCCGAACAGTGCCTTCACGACGGCACACGCTTCTTCGAGTCGGGCCAACCGTTCGCGAACATCGTGATACGGGATTCCGTAGGCGATGTGCTCGTTCTCCTGCCAGCCGGCACCGAGGCCGAGCACCGCGCGACCGCCACTGATCTGATCCAGAGTGGCGGCCATCTTCGCCAGCACGGCGGGGTGGCGGTAGGTGTTGCCCGAGACGAGCGTGCCGAAGCGCAGTCGATCGACGCGGGCGGCCAGCGCCGAGATCGTCGTCCACGCCTCGGACCACGGCGCCGACACCTCCTGACCGTCGGGCATGAAGTGATCGGCGAACCAGTACCCGTCCCAGCCCGTGCGCGCGACGTGTTCGGCGAGCAGCAGGAGTTCGGACCAGGGCTGCATCGGGGCAGGCCAGAAGCTGAAGCGCATCGGGGACTCCTGTGCTGGAATGGATCAGGACGTGGACAGTAGTGCGACCGGGCGTCGGGCGCCGAGCCCGATCACACTGCGGCGCGACTTCGAACGGTGTGCTTCGCGTCGGAGTGTCCGCCGCGCAGCATCGATGTGCGAGTCGCTGCCGCCGCTCGTCGCGCTAGTCTCGCCCCATCCACCTTCCGGAGCTGCTCGATGACCGAACCCAGAGTCCTTCCCGGTGCCGAGCCCTGGTCCGCGCAGGGTGGCCCGCACGGTGCGCTCGTGCTGCACGGCTTCACCGGGTCTCCGCAATCGATGCGCGGACTCGCCCGCGCGTATGCGGCTGCTGGCTTCACCGTCGAGCTTCCGCGGCTACCGGGACACGGAACCAACGTCGACGACATGGCG
Organism: bacterium; assembly: GCA_031413515.1. GTDB lineage: Bacteria > Myxococcota_A > UBA9160 > UBA9160 > UBA4427 > TMED88. Next base: position 5,477 of record JANOFF010000063.1, read on the forward strand.
ACGACGGATTGGCGCGACTGGACGGCCGCCGCCGAGTCGGCGTGGCGGTCGCTCGCCTCGCGCTGCGAGCGCGTCGTGGTGTCCGGGCTCTCGATGGGAGGCGCGCTTTCGCTCTGGCTCGCCGCGCGGCATCCGGAGATCGCGGGCATCGTGGTGATCAACTCACCGGCCAATGCACCCGACGGCGCCTCGATCGACGCGCTTCGCGAGCTGATCGCGAAGGACGTGAAGACGATTCCCGGTCCGGGCAATGACATCGCCGATCCGGACAGTCGGGAACTCGCCTATCCGCTGATGCCGGTGGCGTGCCTGATCTCGCTCTTCGAGGGGCTCGCTGAAGTCGGATCCGGTCTCGGCGCCATCCGATGTCCCACCCTGATCTTCAACAGCCCCCAGGATCACGTCGTGCAGCCCGTGCAGAGTGATCAGATCGCGGCGGGTGTGGCCGGCCCGGTCGAGCGCGTGGTGCTCGAACGGAGCTACCACGTCGCGACGCTCGACCATGATCGCGAGCTGATCGAGCAGAGCGCCGTCGACTTCGCGCGACGGGTGACAGGGAGCACCGGGATCACATCGGTGCGCGGCGGTACGGCTCCTCGAATTCGATGAACGTGTGCTCGTCCAGCGCTTCGGTGATCCAGCGAGCCACACCGGGCGCCGCGGAGACGCGCGCCACGTAGGCCGCCATGTCGCCCTGCAGGCTCGGCGCGTAGCTGCGCAGGCGCATGCAGACCGGCGCGTAGAAGGCGTCGACCGCACCGAAGCCGCCCATCAGGAAGGGTCCGCCCGATCGTTCGAGCGCCTCGAGCCACATCGACTCGATGCGGCCGAGTTCGCCCCGCAGCGCGCTCGACTCGGCGAGGGTCCGGGCACCGACCTCCTGCAGTGAAGCCTCGATGTTCATCTGCCAGATTTCGCGCAGGCTGGCGAAGCCCGAGTGCATCTCGGCGCAGAGCGACCGCGCGCGGGCGCGCTGTCGGACATCGCGCGGCCAGATCGGCTTCTCCGGGAAACGCTCGGCCAGATACTCGACGATCGCGAGGCTATCCCAGATCGCGAAGCCGTCGTCGACGAGCAGCGGCACTTTGCCGGACGGGGCCAGACGCGCGAGTCTGCGCTTGAAGTCCGAATCCTGCGCCAGCGAGAGCGTCAGACGGATCTCCTCGAACGGAATCGCGAAGTGGGTCATCAACACCCAGGGACGCATCGACCAGGACGAGTAGTTCTTGTTGCCGATGTAGAGCTGCATGCGGGATCGCTCGCGGACGGAGGGTGGGTGACGGACAGGTCGGGTGCAGTGCGCGACACGATATACCGCACCCAGGATCCGTGAGCCGGCCCGATGCCGATCAGGCTGAAGACTCAAGTCGGTGTCGGCCCGGGCCGAATGACGGGGGCGGAGGGCAGGATGACATGAGATCGAGACTCCGGTTGGCTTTTGTCCCTATTGCGGCACTATGGCTCGCCGGATCCGCATCGGCCGAGTTCTACAAGTGGACCGATTCCAGTGGAATCGTCCACTTCACCGCGAATCTCGACGAGGTGCCGCCGAGCCAGCGCGCAGCCGCCAGCGCCGGGTCGGGCGGGAAGGGCTCCTTCCAGCGTGTCGACTCGAACGCACCGGCCGCACCGGCTCCCGCCGTACACGGCGCGCGCGCGCCGGTGTCGCGCCCGACAGAGCCGACCGCGAATGCGTCACCCGAGACGTACGGCGGTCGCAACGAGTCGCAGTGGCGGGCGGACTTCCAGAAGTACCGCTCGGAGATCGAGCGCCTCGAAGCGGGCGCTCTGCAATGCGAGGACGACAGCGTGCGATGGGCTCCCGGTGGCAGCAAGCGCAAGTGGGACGAGGAGCAGAACGAAGCTCAGGCTTGCGCCAACGTGAGGAACGAACTCGACATGAATCGCCGCTGGCTGGAGAACCTCGAAGAGACGGCCCACCGTGCCGGCGTGCCGCCGGGTTGGGTCCGTGACTGAGGACCGGACGCGCCCGGTTTCGTGACGCGCGAGTACGGGCCGCTGTGACGGGGGCCCGAAGATCGACGCCGTCTGCCGGTCAGTTCCCGTCGATCTCCACCCCGGCGAGTTGGTGGCAGCCTCCACAGGTGGCCAGCAGTCGCCCGTAGACGGCCGCGCGCTGGTCGAGCGCCGTGGTGCTCATCGCCCGTTCACCGATCTCACGAAGCTCCTGATCACGCAGCCGCAACTCATCGGTGAGGATCAGTTCCGGGTTGGCTTCGGCGAACGTCTGGGAAACCGCCAGTGAACTCGCGCCGCGCATCCATGCGTCTTCCCGGGGACCGGTGACGCCCTCCCACAGCCGCTCGGTTGCCCACTGGTGCTCGCGCATCACATTCTCGACGAGCGTGTCGCCGTCGTCGGGTGGAGGCGACGGATAGACGGGACCCATCCCGAGTGCGGCGTGGCACGTGCCGCACGCGAGCACGACCTGCGCGAGACTGGTCGCCGCCGCGTCGAGGTCGCTCGCGCTCGCGCCACCGAGTGCTGCCGCCTGCAGACCTTCGTGGAAGGGCAACCATGCCTCGGGTGACGCGTCGGGCAGCCGTTGCTCGGGCACCTGTGCGAGTTGGGATCGGAACGCCTCGAGATCGCCCTGCAACAGCGCGTCGTGGGCGAGGATGACGACGTTGTAGTGGCCTTCCATCGACGCGACCATCTCGACCTCGCTGGGCCGATCGCGTTCGGGCGCCGACGTCTCCTGTGCCGCGGGTTCGGGAAGCGTCTTCGGACCCTCTCCTTCGCCGCATCCGACCGCCGCGAGCAGTGCGACCCACGCGAATACTCGTCTCATCCACGACCTCCGAGTGAATTCGTCACCCTAGCCGATCGCTGGAGTTCTCGGCTGAGCTTCGCCGCATTTCGAGTTTCATGTGCGTGGCGATCAGCCTCACTGTCCAGGCCGAGACAGCGAGCGGTCGATCGGTACTTCACTCCGGGGCCACGACGCCGAGATCTCCGATCATGCACTTCACGCTGCCACCGCCCTTCTTCAGGAACTCCGACACGTCGACGACCACCGGTTCGACGCCGCGGTCGGTCACCTGGCGCAGCAGCTCGGAGGAAACACCGCCCGGCATCACGAGCACGCTGGCCGACGCGGACGCGTAGCTGAAGCTGTTGGCCGCATAGCACTGCGCGTCAGCGTCGGAGAGTTCGATCAGTCGATCGCCGAAGCGCGCGCGCAGCACGCCGAAGTCGACGTCGGCGATCGCTCGGCGGTAGGCGAGCAGGAATCGGCGTCCGGGTCCGAACGCGCAGAGAGCCGTGTCGCCGTGGTAGTGGGCCTCGAGGATCAGGGCGACCACGATCAGTTCGCGCGGCGCGATCGAGCGGGCGAGCAGGTCCCTGGCGCGCACGTCGGTACGGAATCCATAGACGCGCTTCCACGGAGGGATCGCGAGGGCAGGTACGAAACGCTGCCGCTCGATCCGGCCGTGCGTCAGCAGGTGGACGTCGCCGGCGGGGAAGAAGTCGGCTTCGCCCTCGAAGCGATACTGCGGGTCGAAATCCGCTGTGCGGTAGCCCGCAGACTCGAGTACCCGTCGATAGTGGGCCTTCTCGCCGGCGCGCGACGGCAGCAGGTTCGCGAGGGTGAAGGTCTTCGCAGCGATCGGTTCCGGCTCGTCGACGCGGCTCTGAATGCCCGCATTGGCGGGATACACGAGACCCGGCTGCGCCGGATCGGGCGGCACGACGAGGACGCGCAGGCCGAGGGCCTCGAGCGTGATCTTGAGCGCATGCCACTGGGCGATCGCGAGCTCACGATCGACCCGGCGTTTCGTCCCCCAGCGCGTGCGAGTGTGCGGATTCGCGCCGCCCTGCACGCTGAAGTGGCTCGGGTCGCCCATCAGGACGGTGCGTCGCGCATCCGGGCTCAACGTCGACTCCTGTGCGGATCGCATCCGGGTCGAGACGCGCCGCTCATGCGCGCTCTCGCGATGGATGCGGCATCCCGGGCGGGAGCGTCGAAGGCTCGAAGCTGCCTTCGCCTTCGAGATGGGCCTGGTGGGTCGTGCAGTAGAGCGCCGAGTGGATGCCCGCCGGTCGATCGTTGCCGCTGCGCTTGTGGCCGCCGAACGGGAGCTTGCCGCTCGCGCCGATCGTTCCCTTGTTCCAGTTGAGCAGTCCCGTCTGCACGCGGCCGATCGCATGCTCGTAGTGGGCGCGGTTCCCGGTCATCAGCGAAGCCACCAGCCCGTAGTCGCTGTCGTTCACCGCGGCGATCGCCTCATCGAGATCGCGGATCGGGTAGAGGGCGGCCTCGGGGCCGAAGATCTCGTCGCGCTGGCAGGCATGGGACTGCACGGTCGTCGCGAAGCGCACGAGTCCGGCGCCGAGCCACGGCAGTGGCCGGCCCGGATCGACATCGAGCAGGCGTTCGCCACCGGCCTCGACGGCGGACATGCGGTAGCTCAGCACCTTCTCGGCTGCGGAGATCGATGCGAGTGGACCCATGAAGACCGATTCGTCGAGGGGCATCCCGACCGACACCGCTTCGAGCAGCGCGCACAGGCGATCCGCGAAGGCGTCGATCACTCGTTCGTGGACGAACAACCGGCTCGCGCACGAGCAGCGCTGTCCCGTCGTGGCACAGATCGAGAGGGCGGTCTCGGCCAGCGCGAGCTCGAGATCGGCGTCGTCGAGCACGACGATCGCATTCCTGCCGCCCATCTCGAGGGCGAGCAGCTTTCCTGCCTGTCCCTGGCAGATCTCTTCGAGCGCGCGCCCGGTCGCGTACGAGCCGGTGAACAACACGCCGTCGACATCCGCGTGCGAAGCCAGGGCGGCGCCGGTCTCGCCGGATCCATGAACGATCTCGAGCACGCCCTCCGGCAGCCCGGCGTCGCGCCACAGTGCAGCCATGAAGGCGCCAACGGCCGGTGTGAGCTCGCTCGGCTTGAAGACCACGGTGTTGCCGGTGGCGAGGGCCGGAACGATGTGGCCGTTCGGAAGATGTGCGGGAAAGTTGTACGGCCCGAGCACGGCGAGCACGCCGCGCGGGTGGACGGTGGTGCGGATGCCGGGGCCGGCTTCGATCGGAGCGACCGTCCGCATCCCGTCTGCGAGCGTGACGTCGACCTTTGCCGGCAGCAGCTTCGCTTCGCTGCGGGCATCCCAGATCGCCTTGCCCATCTCGCGAGCGATCAGATTCGCGAGGTTCTCGCTGCGGGCGATCGCCAGGTCGCGGAAGCGTCGGATCACCGTGGCACGCGCCTCGAAGCCGGAATCACGCCACGCGGGGAAGGCGGCGCGGGCACGGGTGATCGCCTCGGCGACGGCGACCGAGTCGGCAACGGCGAAGCGTCCGAGTACATCGCGTTTGTCGGCCGGGGATCGGCTCACGATTTCGGGGTGCCTGCTCATGGCAGCGGTGTCACGCAGACGCGGTCGCCGCCGCGCACGCCGAGTTCGTCGCGGCACTCGGCGCTGACGATCGGCGTCTGATCCGCATCGAGCGGTACCACCGTCGCGCGGAATCCGAGCGCCGTCTCGGTGCTGACGAGCGCCAGCGTTCGTTCCGAATCGGCGTCCTCTTCTCGCAGGGTGCAGGGCAGCACTAATTCGCGTCTTTCCCGCACCGACGAGATCGCATCGCGCGCGGCCCCGTAGTACGGACCGCCGTCGAACGGATCGACCTGGTTGAGGTAGCGGAAGCCGACGTCCTCGAGGATGCGCACGGCGGCCTTGGCGGTCTCGCCGGGCTGCCCGATGGCGCGCTGCACACGCTCGGGGAAAAGCGTCGCGTAGACGGTTTCACGAGGGAACAGGTCAGCGATGAAGCGCTTGTCGCGCGCGGAGAGGCGATCTGCTTCGCGATAGCTGAGCCCGGTGAAGCGCCGCCCGAATGCTTCCCACAGCAGGTTCTCGCCCGACGCCTCGAAGGGTGAGAGCATCTCGGCGATCACCTCGCGCTCGAACGCGTCCGGGTGCATCGACATGTAGGCGAAGCGGACGATCGACAGTGCCTTGCCACATTTCTCGGCGTGGTGCCGATAGACGGGATCGAGGATCAGGCCGCCGATCTCCGTCGGGCCATCCTCGGTGGAGCGCAGGCGCAGGCGGGTGTGGACGAAGCGTCTGTCGAGTTCGATGCTGCGTCGCTCCTCGGTCGAGACTTCGAGCCAGTAATAGGGCGATCCGGGGATGCCGTGCTTGTGCAGGATCATCGAGCTGCCGACGCAGCGCCGGGTCTCCCGGTCTTCGAGAACGAAGACCGAGAGGCCCGGCTCCCCGCCGCCGAGTCGGCCGGCGAAGGTGCGCAGCGAATGGCCGATGCGCTTCTCGAGGAACGCCGGATCGCTCGGGAGATTCATCGAGTCGAGCATCCCCGCCAGACCGACGAGGTCCGCCAGATCTCCCTCCGCGATCGGGCGCAGGATCAGCACGGCAGTTCGAGCTCCTCGGCGACGCGCAGCAGCGCCTTCTCGAGCACGCCGAACGCCGCCTCGAGTTCTTCGTCGCTGGCGTTCACCGGCGGCAGCATGCGGATCTTCATCGGCAGGCTGCCCGTGTTGAGCAGGATCAGCCCTTCCTCGAAGCACGCTTTCAGCACGGCATTCGCGAGCGCGGGCGTTCCGTTCCACGGCACGAAGGCCTGCATGGCCCCGATGCCCGAGCGCGCACCGACCGCTCGCGGCATCCGCCGGGCGAGCGCCTCGAAGCGCTTCTCGATGCGGCGTCCGAGCAGACCGACGCGGCCGTCGGGACCGAGGTAGCCCTCGGCCTCGAGGCGTTCGACGATGCGCGCGCCGACCGCCATGCCGACCGTGTTGCCCGCGAACGTACCCGATACCAGACCGGGCCTGGGGTTCAGGCTCTTCGAGAACAGCGTCGCACTGCCCTGGAGCACCTTGCCCACGGTCACGATGTCGACGTACTCCTCGAGATCGAACGTGCGGAAGGCGAACAGTTCGCCGGTGCGGGCGAAGGTCTGCACCTCGTCGACCCACACGACGACTCCCGCTGCGCGGCAGCACTCCATCAACGCGACGAAGAACTCGCGGGGCGCCGTGTTGAATCCGCCTTCGCCCTGGACGAGTTCGAAGCAGAACGCAGCGATGCGGCCCGGATGGCGGTGCAGATGCGTCTCGAGCGCGGCGAGCGAGCGCTCCATCGAGTCGGGCAGGGCCGCGTCATGGAACGGCACGTGGAGCACCTTGCCGTGGACGGGCAGGCCTTCGCGGTAGCCCGGCCGATCCGTCAACTCCGTCATTGCGATCGTGCGCCCGTGGAACGCGCCGTCGAACACCACCACGAAGTCCGCCGGTGTCCGCTTCTGCAGGATCATCTTCAGCGCATTCTCATTGGCGTCGGTGCCCGACAGCGCCAGCCAGGCGTGTTCGAGCCGAGGGCCAGCATGCCGGAGCAGGGCACGCGTCAGTCTGGCGTACTCGGGTCCCGGCAACAGATGGCCCTGGAAGAGCACGTCCGAAGCCGCGGCGACGACGGCATGCTCGAGCAGGTCCGAGTCGCCGTGACCGAACGCATACACGCCGATCCCGCCGATGAAGTCGAGCTTGGTGGTGCCATCCGCGAGCTGTACGCGTGCGCCCCGACCGTGGCCGCCGGAGAGCATCGGGAAGAGGAGGGCGCGGCCGCGCTGGTGTTCGAGATCGCGGATCGCCTTCGCGTACGCCTTGGGGCTGAGCGCGCATTGCGAGGACTCGTTGCGTACGGCTTCGATCAGCGACCGGGCCGCCGTCCGGACGGCCTCCGAGTCGACGAGGGATTCGAGCGGAGATCGATTCTTCCTTGCCATGACAGTTTCTCCATACGCGGCGACCGGGCTGCCCGACTGGGAGGCCGGATCGACGCAGCTCACCGTGCGACTCGCCCCTGCTCATCGGCATGCGGGCGGGGACGCTTTCCGGTGAATCCGTGAACCTCAACCGATCCGTCGACCTGGTGATGAAACTTGCACCCGGGCGGCGGTGCCTTTGGTGGACTCAGGGAGCGGAGATCGCGCTCGGAAACGCATACGGGTTCGACAGGGCTAGATTGTCCCGCATTCTCTCCACTCCCATTGGACGGCGACGGATTCGCAGAGGTTCGAAGTGGCGGGGCGCGACGACGAGGGTGTCGGGAAGAAAGTGAAGGGCAGCATGAGGGCCCGCGGGCAGGCAGCCCGCGACGGAGCGACCCGATTCGCGCGTCGCACCCGGGATCGCGTCTCGGCCAGCACACGGTCGGCCGCCGAGCAATCGATTGCCCGGGTCCGGCACCTGCGCACATCGGCGCGGGACGCTTTGCAGCCCCAGATCTTTCCGGTGCCGCATTTGTCCTTGGTTCGAGCACCGAGCGTGCCGATAGCTCGGGGTGCCATGGGCCATGAGATCAGCGTCGCCAGCTACAACGTCCACCGCTGGACCGGAATCAACGGTCGGGCGCGGCCCGATGCCGCGCGCGCCGGATTCGTGATCTCGGAGATCGACGCCGACGTGATCGCGCTGCAGGAGGTGCTGCGGCCACTCGAGGGAGACGATCCTCTCGAGGCGCTGTGCGAAAGCCTCGGCCTGCACCTGGTATTCGCGGCAACCCGCATGCACAAGCGGGGCGAGCTCGGCAATGCGATCCTGTCCCGCTACCCGATCACCTCGATCTCGGTCCTCGATATCTCGTACTCGCGGATCGAACGCCGCGGTGCGCTGTCTGCACAGTTCGATGGCCCGGGCGGTCCGATCGGCGTCGTGGCGACCCACCTCTCGCTGGTCGACCGCACCCGGCATCGGCAGGTGCAGCAACTGCTCGAACATCCCCAGCTCAATTCTGGCCCGGCTGTCCTGGTCGGCGACATGAATTCGTGGCGACGCTGCAAGGCGTCGCAGAGTCTCGACGAGACCCTTCACCAGCACAACAATTTCGACTGGCCGTCGACCTTCCCCGCGGCTCGTCCGATCCTCGCCCTCGACCGTATCTACGCGAAGGGGGCCGACGTGCTCGCGATCGGCGCTCACGACACTCCCGCGTCGCGCCGCGCCTCGGACCATCTCCCGCTGATCGCGCGGATCCAGGTCGCCAAAGAGGACTGATCGTCCAGACGGTCCGGTTCCAGTGATCGTGTGCGCAGACCGAGCCACGGCATCGCCCCTAGATCTGGATCCGCTGCCACGCGCCCGATCGGAAGCGCGCGAGCAGGTAGCTGGTGAGCACCAGGACATAGATGGCGCCACCGATCCAGGCGGCAGTGAGACCACCTTCGAGATGGATGCCGAGCCACCAGGCGAGCGGAACGAACAACCCCCAGGCCAGACAGAACCGCACCAGGAAGGGCACTCGCGTATCGCCCGCGCCGCGCAGCGCACCATCCGTCACGATCCCGAAGGCGTCGAACAACTGGTACGCCGCGCCGACGAGCAGCAGCGGCCGGCCGAGGGCCAGCACTTCGGGCGAGGTCGTGAAGATGCCGATCAGCCGATCGGGCACGGCCACGAACAGCAACGCGACCGCCCCGGACAGGATCGCCGTGAGTTTCTGCGCCGATGCGAAGCTGCGGCCCGCGGAGACCCAGTCTCGGGCACCGACGTATTGACCGACCAGCGTCGACACCGCGATCCCGATCCCCACCGCCTGCATGAACGACATCGAGAGCAGGGAGATGAAGATCTGGCTCGCCGCCATCGAGGCATCGCCCAAGCGCGCCACCATCGTCAGGAAGAGCGCGAACGAAGCCATCTCGAGCACCCATTGTCCGCCGATCGGAAGCCCGAGTCGCAGCAGACGTCGCTGCGCAGAGGTATCCGGTCGGATCGGCCGCGTCGCGTAGCGGACGCTCAGTTTCTTGCGCACCAGGAAGCTGACGAGCACGCTGGCCTGCAGCCATTCTGCAACTGCCGTCGCAGTGGCCGCGCCGGCGACCCCCCACTCGGGCAGGCCGAGCCGTCCGAAGATCAATCCGTAGCCGAGTACGAGGTTGACCGCATTGGCGAGCAGCGTCACGTAGAGCGGGGTCCGCGTGTCACCGATGCCGCGGAAGAAGGCCGCGAAGATCGTGGCGAGACAGAGGCCGATGCCCCCGACCGCGCGGATCGAGATGTAGCTCGCCGCGAGTGGCTGGAGCTCCTTCGACGGCGCGAGCACTGCAAGCAGCGGATCGATGAACACGATCAGGAGCGCCGCCGCGATCGTGGCCAGCGGTGCCATCACCCAGGCTCCCTGCCAGGTCCATGCGCCGCACTTCTCGAACTCTCCGGCACCGTGATGCTGGGCGACGAACGTCTGCACGCCGGTCGACGCCCCCACGAATCCGCAGAAGACCGTCCACATCCAGACACCGCCGAATCCGACGGCGGCCAGTTCGGTGGCACCGAGCTGCCCCACCATCGCGCTGTCGACGACACCCATCGAGGTCATCGAGAGCTGGCTGAGGATGACCGGGAAGGCGAGCACGGAGACTTCGCGCAGGCCTCCCGGCACCCGACCGGCCCGGTCGGTGCTGCGCTGATCCTGCAGAACGGCCCCGACCTGACGAGCAGTGGCCTCGCTCTGCGACTGTTCGCGCACGGGCGATTCGAGGGGAGTGGTCATGGCATCGGGCTCCAGGGCAGGCTGTCGAGGTGGAAAGAGAGTGATCGCGGGCGGATCCGAGGGCTGGAAATGAAAGAGGCCGCGGCTGCTTTCGCGTCGCGACCTCCCGTTTCCGCTCTCCGGACCGCTGCGGCTCTCTCGAGCCTGGTCCCGGGCTTGTCAGCCTTGGGTCATGGGTGGTTGCGACCGCCTTGGGCCATTTCGCCGGCGCGACGGCCAGCGAAGAGACGGCAGGCACGCCCTCGTTGTCGCGGTGCCATGCCGTCGGCCTGCTCGGGATTCGTTTTCATCGGTCACTCCACCTGAACCGCTCTTTTACCATGCCGTCGGTCGCTCGGCAATCTTCTTCGTGTCGCCCACGTCCTGAGCGATTGCGCGAATCGCTCGCGTCCCGTTACATGAAGGCCATGCGGTCGAGCATGATCCGGTCCGATTCGAGCTGGGTGTCGCGAACGGGTGTCGTCGCGATCCTGCTGTGTTCGATGCTCGGACTGACGGATTGCACGGCGACCCGGGGTGCGAGTCAGTACCGGGCCGGCTCGCGCGCGCTGGCTCGCGGCGACATCACCCGCGCGATCTTGAAACTCGAGGCGGCGAACGCATCGCTGCCCGATCGCAGCGAGATCCTGAATCATCTGGGCATCGCCTACGACAAGGCAGGCCGCAGCGAAGATGCAATGCGCGCTTTCGAGCAGGCCGTCGCGGCGGACTGCCGCAACAACGCCGCCGAGAGCAATCTGATGGTGGCGCGGCAGCGGGCAAAATGGATCTCGCCGGCGGGCGAAGCGAGCGGCGAACCGCTTGCCGACCCGGTTCCGGTGGGCGATCCGAGCGTCGGGCGCGGCTCCGACCCGGTCGAGGCCTCGCAGCCGGTCACTCCGGACGAGCCGAGCGGCCGCTGAACCACGTGATCGCCGCGCAGTCCGTTTTCGTGCTGCTAACCTGCCGGCATGGGACACGAAGTCGAGCGGGACGCGCTCGCGCGTTACCTCGAGAACCACCACCTCAAGCGGACGCGTCAGCGCGACGTCATCCTCGACGCGTTCCTCGCCGCCAAGGGCCACGTCTCGAGCGAGGATCTGTATCAGTCGATTCGCAAGAAGAACCCGCGCATCGGCTACACGACCGTCTATCGCACGATGAAGCTGTTCGTCGAAGCCGGGCTGGCCGAGGAACGACACTTCGACGACGGCGTGGCGCGCTACGAGGTCGAGCAGGAGCATCACGATCATCTGGTGTGCACGAAGTGCGGGCGGATCGTCGAATTCGAATCCGATCTGATCGAGAAGACGCAGACCGAGATCGCGGCGAAGTACGGCTTCCGGGTTCTGCGGCACCGTCATGAGCTCTATGGCCACTGTTCGAACTGCCGCGACGACTGAATCCATGACGTTGAATCGCCGCGCACCGCAACGCGGCGCACCGCACGACCGCGCGGCGAGGCGGTTCGTCGCAGCAATCGGGCGATGGCTTGCCTGCGCGATGTCCGGACTCGCGCTGGCGGGATGCGCCGAACCGGTCGAGAAAGCCGGCGCCCCGATCGCGCCGGTGGCCCGAGAAGGGCCGGCGCTCGTGCTGCTCGTGTCGATCGACCAACTGCGCCCGGATCGACTCGACGGGCGACTGCCCGGTGGGCTCGGCCGCCTGATGCGTGAGGGCCGGGTCTTCAGCGAGGCGAGTCACGAACATGCCCTGACCGAGACCTGTCCCGGTCACGCCACCATGCTGACCGGTCGCAATCCGGCCGCGGCCGGCATCCCCGGCAACACGATCGTCGACCGCGCCTCCATGTCGCTGGTCTATTGCGTCGAGGACCGGGGCGAGTCCGGGCGCATTCTCGGCGTCGACGGCGACGTCTTGCCCGAAGAAGGACGCTCGCCACGCAGTCTGCGCGCGACCACACTCGGAGACTGGCTTCGGGCCGCGTACCCCGAGTCGCGCGTGTACGCCGTGTCGGGAAAGGACAGGGCCGCGATCACCCTGGCGGGCAAGCGCCCGAGCGCTGCCTTCTGGCTGGATCGGCGAAGCCGCAGCGCGATGACGACGAGTCGCTACTACCTCGACGAGCTGCCGAAGTGGCTGGATCGGTGGGATGTCGCCAGTCTTCTCGCACCGGTTCCCGAGCAGTGGGTCCACCCGAGCGGCGATCCCCCGAACGGAGCACGCCGAGATGTGTTCGTGGGTGAGTCTCCGCGCTGGAACATCGCGAGCCCGCACCCGGTGAAGCCCGATGGCGACACGGCGAGTTCGCTCGAGGCATTCGTCTCGAGTCCGTTTCTCGATCAGCGGACGCTCGACTTCGTGCGCGAGTTGATCCTGGAGGAGCGCCTCGGTGAGCACGCCGACGTCGATCTGCTCGCGCTCGGACTGTCGGGCACCGACTACATCGGTCACAGCTACGGGCCGTTCAGCCAGGAATCCCTCGACGCGCTCCGGCGGCTCGATCAGGACCTCGGTCGATTCTTCGATTTTCTCGACGAACGACTCGGAATGGACCGCGTGATCGTCGTGATGACCGCAGACCACGGCGTGCTGCCTCTGCCCGAATGGCTCGCCGAGCAGGGCGGCGTATGCCCCGTCGTGCCCGGCCGCATATCGCCTGCGCCGATGGACGCCGGACTGGAGGCCCACCTCGACGAGGTGTTCGGAGCGCCTGCGGTGGGCGCAGCCCCTGCGAACTGGATGTTCCGCGACGGCTACGAGATCTATTTCAGACCCGAGCGTCTGGCCCAGAGCCGGGTCGACCTCGCACGCGTCGTCGAGGTGGCGGACTCCTGGATCGAGGACCAGCCGGGCGTCGCGCGTGCCTGGCGCGGCAGTGATCTCGACGCGGGTCGCGGCCCGGAACCGATGCAGAGCTACTACCGCCACTCGCGCCTGCCGGCGCCGGCGGGTGCGGATATGGTCGTCGAACCCGCGTACGGGTGTCTGTTCACGCCGTGGCCGGCCGGCACCAGTCATGGCTCGCCCCACGACTACGACCGCGACGTGCCGCTGATCTTCATGGGGCCAGGCATCGAGCCCGGTGTCGTGACGGGCCGTGCGGCGCCGATCGACATCGCACCGACGCTTGCGGCCGAACTCGGTATCGCGATTCCGCACGATCTCGATGGCCGGGTCCTGCCGCTGCGCGCGAACGTGGATCCGGCACCCGCGGCTCGCTGACGCCGCCGCCGCTCAAGCGATCCGGCCGCGGCGCCGATCCGGCTCGGCATGGCCAAAGAACTGATCTGCCCGATCTGCAACTCGGACGTTCCTCTCGGCGGTGACGAACGCAAGGGTGACGAGATCTACTGCCCGGTCTGCAGCGCTCCGCTGAAGCTCAAGGCGAACTACGGCGACGACGAAATCGACGCCGAAGAGGACATGTGAAGCGCGCTCGATCCGCTCAGCCGGCCAATCTGGGCAGTCGATCCATCACGTCCGCGAGCGGTGCAGCGACAGCATCCTTGGGCGACAGGATCGGATCCGCGATCGGCCATTCGATCGCGAGCGCGGGATCGTTCCACAGGATCGAGAGTTCATCGCCCGGCGCGTAGAAGTCGGTGCACTTGTATTCGATCTCGGCTTCGCGGCTCGTGACCAGGAAACCATGGGCGAAACCGGGCGGCACGTAGATCTGACGATGCTCCTCGTCGTCGAGCACGACGCTCACGTGGCGTCCGAAAGTCGCGGAGCCGATCCGGACGTCGACGCAGACGTCGAACACGCTGCCGCGCAGCGCGCGCACCAGCTTCCCCTGCGGATGTGCGAGTTGCATGTGCAGGCCGCGCAGGGTGCCCTGGCACGAGCGCGAGTGGTTGTCCTGCATGAACGCGACGTCGATCCCGCCCACGCGATACTTGCGCTCGTGGTACGACTCGAGGAAGAACCCACGTGCATCGCGGTGCACGTCGGGTTCGACGATCACCACACCCGGAATCTCGCAGGCGATGAACTTCACCGACGCTGCTCCGCGTCCTCGGCGAGCTGCAGCAGGTAACGGCCGTAGCTGTTCTTGTCCATGCTGCGTCCGATCTCGGCGAGGCCCGCGACGTCGATCCAGCCCTTCCGGAACGCGATCTCCTCGATGCACGAGACCTTGAGACCCTGCCGCTCCTGGATGGCCTGGATGAAGCTCGACGCCTGCTGGAGGGATTCGTGGGTGCCCGTGTCGAGCCACGCGACGCCGCGTCCGAGCAGTTCGACCTGCAGCGCGCCGCGCTGCAGGTACGCGACGTTGACGTCCGTGATCTCGAGTTCGCCGCGGGCCGATGGCCGAAGGCGCTTCGTGATGTCGACGACCTCGCCGTCGTAGAAGTAGAGGCCGGTCACCGCATAGCGGGAGCGCGGCTTCTCCGGCTTCTCCTCGATGCTGATGGCGCGCCCCGCGTCGTCGAAGCTGACCACGCCATAGCGCTCGGGATCCCTCACCCGATAGCCGAACACGGTGGCGCCCTCGGTCCGACTCGCTGCGCGCTCGAGGCTGCCTCGCAGCCCCGTGCCGTAGAAGATGTTGTCGCCGAGGGCGAGCGCGACCGGATCGCCGCCGATGAAGGACTCGCCGATCAGGAACGCCTGGGCGATGCCTTCGGGTCGTGGTTGCACCGCGTATCCGATCCGCAGCCCGATCCGGCGGCCGTCTCCGAGAACGCGCTCGAAGCCTTCGATGTCGTGGGGGGTCGAGATCAGCAGGATGTCGCGAATGCCCGCCAGCATCAGGGTCGACAGCGGGTAGTAGATCATCGGCTTGTCGTAGACGGGCAGCAGCTGTTTGCTGGTGGCGAGGGTGATCGGATAGAGGCGGGTCCCCGAGCCACCCGCCAGAATGATCCCCTTCATCGAGCGCTCCCTGCCTGGACCGTGGCGTCGTCTTGCGGAGGCAACTGGACCGCGCGCCGCCACCTGGCATCCCGGGCGATTGATCCTACGTCAGATCAAGCGCGGAAATCACCCGCGCAGAGGGCCTCCCACACGGTTCGCGGCGCCGCGTCTGGCGCGACACCGGATCACAGGGTGGATCGGTCGTGCTGCCCGAGTGGGGAGCGCAGTCGGGGCAAGGCCCGGATCAACTCGCGAGGATCAGCGCGAGGGGTTCGTCGCGGAAATTGCCGCACAGTTGCACCTGCCCGGACTCGAGCAGGTGGATCACGGTGGCCACCACCTCTCGATCGTCTGCGGTCACCTCGCCGATCGCCTCGACGAGTTCGAGCAACGTGCACCGGAGCGCGCTGCTCCGGGCGGATCGGACCGACGGCGCGCGACGAGGCCCGCGGTCCGCTGTGCTTTCCGCGCGCGCGCAATCGGTCTGCACCGCGTGGCTGACGGGATCGTGCTCGACCTGCACCGGAATCATTCTGGCGTTCATCGATTTCCCCCGAGTCGACGGCTTCCCGTCCGCTGCTCGCGACCCGCTGGATCGGGGCGCATAGGCAATTGGACTGCATCAAGCGTGCCGCTCGTTCCATACTCGACCGTGACCGCGGAACCGCTTTCGATCCGGGCACTTGGCCGGATCGGGCAGTGGTGGCGTGAACGCGCGGCCGGGCACCAGCGACAAATTCCGGGCACGGGGCGACGGATCACAGACGCTCGTTGGGCACCGCCGGGAGTCACCCGGACCTCCCCGGCCGCTCGGATCGGTGGCCTAGCGCCTCGGCGACCGCTCCTTCATCGACCGTGTCGATGCGCTCGAGGTCGGCGATGGTGCGCGCGACGCGCAGGATCCGCCTGGCGGATCGCGCCGACAGCGCGAGCCGATCGACCGCCCGTCCGATCAGCCGGCGCGCTGCATCCGTCAGCTTGACCTGCGCGTCGAGTTCGCGATCGGCGATCCGCGCGTTGCACGGGACACCGCGTGTCGATTGCCGCGCTCTCGCATCGAGAACCTGCGCGACGAGCCTCTCAGTCGTCTCGCCGTCCGCGCGCGCATCGATCTCGGCCCAGCTCTGCGCCGGCACGGCGACGTGCAGGTCGATGCGATCGAGCAGCGGACCGGAGATCCGTTGCCGATAGCGCTCGACGGCGACGTCGTCGCAGCGGCAATCGCGAGCCGTACTGCCGTGCCAGCCGCAGGGACAGGGATTGGCGGCGCACACGAGCATGAAGTCGGCGGGAAACCGGCACGCCTGCCCGGCTCGCGACAGCACGATCGCCCGCTCCTCGAGCACCTGACGGAGCGATTCACGGATGCGCCGCTCGAATTCGGGCAGCTCATCGAGGAACAACACGCCCGTGTGGGCGAGCGAGACCTCGCCGGGTCGCAGAGGCTGTCCGCCTCCGAGCAGGCCCGCGGCGCTGGCGGTGTGGTGGGGAGCGCGAAACGGGCGCGCTCGGATCGCCGCGCCGTGTTCCGGCAGCAGTCCCGCGGCGCCGTGGATGCGGGTGGCTTCGAGCATCTCGGCCTCGGCGAGGGGAGGCAGCAGCCCCGGCAGCCGGCGCGCGAGCATCGTCTTGCCCGCCCCCGGTGGCCCGAGGAGCAGAGTTCCGTGGCCCCCGGCTGCCGCGATCAACAGCGCGCGCTTTGCCAGCTGTTGTCCGCGGACTTCGCTCATGCATCCGACGTCGTCGACGACGATGGGCGGTTCGGCGGGCGCTGCCGCAGCGAGGCGCTCGCCGCCGCGAAGATGCGTGACGACATCGGCGAGCGTCGCCGCGGCGAGCACTGCGACGCCCGGGGCAAGCGCTGCCTGCCCCGCGCAGGATTCCGGGGCGATCAGCGCCGCACAGCCGGCGCTCCGCACAGCCAGCGCCATCGCGAGAGCGCCGCGCACCGGGCGAAGCCGCCCGTCCAGCGCCAGCTCTCCGACGAACGCGAATCCGTTCGCGGCATCGTGCGGAATCGCTCCGCTTGCGAGCAGGATCCCCACTGCGATCGCGAGGTCGAGAGCGGCACCGGACTTGCGAAGCGACGCCGGGGCGAGATTGACCGTCACGCGACTCTGCGGAAAGCGTTCGCCGACAGCCGCGATCGCGGCGCGCACGCGCGCGGCGCTTTCGCGCACCGATGCCTCGGGAAGACCGACGATGTCGATCCGCGGGAGCTGTGCGCTGATGCGCACCTCTACCTCGACAGGGTGGCCGTCCACGCCGACGAGCGCCGCGCTCATGACTCGAGACAACGGTCCGCGCCCTCCGCGGGACCAGAGTGATCGAGTGATTCGAGTGCGTCTCGACCGAGGTGCGGGGGACCGTCGCGCGTGGGCGTGCGCGACGATTCGGATGGCCGATCCAGTAGGAGGACAGGGCTCCCAGGGTGGAGCCCTGCCCTCCGCTTCTGAAAGCCCCGCGAGGAGCGGGCCTGACGAAAGGGAAGTGGGTGGACGGGCGGGGATGTGGCAAGAAATTCGATCGGCGGCCTGAAATCGGCCGAATCACGGGTGCCTGCGGGACTCGCTGCGCGGCGGCGCCGGCGCCCCGGCGTTAGCCTGCGGCCGGTGCGGCGAGGGGTAGCGACAGTTCGAGGGTGCGGCGGGGCTCGCAAGGCGGTGTGCCGGTGGTCGGCCGGGTGGCTGGTGGTCGCGCCCCTCTGGCTCGCCTGTCATGGCGCGCCCGAACCCGTCGTAGAGCCGACCTGGCTGCCCGATGGCGGCGCCGTGGTGAGGCAAGCGCCGGTTGCGCGTTTCTCCGGCTCGCGGGTCGTCGAGACGACGCGGCGGCTCGCGTCGCGCGGCGCCGAGACGACCACGAGTGAAGCACTCGCGCGACGACGGCTCGCCATCCAGGAGGATCTCGCGGCGTTCGGGGTGCCGAGCGAGGAGTGGCTGCTCGCCTCCGCAAGCGCTGTCTCCGGACCGGCCGGAGACATTCCGCCAGCGACCTCCGTGCACGCGGTCGTCGGTGTCCTCGACGGTGAATCGAACGACGTGATCCTGCTCCTGGCCGGCGGCGACGCGCCGGATCGCGAGGGCTTCGTGCGGAGCCCGGTCGATCGCGCCTCCGGCACCGCGGTCCTGCTCGAACTCGCTCGGGTGCTCGCGGCGCGCCCGCGGCCGTACACGGTCTGGCTCGGCTTCCAGGATGACTCGCGGTCGGAGGCCGATCTCGCCTTCGAGTCGAGCGAGCTCTTCGCGGATGAACTCGCCCGCCGCGGGGCACGCGACCGCGTGCGAGTCGTCGTTTCGTTCACATCGCTCTTCGACCCCGAGCTGCAGATCGAGCGCGATCTCGGTTCCCATCGAGTGCATCGCGAGACGTTCTGGGTCAGCGCGCGGGCGCTCGGACTGGAGGACGTCTTTCCGGCAGATGCTCCGTTCTCGTCGCCGGAGACCGCGCACGTCGTGTGGTCGATTCGTGGCTACCGCGCTGTCGTGGCGATCGTCGGCGGAGATTCGTCGGACACGCTCGATTCGCGGTCGGAGTCGTCCTTGGCTCGTACGTCCGAGCAGACGAACGCCGCGATCGCCACACGGCTCGACGAGTTCGGCGTCGTCGTGCTCGACGCGCTCGACCGCATCGTGTCCCGGTTCGCGAGCATCGATGAATTCTCGAAGTCGCCGCTCACGAGCGAGCGCTGGGAGGAAGTGCCTCTGCCCCGCGATGCTCCGAGCGTGCCCGCCCCCGTTCCGTAACCGCCGGACAGCGGCACTCGACGGTTCGACTATGCTCGAAATCGGGGCGCGGGCGGTGGAGTCCACGCTCGTTCAGGAGCGGGGTTTGACTGCGGGTTCGTCGCCGACATTCGTTCACAGCGTTGCACTCGTGCTCGTGCGCTGCATCGCACTCACCTCGATGGTCGTCGCGTCGGCGAGCGCCGCCGAGTCGGCGGCCCCGGTCAACCTCACGATCACGTCGCCGACCGTCGGCGAAATCGTCCGCAACAAGATCACGATGGCGCCGATCCGCGGCCAGGCGAGGTCGGGCAGCGGGGAGGCGACCGACTTCGACGTGATGCTCGTGATCGACGTGTCGCATTCGACCCGGTATCCGAGCGGCATCGATGTCGACGGCGATGGGAAGGTCGGTCTGAACCCCGAGCTGGAACTCGTCGCCCCGGGCACCTATCCCGCCGACATGGTCTGCAGCGATCCCGAGGACACGATCCTGGCGGCCGAGATCCTGGCCGGACGCCAATTGCTCGAGGTCCTCGATCCACGCCAGACGCGCGTCGGTGTGATCATCTTCTCCGGGCTCGTCGACCTCGAGTCCGGTCAGCGGGCCAACCCCGAGCAGCGGGACGCGATCGTCAAGATTCCGCTCACACACGACTTTGCGGCTGTGGCCGCGGTCCTCGATCAGATCCTGGCCGAGGGGCCCTATGGCGCGACGAACTTCGCGGCCGCGATCCAGCTGGCCGTCGTCGAACTGGCCGGACTCTCGCATGCGTACAGCGAGCCGCGCCCGGGCGCGCGCAGGGTCGTGCTCTTCCTGACCGACGGGGTCCCGACGTTTCCGTTCGGCCAGGCGACGAGCGCCGATCCCGAGGACATCGAAGCGGCGATCACGGCGGCGCGACTCGCGCACAGCGCCGGCGTGACGATCAACTCGTTCGCGCTGGGCCAGCAGGCGCTGTCGTCGCCGCTCGCCTTGTCCGAGATCTCGCGCATCACGCTCGGATCGTTCACGCCCGTGCGCAATCCCGGTGACATCGTCGGGTTCCTCCAGGGCGTCTCGTTCGCGAACGTCGATGACGTGATCATCACCAATCTCAGCACCGGCGAGATTTCCTACGACGTCCAGCTCGCACCCGATGGCAGCTTCTCGGCCATCGTCCCGGTGCGCGAAGGGACGAATCGCATCGAAGTGGCCGCCCTGGCGAGTGACGGTGGCGAGAGCCGCGTGCAGCTCGAGCTGCAGTTCGAGAAGTCCGGGCTCACGGTACGCGAACTTGCCGTCGAGCTCGAGCGCATCAAGAAGCGCAATCGTGCGCTGTTGCGTCTGGTCGAGCAGCAGCGCATCGAGGCGTTTCGCGAGCGGCAGCGCAAGCGCGTCGAGATCGAAACCGAAGAGAATTGATCGCCCGGTGCGGATCGGCTTCGCCCGCGGTCGACGTCACATCGGGACGATTTCGGCGTCGCGGATCTGGCGACGGCGAAGTTTGCCTCCCACGTAGAACGAAACCACGTCGACTTCGCCATCTCCGTCGAGGTCCTCCTCCCGGCGAAGCAGGACCGCAGAGCCGTCCCGAGCCTCGAAGATCTCGAACGTATCGGGGGTTCCCCGACCGCGGCTGTCGCGCTCGATGCGGGCGACGCGCTCGTGGCCGCGATCGTTCACGTAGTGGGTCCAGAGATCCATCCGATCGTCGCGGTCCAGATCCTCCTCGGTGCGGACGCGCAGACGCGCCTCGTAGACGATCACGATGTCGTTCACGCCGTCATTGTCGGTATCGTGACGTTCCTCGACCAGGGAGTCGCCGCGATACCGGTAGAAGACGTCCCGCACGCCGTCGTCGTCGCGATCGAGCTCGCGATTCACCAGCGTCTGGTTCGCGTAGGTTTCGAATGCGTCCGGATTTCCGTCGTCGTTGCCATCGAGAGTCCGGCTTCGCAGGTCCCCAGCCTCGAACTGCGACCAGCTGTCGATCACGCCGTCGAAATTGCGATCCTCCTCCTGGCGGATGAGCTGGCCACTCTTCCGGTCGATGAAGCGGATCAGCTCTGGGTTGCCATCGCCGTCGGCATCGAGGATCAGGCGCACGACGAGGAGTTCGTCGCGATTCCCCCAGGCACCGGCGCGGATCCGATCGTCGGAGCGGTCGAAGATCTCGTCGGGCAACTCCCGGAGCGGGGGACTCGGCGCGGCGACGCGCGGGTCTGCGGAGCCTTCATCGAGGTTCGGCGGGGACGGAATCGGCAATCCGTCGCGCGCGCCTCGCCCTGTGACCGCATCGAGCAGTTCGGCCTGGCGCGCTCGTTCAGCGGCGATCTCCTGCTCGATCGGTTGTCTGGCAGCACGCTCCGCCTCGTTCTCGCGACGGATCCGGGCGTCGTCCGCGGTCTGCTGTCGGGTTCGCGAGGCGTCGGCCGCTTCGCGTCTGGCATCGCGGAGTTCACGGTCGAGCCGCGCGGCTTCCTCGATCTGCCGCAACAGCTCGGCATCGAGCCCAGCCGGGTCCGGTGTCGGGGGCTCGGCCGCGGAGGGGTGTGCGGGCGACAGCATGACGAGGATCGCGGCACAGAGCAGTGAAGCCCGAATCCTCATGCGGGGAAGCGCCTCCTCGTGCGGACGCAGGGTCCGGAGCCGACGAGGGTTCCACAGCAGACAGATTCGTAAAGGGCGGGGCAGGGGGTACGACGCAGCGCGGCATGAAGAGACGGCTCCGACCGATCGAGTCGCATCAGTTCATCGGCTCGCTCCCGCGGGGCGGACTTTCTCCTGCTTCATTTAGGTTCCCTTCGCCGTTCGACTGTTATAGATTCGGCTTCGTAGCCAAAGGCACACTGGCGTTTCAGATGGGCTCCATGCCGGCTGACGCACTGCGGCGTGATGGTGAAGTTGGTGTGCCGGGATCGCTCGCCTGGGCTGCTCGATGTTTTCGAGCCGGTCCAGCGGACGGTCGGACGAAGAGCCTGGATGTGGTTCCCGTGTCCATGGGAGGTCGATCTTGGGTCTCACCCTGATCCGCAAGAGCCTGGGGCAGCCGCCCAAGCGCAATCCCAAAGTGGCGCTGGTGCTCGCTGGAGGCGCCGTCTCCGGGGGGGCGTTCAAGGTCGGCGGGCTGAAGGCACTGAACGACTACCTCGTCGGCCGCAACGTGACCCAGTTCGATACGTATGTGGGGCTCTCCGCCGGGGCGATGCTGGCGGTGCCGCTCGCCGGCGGGATCTCTCCGGACGAGATGATCCGGGTGCTCGAGGGCACGAGCCAGCAGTTCGATCAACTCCGCCCTTTCGATTTCTACAATCCCAATTGGCGCGAGTTCGTGAGCCGACCGGCGAAGTTCGGCTACGAGCTGATGTCGTATCTGCCGGGGATCACCGTCGAGTGGCTTCGCGCGCTCCCGGGCATACCCGACGCCGTGGGTGGATCGGCGCGTCGGCTGATGTCGGAGCCGAGCTACACCCATCTCGAACGCTTCGTTCTGGACCTGATCCAACACACCTCGCCCAGTCGTGAGTTGCCGAGCGCCACCAACCACATCCCGTCCGGCATCTTCGACAACAGCTCGCTCGAGCGCTGGATGCGCCGCAGCCTCGAACGCTCGGGGCTCCCGAACGACTTCCGGGCATTCCAGCGCAAGCGTCAAGTCGAGCTGTACTTGAGCGCCTGCGATCTGGACACCGCAGAGCGTGTGGTGTTCGGCGCCGACGAAAACAACGAGGTCACGATCGCGCAGGCCATGCAGGCCTCGACCGCTCTGCCTCTCTTCTACAAGCCGGCACGACTGAACGGGGTCGACTACGTCGATGGCGGCGTTCGAAGCACGGCCAACATCGACGTGGCAATCGAGAAGGGCGCAGACCTGATCGTCTGTTACAACCCATTCCGGCCATTCATCAACAAGACCGACGAAGAGAGCGTGGATCCTGCGTACTTCGCAGACGGGCGGTATCTGTCGGACCGGGGCCTCAAGCTGATCCTCAACCAGGTGTTCCGGACCCTGCTGCATTCGCGACTCAAGCTCGGGCTGCAGCGATACCTGAACGACGATCGATTCCGCGGAGACATCGTGCTGCTCGAGCCGCGCGAGCACGATCGCCACTTTTTCTCCGTCAATCCGATGGCGTTCTGGAAGCGCGGCGAGGCGGTGCAGCACGGCTTCGAATCGGTCCGCGATACGATCGAGCGCAACTTCACGCAACTCGAGGAAGTGTTCGATCAATACGGAATCGAGATGAACCGCGAGGCAGCCCTCGAAAAGGCGCGCGAGATGCGCGAGCACCGCGGGTGGGATGCCGTCGAGGGCGTCGCGTCGGAAGCAGCCGATCGATCGCTCAGACTCGTGGGGTCCTGAGCGGCTCCGCGCCCGCATCGTTGCAGATCGCACCGATCGCCGTTATATTGGGCCGCCTTGTACCAAGGGGGAGTTTTATCCTCCGAGGCGCGGCCGTGTTGCCGACAGGCTCGGCCCGTCAAAAAAGGGCACCGCTGCTCGATTCAATGCGCCGCTGCCCTGAAGGTGCACTGGAAGGTGCCACTGCTCGAATCGCCAATCGAAAGTGCCCCTGTCCGAAGATGTGCACGCTGATCGTCATCCACCGTGCTGTACCGGGCAGATGGCTCGTCGTCGCAGCCAATCGAGACGAATACCTCGATCGACCCGCGGAAGGACCGACAGTCCGCCAAGCATCCATGGGCCCGGTCCTTGCGCCACTCGACATTCGCGCCGGCGGAACCTGGCTCGGTCTCAACCCACACGGAGTCTTCGCCGCTTTGACCAACCTGCGCACCCCGGTTCTCGATCCGACGCGGAAGTCGCGTGGCTCGGTGGTCATGGACGCGCTCGGCTGGAAATCGGCGCTCGAGGCCGCCGAGCAGCTCGCTGCGGTCCCCGAAGGCCGCTACAACGGCTTCAACTGCCTGGTTGCCGACCGTGAGACCGCACACGTGGTCACCTATCGCGATCGGCCCATCCTGCACGCGTTGTCACCGGGTGTGCATGTCGTCGGCAACGCCGACGCCAACGCGGCGTTCTTGGGCCACTGCGAGATCGACGGCTCGCGCGATGATCGGCAGCGAAAGGTCGATCGGATCCTGGCGCGGGCACGGGAAACCGTCGCATCACCGTCGGATGACTTGCTCGAAGCACTGGCTGGCATCTGTCGCGAGCACGGCAGCGGACCTACGCCTCTCGATGACACCTGTGTCCACGTGACGGACACGCACCTGAAAGAATCCTACGGGACTCGCAGCTCGATCCTGCTCGAGCTGTCCGATGAACTCGGATCGAGCCGGCTTCTACACTCGACCGGGGCTCCATGCAAGACCCCCTACCACGAAGTTTCTTCTCTGCTCGATGAGCTGAGGCAGGCGCCCGGCTACGGATCAGCGGAGTTTTCCACGAGGACTGAGACTTGAGAAGAATCGGCAGCAACATAAGGAAGAAGAACTCCGAAGAGCGCTCGCATCGCTTGACGCAGAACATCATCGAGTACTCGACCGCAGAGTCTCCGAAGAACGACTACCCGCGAAAGATCGTGTCGCCGCCGCGGCCGAGCACCTGCTGCACCGACAAGAATCGCGTCAGCGTCGGGAGCGTCCGCGAGGTAGAGGGATTCAAGTTCTGTTACAAAGTCTGCCAGGAGTGCGGCCACGCGGTGAAGTATTTCTTCCCGGCAGTGGAGTCCACGAGCCACGCCCTCCGCAAGTACCGCGAGAGCCAGAGGTATCTGCTCCAGTAGCGCCGACAGTCCGGCATCGGAGAAGATCCGGCCAGACGAAAAGCTCCGTCCAGAGGTAGTTCAAGGGGCGATCCGATCCGGATCGCCCCTTCGACGTTTCGGCCACGTGGTTGGATGTGCGAGGCTCGCAACTGTCGCAGCGCGATCACAAGACGCGAGGGTGGCCGGCATGGGCATGTCGATCCGGACGGCGGAGCAGGCCGGTGCATGGCTCGAGGGTCTGATCAACCACGAGCGGCAAGCGAGTTTTCGCAACGCGCGCCTGGACCTCGAGCCGATCCGACGACTGCTCTCACGGCTCGGCCACCCCGAACAGTCCCTTTCGATCGTCCACGTGGCCGGTTCGAAGGGCAAGGGTTCGACGTGTCTGCTCGCCGAGGCGGTGCTGCAGGCAGCGGGCGAGCGCGTCGGGACCTTCACTTCGCCGCATCTCGAGCGCTGGACCGAACGATTCAGGGTGGGGGGACAGGAAGTCCCGGGGCTGGCGCTCGCGGCGGCGGTGGAAGCCGTGCGCCCGCACGTCGAGGCGCTCATTGCAGCCGATGCGGCCAAGGCTCCGACGTTCTTCGATGCGACGACCGCGGCAGCGCTCGTGCTCTTCGCGCGCTCGAACGTCGATCGCGTCGTGCTCGAAGTCGGGCTCGGCGGACGCCTCGACTCGACGAACGCGGTCGATCCGGTCGTGACCGTCGTGACCCAGATCGAACTCGAACACACCGACCGGCTCGGTACGACGCTCGCTGCGATCGCAGGCGAGAAGGCGGGGATCATCAAAGCCGGCGTGCCCTGTGTGGTCGGCGATCTCGCCGCCGAAGCGCTCGAAGTCGTGTGTGCCCGGGCACGCTTCGTCGGCGCACCGGTCGCGCGGCTGGGTCATGAGTTCAGGGTGGAGCGAAGTCCGGGTTCCGGAACCGGCTCCGTCGACGATCTACCGCGACCGTTTCTCTACCGCGAGGACGATTTCGAGATCGACGACCTGACATTGCCGGTACTCGGCGAGCACCAGCTCGGCAACGCCGCTCTGGCGATCGCGGCGATCCGGCGCCTCGATGCCCATTCGGAGGAGAAGCTGGCGCGCGCGGCACGGATCGGCCTCGCGGCGGTACGCCTGCCGGGACGGCTCGAGTTGATCCGCACTCGACCCCATGTCCTGATCGACGCGGCCCACACGCGCGAATCGATCCGGGCGCTGGCCTCTGTGCTGGCCGGGCAGCCGGCTGTTCGTCGGCACATCGTGATCTCGATCTCGAGCGACAAGGATGCGGCGGGCATCCTCGCCGCCCTTTCGAAAGTCGCCGACGAGTTCTGGATCACGCGTGCCGATCGGATCCGCTCGCTCGAACCGGATACGCTCGCGCGGCTCGCGTCCGAGCGGGCCCCGAGCGCGATCCTGCACTGCATCGAGGATCCGCGAGCCGCCGTTCGCGCAGCGTACCAAGCGCTCGGCGTCGACGATCTGCTCTGCTGCACGGGCTCGGTGTTCCTCGCCGGCGCAGCGCGCGGCGCGCTCCGCGAACTCGGCCTCGGATCGAAGATCGCGCAGCTCGACATCTGAGATCGGAGGAGGACCACGACCGCGCGGCGACACATCAAACCGTCGCGCGCATCGCCTCGATGGCGCCCTTGTGGCTGAACTCGTTGCGGGTCGGAGCGCGTCCCGGCCGGTTCTCCGCGAGCCGCTTCGCCGCGCGCCTCAGCATCCGCACGGAATTCCGCACCCGCCGGAGCGTGAACTCGAGGTTGGACGGGCGGGCGCGGGCCAACCAGAGTTCCCGCAGCCGGCGACCGAGGCTCGCCTGCTCGTCCGCAAGCGCGGTGAGGCGAGCCGCCAATCGTCGACGCGCCGGTGCACCGAGGGCGGTCTCGCCACGCCGCCACGCGAGCAGTTCGCGAGCGGTCCCGGCCTTGCGCACCGCGAACGCCGAGGCGTCGCACGCGTACAGCATTTCGTGGAGGCTGCGCGGCGGTTTCGCGGATCGATCGATCGCGGCGACGATTCTCGGCCGCAGTTGCTCGAGACGCGCGAGCGCACTGCGAAGCTTCGCCGGGCGCGTTGCGTCCACGAAGTAGCCGCGCTCGACGTCGTCGAAGAACAGGTACTGGAGCGCCGATCCGTTGAACATCGTGAAACCCGGATCATGGATCGCGCCGAGCGACCGGTACAGGCGCGCCACAGATCCGCTCGCATCACCGAACAGGACCCGTGAGAACACGCGATCGAAGTACGCGGCTTCGACGGGTCCGGACCAAGCTTCCTGGGCGCCCCACGCATAGGCGAAGAGGGAGCCACCCTGCAGGTTGTAGTGGCCGAAGTCACCCCAATCCGTGTTCAGCAGCCCGAGCGCGCCGTGACGGCGACCAGCATCCGCCCAGGCCGAGATGTTGGCGAGCGAGTTGTCGATGCGTGGGAACAGCGAGTTCCAGGTCGACGTGCCCGGGCAGACCATGAATTCGATCCCGTTCCGGGCGAAGACGGCGACGCGGTCGTAGTCGAACTTCGACTCGTACCACCAGTCGAGCAGGATGAGATCACGATCGATCTCGGCGATCCGCTCGGGGTGTGCGTGGACGACGTCCCCCCAGATCATCGTGCGCTTGCCGTTTCGCGCCGCCAGATCGCGGATCCGTCGCACGTGCCCGAGGTACAGACCGCCCGGACCGAGCGCCTCGCTGCGGGCGGCCGAGCGTCCGCGCCCGAGATCCCACGGCTCGTCGCAGTTCGCATTGAAGAGACCCGACGTGAAGTTCGGCAGGTACTCGTCGTACAGATCGCCGAGCAGGTCGTAGGTGCCGTCCGCTTCCGGTGCGATCGTCCAGCCCATGTCGGTCTCGGCGAGATGCCGGTAGGCGGGCAGCTTCAGGATGTGCTCCATGTGGCCGAGCGACTGCAGGCAAGGCACCAGGTCCACGAAGCGCGCACGCGCCCGGGCATCGAGACGGCGCATCGTCGCGGCGTCGAGGGAGCCGGCGTCGAGGCCGATCTCCGGATGTCGCCGGAAGCGGAACGTGTGCTCCGTGTAGAGCATCAGCACGTTCAGCCGGAGCACGGCGCACAGATCGATCAATTCTTCGAGGCTTCGTTCGGTCGGCACCTTGCCGCGGGACAGATCGAGCATCAGGCCGCGCAGGGCGAGATCCGGTGCGTCCTCGATCCGGCAACACGGAATCCGGCCACGGGCGTCGACGAGCTGCACCAGCGTCTCGACGCCGTATCTCAAGCCGGCCGGCCCGGCACCGATCACCCGGGCGTGCGTGTCTCCGACTTCGATCCGATACGACTGCTCGCGCAGGGTCGACTTCGACTCCGCGCTCGACGTCGGATCGATCACGAGTTCGATCCGGGGACCGAGATCATCGCCATGTCGATGGCCTTCCAGCGCCAGCTCGATACCGCACACCGCGGCCACGGCATCGCGCAATCGCGTGGCTGTGACATCGCCCGCGCCGTCTCCGGGCGGCGGTACGACGATCGGGGTGCCGGCTCTCAGCCAGAAAGTGCCTGGCCGTGGCATGGATCGGAGCGGAGCGGGCAACAGCGGGGGCAGTACTGCAGGGCGACCTTCAGCGCGGGATCTCGGCATCGGCGCGATGATAAAGAAAGCGCCCGAGCTGGCTCCTCGCACAGAGTGCGAAGGGAGGGGTAGCCAGCCCGGGCGCCAGACCCTGGGGCGTTGCGGGCTCGCTCCTCGCGTCCATCCCGCAGCGCGCTCCAGCCTGCGCTGGAGTCGGGCGAAGGAAGAGCAAGCGGCGTGCCACGAGCCGCGAAGCCGCCGGGCGAGCAGCTTCCATCCATCGCCCGGCAAGCCGCGCCAATCGCCTGGCACTCAGTGTGCGTCGGCTGCGCAGGATCGCTTTCGCGAGCCCATCCAGATCCAGCCGCGTGACGCAAATTGCGGCTCGCGGATCGATCGTCGGAGCCTCGATCGCCCGGCGCGCAGCGGGGCGATGCCGCGTTCGTGCTCGCCCCGACTCTTCGCGGTGGCTTCTCGCTATACCTCTGCGAATGCTCGCCGTGGTCGCCCGGACAACGCCCGATCGGCATGCCCCCCGCATCGAGGCGCGGGGGATCGGCGCCCATTGCGGTCCCGAGGACGCGTCGCACGGCGCCTGGCTCGCGAGCGATCTGGGCCCCGGCAGCCACCGGTTGTCCGAACAACTCGAGCTGACGATCCAGCGCACCGATCACGGCCACGCCGCGACTCTGCAGATCGAGATCGCGAATCGCGGTGAGCGTCCACTCCACGTCGGATCGATCGTCGTCGGCTTTCGTTGGTGCGGCCACGGCGTGTCTTCGCACCGTTTCCTGCGCCACGGCTGGCAGTCGTGGTCGTATACGGGATACGGAGATCTCGATGACGTCGGGCAGCGCGAGTTTCCGTCGGGTGCGTGGCTGCGCGGGATGTATCACTGCCTCGGGACACCCGCAGCGGATCGTGTCGGCTGGCACGAATCGGAGACCTTCGCGGTCGTCGGCGCGCCTGGAGCCGGGCCGTGCTGTCTGGTCGGCGCGCTCGAAACGGGCAGGGCGTTCGCCATCGTCCATCTGCGGGCTGGCGGGACAGGGCCCGGCGTCAGCGAGCGCGCTGTGGATCTCGACATCGAGTTGCGTGTCGAGGCAGCACTCGCTCCGGGCGAACGCCGACCCCTCGAAGCGGTGCGGGTGGCGGTCGGCGACGACGCGAACGCACTGCTCGAACGCTATGCGACGCTCTGGGGTCGGTTCGCGGGCGCGCGCACGAAGGCGCCGTTCCAGTCGGGATGGTGCAGCTGGTATCAATTCTTCCACCGCATCAACGAGTCGGACCTGCTGCGAAACCTCGATCAGCTGGTCGCCCACCGTGACGAGATCCCGATCGACCTGGTCCAACTCGACGACGGCTATCAGCGGACGATCGGGGACTGGCTCGAGACCAACGACAAGTTTCCCCGCGGCCTCGCGTTCGTCGCCGAGCAGATCCGGGCTGCGGGATTCTCGGCCGGGATCTGGACGGTGCCCTTCGCCGCCTCGGCGGAAAGTCGGCTGCTGACCGCGCATCCCGATTGGGCGCTCGCTGATGGCGATCGCTGGCTGCGGGGCAGTTTCAATCGCGAGTGGAGCGCGGACGGATGGGTGTACGCTCTCGATCCGACGCGGCCCGCTTTCGTCGAACATCTCGTGCAGACGTACCGCGCGCTGGTCGGGATGGGGTTCGAGTACCAGAAGCTCGACTTTCTCTACATGGCCGCCATGCAGGGCCTTGCCGCCGATCCGACACTCACGCGCGCCATGCGCCTGCGCGCGGGACTCGAGGCGATCCGCCGCGGCGCCGGCCCCGACGCCTTTCTGCTCGGATGCGGCTGTCCGATGGGACCCGCGGTCGGCGTCGTCGACGGTATGCGGATCGGTCCCGACGTGGCGCCTTCCTGGCGAGTCGATCAGCCGGTCGTGATTCCCGGGCTCGAGCCCATGTTGCCGTCCACGGCGAGCGCGATCCGAAGCATCGTGACGCGGGCCTTCATGCATCGACGTCTGTGGCTGAACGATCCCGACTGCTTGATGGCGCGCAGTCGCGAAACCGCACTGCGTCCCGAGGAAGCGCGTAGTCTCGCCGCCGCGATCGCGGTGTCGGGTGGCATGCTCGTGATGTCCGACGACGTCGGGCTGCTCGACGGCGACGAACGCGCCCTGGTGGCGCGGGTGGCTGAACTCGGACGACAGATCGATTCCACCGAAGCGGGCGCATGTCGAATCATCGAGCCGTTCGCGACGACGTCGATCTCGCGGCTGGAGTCGCGCGTCGGTCCTGACGTCACGCGCGTCGACATCAACCTCGGTGACGTACCGGCCCGTTCGATGACCCTCTCGCCGGGTTCCTCGGGTGGGCTCGTCTCGGCAGTCGCTGAGCTCAGTGCGCCCGACTTCGTCGACGCCTCGCCCGATCTCGCCGCGCACGTTTCGCGGGTGTCGCAGCATCGCGGCGGGCGTGCACTCGCGGTGTTCTGCGATTTCGACGGCACCTTCTCACAGCTCGACGTCGGCAGCACGCTCGCCCGGCGTCACCTGCCCGATCGCCGCAAGGCGTTGTGGCAGAGATACGAGATCGGCGAGATCGATGCGTGGCAGTACGCGGAGCTGCTGTTCGACGGTTTCGAGTACGGCCCGGCAGCGCTCGAGACTTTCCTCGCCGGGATCGACCTCGACCCGGGCGCCCGCGAACTCGTCGACTGGTGCGGGCGGCACGTGGTTCCGCTGCGCATCCTGTCCGACGGATTCGACCACAATCTCGATCGCATGCAGGTGATCCACGGAGTCCGCTTCGAGTACACCGCGAATCGGCTGCGCTTCGACGGGGATCGCTGGCGCATCTCACCCGGCCATCGCAATCCGGACTGCGACTGCGGGACGGGTACGTGCAAGCGTTCGTGGATCGAGGCGCATCGCGCCGCCCATCCCGATCGCTGCATCGTGCACATCGGCAACGGTCGTGTCTCGGATCGCTGCGGGGCCGAGGCTGCGGACATCGTGTTCGCCAAGGATTCGCTCGCCCTCGATCTCGTCGCCCGCGGCGTCGCCCACCACCCGTTCGTGACTCTCTCGGACGTCGTCGCCCGGCTCGACGCCGATTGGGGGGCACGCTCCGGCACCTGAGGGCAGGCGCGGCGACGGAGCCTCCGACGCGGCCGCGTCGGTCGTTCCGGGCTAAGGTCGTGCGCCCGGGAGACAGGGCGTGGCGGAGCGTGGGTCGATGAACGTGATCGTGATCGGAGCCGGCTTTGCCGGACTGGCCGCTGCCTGGCGGCTGCAGCGCGCCGGCCACGACGTGAGTGTGCTCGAACGACGTGCGCACGCCGGCGGTCGGATCGGTTGCGACGTCCACGAGGGCATCCATCTCGATCGTTCGCTCGAGACTCTGCACGCGGGCGATCGACATCTGCTCCAGTGGATCCGTGAACTCGGATTGGACGCAGCCATGCTGCCGCTCCGTCCGGTCCAGATCACGCAGATGCGCGGCAGTGTTTCCAGGCCGATCGATCCGCAGAGTCTTTCGGGCGTCGCTGTGATCCCCGGTGTCAGCTGGCGCGACGCCGCGCGGCTGCTGCGCTGGCCGCGGCTGATGGCACGTTATCGACCGCTCCTCGATCCGACCGCGCCCGAGCGCGCCGCGTCCCTGGACTTCCGTAGCGTGGCGGACTTCGCGCAGCTCTATTTCGGCAGGAGCGTGTTCGAACGCTGGATCGCCCCCGAAGTCGAAGACACATTCGGGGGTGAGGCGAGCGACTTGTCCCGTGTCACCGCGCTGCTCGAATGGAGTTCGCGTTCGACGGGTCGTGTGCGAAGCGCCTTCCACGGCGTGCCTCGCCGTCCGCTGGCGGAGCTCACCGAACGCGCCGCCGAGCTTCTGCCGATCCGATTCGACGTCGAGGCGACCCGGGTCGAACACTCTCCATCCTCGGGACGCTTCGCAGTCCACTGCGAAGCGAAGAAGGGCGGTCAAGGCGAACTCGAAGCCGACGCCGTCGTGATCGCCACGGCGCCGCGCGATGCCGGCGCGTTGCTCGAGAACATCGCCGGGCCTGCGGAGCGCGATCACCTGGCTGCGGTCGCCTTCGCGCCGGAGATCGTCCTGTCCCTCGCCTTGTCGCGTCCACCGAGCGGCATGCCCCAACGCGTCCGCGTGCCGATGGTCGAGGATCAGCCGATCCAGAGCCTGCTGCTCGAGCCCGGGCTCGACGAGGGCCGTGCGCCGCGGGGCGCGGGACTCGCGGTGATCCGCGCGACCGAACGATTTGCGCGGGCCAACGCGGCAACGACCGGGCAGGTGGTCGAGAAGGGACTGCTGGCCGGTCTCGAACGTCTCTTCCCCAACGTGGCGGCCTCGGTCGAACACGCCGTACTGCACCGCCGTCCGGATTCGCTTCCACGCTTCGACGTGGGCGCCTATCGCGCGCTCGATCGCTTTCGCCGAGTGCAGGCGGATCGGCGCGCGCTGGGTCGCCGTCTCTACTTCGCCGGCGACCATCTGATCGGACCGACCGCCGAGTGCAGCGTGGTATCGGGGTTCCGCGCCGCTGCCGATCTGCTGGCAGACGAGGATCGGCGCTGAAGTCGACCGCCGGACGGCGAGCGGTTCGCCGACTTCTCGTTCAGCAGAGGTCGGCGAACACCGGACAGTGATCGGAGGCCGTGAGGCCGCCCTGCTTCTTGCGCCAGTCGCGATCGATCGTGACGGCTTCGAGCCGTCCGGTCACCGCGCGATTGCCCAGCACGAAATCGATCCTCAGACCGTGGCCACGATGGAATGCGCCGTCCCGGTAGTCCCACCACGAGTAGGCGCGCTCGTCCGGATGTCGGTCGCGGAACAGATCGGCGTACCCGAGATCGAACACCGCCTGGATGCGCGCGCGCTCGGCATCGGTGTGGAAGATCTCGCCCGCCATGCCGGCCTCGTCCCAGGTGTCGAGCGCGGTCGGGCACACGTTGAAATCGCCGCACAGGACTGCCGGACGGTCCGGATTCGTCGTCTCGGCGAGATGCCGGACGAGTGAATCGAACCAGGCCAGCTTCTTGGGATAGTCGTCGTGTCCGAGGTGTTTGCCGTTCGGGCAGTAGACCGTCGTGAACTCGAGCCCGGCCACGTGCGCGCTGATCAATCGCGCGCCCGACTCGTCCTGGCCGGGCAGTCCGCGCTGCGTCACGCGAGCCTCCTCGCGGCTCAGGATGGCGACGCCGTTCCAGGCTTTCTGCCCATGGCTCGCGACGTGATAGCCGATCGACTCGAAGGTCTCGATCGGGAGCTTGTCATCGGTCAGCTTCAGTTCCTGGATTCCGACGACATCCGGCTGGCGCTCCTTCAGCCAGGCGAGCACGAACTCGAGCCGGGCCCGCAGTCCGTTCACGTTCCAGGTGGCGATCCGCATTCTGCTCTCCACCCCGGAAACCGAGGGACTCAGGCCGCCAGGCCGCCGTCGACCTTGATGATCGATCCGGTCGTGTAGCTGCCCGCGGCGCTCGCGAGAAAGAGTGCCGCGCCCACGATCTCCTCGGGCCGCCCGATGCGACGCAGCGGAACCTGTCGCTCGATCGCTTTGACGATCTCGGGCGACCACGCCTGACTGATGTCCGTGCCGAACGGTCCGGGCATCAGACAATTCACCCGCACCTTCGGTGCGAACGCACGGGCCATCGAAACCGTCATGTTGTTGATGCCGGCTTTCGCCGCCGCATACGGGGCCTCGGCGGGGGACGGCTGCACGGCGGCGGTGCTGCTGAGATTGATGATCGAGCCGCCGTCGCCAGCCAGCATGCGCGTACCGACGATCGACGACAACCGGAACGGACCCTTCAAGTTGACGGCGAGCACTTTGTCGTAGAGTTCCTCGGACAGCTCGACGAGGCTCGAGAACAGTGGCGACATGCCGGCATTGTTGACCAGCACGTCGACCCGACCGAACTGTGCGTACGCGATATCGGCCAGCCGGTCGCAGTCACCCCAGCGCCCCACGTGGCACTCGACGGCCAGTGCGCGACGACCGGTCTCGTCGCGGACCTCGCGGGCGACGGCCTCGCACGACTCACCCTTGCGACTCGCGATGATCACGTCGGCGCCCCGTCGCGCGAAGGCCCGCACCATCTCGCGTCCCAGGCCGCGGCTGCCCCCGGTGACGAGCACCACCTTGTCGGCGAGCGAGAAGAGATCGTCCCGTCCGGTCATCCTCGGTCCTCCGTGAGTTCGAGTCACAGAGTAACGATGGATCGTGGGCTGCGCGCGCCCTCTATCCGCCGAATCGATCGCCACCTGCTCGAAGCCACTCGATCTCCTCGGCCGTCGACTCGCGGCCCAGGCTGGCATTGCGATGCGGAAAGCGACCGAAACGCGCGATCACGTCGCGGTGGCGTTCCGCGTAGGCGCAGTACTCGACGAGCCGTTCGGCCAGGTGCATGGGCGCGCGCTGTCGCAGTCGCGTGAAGCACGCGACGGAACGCTCCTGGATCTCGGAGTCCTCGGCGTGCTCGAGGGGGAGATACAGGAAGGCGGCCTCGATCGGATGCAGCGCCCCGTCGAAGCCTCGATCGAGCGCACGCAGCGCGATCTCGAGTGCGCGCTGATCGAATGCGAACGCGCGCGGATCGCGTCGATGGAGGTTGCGCGGCAGCTGATCCAGTGTGATGACGAGTGCGAGGACGCGGCGGGCATCCGATTCCCAGGCGCTGAACCCACCGGCGAGTGCGCGGTCGGGCCAGTCCTGGAAGCGCGCCCGGATCTGTTCGTCGAAATCCGCGTTCGAACCGAACCAGAGGGCGCTCCGCGCCGCGATCGCCTCCGCGGTCCGACCCCCGTCGCCGAACCAGAACCGCAGCAGCTCTTCGGGATCCGCCGGCTTGTCCTGCACCGATGGATCTCCACGCAGCACCCGTCCGATCGAGTAGGCGGCGGCGCCGAACGCCCCCCACTCGAGCGCGTACAGCAGGCCGGATTCGTGCGGGCTGGGCACGACGATCAGGAGCAGGAACAAGAAGATCGACAGCAGCGCCCCGGCCGCGATCATCCAATCCGATCGTTTGCGACAGAGCCGCGTCGAAATCCCGGCCGCCAACATCATGAATGCGAGCGCGAAGGCACCGCGGAGCAGGGTTCCGATCAGTCCGGGTTCTTCCATCGGCGCCGGATCACGGGACCTTCACGCCGAGCCAGCTGCATGCGGCTTCGAGCGTGCGGAACACCGACATGCGATGTTCGTCGAGTTCCCGGAATGCCTGGAACATCCGGACCATGCCGAAGTCAGCGTCGCGCGCCGCCACGACGGCGAAACGGAATTTCTCGTCCTGGCTCAGTTCCGAGGCACGTTGTGCGAGCGCTCGCACATCGGCGGAAGAGATGGACT
Organism: bacterium; assembly: GCA_031413515.1. Classification (GTDB taxonomy): domain Bacteria; phylum Myxococcota_A; class UBA9160; order UBA9160; family UBA4427; genus TMED88. The sequence continues at coordinate 41,146 of JANOFF010000063.1, forward strand.
CGATGTCGATGTCGTCGAGGATCATCAGCTCGTCGCATTGCTCGTTGGCCGGGTCGGCAATGATGGCATCGAGATACTCGAAGAGCATGGCGGGTGTGACGCGCCCACTCGCGCGGGTGGTCATGAGCTTCGCATCACGATCGACTTCGTAGTGGATGGGCATCGATGGATCCGTCGGAGTCGAGGAGTTTCATGGCCGACGCCAATGTATCTCGTCGATCCTAACATAGGGAGGTTGCCCGCCCTCCGCAGACCCGTGTGCCTCCGAGCGACGGCCGTTGCCCGTCAGCGCAGAAGTGCGACCGTGACCCCTTCGCCGCCCTCGTCGTCCGCTCCCGGGCGCTGATCGATCACCAGGGGCGATTCGGACAGGTGCGCACGTACGGCCCGGCGCAGCGCACCCGTTCCATGACCATGGATGATGCGCAGCCCATCCCGGCCGTCGGCCGCTGCGCGATCGACGGCTTCCTGCAATCGTCCGATCGCCTCGTCGACGCGGAGTCCCCTCACGTCGCATTCGAGTGATCCGCCAGCGAGCATCGCGTCATCCGGCGCGGGGCGGGCTCGTTCGACGCGGATCCGGCTGGCGCGGTCATCGCGAGGGGAGGGCGGCTCACCCCGGCCGATCTGTTCGGTGCGAACCAGCAGTTTGGCATCACCCACGCGCACGGTGGCTCGACCTCGGCGATCGGGCAGGCTCACGAGCACACCCGTGCGCCCGGTAGCGAGCCTCACCGGATCGCCTGGTCGCACGTGGCGCCAGTCGATCGCGATGAGGTCGGGCGCTGCAGGCCGATTGCCCGGCAGGTCGGCTTCCGACTCTGCGACGCGGGTTTCGACTGCGAGTTCACCGAGTCGTTCGCGTGCGGCCGCCGCGTTCTGCGAGCTGGGGGCGCGCTGGAGCTCGCGGATCACGCCGGCGACCTCTCGATGAGCGTGATCGAAGGCGGCGTCGAGATCCCGACGCATGCTGCGGAACAGCTCGTCGCGCCGTTCTTGCAGGCGCTCGAGCTTGCTTCTGTACTCGTCACGCGCGGCCTCGCTCTCGGCGCGCAGCCGGTCGACGTTCGCGCGCTCGCGCTCGAGAGTGCTCCGGCTCGCGGCCAGCTCGGTCAGCATCCGGTCGAGCTGCCGATCCTCGCGTTGCATCAGGGCATCGGCGCGTTCGAGCACGCTGCTCGGCATGCCCATCCGCGAGGCCACGGCAGCCGCCGAGGATGAACCGGGTTCGCCCATCCGCAGGCGGTAGGTGGGGGCGAGGGTCTCGGGATCGAATTCGACGCTCGCGTTCGCGAAGCGCGGATCGACGTCGGCCATCTCCTTCAAGAGGTTGTAGTGCGTCGTCGTGATCACCCGGGCGCCCGAGTCGGCGAGCCGCTCGAGGATCGCCTGTGCGAGGGCCGCTCCTTCGGCGGGATCGGTACCGACGCCGACCTCGTCGAGCACGACGAGCGCGTGTCGTCCTGCGCGCGCGACGATCCGGGACAGGCTCGCCATGTGGGCGGAGAAGGTCGAGAGGCTCTCGCCGATGTCCTGGCCATCACCGATCTCGGCAATCACCTCGTGCACCAGATCCGCGCGGCCACCCGGACCGCACGCGACGTGCAGACCGGCCCGCACGAACAGCGCAGCGAGAGCAGTCGCCTTCAGGGCGACCGTCTTGCCCCCGGCATTCGGACCCGAGAGCACGAGTACCTGGTACTCGTCGCCGAGCCGGATGTCGTTCGGCACGCAGTCGCTCGGGTCGATGAGAGGGTGGCGAAGCGCCGGCAGATCGAAGACACCGTCCTCGCCGACGATCGGCGAGTGGGCCTCCATCTGTTCCGACAAGCGTCCACGCGCGAAGGCGAAATCGATGTGGGCGAGCGCATCGAGCCCGACACGCAGCGCGGGGGCCACGGTGGCCACGTCGAGGGACAACTTTCGCAGGATCCGCTCGGTCTCCCGCTTCACGTCGAGGGTGGCGCGCTTCAGGCCGTTGTTCATTTCGACCACGCCTTCGGGCTCGATGAAGAGCGTGGTCCCGCTGCGCGAAGAATCGTGGACGATGCCTCGCACGCGGCCTTTGGCGTCGGCCTTCACCGGCAGCACGTATCGATCGTTTCGCACCGTGAAGTAGCGGTCCGAAAGGTGATCGGTGACGTCGGCGCTCTGCAGGTAGCGCTCGAGCCGACGCTGCAGATCGGCGGCCAGTCGGATCGACTCGCGTCTCGCCTCGGCGAGTGCGGGCGAGGCGGCATCCCGGATCTCGCCGCCGGGGTCGATGCAGCGGTCGATCTCGCGCTCGAGCGGCTCCGGGGCCTCGATCGCCGAAGCGGCCTCAGCCAGAGTCGGTGCACGGGCGGCGCGCTCCGGCGAGGCGAGATAGCGGGAGATGGCCCGCAAGGTCTCGATCACTCCCCGGACTGCGAGCAGAGACTCGACCTCGAGCATGTCGCCCCGCTCGGCGCGGCCGAGCAGCGGGCCGACGTCCGGTGTGGTGGCAAGCGGCGGGAGTTCGTCCGCATCGAGCAGCGACCGGGCTTCGTCGGTCTCGCGCATTCGTTCGAGCACTCCTGTCCGAGTCTGCTCGAACAGACTCGGCGCAGCCGGTGCGGGCTCGCTGGAATCGTCCGCTGTCGCCGGAACCGGCGCATCGCGCAGGCTGTTCCGGGCCCGCTCGGTCCGGCACGCATCCGCGAGTCGTGCGACGACCACCGACCACTCGAGCGCTTCCAGGGTCTGTTGCTCGACGCGAAAGGACATCGGCGCAGTGTAGCCGCGCAGCGGGTGGAGTTGACCTCAGGGCAGACCCGCGGCCGGCCGAAACCGAAGATCGATGCCCGACGAGATGCCCGAGCCCGATCGTCTGAAAGGCTCGATCGACGACCCCGAGAGCAGGTCCCCGAACGCTGCGGCGAAGAGCGTCGAGTATCCGACCGAAGCACTGCTCGAGTCCGCCCGCGACCTCGATCGCCGATCGGTTGGCGAGGTGCTGCGCCTGATCCACGAAGAGGACGGCAAGGCGCACGCAGCTGTCGGCCTGGTGCTGCCACAGATCGAGGAAGCGGTGGAAGTGCTCGCCACGGTGATCGCCGGAGGGGGGCGCTGGTTCAACGTCGGGGCCGGTACGAGCGGACGGCTCGGCGTGCTCGACGCCTCGGAGCTGTTGCCGACATTCGGCCTCAGTCCGCGCAGCGTGCAGGGAGTGATCGCGGGGGGGGACCGCGCGCTGCGTCATCCCGTCGAAGGTGCCGAGGACGATCCGCTAGCTGCGATCTTCGAGCTGCAGGAACGCGGGCTCGGGATGGGAGACGCCGTCGTGGCGATCTCTGCGAGCGGCCGCACTCCCTTTGCGCTCGGCGCGCTCGAAGCCGCCCACAAAGTCGGCGCACGAACCATCGCGATCACCTGCGACCCGAGATCGGCGCTCGCCGAAGCGGCCGAGATCTCGATTGCGCCCGTGGTCGGCCCCGAGGTACTGGCGGGATCGACGCGGATGAAGGGCGGCCTCGCGCAGAAGATGGTGCTCGCCGCGTTGTCCACGACCGTGATGGTGAAACTGGGCAAGGTGCGCGGCAACCTGATGACCCACGTCACGCCGGTCTCGAGCAAGCTGCGCGGGCGTGCGGTCCGCATCCTGATGTCGCTCGCGCACGTCGACAAAGTCGAGGCCCGGCGACTGTTGCGCGAGACCGATGGCTCGATCGAAGCGGCACTCCGCCTGACCGAACGCAAGCGCTGAACGTCTCGCGCAGCTTCCCGGCTGGATGCGTGCGTCAGCCCGTCCGCAGGTGGAAGGATCTGGGCCGTGTCAGGACTTCGTAGCCGAGACTCGAGAGGCTGACGCCGCGTCCCGAATCCTTGACCCCCGTCCACGCGAGTCCCGGATCGAGATAGTCGCAGCGATTCATGAAGACCGTGCCGGTCGCGAGCCTTCCGCCGATCCGTATCGCCCGCTCGACGTCGGCGGTGTAGATCGCCGCCGTCAACCCGTATGCGCTGTCGTTCATCAGCTCGACGGCTTCCTCGTCCGAGCCGACCGCCATGATGCCGACCACGGGGCCGAAGGTCTCCTCGGTCATGACCCGCATGCGGTGATCCACGTCGATCAGGATCTGGGGCGCGAGGTAGGGAGTGCCCGCCGCATCGGCGGCGAACTGCTTCGGATCGATCAGCGCCCGCGCACCCGCCGCGATCGCCTCGGCGGTCTGGGCCCGGACGAACTCGGCCGCCGAGGTGCGCACCATCGGTCCGAGCGTCGTGTACGGATCGAGGGGATCGCCGAGCCGGTAGGCCTGCGTGGTGTCGACTGCCACGGCGACGAACTCGTCGAATGCGTCGCGGTGTACGTAGATCCGCTCGATCCCGCAGCAGGATTGGCCCGAGTTGAAGAACGCACCGTCCACCAGACCGCGGGCCGCTTCGACCACATCTGCGTCCGGTGCCACGTAGGCGGGATCCTTGCCCCCGAGTTCGAGCCCGGTGGCGATGAAGCGTCCGGCCGCTGCGCGCTGAACTGCGTGCCCGCCCTCGACCGAACCGGTGAACGCCACGTAGTCGACACCCTCGCTCGCCACCAGGCGCAGCGTGTCGTCGTGCGAGAGATGAAGCGCCTGGAGCAGACCGGCCGGCAGGCCCGCTTCGGCAAACACCTGGTCGAATCGTTCGGCGCAAAGAGGTGTCTGCGACGAGTGTTTGAGCAGGACGGCATTGCCGGCGAGCAGCGCCGGCACGACCGCGTTGACGGCGGTGAGATACGGGTAGTTCCACGGTGCGACGACGAACACGACGCCGAGCGGTTCGCGGCGGATGAAGCGGTGAAAGCCCGGCTTCTTTTCGGGCACCACGTCTGCGAGGCCTGCCTCGGCGATCCCGATCATGTACCGCGCGCGCTCGGCGAAGCCGCCAACCTCGCCGGGCGATTGCGCGATCGGTCGACCCATCTGATGCGTGATCTCGAGCGCTACGTCCGCGGTGAGGCGGGACATCACCTCGACTGCCCGTGCCGCGATGTCTCTACGCTCGCGGAGCGGAGTGATCGCCCAGCTCCGTTGCGCGATCCGTGCGCGCTCGAGGGCACGAGCCACGAAGGCGGCATCGTGCAGACGCCGCTCGACGCAGGTGCTGCCGTCGATCGGCGAGATGCAGCGCAGGTACATCGGAGGTTCGCTCGGCATGGGTCTCCCGCCCGGTCAGCGCGATACGAATCGCTGGCTCACTTCGAGGCTCACGAGCCTCGCGATCACGATCGCGACATAGAGCTGCCCGAAAACGGCTTCGCAGCTCGTCAGCAGACGGGCGACAGGGTGGACGGGCACGATGTCTCCGAGACCCAGGGTAGTCAGCGTGGTGAAACTGAAGTAGACCAGCGTCGCCACACCGCGGCTGTCCCTGGAGCCGTCGAACACCTCCGCGAGCGACTGATCGCCGATTCTGTACGAATCCGGGTCGATCACCATCACGGCTACATGGAACATCGTGAACGCAAAGGCGATCAGCAGGTAGGCGTTGATGCCGCCGAGAATCGTGTCGGTGGTGATCCGCTCGTGCCGGGCCACCGAAACGAGGATGATCACCGCCGTGAACGTGTACCCGATTCCCACCACCCCCACCTGGGTGAGCCGTTCGACATTCTCCGGCAGGAAGCCGGGGCCGACCCACGAGGCGGCCGCCGAAACGAAGATGACGACCGAGACGACCAGCAGGCTCCGGCTGGTCGAAGACGCATAGGCGCCGGTCGCCAGGATTCCGAATACCGCCAGATGGAGGAAGACGTTCCCGGCACCGGTATCGCTGATGAAGGGTGTGATGGCGATGAAGAAGAGCTGCGCGAGCAGAAGACCGGCGAACGGTCCTCGTTGGTGCGGCATGGCGAGACCCTGTGCCATGGCGTCGGCTCCGATCAGAGGTGGAAGTGACGGCGGATCAGGTCGAGATTGATGCGATCCGGCAGCAGCCTGCGGCCGATCGGGACCAGCCACGCATCGGCCCCCACCGTATATCGGGCACGCGGTCGACGGGCAGCGAGTGCCCGGGCGATCGTGTCGGCCACGCACTCGGGCGGTGGCGCCTTCGGGAGCGAATCGCGAATCACCTTCTCGCAGCGCGCGAGAGACTCGTCGTAGGCGCTGTTCGCCGGGCTCGTATCCCAGTGCATGGCGTCGTTGAACGGTGTGCGGATGTCCCCGGGCTCGATCAACGTGACGAACAGACCGAAGGGCCGGACTTCGTTGACGAGACTCGCCGCGAGCGCGTCGACGGCCGCTTTGCTGGCCGAGTAGTGGGCCTGGAAGGGAATGGCGGCGCGGCCCGCGAGCGAGCCGACGATCAAGACGCGTCCCGACCGCGCAGCGCGCATTCCCGGCAGCACCGCGCGCAGGACTCGCAGCACGCCGAAGAAATTCGTCTCGAGCTGCCGACGTGCGTCCTCGATCGTGACTTCTTCGATCGAACCGAAGATCCCCATGCCGGCGTTGCAGACCACCGCATCGAGTCCGCCGGTTTCGGCGAGCACGGTCTCCACGCCTTGCTGCACGGAGCCGTCCTCGCACACGTCCATTTCGATCCAGTGGATGCCGTCGCCCGTCTCCTCGCGTCGCCTGCGGCTCGTCCCGAAGACGCGGCAACCATCGGCGACGAGTCGCCGGGCGGCAGCGGCCCCGATTCCCGACGACGCGCCTGTGATCAGGACGCGCTGTCCGCGAGCACTGCTCATCCCCGACCGATCATCATGCCGCCCTCGACGGGCAACACGTGTCCGGTGACGAGATCCGATCCGGTGATGATCGAGAGGATCGCCTCGGCGACCGACTCGGGCGTGGCGACGCGCCCGAGTGGCGAGCGTGCCTCCATGGCGCTCTTCACGGCCTGATAGTTGTTGCCGAGTCCCTGCTGGAGCCAGTCGCCGTCGATGAACCCCGGCGCGACGCCGTTGACGCGCACGTGTGGTCCGCAGACCCGGGCGAGAGTGACGATCAGATTGTTGAGCGCCGCCTTCGACGCGCAGTAGGGGATCGAGCTGCCGGTGCCGACCAATCCAGCCACGCTCGACGTCATGACGATCTCGCCGCCGCCGTCCCGGGAAAGCAGCGGCAGCGCGGCGCGTGTGCACTGGAAAGGTCCGATCAGATTCACCCCGAGGATGTCGCTCCAGTCCGACGGCTGCACGCCTTCGAGATTTGCGTGGGCGATGAACTTCGTGGTGCCCGCGTTGTTGATAAGCACGTCGAGCCGGCCGAATGCGCGCTCGGCCTCGGCCACCATCGCCCGACACTCGGCGTCCTGCGCGACATCCGCGCGGACCGCGATCGACTTCACGCCGAGCTCGCGCGCCTGCGCGGCAGTAGTCTCCGCGGCGTCCTTCGAGCGGCTGTAGTTGACGAGCACCGAGCAGCCCGCGCGCGCGAGCATCAGACAGGTCGCGTGACCGACGCCTGTTCCGCCTCCAGTCACGATTGCGGCCTTGTCCGATATGTCCATGGCGGATCTCCTCGAGACGGCGGGGCGATCAAGTGTTGCGCAGGGCTGCGTCGATCGCCTTCACGTCTCGGAGCAGCTCGTCGAGGGCTGCGGCGTCGATCTGGCACGGGCCGTCGACCGGAGCCTTTGCGGGATCCGGGTGTATCTCGACAAACAGTGCATCGATGCCGACCGCGACGGCCGCGCGCGCGAGCGGAGCGACATGGCGTCGATCGCCACCGGATGCCCCATCGGCGGCGCCGGGGTGTTGCACCGAGTGGGTGGCATCGAAGCAGACCGGCGCCCGCGCACGCATCTCGACCAGGCCACGCATGTCGACGACGAGATCGCGGTGTCCGAACTGCGTGCCCCGTTCGGTCACCAGGACCCCGCCGGCGCCCGACCGTTCGAGTTTGTCGATCGCGTGGACGATGTCGGCGGGTGCGACGAACTGCCCTTTCTTGAGGTTGATGGGAAGACCGGTGGCCGCGCAGGCCACGAGCAGGTCGGTCTGACGACAAAGCATCGCCGGAATCTGGAGACAATCGACCACCCCGGCGGCGCGCATGGCCTGGGCCGGTTCGTGCACGTCGGTCAGGAGAGGCAGTCCCGTCGCACGCTTCACGGCGGCCAGTACGTCGAGGCCCGCTTCGATTCCCGGACCGCGATAGGCATCGAGGCGCGTCCGGTTGGCCTTGTCGAAGGAGGCCTTGAAGACGGCCGGGATCCCGTGACGAGCCGCGAGTCGCGAAATCTCCCGCGCGCAGTCGATCGCACCCGATTCGTCTTCGATGACGTTCAAGCCGCCGATCAATACCAGCGGTGCGCCCAGTCCGATCGGTATCCCAGCGATCCGCAGCGCCATCCGAGGACGCTAGCCCCGAGGAGTCGGAGCTTGCCAAGTGTTTCGCGCCTGATGTGCCCGGCGTTACCGTGGACGAACGATTCCCGCTAGATTCGCCCTCCCGCCCGTCCGCACCACGAGCCCGATTCGCACCCTGGCGCAGCGGCGACATGGCGGCCGGACCGGAGCGAGCATGCGGCGCGAGATCTTCACCGACGAGCACGAACACTTCCGCGCCGAGTTTCGACGCTTCGCCGAGGCCGAGATCGTCCCGCACCTCGCCGACTGGAATGCGCGCGGCATCAGCGACAAGGCGGCGTGGCGGAAGATGGGCGCGGCCGGCTACCTCGGAGCGAACGCACCCGAGGAATACGGCGGCGCCGGCGCGGACTTCCTGTTCGACGCGATCGTGATGGAGGAACTCGCCTACCTGCGCGCCCACGCCCTGCAGGCTTCGCTGCATACCGACATCTGCATGCCGTATCTCAGCAGCTTCGGAACCGCCGCACAGAAAGAGAAGTATCTCACCCGGGCGATCACGGGAGAGTGTCTGCTCGCCATCGCGATGACCGAGCCGGGCACGGGGTCGGATCTCGCCAACGTGCAGACCCGCGCGATCCGACGGGGCGATGAGTATGTGCTGAACGGCTCGAAGACCTTCATCTCCAACGGTCAGAACTGTGATCTGGTGATCGTCGTGGCCAAGACCGATCCGGATGCCGATCCGCCGCATCGTGGCATCAGCCTGATCCTCGTCGACGCGGACGCCCCGGGTTTCGAGCGTGGACGCAACCTCGAGAAGCTCGGCCTCAAGGGCCAGGATACGAGCGAGATGTTCTTCCGCGACTGCCGGGTTCCCGTCGAGAACCGGCTCGGCGAGGAGGGGCAGGGCTTCAAGATGCTGATGGAGAAGCTGCAGCAGGAGCGCCTGTGCATCGGGATCGGTTCGATCGCGTCGTGTCGACGCTCGCTCGACGACACCATCGACTACGTGCGTCAGCGGAAGGCCTTCGGACAGCCGATCGCCGCCTTCCAGAACACTCAGTTCAAACTTGCCGAACTCGCCACCGAGATCGAGATCGGGCAGGCGTTCATCGACAAGCTGCTGGCCGCCCACGTGCGCGGTGACGAAGTCGTGAAGGAAGTCAGCATGTCGAAGTGGTGGACGAGCGACCTCCAGAAGAAAGTCGCTGCCGAGTGTCTGCAGTTGTTCGGCGGCTACGGATTCATGGAGGAGTACCCGATCTCGCAGGACTATCGCGATGCCGCGGTGCAGTCGATCTACGCGGGTACCAATGAAATCATGAAGGTCATCATCGCGCGGAGGATGGGCCTTTCGTGATCGCGGCGTTCGAAGAGGTCGGCCTGGCCGCATGGCCGCCGCGGGACCGGATCCCCTTCGATGGCTGGGTGTTGTGCGAGAGCGGCGGATTCACGCGTCGGACCAATTCGGTGCTGCCGCTCGCGGCAGGACGACTTCCGCTCGGTGACAAGCTCGCCCACTGCGAGGCGTTCTATGCGGAGCGAGGCGCCCGCACAGTTTTCAAGATGACGAGTGCCGCGGAGCCTCCCGCACTCGACGATGTCCTCGCGGTCCGGGGCTATCGGCACCGCGATCCCACCAGCGTCCAGACTGTCGAACTCGGCCCCGGCTGGTTCTCGACCGACACCGCAGTGCGGATCCGGCCCGGATTCCGCCTCGCGTGGCTGCGCGACTGCGCATCGATCTGGGGGCTCGCCTCGAACGACACCGACGGCCTTCGCGACATCCTCGTGCGCATCTCGGCGGATCCAGAGCCGTGCGCTTTCGCATGGATCGAGGAGCCCGGTGCAACGGTCGCGGTCGGACTCGGCGTGATTCGCGGCCAGCATGTCTTTCTCGGCGAGATCGCCGCCCGCCCGGATGCCCGACGCCGGGGACTCGGTCGCCGGATCGTCGAGACTCTGCTCGCGTGGGGGGCATCGAACGGCGCTTCGCTGGGGATGCTGCAGGTCGTCTGCTCGAACGGTCCCGCACTCGGCCTCTATCGCAAGCTCGGCTTCGAGGAACGCTATCGATACTGGTACCGCGAGAGCGTCTGACACGCACGACCGAGGATCGTGTTGCGCCGCTCAGGCAATCGTCGTCCGCGAGTCGCGACCGGCTGGCCAGGTCTCGTTGCGCTGACGACCCGCATCGGCGATCGCGAGATCGCGTGGGCCGCGCAACAAGCGCCCGATGTCGTCGAGGATCAGATAGATGACGGGCACCAGCAGCAACGTGATGGCCGTTGCGACCACCACACCGAAGGCCAGTGAGATCGCCATCGGGACCAGCATCTGCGACTGGACGCTGGTCGCGACCATCATCGGACTGAGGCCGGCGAAGGTGGTGAGTGTCGTCAACATGATCGCGCGGAAACGGGACGTCCCCGCATCGCGGATCGCCACATCGAGGCTGTCGCCGGCGGCCCGCCGCTGGTTCGTGTAGTCGACGAGCACCAGACTGTCGTTCACCACGACCCCCGACAACGCCACAACTCCGATCACCGAGAACATGCTGAAATCGTGGCCTAGCAATACATGGCCCCAGACCGCGCCGACCAGTCCGAACGGAATCGCCGACATGATGATGAGCGGCTGGCCGTACGAGCGAAGCGGGATTGCCAGCAGGGCGTAGATGGCGAGCAGGGCAACCACCCACCCCCGCTTCAGGCTGTCGAGGAAGTGCGTCTGCTCCCGCTGCTCTCCCGAAAGCGAGATCTCGACGTCCGGGAACATCGTGGCAAGGCGCGCGAGAAAGTCGCCCTCGAGTGCAGCGTTGATCCCGTTGGCGTCGCCGACGGCCGGATCCACGTTCGCAGTGACGGTCACAGTCCGCTTCCGATCCACCCGCCGGATCGTGCTGAGGCCCTCGACCATGCGTGCGCGCGCAACCGCCGAGAACGGCACCGCGATGCCCTCCGCTGTGCGGATCCGCATCTGTTCGAGATCGCCGAGCGAGCGTCGATCGGTCTCGGGGTAGCGGACCATCACCGGCACGTCCTCGCGTCCGCGCTGCACGCGCTGTGCTTCGTGTCCGTAGAAGGCCTGCCGGACCTGCCGCCCCAGATCGGCAAGCGTCAGTCCGAGCGCTTCGGCCTCGGGCAGGATCTCGAGCTCGAGTTCCTGCTTGCCACCCCGGAACGAATCGCTGATGTCCATCACGCCGGCGTGAAGGGTGAGTTCCTCGCGAATCGCCGCAGCAGCCGCGCGGAGGGTGTCGAGATCGAAGCCGCTCAAGTCGATGCTCATCGGCGCACCGGCGCTCATGATCGACGAAGAGAACGTCAATTCCTCCGCGCCGGGGATCTCGCCTGTGAGGGCGCGCCACCGGCGGGTCATCTCGGCTGCGGTGATGTCCCGTTGTTGCGACGACACGACTTCGATCTGCACTTCGCCGATGTGGCCGGCCTTCTGGAATGCGCGCTCGAACGCGGCCGGCCCCGATGCCTGCTTGAGGAGGTAGGGCTGCGTGCCGACGCTGGTCAGGACGTGGGAGAACACGCTTGCACCCGTGTCGTCCGACATCTCTCCGTCGATCTCGCGACGCAGCGACTCGGCGGCGTTCTCGATCTGGACGATCGCAGTCGCCGTCAGGTCCGACGGAGTGCCAGCGGGCATGCTCAGATACGCGACCATCACATCGCCCTCGACCTCGGGCTGGAAAACGAAGCGGAGCCAGCCGCCACCGAGCATTCCGGCCGTGACGATCAGGGTCGTCAAGGCGAGTGCGGCTGTCAGATAGCGCCATTCGAGCGCCCATTCGAGCACAGCCCGGTAACGGATCTGGACGAAGCGGTCGAGTCCGGTGGCGATCCGATCCTGGAAGCGCCGCCAACTTCGCGAGATCGCACGGATCGGCACGTCGTCAGCGTGACCCCCGCCGTGGGCAAGATGCGCAGGCAGGATGAACAGCGCCTCGAAGAGCGAGATCAGCAGACACGCGATCACGACGAGCGGGATCACCCGCACCACGCGCCCCATCGGTCCGTCGATGAACAGCAGCGGGGCGAATGCTGCCACCGTCGTGAGGACGCCGAATGTCACCGGCATGGCCACGTCGCCTGCGCCGCTGATCGCGGCTTCGAGCGGGTTCCGGGTGCGCGCTTGTTCGGTGCAGGTGTTCTCTCCGATCACGATCGCGTCGTCGACCACGATGCCGAGCACCACGATGAAGCCCATCAGTGAGATCAGGTTGATCGAGACGTCCATCATCGGGAGCAGCGCCAGGGTTCCGAGGAACGCAGTTGGAATGCCCAGGGTCACCCAGGCGGCCAGGCGCAGGCGGAGAAAGAGTGCGAGCACGAAGAAGACGAGCAGAAAGCCGCTCCACGCGTTGTTCAGGAGCGAGTCGAGGCGATCACGCAGGAACCGTGCATCGTCCTGCGCGATCGTCATCGAGACTCCGACCGGGAGACCGCGCTGCGCGTCCGCAATGAACGCCCGCACGCTGCTCGAAATTTCGAGTGCGCTCTGGTCGCCCACCCGGAAGATCTGGATGATCACAGCCGGCCGTCCGTCGAACCTCGAGATCTGATCGCTCTCTTCGAAGCCATCGACCACGCGGCCGACGTCTCCGAGCGTGAGTCGTGTCCCGTCGGAGCGCGAAACCACGACGATCTGCTCGAAGTCGAGTCCGTCATAGGCCTGGCCCAGGGTCCGCACGCGGATCTCTCCACCGCGAGTCTTCACGGTTCCGCCCGGCAGATCGAGAGACGAACGCTGGACGGCGACAACCACATCGTCGAACGTCAGACCATGACGCTGCAGGGCGCGCTCGGAGACCTCGATCGAGATCTCGTCGCGGCGTGCCGCGATCAGATCGACCTGGCTGACGCCGGGAAGCGCAGCGATCTCGTCGCGCGTTCGTTCGCCGAGGCGCTTCAGGGTGCGCTCGTCGACGTGGCCTGCCACGGCGACGTCGAGCACGGGAAATCGCAGTTCAGCCTGCTGGATGACTGGAGCTTCGCTTTCCATCGGAAACGTGGTGATCCGATCGACGCGGCTGCGCACGTCCTCCATCCGTTGCGTCACGTCTTCGTCCGCGTCGAGTTCGACGGCCACCGTTCCGCGCCCTTCGCCTGCGGTCGAGTTGATCCGGCTCACTCCCTGCATTCCGTTGAGCGCTTCTTCGATGCGGGAGCAGATCGCTTCCTCGACTTCTTCCGGTGACGCCCCGGGATAGTCGACCGAGATCGAGACGAGCGGCAGCGCGAGACCCGGGAACACCTCCTGCCGGATCAGCGGCAGGCTGAGAACGCCCGCAACGATGATGATCACCATCATGATGTTCGCGGCGACGTGATTCCTCGCGAACCATCCGATCAAGCCAGTCACAGCGACTCTCCCTGCGCGGCGCCAGTCACCACCACGCCCTCGCCGTCCCGTCTCAACGCATCCGTCGGTTCTTCGTCGACGATGCGCACGGCCATCTCCTCGACGGAGATCGGCAGTGGCGATGTGCAGATGCGTTCGCCCGCGACGAGTCCCGACGAGATCAGCACCGTCTCGCGATTGCGCTTCAGCACCCCGACATCGCGCAGACGCAGCCGACCGTCGTCCGAGACGACGGCCACCTGATCGTCGCCACGCAGAGCGCTGCGCGGCAGCACGATCACGTCGTCGACCTGTCGTCCGAGGATCTCCGCTTCGACGAACAGTCCGACGGCGAGCGGCGGGCGGTCCGGGCTGTCACCGCGTCCATAGGGGTCTTCGATGCGGGCGACGGCGTGGATCATGCGGGTGTGCGGGTCGAGTTCTCCCTCGGTGCGGACGATGTGTCCGCGCCACTCGTATCCGATGCCGCCGAACTGCGAGCGCAGGATCACTTCGGGCGGTGTCGAGCCGGGTTCATCGCCGCGATAGGCGATCGGCAGATCCACATAGGCTGCGTCCGCGTCGGGGATCGGGAGGCGCACCTCCGCGTAGTCGACCGCATAGGTGCGCGCGACCGGGGTGCCTCGCGAGACAAACTGGCCCATGTCGACGTGCTTGTCGCGGATGCGTCCTGCGTAGGGGGCGCGCACCTCCGTTCGTGTGAGATCGCGCTCTGTCTGGCGGAGCGCCGCGCCGGCTTCGTCGCGCATGGCTTCGGCGACGCGCGCGGCGTTGATGGCGGATTCGTGGGCGGCCTGGCTGTCGACGCCGCGATCGCGCAGCTGCTCGTGACGCCCGAGGTTGGTGCGTGCGAGTTCGAGTTCACTCACGGCGCGATCGAGCGCGGCGCGCGCTCGCGCGACCGCGATCTCGTAGTCGGTCGGATCGATGCGCACGAGTACGTCGTCGGGTTCGACGAAACCACCGGCCGCGAGGCGCGGCGAGACCCAGACAATCCGTCCGGAGACCTCGGCGAAAAGATCGCTCTCGGTCCGCGGCTGCACTGTGCCGCGGGTATCGATCGTGAGTTGGACGCGCGCGGGGTCCGCACGTTCGACGCGTACGAGGGGCAGCGGCCGATCGGGGGTCAGGACCGCGGGCGTGCGGCGTGCGGCGATCATGCCGCCGGCGGCGACGAATCCAACCACGAGGGTGATGAGCGGCAGGGTGAGCTTCGGATTCAGACTCATCGCGAATCGACCTCGATGCGCGTTCCATCCGGTCCGTGATCCGGTGCCGATGATGGTGGGCGCGTGGCAGGGACGAGCATGGGCAGTGAGGAGCAGGCGGAGCGGGCGCACAGGCCCGCGGTCGCAAATGCGATGGCCTCGCGCGCTCGCGCCGGGAGATCGCGGCGTGGCACCGGAGTGTCACCGCGGTGGGCCTCGAACCCCGGTCGATCGGAGAACAGTGCCATCAGGACGCCGTTGGCGAAGTGGAATCGCTCGGCGACGACGGTGCGATCGAGTTCGGGGAGCGCGTGCGCGAGGGCCTCGACGCAGCGGCGGCTGGCGTCACCGAAGTGTCGTTCGAAAAGTCGGGCGACCTCTGCGCGCGGCTGCGATTCGATGCGCGCGAGCAGTCGCGCCAGGGTCGCGGTCCGGCCGAGCCGCTCGAGGGCCTCCATGCGTGCGATCACGGGCTGGAAGAACGCCCAGAGAATCGTCGGAGCGTCGGTGTGCGCGGATTGGTCGAGTCTGTCGAGGGCGCGGCACCGGGCGGTGTTGATCGGTGTGGCGAGCCGCTCGACCACCGCGTCGAGCAGACCCTCCTTCGACCCGAAGTGGTAGTGGACGGCCGCAAGGTTGACGCGGGCGTGTCGCGTCAGGGCGCGAAGAGAGGTCTCTCCGATGCCCCGTTCGGCGAACAGTTCTTCGGCCGAATCGAGGATCCGCTCTCTGGTTTCCGGGGGGGGCATCGCGGGGGGTGCTCGGGGCCGATCCGTGCGGCCCTGGTGGAGGAACGATCACACGTCCGTTTCAAACGGACGTTTGATTGCCCCGTTCGGCCGCGCCGATTCGATTCTTGAGCAGCACCGCAACAGTTCGTCTGGAGTGACCCGAGCCCGGGCCGGCTCGGATTCCCTCAGCCCAGTCGGTTCGTACTGCCGCCGCGCAGAGCTGCCGCGACGCGGTCATCGATCTCCCACTGGTCGTCCGTCTCGTCGCTGATCGCGACGATCCACTCGACCAGATCGGGCAGCAGGGGTTGATTCCAGCTGACTTCGCGCGTCCAGGCCCCGGTCCCCGATCGCTCCATCGCGCTACCCCCCGACGCGAAGCACTGCAGGGCTCGTGCCACCCAACCCTCGCACTCCGTGGCGTCTCGCGATGTCCACAAGAGCTGAAGCATTTCAACACCTTGGGATTTCGGAAAGCCCGGAAGCGGCTAGCCGGTGAGGCCCACCCGGTGTTCGTGATCCGACGGGAATCCGACGCTTCCGGCGGATCGGCGACATCTCACGCGATCGGGGTCAGCTTGCTACGGTCCGCGGCCGAAGACGATCCGGTGGCTGCTCGTATGGCCATGGAGAGGCCGAGATGAGCGAAGCGCGAGAATCGGGCGAGGGAATCACCCTCTATCAATTTCGAGGCTGCCCGTACTGCTCACGTGTCGAGGCGGCTCTCGAGGATCTCGGCGTCGAAGTCCAGATCCGCGACACCCTCGAAGATGACAAGAGCGCCGACGAGCTGTTCGCGGCCACTGGCCGACATACGGTTCCCGTCCTGCGGATCGAGCAGCCCGACGGCAGCATCCGCTGGATGCCCGAGTCGGCGGACATCATCGACTATCTCCGCGCACGATTCGGCTGAGCGGCACCCCGCCCGCCTGCTCCCGACGGGGCCTGGCCGGGCGACCGATCCAGGCGGGTTTCGGTTTGCCCCTTCAGCCGGCGGGATCGCCCACCGATACGTCGGGGCAGCATCCGACCTTGGAGGGACCGCACCGATCATGCCCGTTCGCCTTCGAAGTGCCCTGGCCGCCCTGGCGGCGTTACTCATGCTCACGACGTCGACCCTGCCCGCCGCGGCGTTCAGCGAGATGGAGAGCTCGAACACGCCGGTCGTGTTCGACTCGCTGTTCCTGCGTCCCCTCGGCATCGCGACGTTCGCGTTCGGCTCGGCCCTCTTCATCGCCGGCCTGCCCATCATCGCCATCACCCGACCGACCGACATCGCCACGCCGTTCCGGAGCCTGGTCATCGGTCCCGCGCGATACGTCTGGGCCGATCCGCTCGGCGAACACTGATCGGCATTCTGCAGGGTCCGCCAGGCAGGGCTAGGCTCCGCTTCTCCCATCCAGAGAAGTGAAAGGGGCCTCGAGATGCCCGAGTTCTGCAGAGCCGAGACCGACGGCCGGATCCTGACTGTCACGATCGATCGTCCCGATCGGATGAACGCACTGCACCCGGCGGCGAATCAGGAACTCGCCGAAGTGTTCGATGGCTTCGCGGCCGATCCCGATCTCTGGGTCGCGATCATCACCGGCGCCGGCGATCGCGCATTCTCCGCCGGCAACGACCTGAAGTTCCAGGCCAGCGTGGGTGGCAGCGCGATCAAGACCCCGGCGAGTGGTTTCGCGGGACTGACTTCGCGCTTCGACAATTGGAAGCCGGTGATTGCCGCCGTGAACGGGGTCGCCATGGGAGGCGGATTCGAGATCGCGTTGGCCTGCGATCTGATCATTGCGTCGGAGACGGCAGTGTTCGCTCTGCCGGAGCCGCGCGTCGGGCTTGCCGCCCTGGCCGGCGGAGTCCACCGACTTCCGCGCCAGATCGGACTGAAGAACGCGATGGGGATGCTGCTGACCGGTCGACGCGTCAGTGCCGCCGAGGGACACAGGCTCGGGTTCGTCAACGAGGTCGTTGCGCCTGGCGAGTTGATGAAGGCCGCGCGGCGCTGGGCGGATCAGATCGTCGAGTGCGCGCCGCTCTCGGTGCGCGGCAGCAAGCAAGCCGCCATGCAGGGTCTCGAGGCCGGTGGCGTCGAAGCGGCCATCGCGGGCCGCTACGACCAGCTCTCCGCGATGGTGCGCAGTCAGGACTTCGTCGAGGGGCCGCGGGCCTTCGCCGAGAAGCGTCCGCCGAAGTGGACGGGCAAGTAGGCGGCGGGTCGGAAGCTCCGCCGAGCTGCCGAGCCGAAGCAGCGATCAGCTCGCTGCGATGGATTTCTCGATCGTCGCGATGGCCTCGTCGATCTCGGCCTCTGTGATGAGCAGCGAAGGGGCGACGCGAAGATTGCGCTCGCCCGCGCCGATCACGAGCACGCCGGACTCGCGGCAGCGGTCTATCACCGGTGCGGCCGGTGCGGTCAGTTCGACGGCGCGCAGGTGACCGACGCCCCGCGCTTCGACGACTCGCTGCCGGCCGAGTCGCTTCGCCATCGCGTCGAGCTTCGCCCCGAAGTGATCGCCGACCTTTCGCGAGCGCTCGAGCACGCCGCCTTCGATCAATTCATCGAGCACCGCGCAGCCACATGCCGCGGCCAGCGGGTTGCCGCCGAACGTCGAGGCGTGTGTGCCGGGAACCAGCGCGTCGGCAATCTCACTGCGCGTCAGCATGGCGCCGATCGGGATGCCGTTGCCGAGTGCTTTTGCGAGGGTCATCACATCGGGCGTCACGTCGAAACCCTGATGGGCGAAAAGGTTTCCGGTGCGGCCCATGCCCGTCTGGACTTCGTCGAAGATCAAGAGACAGCCGTTGTCGTCGGCGAGTTGGCGCAGTCCCGCCAGGAACCCGTCGGGTGCCGGGCGAACGCCGCTCTCGCCCTGGATCGGCTCGACGATGATTGCGGCCGTGCGCTCGGACAGCAGCGCGCGGGTCGCCGCGAGATCACCGAAGGGCGCGTGGAAGATGCCGGGAACGAGCGGCTCGAAGCCCTTCCAATAGGCTGGAGTTCCAGTCGCCCCGACAGTGAACAGTGTTCGACCATGAAAGGCACCCTGGAACGCGACGATCTCGAAGCGATCCTCGCCTCGATCGCGCGCGTATCGGCGCGAGAGCTTGAGGGCGGCTTCGTTCGCTTCGGCGCCGGAATTCGAGAAGAACACGCGCTCGGCGAAGCAGTGTCGGACAAGTCGTTCGGCGAGTTCGACCTGCGGCGTCGTGTGGAAGAGGTTCGACGTGTGCCAGAGCGTGTGGGCCTGTCGTTCGAGGGCAGCGACGACCCTGGGATGGCAGTGGCCCAGCACTGTCGTCGCGATGCCTCCCATCATGTCGAGGTAGCGACGGCCATCGGCATCGAAGAGATGACACCCCTCACCGCGCACGAGGGTGATCGGCTGCGGGCGGTAGTTGGGCGTCAACACGCTCTGGAAGCGCTCGGCCCACTCGCGGTTGCGGCTCGTCTCCATCCGCTTCGTCTCCCGATCCGATTCACGGCTCCGACCGCGCCGACCGCGGCTGACCAGGGAGCATACTCGTCCGCCTGCAGCGTTGCCGGTGCACGACGGCTTCGGGACCTACACTCGCGGCCCCGGTCGCACGTCCGCGCAGTTTGCTCGGCGATCATCCGACGGTGCGGTGGAGGTCACGGTGTTTCGGCAGGTCGATGACGAGCTGTGGGTGATCGATCACCGTCCGCGCCCCGGCGCCTGGTTTCCGTTCGGCACGCGGACGACGCTGGTGCGGCTCTCCGACGGTGGGCTGTTCATGCACTCACCCGGCCCGCTCTCGATCTCGCTCGCCAAACAGATCGATGCGCTCGGACCGGTTCGCTGCATCGTGGCGCCGAACGACTTCCACCATCTCTACGTCGCCGAGAACGCCCGCGCCTGGCAGGGAGCGAGCATCCACCTGGCACCGGGTCTGGCCGCCAAGTGCAGGGATCTCTCGTACAACGCCGAACTTGCCGCCGACCCGGCGCCCGAGTGGTCGACGGATCTCGATCAGTGCTGGGTACGCGGCGCGTCCCGGGTCAACGAGGTCGTGTTCCTGCACCGCCCGAGCAGGACCTTGATCGTGACGGATCTCGTCTTCAATGTGCATCTCGGTTCGACGCGGTCCGAGCGGTTGTTCCTGCGTGCCATGGGGATCGAGGGCCGGATCACCAGCACGCGGCTCATGCGCTGGTTGACACGGGATCGGATCGCCGCGCGCACCGCCGCCGACCGGATCCTCGGGTGGGACTTCGAACGCGTGATCATGGCTCACGGCGAGATCATCGAGCGGGGCGGCAAAGACGAACTCCGCCGTGGTCTGGCCTGGCTGATCGGCTGATCGGCGGCGGAGCCCGCAGATTCCGGTCAGCGCGGACTACGTCCCGTGATCAGGTAGGGGTGCACGCTCTGCTGCTTGCCCTTCACGCGCACGACCTCGAGCGGCTCGCTCGTGAACCGATCCCCGATCAGTTCCCAGGTGGATCGGCCCACCACGACCTGGCCCGGCCCGGCGATGGACGACTCGATGCGGCTCGCGACGTTCACCACATCGCCGATCACCGTGTAGTCCTTGCGCTGAGGCGAGCCGATGTCACCCACGACGACCATGCCCGAGTTGATCCCGATGCGCATCTGCAGCTCGCGCAGGCTGCGATGTCGCGAGTTCAGATCCGCGAGCGCCTCCTGCATGCGAAGGGCCGCGTCCACGGCCCGGGACGCGTGATCCGGCATCGCGAGCGGGGCGCCGAAGAAGACCATCATGCCGTCACCGCTGAACTTGTCGAGGGTACCCTCGAATTCGAAAACCACCTCGGTCAGCCGTTCGAAGACGCGGTTGAGGATCCGGATCACCTCGGCGGATCGCATGTTCTCCGCCATCGCGGTGAAGCTCTGCAGGTCGGCGAACAGCACCGTGACCTCGCGTTCGTCCGACGCCATTCCCCGTTCGGCCGTACCCGACGCGCGCAGGATCTGCTCCACCACCGCCGGCGAGCTGTAGCGCGCGAGCCGCGAGCGCATCTCCTGCTCGTGACGGATGCTGTCGCGCAGCGCCGCGGTCTCGATCGCGACGGCAGAGAGCATCGCGAGTGCGCTCAGCACATGCAGATCGGGCAGGTCGAACGGAGTGCTGCTGGATTGTCGATCCGTGTAGATGAATCCTGCCGCATGGCCATCGTGATAGAGCGGCGCGCACATCACCGAGTGGATCTGCATCATGATCACGCTCTCGGCGCGACCGAAGCGATCGTCCATCTGGGTGTCGCGCACGAGCAGCGCCTGCTTCTTGTCGATCACGTGGCTCACGATGTTGCTGCTGATGCTGATTGGTTCGTCGGGAACGCCTGCGAGGGTGCGTGTCACCTTGGGCTCGGCGCGCTTCGTCTGCTGATCGTAGAGGCAGATCACGCCGCGCTCGGCGGGCAGGTTGTCGAATACGAGGGAGAGGATCCGATCCAGCGTCTCGTCCAGGCTGTCGCACGAGATCAACGCCTCGGCGGCCTCGCTGACGACCCGCAGAAGGGTGCTGGCCCTTCCGGGACCGCCCTCGGAATCTCCGAGTCGATCGA
Source organism: bacterium (assembly GCA_031413515.1). Classification (GTDB taxonomy): domain Bacteria; phylum Myxococcota_A; class UBA9160; order UBA9160; family UBA4427; genus TMED88. Next base: position 62,272 of record JANOFF010000063.1, read on the forward strand.
GGTTTTCGCGCTTGTGGGCAATGGCTGCGGGCGCGAGCCGGGCCGCGAAGGCCGCGCTCGCAACCGGCGACGACAGCAGCGACGAGAGTTCGGAGAGTTCGAGCACCTCGGTGTGCATCGAGGGCTCGTCCCGCTCCGAGAACACCACGTTCGCCGGCTGGGACGCAGGGACGGTGGGCCCGATCTCGACGTACAAGCGCGCTGTTCCGAGATCGATCCGGTCCCCATCGCGGATCCGCTCGTTCTCGATCCGGAACGTATTGACCCGGATGCCGTTCTTGCTTCCGAGATCCTCGACCCGCCAGCCTTCGCTGTCCCGACTGAATCGGGCGTGGGCACGCGAGACGCTCTCGTGATTCAGGACGAGGTCGCATTCCGACGAGCGTCCGAGGGTGACGGTGCTATCTCCGACCAGGAAGATGCAGTCATCCTCGGGTCTGTCGGCTTCGTGTCTCAGCCGACAGACGATTCGATTCGGATCAGCCAAGCCCGGGCCTCCCTGGTGCCTGTTCGGCCGGGTAGGCGCTCGAGTGTAACCCGCGATGTCGGCGGGTCGGCTCCGAATGGTGTTCTCTCAGTCTGAGCCAGCCGCAGCCGGCGTTGCCGCTCCAGAGTCCGCGATCACCCGCTCGGCCGCATCGAAATCAGTGCGCCGCTGCCAGCGTTCGGAGATGATCGTGAGGGCCGCGAGGCCCACGAGACCGGCCCCCATCAGGCTCGAACCGCCGAGTCCAACGCCGCTCGCCGCTACGCACGCGAGCGGAGCGGTGGCCAGTGCGGCGATCGAGAGGGGGAGGGGGGGCATGGTTGTCCGGTCGGGGCGTGGCCCATCGAATCGGGTCACTGGCCATCTATCGTGCGCTGACGACCGCAGTCTGAGGGTTTTCGGCCTCGTTGATCGGAGTCGAGCGGTCACCCGACTGTGCGCTCCTTCGTTCTGCCGGTCGGCTGCCGCCGGATGAGTGGCCGGGTTAGATTGCGCCGATGGACCTGCCGCGTCGATTGGACTCGAGCGACGAGGCGGCTTTGTCCGAGACCCTCGCGCAGGCGTTCCGTGACAACCCACTGAATCGGGCCGTGGTCCGGGGTGGCGAACGACGCCGCCTGTGGGCGAACCGTGCGGGTATGCGCGCCACGCTCGCGGCAGCTCGCTCTCGCTGTTCGATCTGGGGAATCGGTTCCGCCGATGGAAGACTCGTCGGTGGATTGATCGCGATCCCACCGGCGCTCTGGCCGTTGCCTCCGCCTCCGATCCACGAGCAACTGCTCGTCTTGCTCCGCCAGGGCCCGGGAACCGCCGGGCGCTGGGGCGAAGTGTTCGAGGCACTGCAGGCCGTCCATCCGCCCGACTCGTGCTGGCATCTCGCCCTGGTCGGAGTCGGGCCGCACGATCAGGGTCGGGGGCTCGGCGGAGCATTGATGCGCCGATGGATCGACGAGGTCGACGAGCACGGGAAGGCGGCCTATCTCGAGACGGATCGACCCGAGCTCGTTCCGTTCTACGCAGGCTTCGGATTCCGCACGATCCAGTCATTCGATCTGTTCGGTGTGCCGGTTCGATGCCTGTGGCGTCCCGATCGGAGCCTGGGATCGCGCCGATCGCCGGTCTGAATCGCCGCCCGCCTGTTTCGCGAGCCCGCGAACCTGTCAGTCTATCGGGCGCATGCCATGGGGTCGGGACGCGAGGGGGAGGCGATGTTCGGACGTCGGGCGGACGGCAGGCAGGTACGCGACATCTCGACGACGCGTCGCTTCATGCCGTTCATCTCGCCCCAGCGAAACAGTTCGCTCGTCTACTACACGACGGTCGTCGAGGTGGACGCCGCGCTGGAACTCATCGACGAGTTGAACCGGAACCGGCCGTCGGAGCGGCGAGTCACCCTCTTCCACCTGTATCTGCGCGCCGTCTCGATCGCGCTCCACGACCGGCCCGGGGTGAATCGCTTCGTGGCGGGTGGCCGACTCTGGCAACGCGATGGAGCTTGGATCACCTACAGCGCCAAACAGGAACTCGTCGACGGATCGCCGGTGCTGACCGTGAAGCGTCGATTCGAGCGCGACGAAGGCCTGCTCGCGATGGTCGACGCCTTCCATGAAGAACTGGGCGCGCGTCGTCGCGGCAAACAGAGCACGGCCGACAAGGAAGTGAATCTGGCCGTCCACCTGCCGGTCTGGGCCCTGCGACTGGGCATCGGAGCGCTGCGCTTTGCGGATCGGCTCGGCCTGCTCTCGAAGGGGATGATCGAGAGCGATCCGATGTTCAGCTCGATCTTCGTCGCCAACCTGGGCTCGGTGGGGCTCGACGCGGGGTACCACCATCTGTGGGAGTACGGAACCTGCTCGATCTTCGCGACCGTCGGCCGTGTGCACCACCGCCACGACGGTCGACGCGTGATCGAGGTCAAGTACAGCTACGACGAACGCATCGCAGACGGCATGTATGCGGCAATCACCATCACTGGCATCAAGGACCGGCTCGAGCAGCCGCGTCAGCTGGCCTGAATCGCGCACGCCCCAAGGGGCAATCACTTCGGTCCGTCCGGAAGTCACACAACTGTGTCGGGATCCGGCTCTAGAATGGTGCTGACCCGACGCGCGGCCCAGCTTGCGGCTGTCGTCCGGCGTGCGCGGCCCGTCTGGGAAGGGCATCGCCGTGCAGGAGGGCCGGGTCTTCGGACCCGGCCCTCTGTGTTCGGTGTGTTCAAAGTACTTGGATTGCTCGAAGTGCATGGAGTGCCTGACCGGCGTGCCATCGACTGCGACATCCCACCGATCGCCCGGCCCGCGCGCACGTCGCATCGATCGTTGGACGCCTGCTCCGAGCAAGGTTTCTTCCTTCGGATCCAAAGCTTGCTGTGGCGGTTTGCAGCGCGTATGCAATCTTTGGCCGCGCAATGATGAGTACGGGCGACACGAGGGCGGGGGGCCTCGCTGTCCGACCGGGTGCTCCGCCTGGAATCCGGACCGCGCAAGCTGCCCGGAACCGGCTCAGACCCGACGACGGGCGGCTGATACGTGGCCGCAAGAGCCGCGCGCGGATCCGTGAAGCGGCGCGTGCCCTGTTCGATGAGCGTGGCTTCGACAATGCCACGCTCCGAGCGATCGCCGAACGTGCCGGCATGGGGGCGAGTTCGATCTATCGCCACGTGCGCAGCAAGGAAGAGCTCCTCATCTACGAGCTTGATCATCTGCAGGAGGAAGCCTGGCGTCGCTTCCGCGAGAGCGATGACCGCCGCTCTCCGACGGTCGGGCGGGTGAGTGCGTTTCTCGATCATCAGCATGCACTGCTCGCCGAGGATCGGGATCTGACGATGATCGCCCTGCGCGCCACCACCAAGCCCCAGGCGCGGGTCGCGCGACAGACGCTCGCACTGAACGACCGCACGATCGGTCTCCTGTTCGAGATCCTCCAGATGGGTCGGATGCGCAAGGATCTGGCGCGCGACGTCGATGTCCTCGAAGCCGCGCGCGTGATCTTCCACGTCACCCAGGGAGCGCGCATCTCGTGGGCGAACGATCTGGTGGATGCAGACACCTGTCGCAAGAACATCCAGGTCGGCGTGGATCTGCTGTTCCGCGGCCTCGCGACACGCAGCGTCGAGGTGGCACCTGTCGGGAGGCCGACCGTGCCTCCGCCGGTATCGCCCGGCTGAATCGCCAGTCCGCTTCAGCGGACGGATGGATCCAGTCTCAGCAGGTCGCGATCGCTTTCGACCTCTTCGCGCATGGCAGCGAACCAGCGTCGATACTCGTCACCATCCCAGGCGCGGTGTTCTCCGCGCGCATGAGCCTCGGCGTTTCGACGGTACTGCCACGCGTTCAGGCGATTGGCGCGGCGGCTGTCGCGCTCCTTGATGCGCCGCGCGGGGATGCCCGCGATGATCGAGTGTTCTGGAAACACGCTGCCCTCGGTCACGAACGCGCCGCCCGCGACGATCGACCCGCCGCCGATCACCGCGCCATCCATGATCACGGCGTTGATGCCGATCAGGCACTGATCTCCGATCACGCAGCCGTGGAGCGTCGCGTGATGGGTGATCGAGCACAGGTCCCCGACGATCGTCGGCGCGTCGTAGCCGACGTGGATCATCACGAAGTCCTGCACGTTGCTGTAGCGACCGATGCGAACCTCCTGCGCTTCGGCGCGGATCACGACGTTCGGCCAGATCGAAGATCCATCGCCCACCGTGATGCGGCCGTACAGTTGCGCACTCGGCGCGACGAACACGGAATCAGCGATGTCCTGCAACCGGATCTCCAGGCAGCGGGCGTTCGAGTTCGTCGCGGTCCAGCTGCGTGACCGGGTAGCCCCAGTTCGCGAGGATCGCCGGGACCCCTTGTGAGCCGATGACGTGCCCGGCGCCGATGACCACGAAGACGCTCTCTCCGCGATGCTGCTCCGCATCGAGCAGGATGCGCAGTTGCTCGGCCATGGCCTGATTGCGCCGGAAGATCAGGATCTCGAAGAACGGTTCGAAGCTCGGGTCCTGGTCGTAGCTTTCGAAGAAGAACGCCTCGAGGCCGGCCTCGTCACCGATCCGCCACGCATCCACGAGCCGCGTGAGGTACTGCTGCACGTCGTCGAATCGACCCAGTGTGTCGCGAAGCGACAGCTCCTGGATCTCCGCCGGCAGGCCAGCCAGCAGTGCCAGCTGGAACTCGGCGCTCTCGAGCGACACGATGCTTCGATCGCCTGCCGCGTCGATGAAGCTGGCATCGACGCCGCCGCGCGGTGACCAGCCGAGTTCTCGCGAAGCCGCCAGCATCAACAGATTCGTCACGAGCCATGGCTGCATGCGCTGCACGGCTTCGAGGGGCAGGCCCGCCCGCTCGGTCTGTGTCGCGAGGATCTGCCAGGTCTCCGGAGACAGAAGTTGTTCGAGGGAGACTCCCGGCGGCAGCATGCCGTAGCGGGCGATGAGCATCTGCTGCGCCTGCTGGTCCATCTCGGCGGGATCGACCTCGACCGCGATCGCACTCGCGTTCGCGAACGCGCGATGGATCGCGGGCGGAAAGTGCCATCCCTCAGCGGGTCCGAGGTGGACCGAGCCGAGGATGTAGAGCGACGCTCCCTTCGCGGCATCAACCCGCCAGAAGAGTGGCATGGTCCCATCGGGTCCGAGTTCGTCGAGCTTCGCGAGAGCGCCGTGTCGCGTCGCACAGCCCTGTGTCGACCCGCACAAGAGGACGAGAGCAATCAGTCCGCGCGCGATGCGGTCGATTCGAGTGCGTGCTCGCATGCGTCTCCCGTGGGATCCGGATGCAGGGACCCGCGCGCGCCCCGGACAGGCGCGCAGTGTACCCGCGATCAGAGACGCGTCCCATCGAGACACGCTGGTCCTGCTACGCTGCCGACCCTCCGCCCGAACAACCGGAAGAAGAATGCGCGCCATCGTCGTCGATCGTCTGATGGATCCCCGCGATGTCTCGGTGCGCGTCGTCCCGGACCCGCAGCCCGGCCCCGGCGAGATCGCGATCGACGTGCGCGCAGCCGGCTGCAACTTCTCCGACATCCTGATGCTGAAGGGCGAGTATCAGGTGGTGCCGCCGCTGCCGTTCATTCCGGGGCGCGAGGCCGCGGGCGTCGTAGCGGAGATCGGGTCCGGTGTGTCGGGCAGGAAGCGGGGAGAACGCGTGCTGGCCTACACGCACCTCGGTGCCTTCGCGGAACGGGTCGTCGTCCCTGCCGATGCTGCCTTCCCCATGCCGGATGCGATGTCGTTCGAACACGGCGCCGCGATGCCGATCGTGTATCCGACCTCGCACGCAGCACTGGTCGATCGCGCTGCCATCCGATCCGGCGAGACACTGCTCGTCCACGCCGCGGCGGGAGGCGTCGGTCTCGCCGCCGTCCAGATCGGCCGGGCGCTCGGCGCCCGCGTGATCGCGACGGCAAGCGGGACCGACAAGCTGGCGATTGCCCGCGCGGCGGGTGCCGAGGTCGTCGTCGACTACCGCGAGCAGGATTTCGTGCCCAGCGTGCTCGACGCCACGAACGGGCGCGGAGCGGACGTGATCTATGACCCGGTTGGCGGCGACACCACCGATCGCTCACTGCGCTGCATCGCGTGGAAGGGCCGGCTGGTCGTGGTGGGATTCGCTGGCGGTCGGATTGCGGAGATCCGCGCGAACCGGATCATGCTGAAGAACATCTCTGTCCTCGGACTGCACTGGCCCGTCTATGCCGAGAAGGAGCCCGAGACGGTGCGCGCAATCTTCGCGGACCTGATGCGTCTGCATGCCCGGGGCGACATCCGCCCGCTGATCGACGCCACGTACCCACTCGATCGGGTCGGCGAGGCGCTCACCGCGCTCGCCGATCGGCGCAGCGTCGGCAAGCTGATCATCGTTCCCTGACCGCCCGCCGGTGCGGGATCTCGCTGTCCCGGAACCCGACGGCCGACCGGACGCGAGTACGGTCGGCCGTGGGCGGCAGAAGCTGCGTGAGCGGGTGCGAGTGATGGCCTCTCGATCAGGTGGTGCTCACTGCGGCTTCGCCCCGTTCGCCGGTCCGGATGCGCAGAGCGTCTTCGACAGGCAGTACGAAGATCTTGCCGTCGCCGATGCGGCCCGTCTGACACGCTTCCTGGAGGGTCAGCGCAACCTTCTCCGCGAGGTCGTCCGGAACGACGATCTCGAGCTTGATCTTGGGCAGGAAGTCGACGACGTACTCGGCACCGCGATACAGCTCGGTGTGGCCCTTCTGTCGCCCGAATCCCTTCACCTCGCTGACGGTGAGACCCTGGATCCCGATGCCGCTCAGGGCCTCTTTTGCCTCGTCGAGCTTGAAGGGCTTGATGATCGCTTCGATCTTCTTCATGTGGTTCTCCATGATCCTCGAGCAACTACGAGGAGGTCAGCAGGGCAGGCCCGACACGCGGGCTCCACCGGATGTGGGTCGATCGTCTCCAGGATCCGGGAGCGGAGGTCTGCGCAGTCTGTGTGCTCCGGTGCCGGGCTCGGCTCGCGGCTTTCTGGAGATCGCTTGAGTGGCAGATGCACTCTTTCCGATTTCCTCCGCCAGTCCGTCGAGCCGGTACAAAGCAACGGGCGTGCCAACCGCTCGGATTCGCCCGCGTGCGCGCTCGCGCACGGCTGTGCGCGAATCGGACCGGTCGACGAGCAGAGATCGAGCGGTTCACGGCGATCCGCTGCACGCCGCGTGGGCAGGTGTGCTGCGAAGGAAAGCAGTCCGGGTCGACGAGACGGCAAGACTCCATCCCGAGGGGTGATGATCGAGCACGATCGCGTCGGCGCTGGAAATCGTCCTGCCTTCGCCTAGGCTGGCGCGCCATGGTGGTGGGCCGCGAAGCGAACCCGCACCGCAAAACCACTTCGACCGCGCGCCGTCTTCCTGCCCGTCCGGGCGCGCGCACAGCCGAGAAGCGAGATCGATGATGCCGATGCGGCCCCCGATGAGACTGCCCGCCGTGGCCCTGGCCGCGGTTCCGAAGCGACGTCGAGCCGCGCTCGATCTCGCGCGCGAAATCGAGCGGCGCGAGTTCGCCGGCATCTACTGCGCGAGCGTCGGTGACAATCTCGGATTCTCGCTTGCGCTCGCAATGGCGACCGAGCGCATCCCGCTCGGGACGGCGATCGCGAACATCTATACCCGCATCGCCTCGGACTTCGCCGGCACCACCGCACTGATCCACGAACTCTCGGGGGGCCGCTTCCGCTTCGGCGTGGGGGTGAGCCACACACCGATGCTCGAGCGGATGGGGGTCCGCGCGGGACGACCGCTCTCGGACATGCGGGAGTTCGTCGAGGCCTGGCACAATACGCCGCGGACCGGTGATCAGGCGCCGATCGTGCTGGCGGCGCTGCGCAAGAAGATGGTTGCGCTCGGCGGCGAGCTGGCCGACGGCATCGTCTGGGCGAACGGGGCGCGATCGCACATGCGCGAGTCCCTGGGCGCGCTGCCGGAATCCGCGAAGCGCAGGGACGACTTCTTCGTCGGCTGCATGATCCCGACTGTGGTCTCGAACGACGTCGCCGGAGCGGCTGCCGTCAATCGTCGCACGCTCTCCTTCTATGTGACGCTGCCCAACTACCGCAACTACTGGAAGGAAGCGGGCTACGTCGAGGAGATGGAGGGGATCGAGAAGGCCCTGGCGTCGGGCGAGCGCGACCGCATCACGGCGTGGATGAGCGACGCATGGCTCGCGGACTGCACCCTCTCCGGTCCAGCCGAGACCGTGCTCGAAGGTCTGGCGGCGTGGTACGAGGCGGGTGTCACGACGCCGATCCTCGTGCCCTCATCGGTCGACGGCAACCAGGCCCAGGCCTTCCAAGAGTTGTTTTCGCTGTTTGACGGAACCTGACTCGGGGCACCGAGCGCAGCCTCCCCGATCCGCCATCCGCCTGTCCCTGGAGAACCACCACCATGCCCGATCGCGTCCGCTCCCTGACCGAAATCCTCGACGAACTGCAGGCCGCCCTCGAGCGCGCACCGGAGATCGGCGAGCAGGGGCGGGCCGCGCTCGAGTCCGCCGCCGAGGGGATCCGTGAAGCGCTCGAACGACCCGACGACGAACGGGGCGACTCGCTCGGTGACCAGCTCACGGCTGCCGTCGAGCGGTTCGAAGTCGCACACCCGCAGCTCACGCAGATCGTCGGTCGGATCGCCGACGCGCTGAGCGATCTCGGCATCTGATCCCGAGATCGCCCGGCACGCACGTCAGCCGAGCAGCTTGCGTTCGATCAGCGCCTCCGCGATCTGCACGGCGTTGGTGGCCGCGCCCTTGCGGAGATTGTCGGCGCACTGCCAGAGCCAGAGGCCCCGGCCGTCCAGCTCCTTCCGGATCCGACCGACCCGCACGACATCGCGACCGACCACGTCGCGAGGTGTGGGAACGTCGCTCGGATCGCTGGCGACCTCGACGCCCGGGAAGTCGGCGATGAGTGTGCGCGCGCGCACGGGATCCAGGGGGCGTTCGGTGTGGACGAGCAGGCTCGACGAATGACCCACCGCGACGGGGACGCGGACGCAGGTGACGCTCACCGGCAGGTCGGGTCGCGACAGGATCTTGCGCAGCTCGGCGCGCAACTTCTGCTCCTCCGCGGTGAAGCCGTCCGGAGCGAGCGCATCGCACAGCGGGATCACGTTGTCGTGGAGCGTGGTCGCAAACGGGCTCGACTTTGCGAGCTCGCCCGCGCGCTCCGCCTGCAAGGTGTCGAGGCCATCCCGCCCGGCACCCGAGGCCGCCTGCAGGGTCGTCACGACGACACGCGAGAGCCGCGCCGCACGCTCGATCGGCGCCAGCGCCATCGCGACACCGATGGTGGTGCAGTTCGGACAGGCCACGATTCCGCGGTGCGCGTCGAGGGCTTCCGGATTGATCTCGGGGATCACCAACGGAACGCCCGGGTCCATCCGCCAGGTGCTCGATTTGTCGATCACCAGCGCGCCGCGTTCGACGGCGGCAGGGGCGAGGTCGCGCGAAAGCGCCCCGGTGGCTGCGAAGAACACGACGTCGATGCCCTCGAACGCTTCCGGGGTCGCTTCGTGGATCATCCACTCGCGGTCGCGCCAGCGCAGCGTCCCGCCGGCGGAGCGTCCGCTCGCGAGCAGCCGCAGTTCTTCGATCGGAAACGCCCGCTCGGCCAACACCTCGAGCAGGACTTCACCCACCGCGCCGGTCGCTCCGGCGATCGCGACCCGCAGACCCCGTGCGGCGGCACCGGATCGCACATCACGCTTCTCATTCGATTGTGTGGACATGTCGGTACTCCTGAAGAAATCAACCGGACGTCATCGCCCGGGCTGGCAGACGCGGATCGAGTGCAACAAAGCAGAACGCCCCTCCGAGAGTCGGAAGGGCGCGAGATCGGTGGTTCGGGGGTGGGACTTGCGCGGCCTTCCGACTAGGGCGTGAGCCCCGTCGTCCTGGGCGTCGTGGCGGGCGTCGTGGCGGGCGTCGTCTCGCTTGTCGATTGCGTCACCGTCGCGTGATCGAGGAGCGACAGGAGGGAAGCCACGCCGGGCGGGCGGGGTTGCCCACTGCACACGCTGGTCATGATGCTCCGACGACTCGCCATGCGCGCAGGGTCACGCGCCGAATGCGACATGTCAACCGTCAGGTCATCCGATCCCGCCGCCCACGACGTTCGTCGAAGAGGGTTCGGGAGAGAACCGCGTGCGGGCCGTGCCCTCTCGATCGACACGGACCGCTACCCTGGGCCTGGTTCGGCGTTTCGACGCCGATCCACAGGGAGCCAAGCCATGAACGACCGTCCCGCGAAGCTGCGTGCCCTGCTCGACCGGGGTGAGTTCCTCGTGATGCCCTGCTGTTTCGACGCGCTCTCCGCCCGCCTGATCGAGCGCGCCGGCTTCCCGCTCAGCTTCATGAGCGGATTCGCAGTCTCGGCGGCGCGGCTCGGTCTGCCCGATACGGGCCTGATCTCGTACGGCGAAATGCTCGATCAGGGACGCAACATCTGCGACGCCGTATCGATTCCGATCATCGGCGACGCCGACACCGGCTATGGCAATCCCGTCAACGCCAAGCGGACCGTGCGTGGTTATGCGTCGGCCGGATTCGCGTGCGCGATGATCGAGGATCAGCTGGCGCCGAAACGCTGTGGTCACACACGCGGCAAGGAGATCGTTTCGCGGAGTGAAGCGTGTGCGCGCGTGCGGGCAGCGGTCGATGCGCGAAACGAAGGCGCGGACATCCTCGTGATGGCGCGGACCGACGCGCGCTTCGGCCATGGCTTCGAAGAGGCGTTGTGGCGCTGCCAGACCTTCGCCGAGCTCGGTGCAGACATCATCTTCTTCGAGGCGCCCCAGTCCGAGGCCGAGATGGAGCGGTTGTGCCGCGCGATTCCCGGACCGAAGATGGCCAACATGGTCGAAGGAGGAGATACGCCGATCCTCCCTCCCTCCCGCCTCGAAGCGCTCGGGTACACGATCGGCGCCTATCCGCTGACGCTTCTCTCGGCGTCGATCCGGGCAATGGATGCAGCCCTCGCAGCGCTTCGCGCGGGCCGTGCGCCGGACAATCTGCTCGCATTCGAGACGCTGCGTGAGATCGTCGGATTCCCGGACTACGACGCCGAGCAGAACCGCTACCGCACCGATTGAGTCCGGCCGCTACTCGCCGATCCGCTCGAGGCGCAGCAGCGGATCGCCGGGATTGCGCTCCTGGCGCAGATCGACTCTTCCTTCGATCGCGAAAAAGCGGTCGTCGGCGTCGTCGATCAGCACCTGGCGGACGCGCCACAGCCGCGGCTCGATCGGATCGACGACGCACAGGTGCGCCTGGCGGGCGCGGGGGTCATAGAGGAGGGCGTCGTAGCGCGCGTAGAAATCCGTGAGTTCGGCTTCGAGCCGGGCGGTCCCCCATTCTTCGCGGCTCGCCGGATGCAGCAACTCCGCGATCTCTGCGTACCGCTTCGATGCCAGCGCTCGCACGATCGGCTGGAGTTCGCTGCGGATCCGGGCGCGCAGGCCGCGCCGGTCCTGGGCGAGGTCGTACTCGGGCGGCGGCGCGTCGGGAGTCGTCGGCTTCTCGCTCGGGCGGATCAACTCTTCCCAGGCCTGCAACAGGCTCGAGTCTACGCGGGCGATCATGGCTCGGAAGAACGCCACCATGTCATGCACTTCTTCGGTCTTGTGCACGTCGGGAACCGAGCGGGCCAGCGTGTTGTGGACCTGTCCGAGGTAGCGGAGGAGCAGGCCCTCGACCCGCGCGATCTCCATCCTCTTCACATAGTCGTTCCACTCGGAGTAGGTTTCATAGATCTCGCGCGCCACCCCCTTGGGCCGGATGTCGTCGCGACCCACCCAGGGATGTCGTTCGGCGAACAGCGCGAAGGTGGCGCGGATGAAGGGCTCGCTCGGCTTCGGCCACGACACCTGATCGAGCTTTTCGATGCGCTCCTCGTAGGGGACGCGGTCGGCCTTGAGCTGCGCCATCAACTCGCTCTTCGCCTTGCGCTCCTGCGCGTACAGGATCTGTCTCGGGTCATCGAGGATCGCCTCGGTGATGCTCAGCAGGTCGAGCGCGTAGTCGGGTGCCTCGTGGTCGAGCGCCGCCGCGGCATCGACGAGATAGAGCGACAGGCTCTGGTGCAGCGAGAATTCCTTCTGCAACTCGAGGCTCACGCGCACGCGCGGTCCACGGCTCTCCTCGTCGCGCACGATCTCGATCACTTCGGCGTGTCGCAGAGAGCGGAAGAGCCGTGCTGCGTGCCGACGCAGACGGCTCTTGCGGTTCGCGGTGGCGTGGCAGCGGTCGATCAGGTCGACGAGCGCGCGATAGCCCGCTCCCGCCGCATGGCTGCCGCGTTCGCTCTGCAGGCACGCGAGGATCAGACCGTGATTGACCTCGAATCGCGACTCGAGGGTCTCCGGCGGGCTGTGTACGAGCCGATCGAAAGTCTCCTTCGTCCAGCCGATGAAGCCCGGCGGCGCCGGCCGCTTCTTCGGTGGCCGCTTGCGCCCCTTGCTGCCGCGCTGGCCGAGCGCGCGGGCCTCGGCGCGCTGGTTTTCGATCACGTGCTCGGGCGCCTGCACGACCACCGTGCCGTGGTCGTCGAAGCCCTTGCGTCCCGCGCGTCCCGCGATCTGCTTGAAGTCGCGGACGCTCAGCAACGAGACCTTCCGCCCGTCGAACTTGGACAGCTTGGTGAACAAAACCGTGCGGATCGGCACGTTCACGCCGACTCCGAGCGTGTCGGTTCCGCAGATGATCGGCAGCAGACCCTGCTGGGCGAGCCGTTCGACGAGCAGGCGGTACTTCGGGAGCAGGCCGGCGTGATGCAGTCCGATCCCGTGGCCGAGCAGTCGCCGCATGTCGCGACCGAAGGGCGTATCGAAGCGGAATTCGCCGATCGCGTTGGCGATCGAACGGCGATGCTCCTTGTCGATCAAGTTCGCACTCGTCAGAGCCTGTGCCTGTTCGGTGGCCTCGCGCTGGGTGAAGTGCACGATGTAGATCGGCGCCTCCTGGCGCCGCAGCAGTTTCTCCACGGATTCCTCGACGGGCGTATCCGCATAGCGGAAGTCGAGCGGTACCGGGCGGTGCTCCGAGTGGATGCGCGACACCTTGACGCCGGTGCTGTCCTCGATGTGCTGCTCGATCGAGCGGGTGTCGCCCAGCGTCGCGGACATCAGGAGGAAATGCGTACGGGGCAGGGTGATCAACGGGATCTGCCACGCGCTGCCGCGGTCGCGATCTCCGTAGTAGTGGAACTCGTCCATCACCACGTAGGGGGCGTCGGTGCGCTCGCCCTGCGAGATCGCCATGTTGGCCAGGACCTCGGCGGTGCAGCAGATGATCGGGGCTCCCCAGTTCATGCTCGCGTCGCCGGTCAACATGCCGACGTTCTCCGCTCCGAAGTGCTGGCACAGGTCGAAGAACTTCTCGCTCACCAGTGCCTTGATGGGCGCGGTGTAGAACGAGCGCTTCTCCTCGCACATCGCCTTGTAGTGCAGACCGAGGGCAACCAGGCTCTTGCCCGAGCCGGTCGGCGTGCTGAGGATCACGTGCCGCCCGGTCATCAACTCGAGCAGAGCCTCTTCCTGGGCCGGATACGGTTCGAGCCCGCTCTGGCGCACCCAGTCGAAGAAGCGATCGAGCACGACCGCGCCGTCGCGGATCCCGCCGATCGGAACCAGGTCGAAAAGACGCGTGCGCGGGCGCGGTTTCGCATCCGGGTCGCGCGGGGCGTCGGGCTCGCGCGAGGTCAAGGCGCGAAACCTAACGACCGGGCCCGGAGCCGCCGAACAGGAGCACGAGCAATGCCGCGACGAGGATCAGTGCGACGACCCAGCGGATCGGGGATCCGGAAGCGGCTGCCTCCGCGCCGGGCGTCGGGCCGGGCCGTGCTCCAGGCGGCGCGGACGCGCTCGCAGTCCTGTCAGCGCCGGGGATGTCGACCACCTGCACCGTGATGTTGTCCGTGCCGCCCGCCTGATTGGCGCGCTCGATCAACTGTCGCGCGGTCTCGACGGCTGTCGTCCCGGAGAGGACGCTGGCGATCTCCGGATCGGGCAGCATGCCGTTCAGACCATCGGAACAGAGCATGAAGCGATCGCCCGGACGGACCTCGATCTCGCGCAGCTCGACTTCGACATGCGGCTGCGTCCCGATCGCGCGCAGGATCTCGTTGCTCTGCGGGTGCACACGCGCCTGCTCTTCAGTCAGCTGGCCCCGTCGAACCAGCTCGCCGACGACCGAGTGGTCACCGGTCAGGATCTCGAGAGTTCCGTCGCGCAGCCGATAGGCACGGCTGTCGCCGACGTGGGCCACCCAGGCCCGCGGCGCTCCGGTGAGCAGCAGCGCCACGCCCGTCGTCCCCATGCCCGCGAGTTCGAAGTCGCCGTTGGCGCGCTCGTAGATCTCGGTATTGGCGCGCTCGAAGGCGTTGCGCAGCAGCGACTCCGGATCGGTGCGATCCCCCGCGAACACGCTGCCGACCTGTTCGACCGCGAGCTGGCTCGCCACTTCGCCGCCTCGATGCCCTCCCATCCCGTCGGCGATGAAGAACAGGTGTGCGGGCGATTTCGAGTCGAGCCAATTGCCCTGGGCATCCTGGTTGACCGAACGCACACGGCCGACGTGGGTTTCGCCGATCGCCCGCACGGCGCCGAGATCGAACTGCCGGCCCCCGGACCCGGATTCGTCGGATCGTCGTTGACTCATCGCGACGATCCACCTCCATCGATTGCGGTTGCGCGCCGCGAAAGCCACATCGACTGCTGCGGGGCGCGATCCGAGCCGCCCGATCGGGCGTGTCGTCGAGCGCCATGGTAGGGGCTTCGCTCAACCCTGGGAATGGATCCGCGGGTTCGCCGATCGGCCGCCGGCGTCGCTGCGACGTGTGTTCCCGATCACGGCGCGGATGGCCTTCGGCCCCGCTCGTTCGGCTACTCTGCGCGCCGTCATGACACGCGCGGAGAAGGCGGCCCGGATCCGATCCATCCTGTGGGCGCGGTATCCCGATCCGGCGATTCCGCTGCACCACCGCGATCCCTTCACGTTGCTGATCGCCGTCCTGCTCTCCGCACAGTGCACGGACGAGCGGGTCAATCTGGTGACGCCCGCCCTGTTCGCGCAGGCGGATGACGCGGCCGCGATGGCGAAGCTGCCGGTGGCGCGCATCCACGACCTGATCCGCTCGTGCGGGCTGGCGCCCGCGAAGGCGCGAAACATCTCGGCGCTCTCGAAGATCCTGGTGGAGCGCTACGCGGGCAGGGTTCCCGACGACCCGGCTGCGCTCGAGTCGCTGCCAGGCGTCGGTCACAAGACGGCGAGCGTGGTGCTCGTCCAGGCATTCGGCCGGCCCGCCCTTCCGGTCGACACCCACATCCATCGATTGGCAGCCCGCTGGGGTCTCTCGAACGGACGCAGTGTCGAACAGACCGAACATGACCTGAAGCAGTTGTTCGGCGAGTCGGACTGGGGATGGATCCATCTCGCGATGATCCACTTCGGTCGCGAGCAATGTCCGGCCCGCGGACACGATCTGCGCGGCTGCCCGATCTGCAGCTGGGCGTCGACCGGGAAGCGCCAGCGCGAAGAACTGGCGGCGGGTGGTGGCGGCCCGCGTTCGCGAAAGTCCAGCGCGAAGAAGCGGGCGCGCAGATCCGCGTCGAAGCGCCGGTCTAGCGCGACAGCGTGAGCCACGACTCCTTCAATCCGCGAAAGCTGGGGGTCGCCGCGTAGCGGTGTCCCCCGGATCCCGGCTCGAATCGAGCGAAGCGCTCGAGCAACGCCGCGAACGTCTCCTGGGCCTCCATTCTCGCGAGGTGGGCGCCGAGGCACAGATGTCTTCCGCCTCCGAAGGCGTGGTGGTGGGTGTCGGCGCGCGTCACGTCGAAGCGGTCGGGATCGGGGTAGACGGCGGGATCCCGATTGGCGGCTGCGAGTGAGACCGAGAGATCCTCGCCCCGTGCGATCCGCACACCGCCGATCTCCATGTCGTCGAACGCGATGCGGCCCGAGTTCGTCACCGGCGAGTCGTAGCGAAGAGTCTCCTCGACGGCGTTCGGAATCAATCCGGGCCTCTCGCGCAGACTCCGCTGCTGGTCGGGATGGAGGGCCAGCGCCCGTACGCCGTTGCCGATCAGATCTGTGGTCGTGACGTTGCCTGCGATCAGCAGCAGGTTGCACTGCATGACGATCTCGTCGTCGCTCAGTCGGTCGTCGCCATCCTGCGCACGCAGCATGTCGCTGATCAAGTCGCCACCGAGCCGCTCGCGTCGTCGCCCGATCTCTTCGCGAAAGACGCCACCGAGCGTTGAACGGGCAGATTCGCCTCTCTGCCTCTCGTCCTCGCTCGGATCCGGATTGAAGCCGATGAGCACGGCGTCGTCGGACCAACGCTTGAAATCGTCGTGGCGACCGGGATCGATGCCGAGCAGTTCCGCGATCACGACGGTCGGCAACGGGCCGGCGACACTGGCGATCCAGTCACCATCCCCTTCCTCGAGGCCACCGACCAATCCGCGCACGATCTCGCGCACTCGCGGCCGCCAGCGCTCGATCGCCCGCGGCGTGAAGGACCGGCTCACCAGGCCGCGAAGGCGCTTGTGCTCGGGCTCGTCCATCAGCAGCATCGACGGCGGGTTGTCGCCGTCCCGCAGGAACCGGTATGCGAACGTGTCGGGTCGCGCCTTGCGTGGATCGCTCAGCTGTCTCGAGTCGAACAGCACGTCGCGCACGTCATCGTGGCGTGTCAGGATGACCTGACCGAAGACTTCGTCGCGATGGACGGGCTCGAGGGCTCGCAGTCTGTGGAGGATCGGGTACGGGTCCTCGCGGAACGCGGCATCCAGCGCAGTCAATTCGAGCCCGGTCGGCACACGCGACTGCAGGGCTCCTTCGGTTCGCTGGGCGGTGGACGTCACACGCAGGCCTCCTCGATCGGGACGGATGACCGCAGGAGCATATCCGCCCGGGCCGGTCACGCGCGGCGGATCAGCACCAGTTTGCCGAGCAGACCCGGCGGCGGCGCGAACTCGACCTCGTGCAACTCGACGCGGCGCCCCACGACCTGCACCAGACGCAGGCCCTCCGAAGTCTCGATGAATCCCTTGGCCCGCAGGAGGTTCTCCGATCCGAGGTGATCCGCGACCTCGGCGGGCGTGATGCCCGGTGCGGGCTGCCAGATCTCCGTCCGGAACTGCTCGTGGTGGTGGACGGTCGCGGCCGGGGCCGCGCCCGAGCGAGCGACCCGGTCGGCATCCGGAGGAAACAGCAGGGACGGATCGACGGCTCCCTGGATGGCGGTCACGATCGGCGCGTCGGGCTCGATCGCCCGCAGTCGCGCACGCGCACGCGCCAGACCGGCGTCGTCCACCAGGTCGACCTTGTTCAGTACGAGCAGGTCCGCCGACGTCACTTGATCGGTGAACGTGCCTTCCAGATCGCGTCCCTCCGCCAGCTGCTCGGCGTTCACGACGACCAGCGCCATGTCGTCCCCGATCCAGCGTCGCACGGGATCGCGCCAGAAGTTGAGCTGCGTGTCGAAGGGCAGCGCGACGCCCGATGTCTCGACCACGACGCGATCCGGCCGCACCTTCTGCCAGAGGCTCTCGAGCGTGAGGACCAGATCGTCGGAGAGTTCGCAGCACACGCAGCCGCCCTCGAGTTCGACGAAGGCTTCGCCGCCCTGACCGAGCAGGGCACGATCCACGCCGATCGCGCCGAGTTCGTTCGACACCAGCGCCACCCGGACGCCGAGGCGGACGGCTTCGGCGAGCAGGTGGCGGATCAGCGTGGTCTTGCCGGATCCGAGGAAACCGGAGACCACGAGGGCGGGAACCTTCCGATCGGGCAGCCCTTCGGTACGCTCGCGCATGTCGCTCGATCAATAGGGCATCGACCGGATCCGCGCCGGCCCATCGCCGTATCCGGAAGGTCCGCGACCGCCGATGCCGGCGTGGCGCGAGCGACGATCCGCGACCCACGAGGACACACGAGATCCCATGGCTGAGTTCGACTACGACCTGTTCGTCATCGGGGCCGGATCCGGCGGGGTCCGGGCGAGTCGACTGTCCGCGTCGTTCGGGGCGCGCGTCGCCGTCGCCGAGGAACGATTTCTCGGCGGCACCTGCGTGAACGTCGGCTGCATCCCGAAGAAGCTGCTCGTCTATGCGTCGGCGTTCCGTGAAGAACTCGAAGAGGCCGCCGCTGGCTACGGCTGGACGGTCGGGGACGTGCGATTCGACTGGTCGACCCTGATCGCCAGCAAGAATCGCGAGATCGAGCGGCTGAATGGCGTGTATGCGCGACTGCTCGATGACGCCGGCGTCGAGCGATTCGAGGGACGCGCGACCCTCGTGGATCCGCACACCGTGGCCATGGGGGATCGGCGTTTCACGGCGCGCCACATCCTGGTGGCGACCGGGAGCAAGCCGCACCGGCCGCGCGAGATCGAGGGCGTCGAGCACGCGATCACGTCCGACGAGGCCTTCTACTTGAAGGAGCTGCCGCGCCGGGTGCTGGTCGTCGGCGGGGGCTACATCGCGGTCGAGTTCGCGGGGATCTTCCATGGCCTGGGTTCGGAGGTCACGCAGATCTATCGAGGGCCTGTCTTCCTGCGCGGCTTCGACGACGACATCCGCCGGCACCTCGCGGAAGAGATGCGCCACAAGGGGATCGATCTGCGCTTCGATCGCGTGCCCGTCTCGATCGAATCTACGACGGATGGGGTTCGCGCGACCCTCGACTCGGGCGAAGTCGTGCTGGCCGATGTTCTGCTGTGTGCGACCGGGCGTCATCCGAACAGTCGCGGGATCGGCCTCGAGCGGATCGGCGTCGAACTCGGCGCCGATGGGGCGATCGTCGTCGATGAGTACTCGAACAGTTCGCTGCCGAGCATCCACGCGATCGGCGACGTGACCAACCGGATCAATCTGACACCGGTCGCGCTCCACGAGGGGATCTGTCTCGCGAACACGCTCTTCAACGACACGCCGATGAGGCCGGTCCACGAAGCCGTGCCCGCAGCGGTCTTCAGCCAACCGCCGGTCGGCACGGTCGGGCTGACCGAATCCGACGCGCGTGCGCGTTTCGGCGAGATCGACATCTACCGTTCGACGTTCCGCGCCCTCAAACACACGTTGACGGGATCGCGCACCCGCACCCTGATGAAGCTCGTCGTGGATCGAAAGACCCAGCGCGTGCTCGGCGTCCACATGGTCGGTCACGATGCGAGCGAGATCGTGCAGGGTTTCGCGGTCGCCGTGAAGGCGGGGCTCAGCAAGGCCCAGCTCGACGCCACGATCGGCATCCACCCGACTGCCGCGGAAGAATTCGTCACGATGCGGCAGCCCGTCACGGATGACTGAGCCGGACGGGTCGAGGTCTTGATGCACCGAAAGCCACTGCTCGATCTGCTCGATCGCTATCTGCTGCAGAGACCGGGCGAGGCGATGATGGTCGGGCGTGTCCGTGATCTCGTGGTGAGTCGAGACGACTGTTTCGAGCGGACTTGTCAGCCGGGTCACGTGACGGCGTCCTGCTGGATCCTCTCGCACGATCGCAGCCACTTCCTGCTGACCCAGCATCGCAAGCTGCGTCGTTGGCTTCAGCTCGGTGGACACGCCGACGGGGACGGAGAGGTTCTGCAGGTGGCGCTGCGCGAAGCACGCGAAGAGTCGGGCATGCGCGACTTCTCGCTGATCGATCCAGGCGGGGCGCGAACGGAAGATCTCGCGTCCTGCCTGCCCATCGACATCGACGTGCACGGGATCCCGGCGCGTCCTGGCGAGCCCGCCCACGAGCACCACGACGTGCGCTTCGTTCTGGTCGCGGGTGCAGACCAGCCGCTGGTGATCAGCGACGAATCGAGTGGACTCGCCTGGTTCCCGCTCGACGAACTGGCTTTGCTCGACGCCGACGAGAGCCTGCTGCGGCTCGCCCGCAAGGCGATCGACCTGCGGCATGCGCCGACGCGGGCGTTCCCCGCAGATCCGCCCGCCACCGCCGGCTGACCGTGCCATCGGGCGCCCACCCTCCCAACAGTGGAACGCCGCTACACGGAACCGCTGCAGGCATGTTGCCTCCCCGTGAAAAGATGTTTTATATCAAGCACTTGGGTTCGTCGCGCGAGCGGTCGGGTCGGTACGTGGCTTGCAATCTTCCAGGGGGCTCCCAAAGGGAAGGGTGTACCTGGACGAGGTGCTTCCTTGACTCTCGAAACCGCAAGATGGGCGAAACACACGGCGAGTGGCTGGCTGGTCTGTGCAGCCCTGCTCTGCGGATCCCCTGCAGCGGCCACGGGTGCCGCCTCGCCGGCGACGGGAAGCGTGCCGGGACTCGCTCCTCCCGCAGGCGTCGAGCCGGGTGACCCGCTCTACCTGTTCTCGATGTCGGGTGGCTCACCCAAGGTGGTCGGCCTGGACCTGATGAGGGGTTCGCTCTCCAACGTGCAGCACGTCAACTTCGGGTTCCGGAATCGCCAGATCAAAGTGATCCACTACGCAGCGCCGGTGCGTGTGGCCCAGCGGGACATGACGATCAAACTCGACGCGCCGGGAGCGGGACGCTCGATCGTGGCCTTCGAGCTCGTGTTCTACTAGAAGGCGCCCAGCCCCGAATCGACGAGCCGTTCGAACTCGACGGGTGAAGCCGCGGCCGGTACGCACTCCTGCTGTGTGTCGTTCCCGTCGCGCGTCAGCGGAGTCGTCGTCCAGAACTCGGAAACCGACAGACCGATGGCGAGTGCGAGCAGCGTGAAGCCGACGAGCGCAAGACGAAATCCGAACCACATGGTGTGCTCCCGAGGAACGTGAGAGAAGACCGGCAATCGCTGCGGGCGGCTCGATCCTGGCTGCGCCGAGTCCCCGCCGCGTCGATCAGAAACGATCCGGCTGGAATGTCGCCGTCAGGCTTCGATACGCGAGCGTGCCGCTCGTGGTGGGTGTGCTGCGGTAGCAGACCGCGTGGATCGTGACAGTGGTGGCGGCGTCGACGGTGAGGACTCCCATCGTGTCCATGTGCGGGTAGTAGGTCGTCGACGCACTGCCCGTCGGCACGTGGACGAAACCGCGCGAACCGGAAAGACGACCCGCCACGGTTTCCGGCGACGACGTATCCGTCCGGAGCGCGCAGATCACGTAGCTCGATGACGTCACCGTGTGTCCGATCGCGAGGTACGTGCTGAAGTCCGCCTCGATCGAGCCCGGACCAGGCGCGGTCAGCGTGATCGACAGCGCCACCGTCGGCGCTTCACTGGCGTTGCTGATGTCCGCAGGACTCTCCGAACTGGCGAAGTCGAAGCCGACGGTCGCCCCTGAGCCCGACTCGGGCTCCGCGTACCCGAAGCCCCGGTCGACCGAAGTCGTCCGGTCGCTCGACTGCGATCGGACCCGCGCGACCTCGACCATGTCGTCTGCCCGGACCGGGTCGGCGGTGAGCGCGACGAGGATGAGAAACAAGCCACGGACCTGCCTCGCATCGAGTCGGCGCCTCGGAGTGTTCGCGTTCGTGGTGTGGCCGGATCGGGGCATCGAAGAAGCTCCCTGGATGATGGGCCGGCGCGCTGATCGAAGAAGGTCCCCGGGGCCGGCTCTGATTCGGGGTGCCGAGTCACTCGACCCGGCATTCCCTGGTAGAGGCGCAGTGGAGTCGGGAATCGGGCAATCCGCGTGAGGTTTTTCTCGCCGCCCGCCCCGAAGGGCGGCGCGATGCGGCGGGCCGTTGATCGTCCGGCGTCAGAAAACCGCTCTTCCGACAATCAGTTGAGAGACCCCGACCGGATCCCGGCGAGTTCGCGAAACCCGCCCGGATCGGCAGCCGACAGGCCGTTTCCTTCCTTATGCTGAGCACCCGCTTCGAACCGGTCGTGGCGCGATCAGGAGGTCTCCAGGTGAGCGAAAGTGTGCTGGTGGTCGAGAGAAGCGAGGGCATCGTCACCCTCACGATGAATCGGCCGAAGGCGATGAACGCGCTCTCGGCGCGGCTGCGATCGGAGTTGGCGGACGCCTTCGAAGCGCTGGCCGGGGATCCCGAAGTGGTGGCGGTGATCCTGACCGGCGCCGGCGAACGAGCTTTCACCGCCGGTCTCGATCTGAAGGAACTCGGCGGTGAAACCGAAGCCAGTCCCGACGTGCAGAGCGCCGTCGGCGCCGCGCGAAATCCAGTCCGGGCGATGGAGGCCTTCGACCGGCCGATCATCGGCGCGATCAACGGAGTGGCGATCACCGGCGGCTTCGAACTCGCGCTGGCGTGCGACATCCTGATCGGATCGACGAACGCGCGATTCGCCGACACGCACGCACGCGTGGGCATCATGCCGGGCTGGGGGCTCAGCCAGCGGCTGTCCCGCTCGATCGGTCTCTACAGGGCGAAGGAACTCTCGCTGACGGGGAACTTCCTGTCGGCCGAACAGGCCGAGAGTTGGGGTCTGCTGAACCGCGTCGTTGCTCCTGCGGACCTGCTGCCGGTCTGTCGACAGCTCGCGCGCGACATCGCCTCGTGCCAGCCCGGCATGGTGGCGGCCTACAAGGACGTGATCGATCGCGGGTTCGGGGTGACGTTCGACGAGGGGCTGCGGATCGAGGCCGCGGTCAATCGCGAACTCTCGTCGGAGATCTCGCCCGAGAAGATCGCCGCGGCGCGACGCGACGTGACGGCGAGGGGGCGGAAGCAGAAGGGTTGATGGCGAAGTCCGCCGCTCCCGGCCGACGGATCGCTATCGTGTGCGCATGCCGGAACTCGTCCAGGACCTGCTCGCCTTCATCGATCGTTCGCCGACGCCGTACCACGCGGTCGCATCGGCGATCGCGCGGCTCGAGGCTTCCGGCTTCAGTCGCCGGAGCGAGACCGAGGTCTGGGATCATGGATCCGGCTCGCGCGGCTATGTGGTGCGGGGCGACGGGAGTCTCGTCGCTTTCGAAGTCGGCGATCTCTCGCCGGCCCGGGCGGGCTTCCGGATCCTCGGTGCCCACACCGATTCGCCGAATTTGCGCCTCAAGCCGCGTCCAGACCTGACCGCGTCGGGATACCGGCAACTCGCCGTCGAGCCGTACGGTGGAGTTCTGCTGCACACCTGGCTCGATCGCGATCTCTCGCTGGCGGGACGCGTCACGCTGTCGGTCGAGGGTGGCGTCCGCACGGTCCTGATCGATTTCGCGAGGCCCATGCTGCGGATCCCGAACCTCGCGATCCACTTGAATCGCGACATCAAGGAGAATGGATTCAAGCTCAATCCCCAGACCCAGATGGTTCCCGTGACGGGCCTCGACGACACGCCCGGTGTGCGGGAACTGCTCGCCACGGAATTGCGAGCCCAGGCTCTCGCGGACGTCGGTTCCGAGCAGATCCTCTCCTTCGATCTGATGACCGCCGACACGCAGCCGTCGGGCGTGATCGGGTCGCGCGGTGAGTTCATCAGTGCTCCCCGGCTCGACAACCTCGCATCGAGCCATGCCGCACTGACGGCGCTCCAGCTGGCCGCACAGTCGGGCACGGCTCCCTTCACGCGGGTCGTGGTGTTGTACGACCACGAAGAAGTCGGCAGCCGCAGTGCACAGGGTGCGTCGGGAACCCTTCTCCCGGACTGTCTCGAGCGCATCGTCGGCGGCTACAAGGGCGGCGAGCCGCAGGGTCTCGCGCGAGCCCTCGCTGCGTCGACCCTGATCTCGGTCGACATGGCGCACGCCGTCCATCCGAACTACAGCGATCGTCACGAGCCGGGCCACTGCCCGGTGCTCGGGCGCGGTCCGGTGCTCAAAGTCAATGCCAACCAGTCGTACGCGACAGATGCCGCGATGGCGGGGATGTTCGAGTCGCTCTGTCGCCAGGCGGACGTCGGACTGCAGCACTTCGTGGTGCGCAGCGATCAGCCCTGCGGATCGACGATCGGTCCGATCACGGCGGCCCGCATCGGCATCCGGACCGTGGACGTCGGCAGCCCGATGCTCGCCATGCACTCGTGTCGCGAAATGGCCGCCACGGGCGACGTCGCACCGATGATCGACGTACTGAGCCGCTATCTCATCGGCGGCGCGTAGCCGACCGGTCTCCGGATTTCGTTCAGGCGCCGAGCACCGAGGCGCCGATCACGCGGAGTTCGAGGATCGGCTTCACTCCCTCGAAAATCGGCAGTACCGTCGCATCCACGACATAGCGGCTGATCGGATACTCCTCGGCGTATCCCCAGCCACCGTGCATCAACTGTCCCTGTTGCGTGACCTCGACGGCGACGTCACATGCGAGCAACTTGGCCTGGGCGGCGAGCGGTGCAGCCGCTCGCTCGTCCTCGTCGAACGCGTATGCGGCCGCGTACGTGATCGCGCGGGCACCGACGAGCTTCACCGCCATGCTGCCGAGGGTGTACTGCGAGAGCTGGAAGTCCGAGAGCGCGTGGCCGAACTGATTGCGTCCGACCACGTACTTGGCGGTCTCTTCGAGCGCCGCCTGGGAGAGCCCGCAGGCGCGTCCACCCGTCTGGAGCCGCCCCGCGGCGAATCCCGCCATCTGCAGATAGAAGCCGCGTCCCTCGCCCTGCGCGCCGCCGACCAGATTGTCCGCGGGCACGAAGTAGTTCTCGAACTGCAGGGTGAACGAGTGCATGCCGCGATAGCCGGGTGTCGCGTCGGCTTTGCCCGTCAGCTTGCCACCGCCGGACTGCCTGGTCTCGAACGCATGACCGGTGAACGACTCCTTCGGCACGATGAAGAGTGAAAGGCCCTTGCGACCTTGACTCATGTCCGGATCGGTGCGGCACAGCACGGCGAGCACATCGGCGCGCCCCGCGAACGTGCACCATGCCTTCGGGCCGTTGATCACCCAGCCCTCCACACCTTCGACCGTGGCCCGCTCGGCCTTGCAGCGGGCGCTCGCCACATCGCTGCCCATGTCGGGCTCGGTGACCGAGATGCCGACCATGACTTCGCCGGACGCGAGCTTCGGAAGCCAGTGTCGGCGCTGCTCATCGGTGCCGCCGCTCATCAGGGCTTTGGTGAGGATCTCGGGGCGGGTGATCAGCGAGCCGGCCGCCGCCAGCGAAGCCCGCGAAAGCTCCTCGGTGGTGAGGATCATGGCGAGGTTGCCCATCTCGACCCCACCGAACTCCTCGGGCACGGACAACCCGAAGAAACCGAGTTCTGCCATGCTCGTGATGAAATGCTCGGGCACGAGATCGTCCGAGCGGTGGATGTGCTCGGCGTGCGGCATCACCTCGTTCAGGGCGTACTCGCGCACCTGGTCGCGCACCTGCTCGTGCATCTCATCGAGCGGGTGGTCGTTGCGTCCCCCCGTCTGGGCCACGTGCACGCCGATCCGTCGGTACAGCGACTCGGCGGTCGCGCGGCGGAGCAGGCTGCGGATGCCGGACGGGAAGGCCTTCTCGACGGCCTCATCACCGATTCCCAGATCCTCGGCGCGGGCGGAGACCCGATCTCTGAGGGCGCCGACCAGATGGCCGACCGCTCCGACGGCCGCCAACTCGAGCAGCTCGCTGCTGCGCCCTTCGGCGCGGATCCTTTCGGCATCCCGGATCACCTCGTGGGCGGCCACCGCTTCGGTGGCCGCGTAGGCGACGCATTCGGTGATCACCTGGTGGTCGTCGATGTTCTTGCCGTTCGACGTCAGCTTGCGCGCGGCGGCGACGGCGCTCTCGAGCAGGCTGGTGGCGGCGTCGAGCAGCGACTTGGCGTCTTCGAGGGAGGGGTGGGGGACGAGGCTCATGGAAGGATCCTTCGCATCGCGGGATGAGTCGACTGACATGGACCTCGGCAGCAGCGATGGCCCGATGGTGACACCCGAAACCACTCTTCGGGTGTCCGCGGCGGCCCGGTCCGACGACCGTGTCGCGCGGCTTTTCGAGGTTAGCGCACGAATCCCGCGCGCTTCGTCCGGGACGGGCTCCCGATTTCAGAACCAGTCGATGATCTGTTCGACCAGAGCACGACTCCCGAACACCAGGTCGAGTTTTCCACGTGCTCCGACCCGTGTTTCACAGGCGCCGCCGGCCTCGACGACGAGCAGCTGCGTGGCGGCTGCGTCCCAGGGATTCAGATCGCAATCCACCATGGCGTCGAGGCCCCCCGAGATCGCGAGCGCATGGCCGAAGGCATCCGTATAACCCCGGACCAGCGGGATCTCGCGCGTGATGCGATCGAAGACCGGGCGCCGTCCCGCCCATTCGAAACAGATGGGATCCCCGGTCGAGACGATCGAGCGGCGCAGGTCTCGGGCCTCGGAGCAGCGCACGATCACGCCGTTGCGTCGACACCCGCCGCCGCGAACGCCGACGTAGCGCTCGCCGAGTGCAGGCAGGTCGATGACGCCGACGACGGTCTGGCCCGCGACCGAAAGCGCCAGCAACGTGCCGAAGAGTGGAATGCCGCGAGTGAACGAGATCGTCCCGTCGATCGGATCGATGATCCAACGCGGCGTGCTCTCGTCGCCGACGTCGCTCTCGCCGTACTCCTCGCCGATCAGGCCATGGTCCGGAAACGCCGCGCGCAGCGTCTCGCGAATCACCCGCTCCGCCGCGCGGTCCGCCTCGGTGACCGGAGATCCGTCTGCCTTGATCTCCACTGCCACAGCGCGAAATCGCGGCATGATCTCCTGCCGCGCGAGATCGCACGCGCGTTCGGCGACTCTGGCCGCGCGGGCGAGGAATTCCGGGTCCATGCCAAGCAGAATATCACCTGGCGAGGTCGCGTGCGTCCGTCCGCTCAACCCCGGAGCGAAGAGACCGAGGTCTTCACGATGTCGTAGCCGGCGGCCTCGGGAATGAACAGCGCGAGTTCACCCGCCTCGTCTTTGGCGACCCACGGCTCGACGGTGACGATCGCGCTGGCGCGGGCGGCCGCGAAGGCCTCGGCGACGGTGTGGCTGCGTCCGAGCTTCCGGAGATTGGTCAGCGTGGGAAAGATGATCGTGCGTTCACCGGCCGACTGGGCTTTCACCGCAGAGTCGACGGTGGTCCAGACGGAGTCGACGGTCTCTCCGCCGTCGTGGAGCGCGAGATGGTCGGCCGGCGCTTCGACGAGAAAGAACCACGTGTCGAAGCGTTTGGGCATCACATTGGGCGTGATCCAGCGCGCGAAGGGAACGAGCAGGTCGCAGGCGAGCCGAAGGCTCTCGCGCTCGACGATTTCGAGCATCCCGGTTTCGCCATCGCGCAGCGCCGCCAGGTATTGCGCGCCGATTCCGCGCAGTCGATCTGCGCCGATCAGTGCGTGCGACGACCCGGCCCGCGCCAGCAACACGCCAGACTCCTCGAAGGTCTCCCGAATTGCGGCGACGCGGAATGCGGCCTCCAACTCATCTAGACCTTCGATGCCGTCGCAGCTCTCTCGCAGACGCGCGGCGCGATCCCGCGCATCCACTTTGCCGCCGGGAAACACCAGTGCGCCGGTCGCGAAATCGATCTGATGATGGCGTTCGACCATGAACACTTCGAGGGACTCGGCACCATCCCGCAGCAGCATGATGGTTGCGGCGGGTCTGATCTCCGGTGCGGGGTCTGACATGACACGGTGCTCCTGATGCTGGCGGGCGGGTGCGGGATGGAGAGAGGGGGCGAGGGCGAGGCTCGGATTCTCTGCCAGCGGGTTCGTCGGGGTCCGTCGAAGGTCCGATGATGACACAGCCCTTCGCATCGGATTCGAGTCGGCCGGGCACGGGCGTCGCCTCGCGTCGACGTCGTCGATGGGATCGGAATCCCCGCCCGCCCGGATCTCCGGAGGGTATGCTCCGGCGCGTGCCCTCTGCCGATCGAACGACTCCCGCCGAGATCCGCCAGGCCGGCCCGCGTGAATTGTCCATCCGATGGAGGGACGGCGCGGAGAGTGTCTTTGCAGTTCGCGATCTGCGTCTGGCCTGCGCCTGTGCGCAGTGCGTCGACGAGTGGACCGGCGCGTACCGCCTCGATCCAGCGAGCGTGCCCGAGGACGTGCATCCGCGACGGATCAGCTCGGTCGGCCGCTATGCGATCCAGATCGCCTGGAGCGATGGGCATGACACGGGCATCTATGCGTTCGATCGCCTCCGCAAGTTGGCGGATGCCGCCGCCCGGAATTGAGTGCGGCGGAGCATGGCCGCCTGCAGACGGTCCGGTAATGTCCGGTCACGATGACAACGACAACGATGCACGACGACGCGATTGCAATCCTCGGTGGGACCGGAGATCAGGGTCTCGGTCTCGCACTGAGGTTCGCCACGGCGGGCCGACGGGTCGTGATCGGCTCGCGCAAGGCCGACCGCGCGGTCGCAGCGGCTGCGGAAGTGCTGGCCGCCGTGCCCGGTGCCAAGGTCGAGGGGCTGGACAACGCACTGGCCACGCAGAGTGCTCCGATCGTGATCATCTCCGTCCCTTTCGAGCACACAGCAGGAACGGTCAAGGCTCTGAAGGACGTCCTGGTACCGGGGCAGATCGTCGTCTCGATGGCGGTACCGCTGGCCACGGCGATCGGTGACGGGGCCGCGCGCACCATCGGGATCTGGCAGGGCTCGTGCGCCGAACTCGTCCAATCCCTCGTGCCGACCGGCGTCGAGGTCGTCTCGGCCTTCCAGAACGTCTCCGCGCATCGCCTCCGCGAACTCGGCGAGCCGGTCGAGTGCGATGTCGTCGTGTCGGGCGCCAAGTCAGCGCGAGAGCGCGTCATGGCACTGTGTCCACTGATCCCCGGTCTGCGCGGCGTCGATGGCGGGCCGCTCGGCAACGCCCGGATCATCGAGGACATCACCGCGCTTCTGATCGGTCTGAACATCCGCTACAAGCTGCCGGCGGGCCTCGGCATCCGATTCACAGGCCTGCCCGAGTAGGCGGGCCGCCGATCCTGGACGGACTCGCCGGTCGGGGTGTCTGATTCGAGCGCGTGGGTCCTTGGCTCGGGTCGGACCTTGTTCAGCGTGACTTGTCGTTTCGAAGCGAATTCCGGCGCTCGAACGTCGTCAGTCCAGCCAAAACAAGCACTTGCGGATCCGGCTGCCTGGGTATTGCCGGTCTGGGCGGTTGGCCGCGCACACACCCCCATTCCGATGTGGGCCCGATTTCGATGCGCATACGAGGGGTTGTATGCGTATGGCATGAGAGGCCCAAGATTTTGTGGATTTTTCGTTGACGCCCGCTCGGCTGCATCGCATGTTGGGCGCCACGGGGATGTGATGTTCCCCCTGTAGCCTGGGGGGGTCGCAACTTGGCGGTTGCGAGGGGGAACGCGAGCTCGAGTCCGGGACGGAGGATCCCGCTCTTGTTCGGGGGCGCCGGGGGGACCGGCGCCCCTCCCATCTGTCCGCTGCGGGGTCCACTGGTCGGGAAGGCCAATGGACGTCGGAGCGGAGCCCCGGAGCCACCGGGACGCGCCAATCCGGTGGCATTCGGATCCGAAGGCCAGATCCGAGACCAATCACAAACCAGAATCGCGTTATGCGTGTTGTCGGTGGGACGAAGTACGAGGAGGCCCGAAGCGGTACCGAGGACGGATGTCTCGACAGCGGCAAGATCGTGCCGCTGCTGCCATCTTCAGATCGCCCGACCCCCGGATCGCGGGGTCCACATCGTGACGGATCGATGGAGACCACAATCTCACGAGCCGCAGATGGGATCGCCGACGGGCAGAGGGCAGAGACCAGACGAAGGCGAACGGGAAGGCGAACGGGAGCGAAGGACACGAACTGCGCGACACGGACGATGCGAACGGAACGAACAGTGCAGATCGCATCGAGTCGCAGAGCGTGTCGAAGCTCCTGATCGACGGCCGGGCCCCAAGCCCGGCTCGAGTCGTCGAAAAGGTCGAAAAGATCGCGAAGCTGGACGGATTTCGAGAACGACGATCCCGGCCGGATCGGGTCAACCAACGCCGATCGATTGCGGAAGATTCATGAGATCAGAGGCTGCGAACGAAGTCCGCACTCCTGCCCGGGAATCGAACGGAATCGACAGGCTCGCTCTCACCGCCATGCCATATCGCCCACAGACAGGACGGGGGTTCGAGCGTGAACGATCGATCGATCGAAATCGACGGAGCAGGAACGGGGCGGTTCGAGGGGCCGCGTGAGCGGAAGCAGATCAAAGTGGACGGCGGCCAGGGCGGCGTGAGCGGCGCTGCTGGGAGCGCGAAGACCCCGAAGGCCACCAGGCCGAGAGGTCTGTCGATCCGGCGTCACTTCACCGAGCCGGGCCAAGATCCCTTCGATCTGATCGAATGGCAGTACCGCACCGCCAACATCAGCAGTGAGAAGGGCGAGACGGTCTTCGAGCAGACCCATGTGGAGATGCCCGCATCCTGGTCGCAGCTGGCGACGAATGTCGTGGTCTCGAAGTACTTCCGTGGCCACGTCGGTACGCCGGAGCGCGAACACAGTGTCAAGCAGTTGATCGGTCGCGTGGTGGGCCGGATCGCCGAATGGGGAACCGACGGCGGCTACTTCCAGACTCCCGCGGACGCGGACGCGTTCAAGGCCGAGCTGACCCACCTGCTGGTCCACCAGAAGATGGCCTTCAACAGCCCGGTCTGGTTCAACCTCGGTGTGCCGAACACGCCCCAGCAGGCAAGCGCCTGCTTCATCAATTCTGTCGATGACACGATGGAGTCGATCATGGGGCTCGCCAAGACCGAGGCGATGTTGTTCAAAGGGGGTTCGGGGACCGGCAGCAATCTGTCGTCGATCCGTTCCTCGCGTGAACAGCTGGCGGGCGGGGGTGTCGCATCCGGGCCCGTGTCGTTCATGCGTGGGTTCGATGCCTTCGCGGGAGTCATCAAGTCGGGCGGCAAGACGCGCCGCGCCGCGAAGATGGTGATCCTCAATGTCGACCATCCCGACATCAGGGAATTCATCCACAGCAAGTCGTCGGAAGAGAAGAAGGCCTGGGCGCTGATCGATGCCGGCTACGACGGGGGATTCAACGTTCCCGGCGGCGCATACGACTCGATCGCCTTCCAGAACGCCAACCACTCGGTTCGCGTCACGGACGCTTTCATGAAATCTGCCGAGGCGAACGGCTCGTGGGAGACGAAGGCGGTCACGACCGGAGCGGTCGTCGATACCCTCGAGGCACGCGAGCTTCTGAACGAAATGGCCGAGTCCGCGCACATCTGTGGAGATCCCGGCATCCAGTACGACACCACGATCAATCGCTGGAACCCCGTGAAGGCTTCTGGGCGCATCAATTCGAGCAACCCCTGCTCCGAGTACATGTTTCTCGACGACACCGCATGCAATCTTGCCAGCCTCAATCTGATGACCTTCCTCGACGAGGCGGGAGATTTCGAGGTCGAGGACTTCAAGCGCGCAGTGGCGATCACGATCCTCGCACAGGAGATCCTGGTCGATTTCGCGAGCTATCCCACGAAGGAGATCGAGAAGAACAGCCATCTGTACCGGCCGCTCGGGCTCGGCTACGCGAACCTCGGCGCCATGTTGATGGCCGGGGGCAAGCCATACGACAGTGACGCGGGACGCAACCTGTCGGCGAGCGTGACTTCGTTGATGTGTGGCCAGGCCTATCTGACGAGTGCCGAGATCGCAGGGGCGATGGGACCGTTTGCCCGGTATCGCATGAACCGGAAGCCCTTCCTGGAAGTGATCGCGATGCACCGTGACGCGGCATTCCAGGTACCGGAGCCGGGCGTCCAGTCCGACCTTCATGTGGAGGCGCGACAGGTCTGGACCGAGGCACTCGAGGCCGGTCGTCTGCACGGCTACAAGAATGCCCAGGTCACTGTGCTCGCGCCGACGGGCACGATTGCATTCATGATGGACTGCGACACGACCGGGGTCGAGCCGGACATCGCCCTGGTCAAGTACAAGAAGCTCGTCGGCGGCGGCTTCCTGAAGATCGTGAACAACACAGTCCCGATGGCGCTGCATCGCCTCGGCTATGACGAGCAGACCGTGAAGAACATCCTCACGTACGTGGACGAACGTGAAACGATCGAGGGAGCCCCCGGACTCGCGCCCGAGCACTTGCCGGTGTTCGACTGTGCGTTCCGCGCCCAGCGCGGAACGCGGACCATCCACTGGATGGGCCATGTCCGGATGATGGGAGCGGTGCAGCCGTTCCTTTCGGGCGCCATCAGCAAGACGGTGAACCTGCCCGCGGATGCAACGATCGACGATGTGATCCAGGCCTACACCGAAGGCTGGAAGCTCGGCCTGAAGGCGCTCGCCATCTACCGCGATGGCAGCAAGCGGACCCAGCCGCTCAATTCGGGCAAGGACCTTTCGGCCTCTGACCTTTCGACGAAAGTGACGAATCTCGACGAGTATCGTCCGCGTCGCCGCAAGCTGGCGGACGAGCGACAGGCGTTCACGCACAAGTTCTCGATCGCGGGCCACGAGGGATATCTCACCGTCGGCGCCTACGACGATGGCACGCCCGGCGAGATCTTCCTGAAGATGGCCAAGGAGGGGAGCACCATCTCCGGACTGATGGACACGATCGCGACTATGACGTCCATCGCCCTCCAGTACGGCGTTCCGCTCAAGGCACTCGTCGACAAGTTCAGTCACACGCGCTTCGAGCCGTCGGGCTTCACGAACAATCGGGAGATACCGATCGCGAAGTCGATCACCGACTACGTGTTCCGGTATCTCGGAAACCGGTACATCGAAGCCGAGGGAGCGGGCGTCGAGGTGGCCGATGGTTCTGGTGCGGATCGAGGCCGGCCCGTGCAGGTGCTCGGTGCGGTAGCAGGTGGATCGGGAGCCGGTCCCGACGCAGCGAGGCCCGGTACGAGCTTCATCAACCAGGCCGATGCGCCGTCGTGCATGGACTGCGGATCGATCATGATCCGCAACGGGGCCTGTTACAAGTGCCCGAACTGTGGGTCGACGAGCGGCTGCAGCTGAGAGCGAGGCAAAGACAGGGCTCGCGAATCGATCGGGCAGGTGGTGTCGGTGCACTCGAATGTGCCAGTGGGCGCGTATCTTCGAGTCACGACCGGAACGAGCAGAAGCAGAAAATGAATCATGGAGCGCGGGAACCAAGGGGATTGTCTGGGGGGGCGCCCCGAAGGTTCCCGCGCTCCAACTCGACCCCCTGCGATCATCGAGCAGACAGCCTCACTGCCGCTGCCTCGTTGATCGGGTCGGGTGGATCGAGTTCCCAATTCCGGGTCATGAAACCGATTGATCGTCGGGTCCCACTCGAGGGCGACAACGTCGGATCGATCAATTGCCATGCAGCTCTCCCCGAAGTTCGCCGGCTTCGCCCAAGCGATGTCCCCTGCCGTCCTGCAGGCTTCGCGACTGGCGCACTCGATGGCGGGAGGCGTCCGGAACGTCCCGAAAACGGATGAAGAGAGCGAAGTCAAGCAAGCGCTGACGGCCGCAGACATGGCGGCACAGGAGGTCATCCTCCACGCGCTGCTCGATCTGTATCCCGACGTCGCACTGGCGGCCGAAGAGGACACACCGAGCGTTGCCCGATTCCCCTCGTCGTCCGGGGCGCTGGTCGTGATCGATCCGATCGATGGGACACTCCACTCCTACCTCGAAGAGCGCGGTCCGTACGCGGTGATCGTCGGGCTCGCGATCGATCGGCAACTCGTCTCGAGCATCGTCGCGCTGCCGCGAGAGGGTCAGACATTCCTCGCCGAGGCCGGTCGCGGCGCGGTACGGATCTCTCCAGACGGGACAACCCGGTCGGTCGGGGCCAGCGCCGATGGCGACCTCGTTCTCGTCTCGCACGAGATGCCGAGACGGGTCGTCGGCGCGCTACGCGCGGAGGGCCTGCGGCCAGTGCCGGCCTGCGGCGGCGCGATTGCGATCGCACCGTTGATCCGCGGAGTGCGCGCGGGGTTGCGCTATGCGCCCGGGTCACTGCCGCACGGAATCAGCATTCGTGGTCGCGTCGGAACGCTGATCGCGCGGGAAGCCGGTGCTCATCTCCATGGGGATGGCGGCCTTGAGTTTCCGACCGATCTCGACACGCCCACGCGGGCGCTGATCGTGGCGGCGGACCCCGCAGATCTCCCGCTCCTCGAGAAATGTCTCGCACAGGCAGGTCGCGCCTAGTCGTTCGAACGCGCGCCGTCCCGCCTGTACACATCGGGAAGATTCAGGACTCCATCCCGGTTCACGACTACATCAGCGTGTAGTCTGGGCCCTCGCCGCCCTCGGGCGGTGTCCAGGTGATGATCTGGTAGGGATCTGCGATATCGCACGTCTTGCAGTGCACGCAGTTCTCGTGGTGGATGAACAGCTTCTTGCGACCGGGCGTTGCGGGATCGTCGACCATCTCGTACACGGCGGCCGGGCAGAAGCTCTCGCAGGGATTTCCGTAGTCGCGAGCACAGATGGTTGCGCAGACGTCCGTGTCGGCGACCTTCAGATGATGGGGCTGGTCGGCTTCGTGGACCGTCCCACTGAAGCCGACGAGGTGCTCCTTGCTGAAGGTGAGCTTGCCGTCGAACACGAAGGCTTCCTTCTTGCGCTCCGTGATCGGCAGTTCCCAGATCTTTTTCATTGCCGTGTGGCTCGCGTGGACCTTGAGCTTCTCGACGATGCCGCGACCTTTGCTCAGCATCATGGCAGGCATGTTCAAGCCCATCAGGAAGAGCGGAGAGACGTCGATCGAGCCTTCCCAGTTGCGGGCTTCCATGTGCTCTGCGTATGCCCAGCTCGACTTGTACCGCTCCGTGTAGTCGCCCAGCGTCTTCGACGAGAAGTCCTGTCGGGCCAGTGCATCGAGGATCGTGTCCGCCGCCAGCATGCCGGTCTTGATTGCCATGTGGACACCGGCGAGCTTCATCGGATTGAGCATGCCCGCAGCATCGCCGACGAGCAGCGCGCCGTTGCAGTAGAGCTTCGGTTGTGAGTACAGACCGCCCATCGGAACACACTTGGCCCCGTAGCGGACAAGTTCTCCTCCCTCGAGCAGATCGCGCATGAAGGGGATCGTCTTGAACCGCTGCGCGTTGAGGTGGGGGGGTCGTTGTGCGGGTTCTCGGCGGTGAGTGACGTCACGTAGCCGAATGAGATCAGATTGTCCTTCATGTCGTACAGCCACATGCCATCCATCTGCGAGAACGCGTCCGGGAACAGCGAGCCGTGGATCACGCGACCGGGTCGATGTTTCTCGGGGCGGATGCGCCAGATCTCCTTGATGCCGGTCTTGTAGCTCTGCGGATTCGGGCCGTGCATGTCGAAGAGGTCGATGAGCTGCTTGGTCAGCGTGCCCCGAACGCCTTCGCCGAGCACCGTCACCCTGGCGCGGATGTCCATGCCCGGTTGATAGGTCGGCTTCCGCTTCCCGTTCTTGTCGATACCCATGTCGCCGGTCCGGACGCCGACGACCTGATCGCCCTCGATGAGGATCTGCGCGGCCGCAAAGCCGGGATAGATCTCGATCCCGAGCGCCTCACACTTCGCGCCGAGCCACTTCGTGACATTGCTGAGGGAGGCGACGTGATAGCCGTTCTTCTGGAACATGGGCGGACAGATCGGCGACTTGATGGAAAGCCCGCGCGTGAAGAAGCGGAACTGCGAGTCGTTGGCCACGTACTCGGTCGGGAATCCCTGCTCGATGAAATCGGGCATCAACTCGCGGATCGCGACGGGATTGATCACCGCACCGGAGAGCTGGTGATCACCCACGCCCGCGGACTTCTCGATCACGAGGACGACCGGTGACTCGATGGCGGGACGTCCCTCGGCTTCGGCCTTCTCGTTGAAGGCTTCCACCTGCTTCACCAGGTGATAGGCGGACGCCAGGTTGGCGGGGCCGGCGCCGACGTAGAGAACGTCGACTTCCATCGATTCGCGTTCAGGCTCGCTCATACTCCACCTCTGTTCTGGGCGCGGGAAGAGCCGGAGATTAGAGGAGCGCAACCGCACCAACAACAAAACCAATTCGTGCCCCGAGGCCGCGGAAGTCGGCTCCGATCGAGACTCGCGGTGCGATCCATCTTCCTGCGGGGGGATGGGCGATCGACTGAACCCGAGTGCGTCAACCGATGTGTGCGCGTCGAGATTCGGCGAGTCGCGTCGGTGTGATCGTGGGCGGGACGAGCAGCCGGAATGCGGTCATGAAGATCACAGCGCCGCTGAACATCACGATCCCCGATACCACGAATGGCGTCACCAGTCCGAACGTGTCCATCACGAGGCCTGCGCAGATCGCTCCCGCCACTCGGCCGGTGACGCCCATCGCGTTGCCCTGGCCGAGCAATTCGCCCGCGTCGCGTGTTTCGCAAGTCTGTGAGTAGAGGCTCGTGAAGCTGGGGAATGCGAGTCCGTTCCCGATCGCGATGATGGGACCGACCGCGTAGATCGCTGCGATCGATGGCGCCCAGGTGATGGCGACGAGTCCTACCGCGGTGATGATCAGCCCGACGATCACGAGGCTCCCCTCGGACGTGAACCTCGCCAACCGGCCGACGACCAGCCCCTGGGTGATGGCGATGAACACGCCGATCCACGCGAACAGGATGCCGACGTCCAGGGTCGACGCGCTGAATCGTCTGAACATGTAGAGCGGGAAGCTGCCTTCGAGCACCGCGAATCCCACGTAGATGTGGAACCACAGATACAGATAGAGCCCGATGCGCCGATCGTGGACCATCGTCAGCATGCGGATCGGAGTCGGAATCAGTGACTTCAGCAACTCGCGGGGTTCTGGACGGAATTCGTCGCGCGGACGCGTCTCGGGCAGGAGCCACCAGGCCATCAAGAGGTTCACCAGTGCGATCGCGCTGACGCCATAGAACGGAACCCGCTCTCCGAAGTTCGCGAGGACACCACCGAGTGCGGGTCCGAGCACGAACGCGACACCAAGTGCGGCTCCGATCTTGCCCATGCCCGCCGCGCGCCGCGACGGTGGCGTCACATCCGTCACGACGGCCTGACACGCGCCGACACTCGCCGCGAAGAATCCGCCGAGCACGCGCGAGACATAGATCACGGTCAATGAATCCGCGAAGGCGAGCAGGATG
The DNA here is from genome assembly GCA_031413515.1 of bacterium. Classification (GTDB taxonomy): domain Bacteria; phylum Myxococcota_A; class UBA9160; order UBA9160; family UBA4427; genus TMED88. The sequence goes on from JANOFF010000063.1 coordinate 99,125, forward strand.
AACGAACCGATCGTTCCGAGCAGCGAGGTGAGGATCACCGGTCTTCGACCGAATCGATCCGAAGACCATCCCCAGGCCGGCAGGAAGAGAAGCTGCGTCAGCGCGTAGATGGCGACGATCAACGCCACCTCGAATGCGCTTGCCCCGAGTCGATCCGCGTAGGCGGGCAACACGGGAATCAGGACGCTGAAGCCGATGAAGTCGACCACGACCGTCACGAAGACGATCGGAAGGATCATCCGCTGACGACGGTCAATCCGGCCGGAGTTCGGCTCGATCGGATCACGGTCGGGCATCGATGGGGCTGCTGGCTCCGGCCGGTAGGTGATTGAGCGCTCAGTCTCGCACTCAACCCGGCGCGTGGCGAGGGTCGGACGTACCGTGGTGTCGAGTCGGGTCGATCGGTCCGTGGCTCGAGGTGATCTGGTCCGGCGTGCCCGCTGCCGGGGCTTATACTGCCGCGATGCGAAGCCTCGAATCGGGCCTGGTGGACATCATCCGCGATTTCCTGGCCGTGCACGCGTCGGCCAGCGAGTTGGTCCGGCGACATCGCGAGGGATCACTTCGATTCGACGATGTCCAGGCCTGGGTGGGCGACGACGGGCAGAGCGAACTGTTCCGCCTGAAGGAGATCTGTCACTCGATCTTCCGTCCTGTCGGCGGCGGACAGGTTCCGGAGATCCGCGTGGGCGCGTTGCTCGATCTGGCCGTGGGTTCGCTGTTCCACGAAGCGATGAAGCTGCGCGAGAACCTTTATCAAGCCGACGTGTACGCGCCGAAGGTCGCGGCGCTGCGCGCGACGGGTGTCGCCGACGAGAGCGGGTTGTTACGGGAGTTCGACAAGCTCGTCTCCTCCGCGCGCGTGCGGCTGGCGGAATCGGTGGCCGAGGCGCGCGTGCTGCTCGGGCAGACGACCTCGCAGTTCCGCGTGCTATTGCGCAGCCACGCGGCGAACGGGCTACTCGCGCGCTTCGTCGTGGAAAACGCCGCGCAGCTCGCCGACGCATTCGCGAGCGGCGAGGACGCGTCGCTCGCGGATCTGCACGGCAGCGCGGCGGCTGCGTGGCGGCGTGCTGCGTGGTCGTACCTCGAGAGTGGGTTCTTCGCGGAGGCGAGCCGCGCGCTTGCGATGGCGGAGGCGCGTGGTGATCGCGCACCGGAACTCGCACGGCAGCGCGCGTTCGCCGACGGCATGAGCGCGTATCTCGCGGGTCGCTACGACGCGGCGTTCGCTGAGATCGCGGCTTGGCTCGACGCGAAGCCTGGCGGCGCCGAGCTCCGTCTCGCACCGCTCGCGGCATCCGCGATGGCAGGAGCGCGCAAACTCGTTGCCTCGGATGCAGCGCTGGCGGAGCGCGCGACCGCGCTCGCGGAGCGCCTGCGCGCTCTCGGCGCGCCCGCGCGCGCCTAGGCGGCGCCCGCGCGCAGAGTGCGCGCAGCCGCGCCGCGCCGCAGCGCGATCAGCCAGGCCATGCTGCCGAGTACGACCATTGCGATGCCGATCCACTGCGCTGCCGACATGCCGAGCGCGACCCGCGGGTTGACGCGCAGGATCTCGACCACGAAGCG
>JANOFF010000064.1:0-27305 GCA_031413515.1 bacterium
CATGCGCGATACCCTCCAGGAGCGGGCAAGCCAAGAGAGGCTAGGCTCGGCTGAAGGAGACGAGGTTGATGAGTCGCCAGGCAAGATTGACCCGAATGAACCCGAGGCGATCCAAGAGCTTCGCCGGGCGCTACGCGTGCAGCACAAGGCGTTGAAGACCGAACGAGCGTACGTCGGTCGGGTGTGGGCGTTCATGGAGAAGCGGCGGCTCGACACGCTCGAATCGTTCAAGAAGATCACGGCGCGGGATGTCGAGGCCCATCTCACCGAATTGGCCGTGCGAGAGAACGTAGCGGAGTCGACACAAGACCAAGCCTACTACGCATTGCTGTTCTTGTTTCGGTACGTGCTCAAGCGGGACATGGACTGCATCGATGCGGTGCGTTCGACCAAGCCCAAGCTGGTGCCGACGGTGATGAGCCGGGATGAAATCGCCAGGGTCTTTTCCCACCTGGACGGCCTGATGCTGACGATGGCGCAGGCGCTGTACGGGGCGGGCCTGCGACTGAACGAGTGCTTGCGGCTGCGGGTCAAGGACATCGACTTCGACCAGATGCAGATCATCGTCAAGCGAGGCAAAGGCAAGAAGGATCGAATCACGCCGTTCCCCAACCAGTTGCGGGAACCACTGAAGCGGCTGGTCCAAAGTCGGCTCATCCTGCACGAACGTGACCTGGCAGAAGGGAAAGCGTCGGTGTGGCTGCCGCATGCACTCAGCGTCAAGTACCCGAACGCCCACCTGGAATTCAAATGGCAGTTCATCTTCGCATCGGAACGGTTGTCGCGTGATCCACGTACCGAAAAGCTGCACCGGCATCACATTCACAAGAGCACGTTCCCGGCAAACCTGGCGCGAGCAGTCGAGATGGCCAGGATTCCCAAGCTGATCACCTCGCACACGTTCAGGCATTCGTTTGCGACCCACCTGTTGTTGGATGGCGCCGACATTCGCACGGTCCAGGAGCTGCTCGGGCACAACGACGTGAAGACGACGATGATTTATCTGCACGTCTTGAACCGCCATGATGTTCGCGTGGTCAGTCCGCTGGATCGAATGATGGGGCCTGGGCCAGATTCTGGGAGCGGTGGCGAAGCGGCGATGAGCGAGCGGCCGGTTGCACGCTTCGCCGGACCAGAACCAACGCGGCAGGCTGAGATCCCGAAATTGGGCGAAGCGAGTCCCCAGGGTTTTGATGACGTATCGCAGCGCCACGAAGAAAGGATGGAGGCCCACGAGAAACAGCCGGTGAAAGAACCGGTCCACAGCGTTTCGGTGGTCTGCATTGCTACACGGCCACTTCATGGTGCTCAGCGAATAGCGGCCGAAAGAGACGCCCGGCAATCCATCGAGGCCGCAGGTGATCACGTGGCACTGAACGAAAGGAGCGAACGTGTGGAGCAGGACTCGGTGCAGGTTGTCGGGGAGGATGTCGGGCTGCGACGCTTCGCTCGAATCTTGAAACTGATGAGAAGCCTGCGTTGGGGTCACTGGATGCCGCGAGATTTTTAGGGGGCGTGGTGGTGTCTTCGACCGCGATCATCACCAGGCCAGCTCGAAGACCAGCCGGCGCGGACTCCGTTCCCGTGGGTGACCGTTCCCATAGCCAAGACTGACGGCCAAATTATCGCGAGCGGCCAAGATTCCGGCAATCATTTCGGGGGGTAAAAAGGGCCGGTCAGCGATGGCCCTTTGGACGGCGGCAGCGAGATCACAACCAGCGGAAAACCAGGGGAAAACGGCCCGAAAACCCACCCCCAGACCGGCTCTATATATGGATGCGCTGTTCGGAGCCGGGAATGTGGCCAAACGCCGGGAAATTCTCAGATTCTCACTTTCCCACTTTTCTGGTTGTGAGAGGGGTGGGGGCGCAGATCATGGGCCGCTTTTCCAGGGCTTTTTGCGGGTAGAGGCAGCCAGAACCGCTCCCAAGGGGGTTCGTTTTCGAAAAGTGAGAAAGTGAGAATTTGCGAATGGCCGGGCTCACGCTACCCGCCACCCAACGCGCCGCCACTCCCCGCCCCGCACTGCCTTCGGCGACCCATGGCGAACCTGCGGCCACGAAGTCGGCGTGCAGATTGGCTCTGAGCTGGCTTGTGGCTATCGGGTTCTGTGGGTGCGTGGGCTGGATGGGCGATAGGGTGGAGAGAGAGCAGCATGGGTATGCGGCGGCGACATCCGGCTCATTGCCTTCATCATCGATCCGGGGCCAATCAGAAGAATCCTCGCGCACGTCGGTGAGCCGGTGGAGCCGCCACCGGTGTCTCCTGCACGCGGTCCGCCGACCGAGTGGCCTGAGCTCGTCCAGGCCCATGACGATCGTGACGTCATGCAGGCGGCGCCCGACGAGCTCCCTGAGATCGACATCCACTCGCTCTGATGCGCCTCCCACGGGCACGGGCGGAGCCGGTCTGCGCGAGAGCGTGAAAATCGTGCTTGTATCAGGGCTTTCGGCATGTTCGGGCGTATCTCGGCCCCTCCTATCCGTCGCAAGACAGGCTCGAGCGAGATCGGCTACGCTCTGGATTCGACCAGCCGCCGTCACCACGTTGCGGAGATGTCGTTGGCCGTCCTATCCTTCCGCGGGACGTTGCCTGAGGCAGCGTCGCGTTGCGGCGGGAGTACGTGAGTTGGTTTTTCAACGCTCACAAAGACGTGATTCGAGCATGCCTCAAGCGAAGACTGTTGAGTACCACCGACACACTGCTGAACGCCATCGCGGCACTGGCGATGATTGGCGAGAGCAGCATGCCGGTGAACGGGTAGAGCACGCCCGCCGCGATCGGGATGCCGATGATGTTGTAGATGAATGCCCAGAAGAGATTCTGGCGGATAGTCCGCATGGTCGCCTGCGAGAGGGCTATCGCCTCGGGGACCGAGCGGAGGTCGCCGCGGATGAGCGCGATGTCCGACGCCTCGATGGCGACGTCGGTTCCCGTGCCCATGGCCAGCCCTACATCCGCCTGCGCCAGCGCGGGGGCATCGTTGATGCCATCGCCCACCATCCCGACGATGAGACCCTGCGACTGGAGTTTCTTGACGTGCTCGGCCTTGTCCTCTGGCAGGACCTCGGCGAAGACCATGTCGGGCGTGATCCCAACTTCCTTGGCGACGGCCGCGGCGGTAAGGGCGTTGTCGCCTGTGATCATGGCCACGCGGAGCCCCATCTTCTGCATCTGCTCAACGGCGGCCTTGGACTCGGGCTTGACGGTGTCAGCGACCGCGATCAGGCCGGCGGGCTTGCCGTCGATGGCGGCGTACATGGGCGTCTTGCCGGAGGTGGCCAGTTCTTTGCCCAGGGCATCGAGGGCTGACGTGTCGATGCCGCGGTCCGCAAGGAGCGCCCGCTTGCCCACGAGGATGATGCGGCCGTCCACCGTCGCCTCGATCCCGTGACCGACTACGGCCTTGAACTCGCTGGGTTCCGCGAGCGTGATTCCGCGGGTCTTCGCACCCTCGACAATCGCCGCCGCCAGAGGGTGCTCGCTCCGCCGTTCGGCAGATGCCGCCATTCGCACAAGGTCCGGTTCGAGAGTCCCTGGAAGCACCCGAACGTCTGTCAGCGCGGGCTTGCCCCGCGTCACGGTGCCGGTCTTGTCGAGAATGATCGCCGACAGCTTGTGCGCTGTCTCCAGCGCCTCGCCGCCCTTGATGAGGATGCCATGCTCGGCCCCGCGACCCGTACCCACCATGATGGCCGTGGGAGTGGCGAGCCCCAGGGCGCACGGGCAGGCGATGATGAGCACCGAGACAAACGTGAGCAAGGCCATGCTCACGCGAGTATCCGCCGGAGCCACCAAGAACCACACGATGAATGTCACGATCGCGATGCCCAGCACGGCGGGCGTGAAGTATCCAGCGATGGTGTCTGCCAACCGGGCGATTGGAGCCTTGCTGCCCTGGGCTTCCTGCACGAGGCGAACGATCTGCTGGAGCGCCGTGTCCTGGCCGACCTTGGTCGCGCGGAATTGGAGGGTGCCGGTCGCGTTGATCGTTGCGCCGAAGACAACATCGCCCGGCTTCTTCTCCACCGGGACGCTCTCGCCGGTCAGCATGGACTCGTCGATCGAGGAATCGCCGCTCTCCACCCTGCCATCCACCGGGATCTTCTCGCCGGGCCGAACGATGACCGCGTCACCGACCATGACCTGTTCCACCGGGATGTCTTGCTCGATCCCATCCCGCCGCACGCGCGCCGTCTTGGCCTGGAGCCCGATCAGCTTGTGGATAGCTGCGCTCGTGTTGCCCGTGGCCTGGGCCTCGAAGAGCTTGCCCAGTAGCACAAGCACGATGATGACCGCTGCGGCCTCGTAGTAGACGGGGGCCATTCCCATCCCATCGCTGCCAGCGGCGCTGGCGACCGTGAAGAACCCCGGCCACACCGTCGCGGCAATCGAGTACACGAACGCCGTGCCGGTTCCCAGCGCCACCAGCGAGTCCATGCTGGCCCGGAAGTGTTTGAGGCCCACCCAGGCCATGCGATAGAACTCCGCCCCGCACCAGACCACGACCGGCGTCGTGAGCGCGAGCTGGACCCAGTTGATCCAGGCATGATTGAAGATGGCGATCCTGCCGTGGGACATCGCGATGACCAGCACGGGCAGCGACAGCACTGCCCCGATGAGGACCTTCCGGCGCAGCATCGCCTGCTCGCCTTCATTGACCTGCATGTAGGCCGCGTGCTCATCGTCTGTCATGCCCTCCATGTGCCCAGGACCGCCGGTGGATGCGTCGGTCGGGTGTCCGGCGTGATGCGCGGCCGCGGTGCGCTCGGCGTGACTACCGTTGGTCTTTACAGCGTTTGGTGAGGGCGGGCCGGGTGTCGCCGCGGGAACCACCGCGTCGTACCCAGTCCCTCGCACGACTCCCGCCAGCGCTTCCCGAGAGGTCGATGTGGGGTCAAACCGAACCGTCGCGGTCTTGGTGAGGAAGTTCACGCTCGCCGTCGAGACACCCTCAGCTTTCGAGAGCGCCCTCTCGATCGTGCTGGCACACGAAGCGCACGTCATCCCTTTGAGGGGCAGGTCCACTCGCTCTTCGCCGGCGTCGTGGGGGTGGTCATCTGCACGGTTGTGCTCCGTCTTCATGGATCACCTGGCGATCTTGGACATCACGTCCATCAGTTCGGTGCACATGGCGTCCGCCTCGGCCTCGCCCGCTTTGAGTGCCGCCCTCGCGCAGTGCTTGAGGTGGTTTCGGAGCAGGTTCTTGGCAACGGCCCGGAGCGACTCCTGGGCCGCCGCGATCTGGATGATCGTGTCGGCGCATGAGCGGTCCTCCTCGACCATCCGCGCGACGCCGCGCACCTGCCCAGCGGCCCGCTTGAGGCGGAGGATGTTCGACGCCTTCAAGGCCTGATCAACTGCCGCCGCCTTGCGGCCCGCTCCGGTTGAGCAGGCCATGCTCGAGGGGGCGCATGCGGCCTTTGCCGTGGGGTCTTTCTTTCGAGGTGCCGTCGATGCGGCCTTCTTATTATTCTTTGAAGGGTTACTCATCACCATCCCTTCGCTACGCTTCGGGTGTTTTGGCATTCAGCCATGAATCAAGTGTTCAAACGGCACAAGGTGGCATGACACGCTCCGAATGGAACATCGTGACCTGAGACCTCGCCGCTCAACCGCAGCACGAACCTCCACCAGTTTTGGCTTCGTCGTTCGCACTGGCTCCGCCGCAGCATCCTCCAACCTGCTTGAGGGAGGAAGTCGCCGGGCTCGCTGACCGAGCCGGATATCCGGCCACCGCAAGCGCGGCGAGAGACGCGTTCTCCGCCGCGGCGTCGGCCACGATGAGATGGGCAGTACCGACGGCCACCGATGTGATTTCGACCCCCGGGATGCCGCTCAGCGCTTTGGTGACCTTGGTGACGCAGTGGCCGCAGGACATGCCTTCAATGGCAAGAACGAGGACGGTTTTGGAAGCGGTGTTCATGGGAGGGCCTTCTACGAAGGGTGAGGTGGGGACCTGAGTGGGCATGACGTCGGGCACCCACCCCACTATCATACCCCCCCGGGGGTATCTACGCTACGGCCCAGGCAAGAGTTCGCCGGCGTATCGGCAGCATTGGGAGGCCCTGATTCCAAAAAGGTTGCCTCAGGGAAACAACCGCTCGGAGATGACGGTGTTCATGCGGAGCATGCTGCGGCGGTAGCGGACGATTGCATCCCGGTATTGGCGGATGATTTCGTTGTAATCCCGCTGCGCGTTGAGGTATTCGACGACGCCCATTTCCCCTTGTGTCACGAGCCGCTGGGCGCCGTCGCGCATCCGCTTCGCCCTGGGAATTGTCGTCGTTTGCAGCCGCTCCACCGCCCTGCGGGCCGCGCGGTACTCGGCAAGCGCCTGGTCGACATCCTGGACGATCACGCTCTCAACGGCCACCAGCTCGTTCTCCGACTGCGCGACATTCACTTCGGCGCGGCGGATATTACCCTGATTGCGATTGAACAGCGGGATCGACGCCATCGCCCCGACTGACCACGACTGCGCGCTCTGGCCACCGATTGGCGCGTTGTTGGTGAACTCATAGGGCGAGTAGAGGACAAACACGTCCGGGAACCGTTCGGCCTGCGCCACACGATGGTCCAACTGGGCACGGCGAACGCCCAGGCGATATGCCGTGAGATCCGGACGGCTGGACAATGCCAGCGAGACCAAGGTATCTCGTGGCGGCGGCTCGGCGCCCTCCGGCATCAGCGATCCTCGCACGCGGAGCGAGTCGGCCGCGTCCGGCGGCAGGTTGAGCGCGCGGGTCAGCGTGCGCGCGGCTGAGTAGTGTTGTGCCCGCGCTTGTTCCAAGCCGATCTCCGCCGCATCGAGCTGAATCGCCAATCGCTCGAACTCCGGTTCAGAAATTGTTCCCTGCCGGAGTTGCGATGCAGCGAGCTCCGTGAGCTTCGCAAGCCCCACCACCGCCGTCTCGGCATAGCGCACGGTCTCGCGGGCGGCCAACACGTCTACGAACGCCGTGGCCACGGCGTCAATCTCGAGCCGCACGGCGTCTTCATACTGGGCCTCCAGCACGTGCATCGCCTGACACGCCGCGTCCACGCGGGCCAACCGCTTGTGATTGATGTCGATGGCTTGGATCACGGTCATGCTGTAGCCGTTCTCTCCGGGCCGCGTCTCCGAGTAACTGCCGTATGGCACGGCCGACGCCGTTCCAAAGACCAACGGATTGGATCGCAGGCCGGCGGTCAGGACATCGGCGCGGGCCTGCGGGATCTCCAGGAACTTGGTTCGCAGGTCGAGGTTGTTCCGAACGAGCAGGTCGATGGCCGTATCGAGCGTCATCCCATCAGCCGGTCCTTCATCACTGCCATCCGGAAGATCCAGCGGTGCATAGAGCGGCAGGTCCGACGCTGAAAGGATTTCCGTTTGCGGTGCCTGGAGCGCTGCGGAACGAGGCAGCCCCACCACGTTGCCAGCGGCGGCGGAGAGGATGTCCCGAGCAGGAGCATTCTCGGCCCCGGCGCCAGGAACCGAGTGTGCCGCCATCACCGGCTCTCGACCACCGGGGTCGTAGGAAAAAGGACTGGCGCCGCCTCCGACCGTGCTGCCAAGATGGGTTTGGCTACGCGCACGCTCCTGCTGATTGATGCCGCGAGAGAGGATGATGATCTCATCGGCCAAAGCGGCCGCTTGCCCGTGTGCGCGGTGCGGGGCGACCGCCGTCACGATCAGGGCGATTCCCAAGGCACGGGCCAGCCATTCTCCGATGATTGCCCCGCGGGAGAGGCCGCACGATGACCGTGGTTTGAGACTCACAGGCGAGCCGTGGTCGAGTCGGATTTGCATGGAACTCCCTTGCCGCATGGCGGCGCCTCCTGGTTCTTCGGCCCCTTCGGATTGTGAGGCCCAGAGCTATCGTGCCGGATCGCTTGGTTTTGCCGTGGATGACGGATCGGCCAGGCCACCGGTGATGGTCGCGGCGACTTTTCCGGCGGTGTGGCGTGCCTACGGCCCAGGAGTCGCCGGCGGCGGTGCGGCTGGGACATCAGGGAACCATTGGTGGGCCAGCCGCATGACATCGTCCGAATCGCTGTCGTGCACACCATGTTCGTAGACCTTACGACCGAACGCGAAAAACAGCGCGGGCGTGACGATCTGGTCGAGGATCGTCGAACAGAGCATGCCGCCGAAGACGACCACGGTCAGCGGATAGAGGATCTCCTTGCCCGCTTGGCCGGCGCCAAAGAGCAACGGCAGAAGCCCGATGAAGGACGTGAACGCGGTCATCATCACTGGCGCCAATCGCTCCAGGCTTCCGCGGATCACCATCGCTTCGCTGAACGGCTCCCCTTCGTGTTTCATCAGGTGGATGTAATGCGAGATCATCATGATGCCGTTGCGGCTGACGATGCCGATCAGCGTGATGAAGCCGACCCAATGGGCGACCGACAGATTCGTGGCCTCGATCCACACGCGGGGCCACTCCCACCAGGCCGCCGCCGCCAGCGCCTCATGGGAAGGCTGATTGGCAATCAACAGCGCGATGACCGAGCCCATCGCTGCCAGCGGGATGTTGACCAGCACTTGAAGGGCTCCCCGCCATGACTCGAGCGCCTTGCAGAGAAGCAGAAACACGCCGATCACCGAGACAGAGCCGAGTACGAGCAGGCGAAAGTTTGCCTCCTGCTGGGCCTCGAACTGACCACCGAAGTCGAGGCGATACTCGCCCGGCAGTGTGCGCAACGTCTCTTCGAGGGGTTTCAACGCCTCGCGAATGTCGGCAACAACACTCGCCAAGTCACGCCCCTGAACGTTGCACGCCACCACGATCCGCCGCTGGATGTTCTCGCGATTGATCGTGTTGGGCCCCGTCGTATCGAGAACGTCCGCCACCTGCCCGAGCGCGACGCGACGACCGGATGGGGTCACGATGATCGTCTGGTTGATCGTCTCCGGATCGCTTCGCGACGCCTCGTCGTACCAGACGACCAGGCTGAACGATCGGTCTTCGTCAAAGACCTGAGACACGACGCGCCCCTTGTAGGCAGTCTCGAGAAGCTCGGCCACATCGCCGGGGGCTAGCCCATAACGGGCTGCCTCGCGATGGTTGATCTCGAGCCGAATCTGCGACGTCTCGACCTGGGGTTCGATCTGCAAATCGACGATGCCCGGAATGGAGAGCAGTCGCGACTGGACATCCTGAGCCGCCGCTCGCAGCTCACGGAGATCGGGCCCGAAGACCTTGATCGCGATCTGCGCCCGAACGCCAGACATGATGTGATCGAGCCGGTGCGAAATCGGCTGGCCGACATTGAGCTTGACCGACGGAATGTGGCCGAGCTTGTCGCGAATATCGGCGATCACCACCTCCCTCGGGCGACTGATCGTCTCGTAGCCCCAGAGATGAGCCAGGGGGATCAGCCGCAGCGCGGCGTACCAGGCCCCTTCCTTCTGCCGCTGGTGCTCCATGAGGCGAACATCAAGCTCCGAAGAATTCACTCCCTCGGCATGTTCGTCGAGCTCGGCGCGTCCGGTCCGTCGCGAAAGACTGATGACCTCGGGAACCTCGGCCACCAGCTCCTCGGCCAATCGGGCGACGCGACTGCTCTCGGCCAGGCTGGTCCCCGGTTCGGTCTGGACGTTGATCGTGAGCGTGCCCTCGTTGAATGGCGGCAGAAACTCACCTCCCATCCAGGCAATCGCCGAGATGGACATCAGCACCAAAACCGCGACCACTGCCAACACGGCACGCGCGTGACGCAGCGTCACCCGGAGAAGTTTCTCGTCGAGCCGCTTCATCCACCGCAACAGCCACGAATCCTCTTCGGTGTCGAGAAACCGTGCATTCGGCAGGAGGTAATACCCGAGCACCGGTGTGATCGTGAGTGACACCAGGAGCGAGGAGAGGAGCGAAATGATGTAGGCCAGCCCCAGCGGAGCAAACATCCGTCCTTCGAGGCCAGCAAGTGAAAAGAGCGGAAACACGACGAGCGCGACGATGAGCGTCGCGTAGACGATCGAGTTGCGGACCTCGGTCGAGGCCAAAAAGATCACCCTGAGCGGATTAGCCGGATGTGCCGCGTGCCGATTCTCCTTGAGGCGTCGGTAGATGTTCTCGATGTCGACGATCGAGTCGTCGACCAAGTCGCCGATAGCCACGGCAATCCCGCCGAGCGTCATCGTATTGATCGAGATACCAAAATAATGGAACGCCAGGACCGTGATGAGAATTGACAGCGGCATCGCGGTGAGCGAACTGACACTCGTCCGGAAGTTCCACATGAAGAGGAAGAGCACGACGACCACCCAGATCGCCCCATCACGAACCGCCTCCGCGACGTTGTCGACAGCCGCTTGGATAAAGTCGGCCTGCCGGAAGATGCGCCGCTCGATCGTGATATCCGGCGGCAAGTCGCCGCTGAGGTGATCGAGCACCTCGTCGATCGTGCGATCGAGCGCTAGGGTGTCGGCATGCGGCTGCTTTTGGATGGCAAGAATGACGGCCGGTCCGCCAGTGAAGCCATCTTTCTCCTTCACTCGCACGGCTCCGTCGCCGCGCTTGATCGGGCCGCCAAAGCGAACGTCGGCGACATCCTTGATCAACACCGGCCGCGGCTCACGCCACACGACGGGTGTGGCGGCGACCTTCTCGAGGGTCAAGGATTGGCCCGTAATGCGAATGAGCGACTCCTTGTTCGGACGCTCGAGAATCCCACCGCCGGAAATCACGTTGGCCTTCTCGGCCGCTGCAACGAGCTCTTGAAGCGTCACGTTCTGCGCGGCCAAGCGGGCTGGCGACGTGATGATCTGGTACTGCTTGAGCACGCCCCCCATCACGGTGACCTGCGAAACCCCTGCCACCGCCAGGAGGCGATTGCGGAGCGTGAATTCGGCCAGCGTGCGAAGCTCGAGCCCTTGCTCGAGTGTCTCCTCGGGAGACTGCGGTTCCTTGGTCGACCGCAAACCCAGGAGCATGATCTCTCCCATGATCGACGAGATCGGCGCCATCACGGGGTTGGCGTCACGGGGGAGCCGCTCGCGGGCAAGCTGTAACTTCTCTGCCACGATCTGACGATCGCGGTAGATGTCGGTGCCCCATTCGAATTCGATCCAGACGATCGAAAGCCCGATCCCGGAGGCCGACCGCACCCGCTGCACGCCCGTCGCCCCGTTGAGCAGGTATTCCAGCGGCCGAGTGATGAGCGTTTCGACTTCCTCGGGCGCAAGGCCGGGAGCCTCGGTCATGACGGTCACGGTGGGCCGATTGAGGTCGGGGAAGACATCAACGGGCATCTGCGTGAGCCGGTATCCGCCGAAGACGAGCACGCCCAGGCCGACGATCAGCACCACAAGCCGATTCCGGAGCGAGAAGGCGATGACGTAATTGAGCATCGGCGAAAGGCGTCAGCGGAGTGACGCGAAGGCGGTCTGGAGGTGGGCCGTTCCACTGACGGCGATCGGTTCGTCGGCCGCCAGGCCGGCGACGATCTCCACGTAGCGATCATCGGCACGGCCGGTCTCGACGGCTCGGCGCTCGAAGACCCCGTCGGAGTTACGGACAAATACATAGGCCCGCGTTCCTTGGTAGACGAGGGCGTCTCGGGGTGCCGCGAGGGCCGGTTCACCGGCTGCGAGGACCACGGATATCCGGGCGAGCATGGTGTGCTGGAGTATCAGGTCTGGCGGAGCATCGAGCTCGACCCAGAGGGAGAGTGTTCGGTCGATCGCGCCGAGAAGGTTGCCGCTGCGTTTGACGGTGCCCGTGACCACGGCATCGGGGGCCGACACGAATCGGACCCGCGCCCGTGGCGTGTCACCGTCGATTCGAAGTGCTGCAAAATCCCGCTCGGTCAGGAACCCCTGCACCCAGACGCGACTCAGATCGTGAATCTCGAACAGCGGCTCGTCGGCCCGCACCACTTGCCCCAACACCTTGTCGAATCGGACAACAGCGCCGTCGATCGGTGCACGGATGGGAAGGTGGTCGACGATGCGGCCCTCGGCGACGATTTCAGCCACTTGAGAAGGAGTGAGGCCGAGGGTCAGCAGCTTCCGGGTCGCTGTGTCCAATCGCCCACGCGCCGTGTTGGAAAGCGCCTCCTCCTCCCAGACTCGCCGACGAGGCACGCTTTGGGTGACGGCAAGCCCCCGAAGCCGTTCCAGCGACTCGGCATGGAGACGCGTTTGTGCCGCCGCCTCGATCAACTCCAGTTGCAGATCCTGAAGCTCCAAGCTCGACACCTCGGCGAGGATCTGGCCGGCGGTGACGGCCTGCCCGCGGTCGACGAGAATCCGCGTCAAACGCCCTTCCAGTTGCGAGGCGACAGAAGCCCGTCCTTCCGGGGGCAGGTCGATCGCCCCGTCGAATTCGAGCACGTTCTCGATGACGCGCGGCCGGATTGGCTCGACACGCACCCCCATGTTGGCTGCGGCCTCAGGGCTCAGTCGCAACACGCCGCTCACGAAGAACCCGCCCAGTTCGTGGCTTCCTTTCGTGACCACGCGGTCGCCAGGAAACACCGAACCGTCGCGGAGCGCGACGTACCCCGTTCCCTCTCCCGCCACGACGACATTCTGCTTTCGATACTCAAACGCCTCGGCGGTGGCGGCCTCCTCGAGGAGGACGTACTGTTCCAGCCCATCGTTCACCAGCGCGTCGGTCGGAATCGTCACCTGCGGCTTGTCGGTCTCCGTGACGACCTGAGCCTGTCCGTACATGCCCGGCAGGAACCGCGGTTCCGGGCCCGGCGGATTCTCGATTTCGCCCCACACCGTGCCCAAGTGGGTCAGCGGATCGAGCCAGAGCCCCTTCACCTGCACGGTGGTGTCGAGCACTTCCTGCGGATACGCAGCCAGCGTGAGCTCCACCCGTTGGCCGACGCGGGTGCGGTGCAGGTCTCGCTCGAGGACGCCGATCTTCACCCAGACCTTCGCGACGTCGATGATCTCAAAGAGGTGCTCATTGGCCGTAACGACGGTGCCGACAGTGACGTCGCCGTGAATGATCGTGCCGTCGATCGGACTGGTGACGGCCACCGTCTCGAGGATCGGCGACTGCGAATGCTCGAGCAGCCGACGAACATCAGCGTCCGAGACCCCGAGTTGACGCAGTTTACTGATGGCCACAGCCACGGCCCCGCGGTTCTGCTCGTGACGCGCCCGGGCTTCACTCACTTCCCGCATGGCGGCGATCTGTTCGCGTGCCAGATACTGCATCTGCGCGAGGGTCTGCTCAGACAGCGCCACTTCCGCCTGGGCCGTCAGCAGTTCCAGTTGGATCGTCTCCACGCCGAGGCTCCTGATGTCGGCGAGTTTTTGCCCCGCCCGAACCTTCTCTCCGGGCTTCACATAGACGGCCGAGACGCGTCCGCCGACGACGGAGGCGGCGTAGGCGTGACGCCCCCAGGGTGCGACGAGCTCCGCGTACGCGAGATTCCGCGTCTCGAGCTTCCGCGAAACGACCTCCGCGGTTTCCACACGCAAGGCGTGCTGCGCCTGGGGGCTGAGGACGATCGTCCCTTTCTCGGCATCGACCAACGCGCCCTTGCTGGGCAGTGGGGCGTGGCCTTCATGCCCCACTGCCTGCAACGTGGCGACAGCCACCAGGGCCACTGCGATGCACGGAGCTACGAGACGATTCATCCATCACCTGTGACGGTTGGCGAGGACGCCTACGACTGTGGGGCTTTGTCGAACGTACCACCGGGGCCAACCAGTTTCACAGGCTTGTAGCCGGCCTTCTCCACGGCCTCCCACAACAACTTCGCAGACGGAACCTCATCTGCCTTCGGAGCAATCGTTGCAAGCCCCGTCTCCGCACTCACCTCGACCGCCCCCACGTTTGGTACGGCCTGGAATGTTTTGGTCAACTTCTTGGCACAGCTCACGCAGTGCATACCTTCGATGGTGATCGTCGTGACCGTATCGGTCGTATCAGCGGCGAAGACCGAGCCACCTGTTCCGAGGCCAATCACGACCGTGACGAGCAATGATTTCAGGATCATGTCCAAACTCCTCGAGAAAAAAAGGGACCGAACGCGACATCTATTTCTTGACGTAATCGGCCGGCTCTTTGACCTCCTCCGGCTCTTTGACCTCCTCCGGCTGCTCCTTCGCGAGCTTCACGAACTCTTCGACACACGGCGGGCAGCAGAACTCGTACGTCTTACCGCCGACGATCCAGGTGCACTGCGGGTTCGCTTTGGTGAGCGTGATCGGACAGATCTTGTCGCTGACCTTCGGCTTCAGGTCGTGCTTGGGAACGAACCCACGGAACTTCTGGCTTGCCGTTTGATTGCCGTTGGCCGCGATATCGGCCGCCGTGTACTTGCCCCCCGGCGTCAGGAACAGCTCGCGGGCCTCGGCGCTGCCCAGCTCCGACGGCATCGACTCGCCGACGTGCCCAGGCAGGACGGACGGAAAGCCGAGCCGAAATCGCTCGCCGTTGATCCGAATGTTGGGGATTGTGACTTCGACCGATTGGCCTTGCAGGTCGGCAGGCAGCGTTCCTTTGAAGCGGGACGTAGTATTGGCGGCGTCTCCCTCCTGGGGCTCCGCTTCGAGTGCGAAGGCGATGGCCTCAGCGCCGCCGACGGGCTTCACGTAGGCGGTCAAAGCCTGCCGCTCGACTTCCTGGACTCGCCCCTCGTCCTTACCGAGCATGTACAGCCGCAAAACTCCTTGCTTCTCGAACACAGCTTCGGCGTGGTAGCTGTCGCGACCGATCGGCACGATGATGCCGCCGTTGGCGCCGGGCTTGTGAGCGTGTTCATCCGTTGCGGGCGTGGCCGAGGCTGGGCTGGCAACCGGGGATGCTGAGGGGGCCGCGGCCGGTGCGTTCGCAACAGGGAACACAACTGCCGCGATTGCGACAGAAAGAAACGGTATTCTGAAAATGGTGTTCATGGTCTGACTCGTCTCTGAGGGCCTGGTGCATCAAACCCGTAGCCGCGACGATGCGGTCTACGAAACAAAAACTGAACGTGTGCTGAAAAAAGCTGGCGGTAGCGGCAATGTCCTTGGCTCACCTGGCCGGCAGCGTACCTCCGGCGGATCTCTGGATCGACACTCGCTGGTCGTCCAGAGTCCGCCGGCCGCACGATACGACTGATGCGGAACTACTTCTCCGTGGCCGCCGTATCCTTGACCCCGAGCCGCTTCATGACCTTTTCGTGTTCCGCGATGGCTGCCTCGAGGGCCTCATCGATGTCCTTGCAGCATGCCATCGAACCGTCGGCATCGACCTCATCCTTGCAGCAGATCTCGTTCATCGCCTTGTGATGCTTCGCGGCATCCGCAAGCTTCTTGCTCACGATATCAAGCGATGCCAGCGTTTCCTTGTCATCGCCGGCATTCTTGCGAATGGCGTCCACGTCCTTCTGCGCCTTGACGATGGACGTGCCGATCGAGTCGGCTGCCTCCTTGGCCACTTCGCCGTCGACCTTCGTCGGTGACACGACCTGGACGTGCTGCCGGTAGTCGCGGGAGTAGTCACGAGCACTCCGCATTGAGCGCTGAGCAGACTTCCCATAGAAGTCATATCGCCCACGGGCCTTGGCATCGGCGCCACTTTGAGCGAAACCGATGGTGGCAGCCATCGCGAGGGCGACGACCGCGAGGACGAACCGAGTAGTGAATGAATGCACGACGAACTCCTTTTTAAGGGTAAAAAACATCCCTGCAGGCGGCATTCGCCGAGAGCAACGGATAAGGCATGGTTGAAGCCACTGGACTAAAGTCTCAGCCTATAGCATTGGATGCCGACCCCAGCCAGAATCTTCCCGCGGAAGTCTGACGCGGCGATCGTCGGGCGTTCGTGCTCTCTATACGGCGGTTTCGCGGCACCAACGGTCGCGTCGGCTGCGTCCGGCGGCAACAATGACCTGCGATCCCGACAGGGGGCGTCGCCCTGGGAAGAAACACCGCCCGTCCGGCATCAATACATGATGGAGCTGCCACACGATCGCCCGATTGCCACGCCGGAGCCTGCCGATCTTGGCGTGATCGTCGAGGCGTGCCAGCGAGGCGACCGGGAGATGCAGCGCGAGTTATTCGAGCGCTGTCGCGAGCCGGTGTATCGATTGGCCGCCCGCATGGTCGGGCCAGAGGATGCCGCGGACGTCAGCCAGCAGGTGTTTCTGCGTGTCTTTCAGGGACTGAAGTCGTTTGCCGGACGGTCGCGTTTCATGACATGGCTCTACCGCGTCACCACGAACGAGTGCTTGCAGGCTCTTCGCCGCAACCGGCGACGCCCGGCCGACTCGTTGAGTTTCGACCCAGTTGACCATCGACAAAGCCCTGTGGACGCCCTGCCAGACAAAGACTTGCTGGAGGCGGCGCTCGCACGAATCGACCCCGATTTGCGGAGTGTGTTTTTGCTTCGTGAAGTCGAGGACTTGTCATACGCCCGCATCGCCGAAGTGCTTCAGGTCGCCGAGGGCACCGTTGCCTCTCGGCTCAGCCGGGCGCGTCACCAATTACAAATCACATTGCGAACCATGGGATGGGACGGCTGACCATGAGCTGCAATACCATCAAG
This sequence comes from bacterium, assembly GCA_031413515.1. GTDB lineage: Bacteria > Myxococcota_A > UBA9160 > UBA9160 > UBA4427 > TMED88. The sequence continues at coordinate 16,485 of JANOFF010000064.1, forward strand.
CCAATGCTCTCGGCGTTTCACGACGGTGAGCTTCCGCCCGATCGCGATGCCGTCGTGCGCGACCATGTCACGCGGTGTGTGGACTGCGGCGAGGATCTCGCGAGAATCGGCGGCATGTCGCGGATGGCCCAGTTGCTCCGGGACGTGGAGACGCCGGATCTCTGGCCGGCGATCACGGCGATGCTCGATCGTCCGCCAGGTGAGCTTGAGCCGGCGTCCCGAGGGCCTCGGCGATTTATCGAGCCCGAGTACCGACGACGGCTCGTCTGGGGAACGCTCGTGACGGCGGCCGCCATCATGCTGGCCGTGGGGCTGGCCCAGCGGCCAAACCAGCCCACCAACGATCACCATCGGATGGATGCCGACCTTGCTCGGTTCGTCGATGTCTTTCAACGTGATCCCGCCGAGGCGCAGAGGACGTTGCAATCGCAATACACCAGTCGTCTTGTCGAGCCCAACTCGCCGTTTTCATTCGTGAACTACCAGTCCGTCGCGCCGGACCAGCTGCCTGGAGGATTTCGCCGCGAGTCGATCCGCGTGTTCGACATGCCGTGCTGCAAGTGCGTGCAAACGCTCTACGCCGCGCCGGGCCGGGCCCCTCTGGCTCTGTTCGAGCATGTGAAACAAGAGTCGGATTGGTTTGCAATGAAGCCGTCGATCACGGCCACCTGCTGTGGCCAACCCGTCAAGCTCATCCAGTGTGGCGATGGCATTTGCGCCGCGTGGAAAGGGGTGGGCCGCTTCATGACGATTGTCGGGGTGCGGAGCGTCGAGGAACTGAGCCAGGTGATTGCGGTCATCGAAGGAAGCGAAGGACATCCCGGGTGATGTGGCTGGCGTCCTCCACGCTTCGGGCTTCTGGACTCATGCGACCAAAGGCATTCCAGAAGTGTTCCCAGGCTTCGTGTGCTTCCCAGTAGAACCCAGCGTTGAAGAGGTCGAGGGCGTAGAGCCAGGGCGAGTTCGTGGCGAGAAAGGCGGCAAGAGCATGGCGTCGGGAGGTTCGGTCTGGAGGCAGCTCGGGGATGACGTGTGGCGGGTGCTGGGTGTTGAAGCTGTGGCCTTGGGGGTCGTTGATTGGATGCGGCAAGCCATGACCGGGCACGTAGCTGTAGGGTGGGAGTGGGATGGTGGGGCCGAGGCGATGCACCGGCTCTTCATTCATGCGGCGGCCTTGGGTTTGTGACGCGGGCCAACAAGAGGACCAAACTGCGTAGGGGAACCTCAATGATATCAATGAGAACCTGGGGCTGAGGCCCTGCAGGCTGGTGGCAGATGGTGACGACGGACGCGCTCGCGCTGCCGTGGGTGCCGTACGCCGCGTTTTACGCAACTCGTTGCAGGCACAAGCATCTTGTGGTCGTTCCCGTGCAGCCAGCCTGGTGAAAAGCCATTGAAAATGAAGAAGCAGCCTGTCGAGTGAAAGCTCGCCTGCATGTCGTGCACATCGCGCTGCCTTGCCCTTTTGGCAGTGGTGTCGTCTACTTCTTTGGGAGCGGCCGTTCCGTTGGTGTTTGGATGGTTGAGTTATGGGCTTTCACCCGCACACTGCTGGCACGGCTGTCTTGGTGACGCTCGCCCTCGTGGGGCTCACCGGCATGGCGGCACCTGCGGATGACGGCGAGTCCCTGAAACTCCGTGATGTCCTCTGGCAATGGTTTCCCGAAGAGGTGCAGTCGGTCAACATCGGGCCCGATGACCGCACCTGGCTCGTGCTCGAGACACCAGAGAAGCTGCATGACATCAACTCCGCCAAAGCGGCGATCGCGCGGGAGTTCGACAAACCAACACCGCGGCTGGCCGGCATTCGCCCCGTCCTCTTTGAGCCGGGCAAACGAGTCTGGTTCCGTGTCGATCCCGGCGAGATACTCCTCGCCTTCGACGGCACCGCATGGATCGAGAAGACGCTTCCGCAGGGACGCCGTTTCACTGGTGACTGCCTCGGCCAGGGCTGGGACGTAGGTGGGGGACCGAATCTAATCGTCGGTGAGCACCGTTTTTTCACGGAGTCGCGCGGCGTTCACGTCTTCGATGGCACGACGTGGACGTGGCGGGAGATGGCCGACGAGCCCCAGCACTCGAGGAATCCTTGGATCCTCATGCAGAGTATGGAAGGAGACGATGTCATCGCCTTGACGTCCGAACCGAAGACGATCGTCTGGCGGTGGAACGACGGCGCATGGTCCGACGTTCCCTGTGACGTCCCGGATGTGCTGGCGGCCTGCCCGGGACCGGACCGTTCTGTCTGGCTCTTCCAAGCGGGTAGGAACGTTGTCATCCTCACGGCCGAATCCGCACAGAGCTTCGCCGAACGAGTTCGCGACCGCATCAAGAACCTGCGGGAGGCGACGACCGCCAGCGGGCGGCAGGCCGCCATCGCGGCACTTCAAGAGTGTGGCCCCGAAGGCATCCCCCTCGCCGAGAAAGCCCTTGACGCAAACTACGACCCTGAGGTTCTCGCTGGGCTCGTTGCCGCCATCAAGGGCATGAAGCAGGGGGGCGCTACCCGCATGGGTGACCTCGTGTTCCAAAGAGCGCATTCCGTCGTCTACGACCAGGTTCGGCGACGGATTGTGTTCTTCGCATCGGGCATTCGCCGCGATGACAAACCGGTTGCCGATGGACTGGTCATCGTTTCGGCTGACGGGGCGATGACAACCCTCGCGTTTTCAGGTGACCTTTGGAATCGGTTCGCCACGAACTCGATGAATCCCGTCTTCTCTGCCGATGGCACGTCGGTGTGGGTTAGCGGCTCGCCCGGACACTGGCCTGCCCGCATGATCGATATCGATGCGGCAGCGGTTCGCATCACGGCGCCCGACCGGCAGTTCACAAGCGTGCGGGCTGTTCGCTCCGACGGCACGGTGTTCCTTGCCTCCAAAGGTGTCGCTGCCTTCCGCCCGGGGCTTCCTGACGACCGGCGGTTCCTCCCGATCGAAACACTGCCACTCGACCGTGAATCACCGGCCCTGCTCGGTTGCGACGCGGCCGGAGGCGTGTGGGTGCATCTCGCTGATCGTGGCCTCGTCCGGATGCATGCCGATCGCCAAGAGACGATCGAAAAGCCGAACAAGAACCAGTATCAGCGATTCGGGTCCATGCTCGCAGGCAGTCGCGGTGACGTGCTCCTTTTCAGCGTCCAGCGGTTCGGATACTGGCGTGATGGCACGCTCAGTGTGTCGAGCGATCTTCACAAACTCATCGCAGACCATCGCGACGCCATCGCAGATTCATTCAGAGCGGGACAATTGCCTCCGGCCCGTGAAGTTCATTGTGACATCGCGGTCGATGCTCAGAACAACATCTGGCTCCGCCCGTCCCAACGCGGCATCCCCTCCGTGCTCGTCGGCACCACGTGGCTCGCGGCCGGAAACGCCCTGACGGAGGCCGGGGCACGTTTCCCCCAAGTGCAATACCTGGCCGCCGCGGGGGGAGACAGCGTGTATGTCAGCGATCTCGGAATGATTCATGATGGCGGCCGGTCGTTCTTTGGGAGCATGCGCGACGGACAACCGACGTTTCATGAGGCGCCGCACTCGGCCGAAATCTGGCGCGTCCGCACCCAGGTCCGCGATCACGATGGCGGCCTTTGGATCCCTACGGCCGTGCGACGCAGCTCGGGACCGTCGGACCGTGTCGGGGATCAGCTCGCCCACCGGATTATGAATGGCAAGGTCGAAGCCACGCTCACGAATGCCGGCTGGCCCGCGATCTGCGATCCCGCGGGTGTTGTCTGGCTTGACGAGGTTCGTGGAAAACCTCCAGGGACGGTGAATTTCTGTTGGAAGGGGGCGATAGCCGGGACGGTTCGAATTCCCGGCCTGCTGTCAAACGGGGCCGCTGGGAACATGCCGTCGCTCTATTCGGACCGACCTGGCTCCGGCTGGGCCTGGACGAACCGCGGGCTCGTCCACCTTATCGCCAAGCCCGACAACCCGGCGGCGTTTCGGGTCACCGAAACCTATTCCCTCGCGAGCGACGTTGGCAACTTCTCTCCTGTGGCGTGCACCAAAGAGGGGCTGCTCATAGGGACTGTTTTTCACCAGCAGCGCGGGAATGCCCTCGGCATCATCCGACTGCCACATCCTGGTCAAGCCGCCGCCCATGACGGGAACTGATCGCATCCCACGAAGCTTTTGTGTTTTGGTATTCGCGTCGTGGAGCTGCCTCCTCTGCGGGGCATCGGCCCTGGCTGCGCCGCCACACACAAGTGTCGTTGACGACGACACGCTCTACCGCCTCCTCGTCAAAGAGCTTGCAGCTACGCTCGAACGACGTGGCCAGCTCGTGCCGCTGCCCAGAAACATTCAGGATGTCGTCATCGGTGCTGCGGGAGATCCCTGGTTCGTCGTGCCTGTGGTTGATCCTGATCGACCCGCGTCGCTCGAGACGACCCTCGATCGCCTGGACCCGCACGAGCCCGGGTTTCGGATCTTGTGGGAAGGATCGGTCGTCGGCCGGGACCGTGATCGCGGGATGATGATTGCGGCTGCCGACCCCATGTCGCCGAGGCGACCGAGCGGCCCGTCGTCGGTCGCCATCATGGATCATGACACCACGAGCACGATTGCCGTTGCCGCCGGCGTCCGGCAGGCGATCCGTGTCGGCGATCGGCATGTGTTGCTGACCGACGCCGGCCTAGTCACCAAAGGTGAAGCAGTCATCTGGACGGGATCGAAGGTTTTGTCCCGCATGGCGCCCGTCCGCATGCTGCCCGTGGGGCCGAACGGCCTGGCCGTCTTCGCAAGCTCGCAGGGCCCCGACGGATTGCAGCAACTGCGGCTGGGCCTGTTCGACGGTGACGGCCAGGACACCACCCAGAACCAAAAACAAAAATGGTCGATCAGAACGATCTCTGGCCTCGGACGGCACCCGGTGTCGGCCGTCGTTCGCCTGCAAGACGGGCAGTGGCTTGCGATCACGGATCGGATCATCGAGATCGATGCCGACTGGCATCCTCGCGACACCGCAAATCTGTACCGTGGCCAATCGGTTCGTGTGATGCAGGTGCTCCGGCAGGACACGGCTGACTCGGCGGTTCTCGTGATCGAAACCCGCGACGAGGCAAACCGCTCCCGCGGCTACGCCGTCGCCCGGCTCGAGCCAGATGGCTCGCTGCATCCGAGTTGTGAGTTGCCCGATCGGTGGTGGGGGCCGCGAGGAGCGAGTGGTTGGGTACGGGATGCATCGGACGGCGTCTGCGGCATCATCGTCGGCAAGGGACTCGCACGACTCAGTGAGCGGGGCCTCGAGTGGCTCGGCGAGGGAGGCCGCCTTGCCGGGAACATGAAGGTCGTCGCCGCGGATGCCCATGGCCGCGTGTATCTGCGAGAGACGAGACACCGCCCGGGCACAATGGAGAACGCCGATACTGAGGTGCTCTGGGTCTTTTCAGCGAGCAGTGCCGACGAATTAAAAGACTCGAAGCCCCCTGCGGCCGAACCATTTCCCGTCGCGATCTGGCCGCTCTTCAGCGACCCGACCGCAGGCGCCGCGGGAGAGGTGTGGTTTCTGACTCTGTCACCCCAGGCGCTCTCCGAGTTGCGAGAACGAGGGGCCACTCTCCCCGCGGACACTGCCGGTGTCGTGACGAAAAAGGTCGTGGTGGCTGACGCGACGAAGCCGGATCGCGCCGCGACCTCCCATCAAACGCCGGATGACGTTCAAGAGGCTCCCGTGCGGCTGCTTCGACTCGACAGCCCTACGACGGTGACCGAGTACCCGAATGTCGAACTCCCCAGCCTTGCCCGCCTCGTGGCAGGACGGTCTGCCATCTGGATCGAGGGGATCACCGGCAGCCGCGATCAGGACCGCCTTGTCTTCTTCGACGGGACGTCCTTCTTCCGTGGCGGTGACGTGCATGCCCTGGCGACCACGCACTTTGACGCGATGCTGGCTGCCGCGCCCACCGCGATGCTTCCGGGCGTGCAAGCCTACCTGCCGCATGCCGACAAGCTGCCGCCTTCGTTTCAGATTCTGCGCACTGGGAATCTTCTTTGGGTCTGCGGCTCCGGCCGCGTCGAGGTCTATGACAAGGGTTGTCCGCTTTCGGTCTCCGATCGTCTTCAACTCCGAGAGACCAGACGGCTCGAGCACCCACGGCTCATCGGTCCGCTCGATCGGGGTGATGGTCAAAAGAGCATCGTTCTCCTCACCGCACCAGGGGAGATCGAACGGTTTGTCTGGATCACGCCTACCGATGTCGGGATCACGATCGACCAGGCGGAACCACCTCCGCGGGAATTTTCGCCCGGGGTTTCGCTGCATGTTCCTGGCCGGTTCGCCGGCCTGCCACTTGTCTCGGACGATGCATCATGGCTCGCAACCTGCAACGGCCTTGGCCGCGTCTGGCAGATTTTCGGACCAAAGACCTACGTGCCGATGCCAGACGCTGGCGATCCGATCCTGACCGTGCCGAAGACCGACGCGTTTCTCGCCCGGCGTGGCGATCTTGTGCGATCGGGCGTTCGGATCTGTTCGCCCACGGTTCGCCGCGACGTGCCGGTCACGTTCACCACGAGACTCGACCCCGTTGCTTTCGCGGCCGATGGTCGCCTCCTTTGTTTTGCACCCGACGGCGTCGCATGGCTCACGCCCGATGCCGAGAAGGGTTATGTCCTTTCCGAAAGGCGACTCCTGCCACACGACCTCTCGCCGCAGACCTTTGTCGCAGCCGTTGGCACCTCGGTGGTCATCACGGCCGCGGTCCCGAGCGGTGAAACCTGCCTCGTGGCCATTCCGACGCCGCCGCAAGGGCCCTGATCGCGGGCCGACTATTCCTTGGCCGGCGGCACCGCGAGGAAGCCCCGGATGTTTCCCACCCCGCTTCACGAGGTCTTCGTAGGAGAGATACATCATGTGTCTCGGGCCGTAGTCGACGAACGTGATGTTCTTCAGAATCTCCGGGTCGATCCGGAGATGGTCGATCGAATACCGCATCGAGCAATACGGAACCGCGAGATCACAAAGCCCCGTCTGGACAAGCACGCAGAGATGATGGTTTCGGCTCAGGGCATCGAAAGATAGGACGGCCAACCGCACTTCGGCAACGTGGTGACGGCTTCTGGTCGATTCCCGAGCGTAGCCGATCTAGTTCGAGGCTGTCGTGCGGCGAGAGGTTGACCACGCCCTGTGCGTCAGGAACCGGAAGCCCTTTTTCAGTTTCACACCCCGATCAAGCCGCTACTTTGTGAACCGCGCCTTCGCGCCGCCATCATCCTCGAAAATGGCGATGGTCATGAGTTGACCAGGGGCGGCCTTCGCAGACGGATGCGTGGCGGCCGTGTTGGCCGGCACAGGCATGGGCACCAGAAAAGCATCAGGCATTTTGGCCAAGTTGGCTCCTTCCTTGCCTGCAATGGTCAGAAGCGTATGAAACGCGTGTGGGTCAATCGTGTCGTAAACGCCTGCGAGGCCGCCATCAACACGTGCAAACAGGGCATACCTACCTTTCTCTGACTTGTAATGTGCTCCGAAGTTTCCGTTGGCGCCAATCGGCAACGGCTTTTCGCCAACGACCACGTCCTCGGGCTTAATCCACGGAATCTTTGCATCGTTGCCAAGCGTGCCAATCGAAAGCGTACTGGCTGCGCTATCCCGGAGGTCGCTGTCGCGCGTACCGTGGCCAATACGCCTGGGCTTCAGCACGGGATCGAACGGGTTACCCTCGGCCGAAAACATGGTGCCAGGGCCAGTAACGGCAGCGTAGCGGGTGAAAGCATCGTGAAGATTGCCTTCCGTTTGATCGGTGTAGACCAGTGGCATGGGGGCAAGCAGTTGCTTGTTGTGGGGGCCATCCCAAGGCTCGTCGAACGCATAGCGATCATAGATTGCCCTCAAGGACCGATCGTCGAAGTAGGGGAGGATCAACACTCGCCAACTGTGCCATGCCTTGCCGTCGGGGCCTATCAGCGCAGCCGGCGGAAAACAACCATTCGTTTCGTTGTAGCGGTGGAGCGCTTTGGCGATGGCCGCGAGGTTCCGCTCCGGCGTATCTGCGCCGGACGTCACCGTGACTGCGGTCTTCGCCCCCGCCGCAGGTGCGACCTGGACGGCCATCGGTAATGGTCCATCTTCGAGCGTGACAAGATCCGGGAGGGCCTGCATCTGCGCGGATGTCGTGTGCGGTGGCCGAACCAAAAATATGAGCTTGCCGACCGGAATCTTCTGGTCCAGGCCAAGGCCCACTCGTGCGACGACGACACCATCTGCCATGACCTCTGTGACGTCGACTCGCACTAACCTGGCGTCGCGCAGGTCTTTCCATGTGCCACGGACGACGCCCAGGTAGAGTCCTTCGGCGACTGGACCATTCGGTGGGATCTCCGCGCCCGGCTTCCCCTTGAAGGGACCAATACGCAGTTGGCCGTCGGCTTGGATTCTTTCGACGGCCCCAGTGAAAGGGGGCTGTCGCAGATCGAGCGTTGCCGTGAGGAGGATTTTGGGAGCGGGTCCAGCGCCGCCGTTCTTCTGGGCGAACGCTGGTGAATGGACTGACGATCCGGCCCATATCATGAGAGCCAGAACGACTCCCGCGGCCGCCACCCTCATTTCGCGCATGGTATAGCCCGTTTGAATCGTGGAATAATCACCCTTTTCGCCAGCCACGAAGCATACACGAGGAGGGACGAAATGCCGATCGCGGCTATGCGTTTGGCACAGTCTGTATCTCCTCAGGCCGGGAAGCCTTCACCGTCAAACCCGTGCGTGATCCTGCGAAGCGCGCGTGTCTTCCGGCAACGCTGCGACGGTAGTCTCGCAAAAGAATGCGAGCCGTATCGGGACAAAGCTCAGCGGTGTAATGGCGACCGAAAAAGGACAGGACGGTCAACGGCCCTTTCGCGTCGGGTTTACGGCTGATGACCCTCGCCTGACTGTAGCCGAGTCGGCAGGAGGCTGTCTTGCATGATGCCATGCGGCCGCAGAGGCTGCCCGAATCGCCCTTTTCGGCACCGCGCTTCCAGACTCAACGCAGTCCGCCCCTGCCCTTCGGAGGCATATCAGAGTGAGTGGATGTCGATCATTGGCAGCTCGTCGGGAGAGGCTTTTTACGACCCAACCGCGACCGGTCGGATCTGCGGGGCGGTCGGGAGTCGGCGGGAGGATGGCGGCGGCGAAATCAGCTCCACCATCCAGCCCCCGAAAAACGCCCGAAAACCCACCCCCATGCGCCCTCTATATATAGATGCGCCGGGAACGCCAAAAATGGCGGGTCCGGCGGGGATTCTCACTTTCTCATTTTCTCACTTTCACAATCACCGCTGAGCCCTTTCCGCCATTTTTCCGGCCTTTTTGCGGGTACCTGGTGTCAAAACCCAGCCTACGACCCTCTCAATCTGCGAAACTGAGAAAGTGAGAATTTGAGAAAACCAGGCCCACCCTACCCACAACCGCCCGACACTGCCTTCGGCGACCAGGGCGATACAGAACCCACCCCTGCCTCACACCGCCCCCATGAAAAAGCCCCGACCATCAGCCAATCAGGAAGCCGTCTACGTCTGTGATTCGTGCGGTGAGGAGATCGTCGTACCCGTTGACGTTTCAGCGGGGGCACATCAGGACTACACCGAGGATTGCCCGGTCTGTTGTCACTCGATGAATCTGCACGTCGACATAGATCCGGACGGCGAAGCTCATGTCGACGGTGAGCATGAGTAGGCCAGTGTGCTCGTGTATGCCCGTGTCGCCAAAAGCCTACCCATTTCAAGAGCCGGCGACGTGGTCTGGATCGTCATGCCGTGGGCCGTTTTCTTGCCACCATTCCAGTAGGCGGGGATTGATGCGCTGCCAGAGAACGCCGTGGTAGGAAGGTCGGCGCATTTCGGCCACCACAATGACGGCCAAGACACACACGGCCACAGAGACCGTCATGAACCACCCAGGAATGCCCACAACAAGAGTCGAGGCAGCCAGGACAAGGAAAATGGCCGCCCAGATGAGTTCAGGCAGGCGCGACACTCGAAACACGTTGCAAAAAATAAAAAAAGCGGCCAGGGGTATGAACGTGACGAGGCCCCATGACCAGTCGAGGGAAGCAAGAGCCGCCGAGAGAAGTGCCCCGAGGATGAGCACGACGAGATCCAGGGGCGAAACACGAAAGCCGGGGGAGAATGATGCGATGGGCACTGGTTTGGTTCGGGATGGCGGGTGCTGGTTGATATGAAAGCCAGTATGCCGGAGAGGTGGTCGGGGAGAAGGTGACTGGGGTGAGGATGTGAAACGGACGTCGCGGTCATGAGGGGGGTGCGTCATTGATATCTTGGAAAAATGGCCCCGGTTCATGAAAAAGCCCATGGCCACGCGACTTTCGTACGACCAAACCGCGATACGACAGGTCGGGTACGCGGGGGTGGTCGGAAACTGCATGACAGCCGGAAATCGGCGAAGCCTGGGGACGCGTTTCCAATTCATATCAAAGCCGCGGTGGGCCTGATCTTCGTGAATGCCCATGAATACGCGTTTTTTTACGACCACACCGCAACACGACAGGTCGAAATGCGGATCGGTCGGGTGCGTGAAGCCGTGCGGAAAAGGCACCGCGGAATCCGAATCACGGTCGAAGATGGGCGAAGGTTGGGTCGCGTCATTGTTGTCAGTAACCCCGCACCACCCATGAAGTCGAGCATGTTTTTTACGACCACACCGCGATACGACAAGTCGGAAATGCGGGTCGGTCGGAAGCTGCATGACGATCGGAAAACGGACCACGAAAGCCGCATCATGGTCAGAATCGCGAAAAGACTGGGGACGGGTTTCCAATTCCTATCAAAGCCGCGGTGGAGTTGGTCTTCGTGAATGCCCGTGATGACGCGACTTTCTTTA
>JANOFF010000065.1:0-5497 GCA_031413515.1 bacterium
CATGCGCGATACCCTCCAGGAGCGGGCAAGCCAAGAGAGGCTAGGCTCGGCTGAAGGAGACGAGGTTGATGAGTCGCCAGGCAAGATTGACCCGAATGAACCCGAGGCGATCCAAGAGCTTCGCCGGGCGCTACGCGTGCAACACAAGGCATTGAAGACCGAACGAGCATACGTCGGTCGGGTGTGGGCGTTCATGGAGAAGCGGCGGCTGGGCACGCTTGAGTCGTTCAAGAAGATCACGGCGCGGGATGTCGAAGCCCATCTCACCGAATTGGCCGTGCGAGAGAACGTAGCGGAGTCGACGCAGGACCAAGCCTACTACGCATTGCTGTTCTTGTTTCGGTACGTGCTCAAGCGGGACATGGACTGCATTGATGCGGTGCGTTCGACCAAGCCCAAGCTGGTGCCGACGGTGATGAGCCGGGATGAAATCGCCAGGGTGTTTTCGCACCTTGATGGCCTGATGCTGACGATGGCGCAGGCGCTGTACGGAGCGGGCCTGCGATTGAACGAGTGCTTGCGGCTGCGGGTCAAGGACATCGATTTCGACCAGATGCAGATCATCGTCAAGCGTGGCAAAGGCAAGAAGGATCGACTCACGCCGTTCCCCAACCAGTTGCGGGAACCACTGAAGCGGCTGGTCCAACGACGGCTCATGCTGCACGAACGCGACCTTGCAGAGGGAAAAGCGTCCGTGTGGCTGCCGCATGCACTCAGCATCAAATACCCGAACGCCCACCTGGAATTCAAATGGCAGTTTGTCTTTGCATCGGAGCGGTTGTCGCGCGATCCACGTACCGAAAAGCTGCACCGACATCACATTCACAAGAGCACATTCCCGGCAAACCTGGCGCGAGCGGTCGAGACGGCCAGGATTCCAAAGCTGATCACCTCGCACACGTTCAGGCATTCGTTTGCGACCCACCTGTTGTTGGATGGCGCCGATATTCGCACGGTTCAGGAACTGCTCGGGCACAACGACGTGAAGACGACGATGATCTACCTGCACGTCTTGAACCGCCATGATGTTCGCGTGGTCAGTCCGCTGGATCGAATGATGGGGCCTGGGCCGGATGCTGGGAGCGGTGGCGAAGCGGCGATGAGCGAGCGGCCGGTTGCACGCTTGGCCGGACCAGAACCAACGCGGCAGGCTGAGATCTCGAAAATGGGCGAAGCGAGTCCCCAGAGTTTTGATGACGTATCGCAGCGCCACGAAGAAAGGATGGAGGCCCACGAGAAACAGCCGGTGAAAGAATCGGTCCACAGCGTTTCGGTGGTCTGCATTGCTACACGGCCACTTCATGGTGCTCAGCGAATAGCGGCCGAAAGAGACACCCGGCAATCCATCGAGGCCGCAGGTGATCACGTGGCACTGAGCGAAGGGAGCGAACGCGTGGAGCAGGTTTCGGTGCAGGTGGTCGAGGAGGATGTCGGGCTGGGACGCTTCGCTCGAATCTTGAAACTGATGAGGAGCCTGCGTTGGGGTCACTGGATACCGCGAGATTTTTAGGGGGCGTGGTGGTGTCTTCGACCGCGACCATCACCAGGCCATCCCGAAGACCAGCCAGCGCGCACTCCGTTCCCGTGGGTGACCGTTCCCATAGCCAAGACTGACGGCCAAATTATCGCGAGCGGCCAGGATTCCGGCAATCATTTCGGGGGGTAAAAAGGGCCGGTCAGCGATGGCCCTGTGGGTGGTGGCGGCGAGATCACAGCCAGCGGAAAACCAGGGGAAAACGCCTGAGAACCTGACCCCCGGACGCCCTCTATATATGGATGCGGTGCTGGGGCCGATTCCGAGGGGTTTCCGGTGCCGTTTTCCAGGGGATTTGCGGGTAGAGGCAGGGAAAAGGCGGTCGCAGCTGGCCCGTTTTCGAAAAGCGAGAAACCAGGAAAGCCAGACCGCCGATGCCCACCCCGCCATACCCAACTCGCTCGCCAACACCCGCACCACACCAAACCGAGACGTGAGCGAACAAGCGGGAGTGGGCGGCTGGTCGGGGCAAGCGCGGCGATCCCGAAATCAATCCCCACGAACTGACCTCGACATCGAATCCCAAGTGTCTACCTCACGGCGACGGCCACCTCTTCATGGTCGATCAGCCACTACCTTCTCGTGGAGCGTCCTTGAATTACCGAGCTTCACCGTCTCCACCCCGTCTCCATGCACGACGAACGGTTTCGCTGATCGCCAAGCTAACTGTCCGTGCCGCGTATCGTGAATGCCAACGAACGCCCTGGTGCTGCTCTGACTCGGGTACGCATCGTTGCCCCCAGGAGACCAACAATGCCGAATCGTGCCCTTTGCGTCGGCGGAATCCATGACGGGAAAGTCCTGACGATGGAGGAATTCCGCGAGGTCGAAGACACGTACGAACGAATGCCGATTTTCGCTCCTCATGCGGGTACGAACGGATTCAGGTTCACGGTCATCAAGCCTCGCGTAATGGGCTATGCCGATGTTGTGCTGCGTCTCCTGAATGGATACTGCCCGGACGTGATTCCCGATGCTCCCGATGACGACGAAGAATTCAGCGACTTGGCGGGCGATTTGAGTGACGAAGACTGGTCGACCGGCGATGTGTCAGACGAATCAGAATGACGCCCGAGGATTGAGCGTCGAGATTGATGGCGACGGGGAAGCTCGTGTTGAAGGGGAGCGTGAGTAGGAGTGCCCGCGATTCTGCCGAGTTCTTGCGGTTACCTGAACTTCGCCGTCACCGCACAAGACACCGCAGCTAGGAATTCCCACTAGGCCGTTCAGGCGGCTTGTTGGCGATTCGGAAATGAGCCTACCCATACTGACGCGAACCCAATCGAGTGTTCACAGTGACGAGCGGCAATTGAGATCGGGGGCGAGAACCTCCTTTTCGCCGTGTATTGCGGTGAACTGAAAACCACCTCTACCGCCGACACTGAAACATTCGCGGCAATACCCAAGGCCCAATCCAGCGCCGAAAAACCCAGTGCTCGGGCGGCGGAAAAAGCCCGTGACCGCGTAAACTGCCAGAAAGCTCGCGCACTGGTTCCTGCCTGTTCCTGCTACTTCCGCGATCACCGGCGAAGGAACAGCGACGTGCCCGGAAGTTAACCGCAGCTGGAGGGCTATCTGGCGAGCTCTCTGAAGGACCGCGAGAGAACACCTGCCCGATAAACCACCCTGACCCTCTCTCGCAAACAGTGGCAAGGCTCCGCTACCGCCCGCCCATACCCGCGAAGGCCAGCAAGGACCAGTAAGCGTTCGCACGAGTCACCCTGGAAACTTCTGAGTGGCCGGCATGAGCGACCGAAATGGTGAAGTGGTGAAGACGTGGTGAAGACTCAAAAAGCAGTCTTCACCCTCGTTTCAGTGCAGAAAAATAGGCCTTTTCGTTCATATGGTGAAGTGGTGAAGACGAACCACCATGTATGGCCAGAAATAGCGAGACACTTACTACCCAGCCCTAGAAGTTATTATTACAACCATCAGAGTACCAAGAAGAGATTTTCCCAGTTCAACAGTGATTTCATCTTCACCACTTCACCATTTTGCAGAAACCCCCTTAAAAACAAGGCTCAAACGATGGTGAAGACCCACAAAACAGTCTTCACCACGTCTTCACCACTTCACCATCCAGACCTGGCTTTATTTATTTACAGCCGGCTTTGTGGTCTGGTGTACATCGGCTAGGTCTCATGTAAATGGCGGCGAGAACATAATAATATCGGCGCACGACAAGGCATAGCTGGGATTGGCGCCGGATTATGAGAAGAGGCGGCCGGAGTGTTTTTCAACTCCGACCGCCTCCCATAACTATCGGCGGAAGAAATGGACCCTGGCAGACGGTTTAGAGCCCTCTGCCGCCACGAGCTACCGCAGGTGTCATTCAGCAGGTTTTCCACCTAATGGCACCGTATGCGTGTGGCCGTCAAGGCTGTAAACGAGCTCGGATCCTTCTGGTATGCCGATGTCGTGGAGCGCCTTGATCAATACAGCGAAACCGCGGATGAGACTTGTCAGCTCTACATCCACACCCATAAATTCAATGGTGCCGTCCGTGTCCACCATTATTCCGCCTCCAACAACTGTCCCGACGTTCTCTTTCTCTAGAATCTCACCAACGGGAATGTCATACTTTGTCGCGCGGTAGATTGGGTCCTCTGCTTCGTTAATTTTCACGAACACGAGCAGGGGTGTCGGAAGGCGAAGGTCCCCAATAAGGGCTTTTTTGGCAGTCCTTTTCTTCCTTGCTTGTGCCGCCTTTTTGGCCTTCGCTATTTTCTTGGCCGGGGCTTTCTTCGCACGAGAGCTGTTGGCGCTAACCTTAGATTTCTTAGTCATATTCTTGCCTTTATACAAATCGGCGAAAAACAGGCTCGCCGAATACCTGGAAAGTTACGCCCGATGCCGCAGGAAGAATAAAAGTGCGGCGTGCCAGAGGGCTAATAATATGGTGGGTGTAACGTGTATGCGAGATTATACAAGCGATGTAATGTACCGCAAGTCGGAAGAGTAGGAAAAAGGTAAAGGCACTAGTAAAAAAAGGGGGCGCGAAGGGGAGCAGGGTAGGCTGGTCTCGAGAAGGCTGGATTGTGCTGGGCGTAAGGGCAGTGTGGTCGGCGAAATACCCCACAGCCCGACACCCGCCTCGAAATCGACCGCAGCTAGAAATCCCGGGTACTCGCTTAAGCTCGCTATGGGTCGATTCGGATTTGCGGCTACCCGAGCGACCCCTTCCAGAATGTTTGAGCGGATGAGGTCTGTTCGTTGATGGGTACCCTGAAATTTATTTTTTCGCAGGCAATAGCACGTGGGGGAAAGATTGGCCGGGCAGGGGCTAGGAGCTTTTCTTTCCGCCATCGCTCACCAGCCGTTCCTTGGCGTCGCGGCGGAGCTTCTTGATCGCGGCCTCTCGTTTCAGGGCGATCGTTTTGGACCGCCGGGGCTCAGTGTGGGCGAGCCGTCAGAGCACCGGAGGATGTAGACGAGCCAGGGCATCGGTCGAGGGGGAGGGCCGAGAACGAATCGTCGGTGTCTTCGGACCAGCGATGTCTTGTGGAGTTGACCGGATAACGGTGCAAATGATGCATCAATACGGTCAAAGGTGCGATGATTTGCACACTAGAAAAAAAGGCGATATCCTTCGGCGAATCCGAGGAAATCTAGCCCTTTCAGTTGACCGTAAAAATCGCGCTGGGGGTCAAGAGGTCGCAGGTTCAAGTCCTGTCGCCCCGACGTTCGTTCCTTGATGAGTCTGCTCCGACCCGGAGTCGGACTCATCCGTTCGGTGTATCCGGCTTCGCGCGCCTCGGCGAGAACCGGCATCGACCGACGGGCCCCGGCAACACGCCGGGGCAGATTGAGTGTGGTTGTGAATATCGACGCTGTCGGGGCTGTTGGTGCCTGCGACGCGAGGGACCGGACAGTCGGTGCGGTTCCGGCCATGGATTGGCACCGGCAGGTTGTCTTCACCGAAGGCAATAACGCCTCGGCGAAGAGCGCGAATGGGCCGCTTGC
>JANOFF010000066.1:0-16302 GCA_031413515.1 bacterium
CCTGCACGACACGGCGATGGACGTGCTCCACACCCACGCGCCGCTCGAGCGCGGCGACCCACGCGCGGCGAGCCGCGGGCGATGGGCCCGTGCAGGCTCATCAGTCGATTGCGCTGATCCGTGGCCGCATCGCCCAGCATCCACACCGAGCGGCTCGCGTCGTGAAGGACAGGCCGACCGAGAGATTCCCAGAGCCCCGATGCGCAGACGACATCGTGCTGCGGGTCGACGAGGCGCTCGCGAACGGAAGGCGTGGTGATCACGCACGCATCATCCCGACAGAGTCCTTCGGGCTGCAGGGTCCAGCCGGTCGCGCGCTCGAGATCGCCGGTGCGGATCCACAGCTGATCGGCCGGACGATTCGCGATCCGGTCGAATGAGGTTCGTCGCCCCGCGCTGAGCACATCGACGCTTCCGGTTCCCATTTTCGACTCCTTGGCTGGTCTGGATTCGAGAGGTGTCTCGTCCGGCCGCGCTGTCACGACCAGCGATGGAGGCGGACCGGCAGGCTCGTGAAACCCTTCACGAAGCAGGAACGCACGCGCACGGGTTCGCCGACGACTTCGACCCGACGAAACCGCTTCAGGGTCTCTTCCCAGAGGATGCGGAGCTGCATCTCGGCGAGCCGGCTGCCCACGCAGAAGTGGACCCCCCAGCCGAACGACAGGTGCTGGCGCACATTCTCGCGATCGATCAGGAAGTCGTCGGGCCGATCGATGACGCGCCCATCGCGATTGCCCGACACGTACCACAGGACGATCTTGTCGCCCTGTTGGATCGACTTGCCGCCGAGGACCGTGTCCCGGGTGGCGGTCCGGCGCATGTGGGCGAGCGGCGTCTGCCAGCGGATCATCTCGCACACCATGTTCGGGATCAGCGAGGGATCGTTTCGCAGCTTCTCGTACTCGTCCGGGTAGTCGTTCAGCGCCAGCACGCCGCCCGAGATCGAGTTGCGGGTCGTGTCGTTGCCGCCGACGATCAGCAACACCAGAGTGCCGAGGTAGGACATCGGGTCGAGGTCCCGGGTGGCGGCGCCGTTGGCGAGTGCCGTCACGAAGTCGAGCCGATCGCCCTGGGGCTTGCCTTCCCGCTGCTTCCAGAGATCCGTGAACGTCGCGAGACAATCCATGAGCGCGGTCTTCTGGACCTCGATGTTGAGCTCGCCGGTCTCGTCGGCTTCGGGGTTCGCCGTGGTCATGTCGGACCAGAACGTGAGCTTGCGTCGCTGCTCCCAGGGAAAATCGAAGAGCGTTGCGAGCATCCCGGTCGTGAGTTCGATCGAGACGCGATCGACCCAGTCGAAGGTCTCGCCGATCGGCAGACCGTCGAGGATCTCGATCACGCGTTCCCGGATCAGCGGTTCGAGGCTGACCAGGTTGCGCGGCGACAGCACGGGCTGGACGACTTTGCGATGGGCGTCATGCCGCGGTCCATCCATCGTGATGAAGCCCGCCTCCAGCGGGAAGATCGGATCGGGATCGCTGATCACGATGCTGCGCGCAGACGAGAAGCTCTCGGGATCCTTCTCCACCTGCACGATGTCGTCGAAGCGAGTCACCGACCAGTACGGGCCGAACTCGCTCTGCGCGCAGTAGTGGATGGGATCTTCGTCGCGCAACCGCTCGAAATAGCCCCACAGCGTGTCCGTCTCGAAGAGCTCGAAATCCGCGACGTCGATCGCTTCGAGCGGGATCGACCAGGGGTCGACCCCGGCCTGTCCCTTGGAGGGCAGCGCACCCGTCTTGATCGATTCGCCCATGTCGCCTCCTTGCCCGACCTGCGACGATCCGCCGGCCATCCGGGACGCTATCGGATGTCGGGGGTCTTCGACTGCCCCGGCTCAGGCGTGCGAGCGCAGCGGTCGCGCCTCGGCGAGATTCCAGAAGGCGCGCAGCTCCGTGATCAGGCCATCGTCGCCGAACGTCACCACGTCGACCACGTCGATCTCACTGCGCACGCCCGCGAGATCGAGTTCGAGCACGAAGGGCACGGCGGCCTGATTCTGCGCGGTCGTGCGGATCGGCCCCACGCCTCTCGGCGTGGGCTGGCTCGCCGCGAAGCCTCGGCGGAAGAAGCGGCCGACCGCCTCGCGGCCGACCACATGGGTGCCGGGCGGTCCACCGACGGGATCCTCGACCGAGACGTCGACGGCCATCAGCGCGAGCACACCCTCGACGTCGTGCCGGCCCACGCACGTGAGATAGCGGGACAGCACCTCGCGCATCCGGTCAGGGCTCGGCATGGTCGGGAGTCCGTTGCCCGGGCGGCGCGGTCTGGCGGGCCGCGTCGAGCAGCTTCGCCAGATGCGCGGCGATCTGCGCCATCGCGAGCGCATTCGGATGACCGTCGAGTTCGTGCAGCCGGTACTTCTCGGGGAACTCGCCGCGATCGGTCAGGATCTCGCTCACCCGGACGATCCGGAAGCTTCGCGCGACGAGATCGGCGACGGTGCGATCCTCGGGCACGTCCCAGAAGACGACGTGGAACTCGGCGCCGGGGAAGCGGGTCTCGACCAGGCGCCGGGTCGTCTCGAGGATCCCGAGATAGCGCAGATAGTCGTCTTCGTTGCTGGGACGGTGCGCGCTCGGGATCTTGCCCAGCACATGGGAGGACTCGAATACCGCGGTCAGCCACGCCGGATACTCGAAACGGGTCGGATCCCAGCGACCGCGGTATTCGACGAATCCTTCATCGGTGGGCTCGAAGCGCGGGCCGCCCTTCTCCCAGCTGCTGAGCCCGGCCGCGCGATCGATGTGGAACGCGGCGCCCTGGTAGACGACGAAGCGCGGCTTGCACGCGATCGCCTCGTCGACCACGCCGAGTTCGAGCGCGGCCAGCATCTGGTGCGGCCCGTAGCCGTGGAAGCCGAAGTTGTGGATCTGATACGCGCCACCCAGCTCGATCCCCACTCGATAGGGCAGCGTCTCTTCGTTCATGAGACCTTCGCCGAACATGAACGAGTCGCCGAAGAACAGGATGCATTCGTCTGCTTCGGGCCGATGCGGGGGCGCGACGCGCAGTCCGTTCGCCGCGATCGAGTAGATGACGTCGTACACGAGCACGTCGCCCGCGTAGCGGCGATAGGTCGTCTCGAAGTCTCTGGCCGGCGCATAGCTGAGCCGTTCGTCGGGGAGCGTGTAGCCCACGAGGTCCCTTCCCTCGGAGCGTGCCACCGGGTCGAAGCTCAATGCGACCTCGGCCACGGCGAAGATCGCGAGCAGGACGACGAGATTGACGCACAGCAGGCGGCGCCAGGAGGCACCCGGTCGCACCGCGCCGAGTGCGCAGAGCACGCTCAGGATCAGGCTGATCGCGAGAGCGGACTTGTCGAGCAGGGCCGCGGCCGCGATCGAGGCGACCCCCGCGATCAGACATGCGACGGGCAGCGAGACACGGTCGGGCCGCGCAGGAGTCGGATCCACCGGGCGTCGATCTCCGCATTGATCGGTGACGGGCGGCGGTCGGGTCACCGGGAAGTCGGGAGCCTAGAGGCGTTGGCGCTCTCTGGCATCCCGAACGGGCAGGTTCTGCTTTTTCCGGCAACCCGCGTGCTGTGCTGGCTCCGTCAGATCGCCTGCGCGACGCGCAGGGCGGCGATCTCGTCCCAGTCGTAGTCGAGCTCGAGCAGGATCTCCTCGGTATGTTGACCGAGTTCGGGGGCGAGGGCCTTCGGGCGGATCGGCGTGGCGCTGAGCCGGATCGGGCTGCCGATCATCGAGATGGCGCCCCACTCGGGGTGTTCGATCCGCTGGAGATATCCGTTCGCGTACGGGCTCTCGTCCCGGGCGACGTCGAGGTAGTCGCGCACCGCCGCATAGCGTTGGCCCGATTCGGCGAGGATGCGTTCCCACTCGGCGGTGGTCCGGGTGCGAAATCGCTCGGCGAGAATGTCGAAGAGCTCGCGTCGGTTGTCCGGTGTGAGGATCGGAGTCGCGTAACGCGGCTCGTCGACGAGTTCGGGCCGGCCGAGCGCTGCGAAGAACGCGGAGCGGAAGGGCGGCGTCACGCCGACGATCGCGATCTGGCCGTCGGCGGTCGGGAACACGCCGTACAGCATCGGGATCAGCGGATGGCCGCGTTCGGCCCGTCCGGGATTGCGGCCCGTGAGGAACGCGTACGTGTACTCGGACGCCTGCGCGTAGATCTGTCCACCGAGCAGCGAGACCTCGACCTTCTGTCCACGGCCCGTGCGCTCGCGAGCGAACAGCGCCGCCAGGATCCCGTTGGCGAGATTCTGCGAGCCGATGTGATCGGCGATCGTGACGCCGATCGGCGTCATCGAATCGGCGTCGCGCCCGGTGCGGTGGATCAGCCCGCCGCTCGCCTGACCGGCGATGTCGGCGCCCTTGCGGGTCGCATCGGCGCCGGACGGACCGAAGGTGCTGCCCGAACCGAAGATGATGCGCGGATTGCGGGCCGACACGGTCTCGTAGTCGATCCTCCAGCGCTCGAGCGTGCCCGGCACGAAGTTCGAGACGATCACGTCCGCGGTGTCCGCAAGCCGCAGGAACACCTCGCGACCACGATCCCGACGCAGATCGATCGTGATGCTGCGCTTGCCGCGATTGCACGCGATGAAGTATGGAGCGCGCAGGTCCTGCGGCGATACCGGGATCCAGCGCGACTGATCGCCGAAGCCGGGCAGCTCGACCTTGACGACGTCGGCCCCCATGTCGCCGAGCAGGAGTGCGGCCTGCGGGCCCTGCACGAGCAGCCCGAGATCGAGCACGCGCAGCCCGTCGAGCGGGCCGGAAGCGGCTTCGGATGAGTGGTCGGACGCGCTGTCGGAACCGGGGGGCCTGTTCATCTTCGGTGCTCCGCGACGGCTTCAAACGCGTTGAGACAGCGCGAGCCTAGCCATCGCGGGGTCATGATTGCGAGCGTTGCGAGTCGAAGCCGATGCGAGGGCAGGGCGGTGGGTGATCCACTAGGCTCGGCGCCCCGTACGCAAGGGCCGACGACGCGGCGGTCCCTCGAAAGGAAACGGCGATGGCTGAGCGAAGCGGCAGGGTCGAGGGCAAGGTGGCGCTGGTCACCGGAGCGGCGCGGGGTACCGGCGAGCAGACCGCCCGTCTGCTGGTGGCCGAAGGTGCGCGCGTCGTGCTGGCCGACGTGCTCGAGGAGCCGGGCCGCGCGGTCGTCGCCGAACTCGGCGCGTCCGCGCACTTCGTGCGGCTCGATGTCGGCTCCGAGCAGAGCTGGAGCGATGCGATCGGCGAGACGGTCGGGCGCTTTGGGCAGCTCGATGCGCTGGTCAACAACGCCGGGCTGTTCCACATGCAGGCGCTCGAGGACACGGCGCTCAGCGACTTCGAGCGGCTGATGCGCGTGAACCAGGTCGGCCCGTTCCTCGGGATGCGGACGGCGGTTCCCGCCATGAAGCAGCGCGGTGGCGCGATCGTCAACGTGTCGTCGGTCGATGGCCTCAGCGCGAAGAACGGATTGATCGCGTACGCGGCGACCAAGTGGGCGCTTCGCGGCATGACGCGGGTGGCGGCCCTCGAACTCGGCAAGTACGGGATCCGCGTCAATGCGGTGTGCCCCGAGGCGGGAGGTCCGCAGATGCGCGCCCCGTACGTACCCGCCGGCATCGACCCGGCCATGACGCTCGCCTTCACGCACAAACTGCTGTCGTATCAAAAGGATCGGCCGCCGATCGAGCTGATCCGCGACATCGCGAGAATGGTCGTGTTCCTCGCCTCGGACGACGCCCTCAGTTGCACGGGCGCCGACTATCCGGTGGACGCGGGCTGGACGGCAGGCCGCCACCTGAGCTTCAACCCGGGCGCTTGATATCGGCGATTCCTCGATCTGTCGGAAGCCGCTCGAAGTCGGCGAAATCCGGTCGCTGCATTTCATCGCGATAGCGCTGCACGCTCCACGGCCAGGTGGCGGGCACACCTTCGGAATCGAGATACCAGCTCTGGCAGCCGGTCACCCAGATGGTGCCCTTCATCGCGGCGCGGATCGAAGCGTTGAAGCGGTCGGTCGCAGTCCGGCTTGCGGAGATCTCACGACACGCGCCGCCGCGCACCTGTTCGATCAGCTGCAGGATGAACCCGATCTGCAATTCGGAGATCTCGATCAACGAGAAGTTCCCGATCGGGCTGTGCGGACCGACCATCATGAAGAAGTTCGGGAAGTCGGGCAGCGAGACCGACCGATAGGCGCGCGGCGCGGGTGACCACGCTTCGTCGATCGTCCGGCCATCGCGTCCGATCACCGCCATCGGTCGCATGAAGCGATGCGCCTCGAATCCGGTGGCGAGCACGATGACGTCGAGTTCGTGGAGCTGTCCGTCGCGCGTGCGCACTCCCCGCGACTCGAAGCCCTCGATCGCTTCGGAGACGAGCCGTGCGTTCGGTCGCTGGATCGCGGCGTAGAACCCGTCGGCCACGATCAGTCGTTTGCAGGCGGCCCGGTAGTCCGGTCGCAGCCGCTCGCGCAGCGCCGCGTCCCCGACGCTCTGTTCGAGGTTCTGCAGGCACACGGCTTCGATGCCGCGCATGCCATCCGACTCGGCCCCGATCACGGCATTCGAGAAGGCGTTCGAGAAGCTCGCGGTCAACTCGGCGCGCAAACTCGCGAGGGCTGCGGGATCGGCGCGCATTCGTGCGCGCTCCTCGTCGCTGTACGGCTGGTTGGCACCGGGCAGGATCCATTGCGGGGTGCGCTGGAAGAGCGTCAGGGATCCGACCTGGTCGACGACTTCACTGACGATCTGCACACCCGTCGAGCCGTTGCCGATGACGCCGAGGCGCCGCCCCCGGTGATCGACGCCGTGGTCCCAGCGCGCGCTGTGGAACAGCGCGCCCTCGAACTTCTCCATCCCGTCGATCGGCGGAAGGCTCGGATGATGGAGCACTCCGACCGCCGTGATGACGAAGTCGGCGAGGTCGGTCCGGCCGTCGAGCGTTTCGACGTGCCAGCGACCATCTATCCATTCGCAGCGGGTGATCTCGCTGTCGAACTCGATGTGATCGAGGACGCCGTGCTTGCGGGCGGTGTGCTCGAGATAGCGCTGGATCTCGGGGCCCGGCGCGAACCGGTGGCTCCAGTCGGGATTCGGTTCGAACGAGTACGAGTACACGTGGCTCGGCACGTCGCACGCGAGGCCCGGATAGGTGTTGTCGCGCCAGGTGCCGCCGAGGCGCGCTGCCTTCTCGTAGATCACGTAGTCGTGGAGCCCCGCGCGCGCGAGCTCGATGCCGCACAGCACGCCCGACATCCCAGCACCGATCACCACCACCCGTCGGCCAGCGCGCATCGCCCGTGACTCCGTCCCGCGCGAGTCGAGTGGCCCGCGCGCGAGTCACGCATGTTCCGATGTCCCGTGGACTCCGGCAAGGCTCCTGGGCGGGCGGCGTCGGCCCGCGCCCGAAACGACACGACCCCGGCCGGTTCCCGCGAGGGCTCCGACCGGGGTCGTGGTGACGCTCGATCCGGCTAGGCTAGTCGACGTCCTCGGCCTGCTGGTTCAGACGCTCGATCTCCTTCAGCTCGGCGTCGGTGGCCGGCATGTAGATCGTGCTGACCCAGTGCGGATCTTTCTTGTCCTTCGCCGCCATTTCGGGGCGCAGGACGATGACCACTTCGGTCTTGGCCGCGATGATCTTCTGGAGTTCGGCGCCGAGCCACTTCGGATCGTCGGGATTGTTCAGCATCTTGCCGGAGAAGTTCTCGCGGATCTGCGTGATCGAGAGTCGCCCGCCCGACGACTTGACGGGGAAGTCTCCCTGCTTCAGCACCTTGGACGCGCACTTGCCCGGGATCTTCGAGGTGTTCGGTGCGCCCTCGGTCTTGACGAAGAACTTGCCCGCATCGCCCTTCTTGATTTCGAGGCTGATCGTGCTCTTGGCCTCATCGAAGCCCTTGATGGTGGCGAACGTCGAGCAGCTCTTGGCGTCGGCCGTCGACGCGACGAGCAGCACGCTGAGCGGAAGGGACAGAAGCAGAGAGATGGCTCGCATTTGGTCTCCTGATGGTGTTGCCCGGACGCTGGCGCCGCGCGCGCCCATCCGGGAAGACGATGGAGGTCGGGAACGCCTCCTCGATGTCAGCTTCATCACCGGCCCGGGTGCCACCCACCGATCGGGTCGGTTCCGGTCAGGGATTGCTCGGGCAACGCCCGCTCCAGACCGGATTTCGCGGGGGACGCATAGCACAGCGAGGCGCTACGAAAGCGATCGATTGGCGCGATGATTCGAGATCCGCGATCGGCATCGATACGCCTGCCGCTGGCCCGGCGGGGGATCTGCGGATCGCAGATCCGCGCGGCCTTCCGATGGATCTCCGATCAGCCGCAGTCTCGCGCCGTGCGCGTCGGCCCTGGCCGAAGCTGGCGTTCGCACACTCAGCCAGCCACCATCGCAGCGATCCGGTGCGACCCGCGCCGTTCGGAACACCATGACGCCTGCGGCGACCGGTACGGCGACTTCCGGGGCCCGACGCCCTCGCAACGGGAGGCAAGGAGAGGAGAACGATCGATGAAGGTCCTGCGAACACCCGACGCGCGCTTCGACGGACTGCCCGGCCATCCGTTCGCGCCCCACTACACGCAGGTGCCCGACGGCGACGGTGGCACGCTTCGCATCCACCACGTCGATGAAGGTCCGCGAAGCGGTCGGGTCGTGGTCTGCATGCATGGTCAACCCACCTGGAGCTACCTCTACCGACACATGATTCCGTTGTTCGTCGCCGCGGGGAACCGCGTGCTCGCGCCCGATCTCGTCGGCTTCGGTCGCTCGGACAAACCCGCTGCGCGCGAGGACTACACGTACGAGCGCCAGGTCACGTGGCTGAATACCTGGCTGCGCGCCAATGACGTGAAGGACGCCACGTTCGTCGGCCAGGACTGGGGAGGTCTCATCGGCCTGCGCATGGTGGCCGAGAATCCCGAACGCTTCGCGCGAGTGGTCGTTGCGAACACTGGTCTGCCGGTTCCCGAGGAGGCCCCGCCCGAGCGGATCGCCGCCTTCCGCGCCTATCGGGAGAACGCTCCGACGCCGTCCTTTCCCGAGGTCGCTGCCGCCCTCGCCAAGATGGATCCCAGCGTCCCCGAACGCTCGTTCGCCTGCTGGCAGAAGTGGAACTGGGAGACGGCCGACGTTCCGGTCGGCATGGTGGTCGCCGGCAGCGTCGATGGACGCAAGCTCACGCCCGAAGAAGTCGCCGCCTACGAAGCACCGTTTCCGGATCCGTCGTACAAGATGGGTCCGCGCGCGATGCCGAGCCAGGTGCCGATGTTCGGCAGCGATCCGCCGGTCGCGGGCAATCGCCGCGCCTGGGATGTGCTGTCGAAGTGGCGCAAGCCGTTCTTGTGCGCGTTCAGCGACAACGACCCGGTGTCCAGGGGCGGCGACAAGATCTTCCTCAAGAGAGTTCCCGGTACAGCGGGCCAGCCCCACGTCCAGATCAAGGGCGGTGGACACTTCCTCCAGGAAGGACGCGGAAAAGAACTCGCCCGGGCGATCAACGAATTCATCGCCTCGACGTGAGGCTGCGGACGACAGCGTGATTCGAGCTTTCCTCGACTGCACGATCGACGGCATTGCGAGTGGGATTGCGATGGCACACGGGTCGCGCCGACTTGCCAAAGACGAGCCAGTCGCGACTCAGAGTTCGCCGCGCCCGATCATCTCCAGCGGGTCACGCACATCCACTGCGCCGAGATAGCCGCCGCCGCGTTTCAGCGCGTCGTGGGCCGCGTAGCCGAGCAGTTCGAGGCAGCGCGTCGGCAGATCGCGAACTCGATCGAGCGGCACCGCGAGATAGCTGTTCTCCTCGGTGCGGAGCCAGCCGAGCACGTAGCTCATGTGCATGCCGCGGCGGCGCTGAGCGGCGGTGCGGTTCGCGCCGGCCCCGTGGATCGTCGAGCCGAGATAGAGGACCGCGGCCCCGGCTGGCATGACGGCCGCCACGGTCTCGTCGTCCGTCGGCGTGCGATCCGCCGGCCAGCGATGGCTCCCGGGAATCACGCGGGTGGCGCCGTTCTCCTCGGTGAAGTCGACCAGCGCGATCATCGAAGCGATCTGCAGCACGTCGTGGGGTTGCGGGACGTCGTTCCAGACGAGCTCGTCGCGGTGCAGGAGTTGCGCGGCTGCACCCGGCCCGCGGTCGAGCACATGACCGAGGTTCAGCTGATAGCGGGCGCAGGAGCGCAGCAGGATCCGATCGCACACCTCGAGCAGCAGCGGATGGCACATCACGTCGATCGCGAAGCTGCGGGACTTGCCGGCCACGCCGGTGACGTGATCCGTCTGCGGGCCGAAGAACCAGGCGACCGCGTCGTTGATGAAGCGTCGCTCGACGGGGGCGCTCCCGAGATACGGATCGAGTTCGCCGTTCAGTCGCGCGACCACGTCGGCGGCGAGCAGATCCTCGATGATCACGGCGCCGATGCCCTCGAGCCGATCCACGATCAGGTCGACGCCGTCACGGATCTTCAGGCGGGGGATACGGGTCTGCATCGATGCACCTCGCGTCCGGATCGAGTCGTCGTCGCCCGGTCCGGGCGGCCAGCATCTCACACCGGAGCCTGGACGGGAAGCGATCCGCGTGCATGCCGATGGCCGAGGACTCAGGTCCGGTGGCCGAGGTCGCGCGCCTGGTCGAGGTCGCGATACCCTCGGCCAGCACGCTGGACGGCACGGCGTCTGGAGGATCGACCGATGTCCGCTTCGACCCGGATCCGCATCACGCTCGTAGCCCTGATCAAACTGCTCTGTGTGATCGCCGTGTTCGGATTCGGCGTCCTGCTCGCCTCGATTACTTCCGCGCAGATGGATGACGACGGAAGCTGCGTGTACAACCGAAGCGTCTATCCCGACGGAGCGCAGCTGTGCCAGGGTGGGCAGTTGATGGAGTGCGACGAGGGCGCCTGGGCGGACATCGGCGAATGCGACGATCCCCGACCCGAGCCCGCGCCGATCTCGGGCGGTGGCGACGTGGAGCGGAACTGAAGGGATGACGTGCCCGTGATGGCACTGTGATGGGACCTTGATGGCAGCCCCGATGGCAGCCTGCGGTTCGCCTCGACGCAGCCCGACGAGTCTCATCGTCCCTCCTCTTCTTCACGCGGCGGTGTATCTGCTCGTGTTGGCGGGTCTGCTGCTTGCTTGCGACCCGTCACCGCCTGCGGAGACGACTTCTCCGGTCTCCGTTCCCGCACCATCGCGGCCGAACGTCCTGCTCTACGTCGTGGATACCCTGCGCGCGGACGTGCTCGGCGCCTACGGACATCCATACGTCGAGACACCGGCCCTCGATGCGCTCGCGCGCGACGGTGTGCTTTTCGAGAACGCCCAGGCGGCCAGCAGCTGGACCCGCGCGTCGATGGTGTCGATCCTGACCGGTCTGTCGTCGGATCTGCATGGTGTGATGGGACGCGAAGACGTCGCCGAGCCCGGCTTGATCTTCCTGCCCGAACGTCTGCGCGAACTCGGGTATCGAACCGGCGCCATCGTCACCAACCCGAACGCAGGTCGATACTTCGGGCTCGACCAGGGCTACGACGAGTTTCTCGAGCTGTACGACCACAGCGGTCGGGGGCGCGTCAGTGAAAGCGGCTCGCGTGCTTCCGCGGGCGAGGTGACGGCGCGCGCGATCCGCTGGCTCGACGAGGCCGCGGCCGCCGCAGATCCTGCCGATCCAGCGCCGCGTCCGTTCTTCCTCCAGATCCTCAGCACCGATCCCCATGCCCCCTATGCGCCGCCCGATCGCTTCGATCGATACGCGGAGCGCCCTCCCCACGATCCCGGCGGATTCTCGTACACCGATACGGAGCAGGCCGACTTCCAGCGCTATCTCGGTGAAGTCGCCGCCAGCGATGCCGCCTTCGGCGAACTGCTCGATCACCTGCGAACGACCGGCCGCTTCGACCAGACGCTGATCGTGTTCACCGCCGATCACGGCGAGTCGTTCGGCGAGCATCGCGCGCACGGACACGGCAACTCGCTCTGGAACCAGGTGCTGCGCGTCCCCCTCGTGATGCGCCGACCGCACGAGCCCGAGCCCGGACTCCGCGTCGCCGAGGCGGTGTCGCAGATCGATGTGGTGCCGACGATCCTGGCGATCGCGGACGAGGACCGCACGCAGTGGCAGAAGCTCGATCCGGACGCGCGTATCCTTCCTCCGCGCGGTGATGCAGCGGAGCGAAGTCTGTACGCGCAGATCGAACTCGACGCCTGGCGCGGCGAAGCGCTCTTGACCCCGAGCCACAAGTTCATCCGGATGGACTACGAGACGCCGAGCGGCGCGGGCCACTACGAGCGGTTGTTCGAATTGGCAGACGACCCGAACGAACGGCAAAACCTGCAGGCCGACCAACCCGAGCTGTTCGCGGCTCTCGAGCGACGGCTCGCCGAACGTGCACAGACGAGCGCCGGGCTGGCCGCCAGCCTGCGCGATGGATCCGCATCGGACGCGGCGACGCGCAACACGACCGCACTGCCCGACGACGTGCGCGACGCCCTGCAGGCCCTCGGCTATCTCGACGAAGCCGGAGCCCCGAGCCCCCAACAGACCGGCGTGCCGACCGACTGAGGTCTTGGAATCGGTCTTGCCCCGCCACCATTCGACGATTCACCGATCCTCCGCCCGCCATTCACTGGCTATCCCTGCCAGCGAGGAGTTCAAGTCATGACGAACAGGATTGTTTCAGGGGCGAGTTCGACCATTCACAGCCCCTTGATCGAGAGTCTCGTGGTTCTGCTGCTCGCGCTGTTCTGCGCGCCGGGATGCGCGTCGACGAAGATCGACTCCGCGGGAGAGCTCACCCTGCGTCCGCTGCCGCGGCCGGTCGAGATCCTCGTCTACGACTTTGCGTTTCGCAGGGATCAGGTTTCGCCAGAAGCCGCGCTCGGTGCCCGTCTCTTCGACATGGCCCAGGGCGAAGAGTTGACCGAGCGCCAGCAGAAGCTCGGCGAAGCGGTGGCGGAAGCACTGTCTGAGACGATCGTCAGCGGGCTGAACTCCGCGGGTCTCACGGCGCAGCGTGTGCCACGGGGCCAGGCTCCGACTTCGATTCCCGCGTCCGGCGTGCTCAAGCTCGAGGGGCAGTTCGTCGACATCGACGCCGGCAATCGCGCGCGACGGATCGCCATCGGGCTGGGCGTCGGAAAGTCGCAGCTCGCGACCGCGGTCCAGCTGTTCGATTCGACACCCGACGGAGACCTGATGGCGCAGGGTTTCACGACGACTGCACGCAGCGACCTCAAGCCCGGTGCGCTGGTGATGGCGGCAGCGGGACCGGTCGGGGCGGGCGTCGGCGCGGCCACCGGTGCGCTGCACGAACACCAGGCGACCGTGCAGGCGGACGCTCGGCGGACGGGCAATCTGATCGTCAGCCATCTCATCACCGTTGCCTATCAACGCGGATGGGTGAGCTACGACGACGCGAAGAAAGCCCATGCGGAGATCGCTCCGGTGCCTCCCGTCGCGAACACCAAGAGCGGCGACACGGGATCGTGAGGATCCGGGTCCGCGACCGCGCGCAGATCCCATCCGACGCTTCGTGACGCGAGGCCGCCGGAGCATCCGGGATGCTCTATGCTCGAATTCCCAACCAGGAGGATCACATGCGATTCGGATCGATCGGAACGAAGTTCGTGATGGCGTGGGCGGTGCTGTGTGTCGGCTCTTCGGTGGCCGTGGCACAGGTCTCGATCAACGACATCGGAGCGAAGGCCAAGGCCGACGCGACCAAGACGGCCACCGACGCCAAGGCCGGTGCGGTCGCGACGGGCACCAACGCAGCGACGGGGACCGCGCAGGCGGGTACGGCCGCCGCGACGAACGCGGCCAACAATGCCGCGACCAACGCGGCGAACAAGGGTGCGGCCGCGGCGCAGAGCGCCACGCAAGCGGGCACCGCCGCACAGCAGAAGGCCCTCGACTCCAGCAACGCCGCGAAGGCCAAGGCGAACGCCGCCGGTGCCAATGCACAGAAGAGCGCCACGGGTGCCGCGAATTCCGCGAAGGGTCAAGCCAACAAGGCCACCAATGCGGCCCAGTCCCAGACGAAGAAGCTCGACCAGGACGCCAAGAAGGCGGAAGCCGACGCCAAGAAGAACGCCGACGCCGCGGGCAAGGCCTACAACTCGGTGCTCGAGGCCGGCAAGACCAAGTAGGCAAACTGCACGACTCGATGCGTCGAGCGCGCGTCGAACGGTCGAGTGTTCCCGGGCCGGGCATCCGCTTCACCGCGGGTGCCCGGCCCTCGGCATTTCAGGTGGTGCGCTCATCCCCGGGTTATCGCGGTCGCTATGCGGGCGACCCGCTATGGTGCGCCTCGATGCAGCGGCGATCGTGGCGACGATGGGTAGCCGAGTGACGAGCGGTGCGATCCGCAGCGATGCCAGTCCCGCGAGTCGGACGAGCGCCGTCAACCGCTGGCTTGCCTTCGGGCTGGTCCTCACGGTCGTCGGCGTGGCGATCCGGATCAACAACGCGATCCGCTTCCGGACCGGCAACGGATTCGATGCGACGCAGAACTTCGAATACATACGCCTGTTGATGGATTCATGGGCGTTGCCGGATCCCGATGCGGGCTGGTCGACCTCCCACGCGCCGCTGTTCTACTACGGGTCCGCGCTGCTGTGGCGCGGGCTCGCGTGGTTGGATGCCGAGCGGCTGGTCCTTCAGGTGATCCCCCTCGCCGTGACGCTGGCCGGTCTCGCGGCGATCGGGGCCGCGGTCGTGCTGGTCCACCGGATCGATCCGGGTGACGTGCGGCGCACGGTGCTCGCGGCTGCACTGCTGCTCTTCCTGCCGGTGCAGCTGTACCTGTCGCCCATGCTAGGCGAGGAACTGCTCGTCGTGATGTGGTCCTCGCTGGCCCTGCTCGCCGCTGTTCCCTTGCTCACGCCACCGATCACCGGGCATCGAAGCGAAACGCTGTCGCTCGGACGGGCTGCCTGGGTCGGGTTGCTCGCGGGGCTTGCGCTGCTGACGAAGCTGTCGGGCGTACTCGTGCTGGTCGCCATCGTGGGAGCCTGTGCGATCGGCGCTGTCCGGCGCCGAGCCTGGTCGCCCGCGCTTGCACGCTGCGCGGTGGTGTCCGGCGTGGCGATTCTGGTAGGCGGCTGGTTCTATCTCCGCGCGTGGTGGTTGTTCGGGTACCTGTATCCCCAGGACCTGTCCGTGCATGCCCAGATGTTCGAGATGCCGCCCGGATCCCGCGATCTGCTCGACTACCTGCGGTTTCCGTTGGCGACCTTCACGGATCCGCAGTTGCTGAATCCGGAACTCCTGCATTCGATCTGGGGCAGCACCTACGCGACCGTCTGGTTCGACGGCCACCGGCACTTCCTCGCCCGCTCGGACGCGGTCACGCGGATCGGCAGTGCGATCGGTGTGCTCGCCCTCGTGCCGACGGCCGCCTTCCTTGCCGGAGTCGCGCGTGGGGTGCGTCGGGCGATCCGCGAGCCGGGCGGGCTCGATACGCTGCTCGTGCTGATGGTCGTGGCGACCTTCACGGGGTACGTCGCGTTCACCTGGGGAAATCCCTGGTATGTGACGGTGAAGGGCAGCTACCTGCTGGTCATGTCCGTTCCGTTTGCCGTCTACGCGAGCGAGTCGCTGTCACGCTGGACGCGTTCATCGGGACTGCGAACGATCGGCATCCACTCGGCGCTCGCTGCACTCGTGTTGCTGGTCGTCGTCGCATTCACGATCGGACCGGTCTTCTCGAAGGACGATGGTCCCGGCCTTCCGTGGCGCACAGGGGTCGGATGATCTTCAGCCTTCCGTCCACCTTCGCTCCTGGTGTAATCTCGCCCCCCATGCAGACACTTCGGATCGTGTGCTCTCTCTGGTTGTCGCTGGTCATCGGTTTCGCCGCAGCGCCGGGCTTTGCGCAGGATGGCCAGCCCGCGAGCGCAAAGACTCCAGCCGCGCAGCCGACGAACGCGGCTGCTCCCGCTGATGCGCCCGTGCCGGCAGCGACTCCCGCACGACCTCCGGTCAAACCCCGGACCGAAGCAGAAAAGGCCGCTGCACGCGCGAAGGCCGATGCCGACATGCGGCTCCGCTCGCAGGAAGCGACGGCGCGTCAGAAGGAGGCCTACCTCGCGCAGGTCGCCCCGCTCGGACTGAGTGCGGAACAAACCCACGAAGTCGAGGGTCTGGCCGCCAAGCAAGCGGCCTGGCAGACCGCGAACTCTGCCCAGATCGAAATTTTTCGCGACCGCATGATCGCCGCGCGCGCGGGAAGTGACATGAAGTCCGTGAAGGCGACGAGCGAAGAGCTTCAGAAGCTGATGCGGACCCGCCCCGACCTCGAAGACATCCTGACTCCGGAGC
>JANOFF010000067.1:0-27332 GCA_031413515.1 bacterium
GTGGTCGGTATCATCACGACATTCCAGGGCATCGGGCGGACGGGGAGCGCGAGCCTGGCGGTGGTCGGCCCCGGTATCGCCGAAGCGCTGATCGCGACCGGGATCGGGCTCCTCGCGGCGATTCCAGCCTCGATCGCATACAACACGTTCGTCGCCATGATCGACGATCTGACGGCTTCGATGGACCTCTTCGCGACGGAATTCGAAGAGGACCTGGCGGCATTCGGGACCGGAAAACCGAAGAGCGCTGCCGTCCGCTACGGAGCGTCGTAGTCGCCATGGGCGCGAGTGTCGGTGGGAGCGGTCGGCGCGCGAGATCGGAGATCAACGTCACTCCCTTCGTCGACGTGATGCTCGTGCTGCTCGTGATCTTCATCGCGACGGCACCACTCATGCAGCAGGGCATGGACGTGAACCTTCCGGAGACCAACACGCAGGCGCTGAAGGTGTCTGATTCCCCGCTGATCCTGTCGGTGGATGCGAAGGGCAAGTACTACCTCGGACGCAAGGAGGTGCCCGCCGCCGAACTCGAACAACGCATCAAGGCCCTGTTCGAGTCGCGTGCGTCGAAGGAGATCTTCCTGCGCGCCGATCGCGACGCTCCGTACGGCGTCGTGGTCAAGGGCATGGCAGCGGCCCGGCGCGCGGGTTCGGACAAACTCGGCATCGTGACCGAGGCTGAGCGCTGATCAATCCGGCCCGACACCGTCTGGGACCGAGGCACGGAGCCGCGTCGTCCCGGGAGAGGTCGGCCCGCGGGACCGGTTCTTGACCACTCTCGATTCCACGTCCTGGCTCGGTGAAGTCGACGACTCGCAGCGTCGCCGGTTCCGTCAGGCCATGCTCGTCTCGGGCGTGGCCCATGTCGTGCTGGTGGCCGCGTTGAGCTTCGCGCCGAAGCCGGAGGCGATGCTGCTCAGCCAGGCGATGACCGTGGATCTCGTCGCGGCGGTGCCCGCGCCGCCGTCCTCGGCGCCCAAGGCCGTCCCCGCGAAGCCGGCCGCGCCCAAGCCGACTCCTGCCCCGCCTCCCCCTCCGCCTCCGAAACCCGCGGTGAAGATCCTGCCCAAGGAGGCCCCGACACCGATCGTGCAGGCCAAGCCGAAGCCCGAGCCCAAGCCCGTCGCGAAGCCCAAGCCCGAACCGTTCGTGGCCCGACCCGAGCGTCCGAAGGAACTCAGCTACGAGGATACGATGGCCAAACTGCGCGACGATGTCGGCGAGGAGACTCCGGTCGCGCCGGCGCCGCAGACCGTCGCCAACGCCCAGGTCGGTCCCGCGGCCACGGCCTCGTCTCGCTCGGGAGTGCTGGTCTCGCCCGAGGTCGCGGCATGGAACCTGGCGGTGATGCGGCACATCCGATCCAACTGGATCACGCCGCCGGAGTTCCGCCGCGCTGAGCTTGCGGCTCAATTGCAGATGGATGTTGCAGAAGACGGGAGCGTCGTCGGGGTGCCCAAAGTGATCCGATCCTCGGGCAATCCATCCTACGATGACAACGCAGTTCGCGCCGTCATGCGCGCCAGTCCCCTTCCCCCGGCTCCGAAGGCCGGCCGTCGGACCCTGATCTTCACGTCCGAGGAGTGACCCTTGTCCCGCTCGTCCCGCTCGATTCTCGCTGTGAGCCTGGCCATCGCCGCGCTCCTCAACGCTGTATCCGCCGAGGCCCAGGAAGGGGATCCGGCGATCGTCATCACGCCGGGTGACGGCCGCGCCTTCCGTGCCGCCGTGCAGCAATTCGTCGACACGGCGATCCCGGCAGATCCGAACCGCGCACCCGAATTGCGCCGGATCATTGCCGCCGGTCTCGAGTTCACCGGTGTGCTGCTTCCGCTGGCGGACGACGCCTTCCTCGGCGACAAGATGACGACCGCGTTCGGCGCGGAGCGGCGCGATGATTGCCAGGACTGGCAGCAGAGCGGAGCGGACGCGCTGGTCGAGGGCCAGATCCGTCGCGAGGGACAATCCCTCGTCGTCGACTTCCAGGTCTGGGACACCGCGCGCTGTGTGCGTGTCGGCAAGGGAACGCTGACGCGCCCGCCTGCGGACATGATCCGGCTCGGGAAACTTCTGTCCGACGACGTCGTGAAGGCGTTCACCGGAGTGCCGGGTGTGGCGGGCACCGAGATCGCATTCGTGTCCGATCGCACCGGAGCCCGCGAGATCTGGGTGATGGACGCGGATGGGGAGCGGGTGCGCGCGGCCACCAACGGCAAGAGTCTGAAGGTCTTTCCGGACTGGACGCCGGACGGAGGGGCGATCCTCTACACCTCCTACCCGCCGAAGCGTGGACTGCCGGGCCTCTATCTCACCTCGAGAGGCGAATATCGACCCGGCCCGATCCTGTCGCGAGTCCTGCCCGAGCTGCCGAAGTATCGCGGCGTCTTCTCCCCGGACGGCAAGAATCTGGCGATCGTCACCAGTTTCGATGGCGCGGCCGAGCTCTTCCGGGTGGATCGGACCGGCCGCGACCTGGTCCGCCTGACCAAGAGTTCGGCGATCGACATATCACCCGCCTGGTCGCCCGACGGCCAGCAGATCGCCTTCGTCTCGGACCGTTCAGGCGGGCCGCAGGTCTACATCATGAACAACGATGGCTCCGAACTGCGCCGGATCACCTTCAACGGCAGCTACAACACATCGCCCGCCTGGTCGCCGGATGGTCGCTGGATCGCCTACGAGTCCCGGGTCGGCTCGCAGTTCGACATCTGGCTGATCGACCCGAGCGGCGAGGTCAATCTGCCGATCGTCACCCATGACCGGACCGACGAAGCCCCCACCTGGTCACCCGACAGCCGAAAGATCGCCTTCAGCTCGGCCCGGCGTGGAACAAAGCCCAGCATCTATGTCGTGGATGCCAACGGCGAGAATCTCCGCCGTCTCACGCAATCTGCTGGCGAGGACCTGCAGCCCTCCTGGGGCCCATTCGCTCGCTGAATGGGCTGCTACAGTCTGCGCCCGCCGAGTCCAAGGAGAGTCCACTCGAACATGCTGATGCACTGCCCGAAAACCACGAGGGGACCACGGGCATCTGCCCGGAGTACCGGGTTGTGGGCATTGTGCGCTCTGGTTGCCTGTGTGGGCCTGACCGGCTGCGTGACGATGGCGGAGTTCCGCAAGCTCGAAGAACGCGTGGTGGATG
This sequence comes from bacterium, assembly GCA_031413515.1. GTDB lineage: Bacteria > Myxococcota_A > UBA9160 > UBA9160 > UBA4427 > TMED88. Next base: position 3,143 of record JANOFF010000067.1, read on the forward strand.
CCAATCGCGCGGGCAGCCAGGGTCCCGATCCCTTCGAGCGCATTGCCGTGCTTTCCGCCGAGGTCGAAGAACTTCGGTCCGAACAACGCCGGCTCGAGGGCGAACTCGAGGTCGCACAGAAGACCGCAGACGATGCGCTCGAAGAGGCCCGCAAGGCGCGACAGACGCTGGCCACGCAGTCCGCCGGTGGCGCGGCCATTGCGGGCGCGACCGAAGTGGCCGTCATCGAGCCTGAGAAGCTCACCTTGCCGTCCGAAGGCGAACCCGAGAGCACATCTTCGGATGAAGTGGACGCCTACCAGGAGGCACTCGCGGCCTGGCGCAAGAACGATCAGAAGGTCTGCATCGATCAGTTCCGCAAGTTCCTGCAGACCTACCCGTCGTCTTCGTATGCCGACGATGCCGCGTATTGGATGGCCGATTGTCACTTCAAGCAGGGCGACTATCGCGTTGCGGTGCTGCGGTTCAATGACGTCGTTCGTGTGTACCCCAACGGCAACAAGGCGCCTGATGCGCTTTATCGCCAGGGGGAGTCTCTGCTCAAACTGGGACCGGGTTTCTATGACGCCGCCAGGACCGTGTTCAAGCAGGTGCTGAAGGACTATCCCGACTCGGCACGCGCACGCGAAGCGCACAATCAGCTCGAGGCGATTGGAAACGGGTGAAGACGACGCCGACGCCGTCCATCCATCGGGCGCGATCGGACGAGATTCGGAGCGAAGATCGGTTCAGGCGCGCAACGCGCGAGGTGGGGCGTCGCACGACCGGTCAAGATCGATGAGGTGAGGCGTTGAAGAAGCGCGACCAGGACCGATTCAGGAAGATCCTTCTCCAGCAGCGGGATGAACTTCTCGAGAACGCGCGGCGGACACTCTCGGGAGACATCCACCTCGACCCGGATGATTTTCCGGACGAGATCGATACGGCTTCATCCGAGATGAACCTCGCCTTCCAGGGGCGGCTGCGCGAGCGCGAGCGCGGACTGTTGACGAAGATCAATCAGGCTCTCGAGAAGCTCGACAACGGCGTGTACGGCGACTGCGAAGTATGCGGTGAGCCGATCTCGCTCAAGCGGATCGAGGCCCGTCCGATGGCCGAACTCTGCATCGATTGCAAGGCCGAGCAGGAGCAGCTCGAGCGCCGAAACGGCTGACGGTGGCCTCGGGCCCGGTGCTCGGGATCGAGAGTTCGTGTGACGAGATGACCGCCGCGGTGGTCGTCGGTGGTCGGACGATCCTGTCGAGCGTGATCGCGAGCCAGGTCGAGGTGCACGCCCCGTACGGTGGCGTCGTGCCGGAACTGGCATCCCGCGATCACGTCCGGGTGGTCTCGGACGTGGTGCGCGAGGCGCTCGTCCGGGCGGACGTCGGACTCGCTGGGCTGCGCGGGATCGCGGTCACCGCCGGTCCGGGCCTGGTCGGTTCGCTGCTGGTCGGATTGTCGTTCGGCAAGGCGCTCGCGTATCGGTCGGGGCTGCCCCTGGTGGCGGTACACCATCTGGCCGGGCATCTCGCCGCAGCCGAACTTGCCGCGCCCGACCTGCGCGCGCCATATCTCGGTCTCGTGGTGTCGGGTGGGCACACCGCTCTGTATCGCGTCCGCGCGGACGCCGAACCCGTCCTGCTCGGGGAGACCCGCGACGACGCCGTCGGTGAGGCGTTCGACAAAGTCGCGAAGCTCCTCGGTCTCGGGTTTCCGGGCGGACCGGCCGTGTCGCGTGCCGCGGAGTCCGGTGATCCCGCAGCGATCGACTTCCCGCGTCCGATGGCGCGCAAGGGCGGGCTGGATTTCTCGTACAGCGGGCTCAAGACGGCAGTGGCCCTCGAGGTCGAGGCTCAGGCGGGGGCCGCTTCGATGGACGCGCGTGCGATCGCCGACGTGGCCGCGTCGTTCGAAGCGGCTGCGGTGGAGTCCCTGGTGATCCGGGTCCGTCGCGCAGTCGAGCGCGAGGGACTCCGGCAGGTGGCGGTCGTGGGGGGAGTCGCGGCCAATCGACGGCTGCGTGCGGAGATGGCGGCGGCGGGCACGCGCTGGGGCTTCGAAGCGATCTTTCCACCGCTCGACCTGTGCACCGACAACGCGGTGATGATCGCCGCGGCCGGCGCGCGGCTGCTCGATCGCGGCCAACGCGATTCGCTCTCGCTCAGCGCGTTCTCACGCGTGCCGGTCGGCGAGGCGCCCTGGCGCGACGCATCGGACCTCCCGGGCGACGTCTCTCGATGAGTGAGCGGCACAGCGCGATCCTGCGCCGACACGGTCTCCATCTCAGCCGGACACTCGGACAGAACTTTCTCGTCGACGACCGCACCGCGGATCGACTTGCGCTGGCGGCCGGCGTCGGTCCCGGAGATCACGTGATCGAGGTCGGCGTGGGGCTCGGGACGCTCACGCGCGCGCTGGCGCGTCGGGGTGCTCGCATCGTGGGAATCGAGATCGATTCGGGTCTCGTGCGGGCGCTGACCGAGGAGGCGCTGCTTCCGGACGGAGTCGAATTGATCCACGCCGATGCGATCGCGCTGGATTGGAGCGCGCTGCTCGATCGGATCCCGCGGCCCACTCGACTCGTCGCGAACCTGCCGTACTCGGCCGCGACGCCGCTGCTTCGTCGCATGCTCGACTTCAGGCATCGGCTCGAGGACTGGTCGGTGATGCTGCAGCGCGAGCTCGCGCTGCGCATCACGGCGCGACGCGGCAGTCCGGACTACGGCTCGCTGGCGGTCCTCCACCAGCTGACGGTCGACGTCGACAAGCGGCTGGATCTGGCACCGGGGCAGTTCTTCCCGGAGCCGAAGGTCCACTCGAGCTTCGTCCGAGTCTGGCCGCGCCCGACTCCGCTGCTCGAACCCGGCGAACTCGAGTGGGTCGAGCGCGTGATTCGCGTCGCCTTCGCCCAGCGTCGCAAGACGGTGTTCAACTGCCTGAAGGCGGGCGGGTTCGGCGAAGGTCGGGACTGGAGCCCGATCGAGCAGGCGTTGTCCGCATGCGGGATCGAACCGCGCACCCGCGCCGAGGCGCTCGAGCCCGTGCAGCTGTTGGCGTTGGCCCGGGCGCTCGCACCGAAGCCCTGACGCATCGGGATTCGCGGTCCGGTGCTTGCCCGGCTGCCGCGGGCGACGCAACGTCCCGGTGTGCAGGAGAGCGAGGTTCTCGAGGTGCTGCTCGGACTGGCTGCCGAGGCCGGGATGCGGGTAAAGGTCGCGGGACAATCCGCGGCTTCCGGCGATTCGCCCGCGCCGGCCAGCGGGGTCTGCCGCGTGCGGGGCGAACTCTGGGTGATCCTGTCGAATCTCGAACCGGCGAGCTCGCAGATCCGGGTTCTCGCGGCGGCAATTCGCACGCATGCATCGACTCTGGTCGACGAGAGGCACCTGCCGCCGGCCGTGCGCGCTCTGGTGGAGGGCTGATCGTCGTCGAGTCGGGGCGCGCGCTGTCGGATGCTGGGCCAGTTGGTTGACTCAGATTCACGAATCCGCTTACAATGCCTCTGTCGTAGAGGGGCACCGCAGGTTGCGGGCTCCATCCATCAGGGTCCGGGCCTCCTTCACCCGGAAGACTGGAAAGGTTCTCTCCCAATCGCTCCAGATTTCGCTTGGATCCCGGGGCCTGCAACGGCCTCCGTGAGCCCGGAAGGGTTCGACGAAAGGGACCGAGACGGGGAGGCGACGCGGGGAAGATCCGGAGAAGTCGGGAGACCGGGCGACCGGTCCAACAGCCTCGTCGGGGCAATCCGTCGCCAGTCCGTGGACGGAGTCCGGTTGTCGCCCCCATGTCGCGCTGAGTCCGACCGAACCCGATCCTGTCCTCGGCGCCTCCGGAATGATCCGGGTGGCGCCTTTTTCTTTTTTCCGATGCGGGTGTGCGAGGTCAGGATCAGTCGGGAGGCACCCCCATGTCCACCGTCACGGCAGCATCGGTCCGAGAGCAGCGCATCACCGTCCGTTCCCTGGCCAGTCGCAAGTGCAAGGGTGAGCCGATCACGATGCTCACCGCCTACGACTTCACGTTCGCCCGGATCTTCGATCAGGCCGGCATCGACCTGCTGCTCGTGGGCGACTCTCTCGGCAACGTCGTGCAGGGCTGCGAGACCACGCTGCCCGTGACGCTCGAAGAGGCCCTCTATCACACGAAGCTCGTCACGCGAGGATCGCAGCGGGCTCTGGTGGTGGGCGACATGCCCTTCGGCACCTTCCAGGTCAGTCCCGAGGACGCGGTTCGCAATGCGATCCGCTTCGTCAAGGAAGCGGGCGCGCACGCGATCAAGCTCGAGGGCGGCGTCCACATGGGCGAGACGATCCGGCGGATCGTGACGGCGCAGATCCCCGTGATGGGCCATGTCGGCCTCACCCCGCAGTCGGTCAACAAGTTCGGTGGATTCCGCGTGCAGGGACGCGGCGATCGCGGTCGCGCGCAGGTGATGGAGGACGCACTCGCCGTGCAGGAGGCCGGTGCGTTCTCGGTGGTGCTCGAGGGCATCCCCGCGGATCTCGGTCGTGAGGTCAGCGAGCGCCTCGAGATTCCGACCATCGGGATCGGGGCAGGGCCGGGCTGCGACGGTCAGGTGCTCGTGATGCACGACCTGCTCGGCCTGAACGACTGGACGCCGAGCTTCGTCAAGCAATTCGCGAATCTCGGCGCGCTGGCCTCCCAGGCGGCTCGCGCATACGCGGACGAAGTGCGGCATCGCAAGTTCCCCGACGCCAAGCACTCCTACCGCTGACGGCCGGTCGAAGAAACGCGACCGATCATGTCGAAGCCCACCCGGATGCACCGGATCCCGGTCATCGAGACGAGTCAGGCCCTGCGCGCCGAAGCCGACCGCTTGCGCGCTCGAGGCCAGAGGATCGCGCTGGTCCCGACGATGGGTGCGCTCCACGAGGGACATCTCTCGCTCGTCAAGTTTGCGCGAAAGCGGGCGGACGCGGTGTTCGTTTCGATCTTCGTCAATCCGACCCAGTTCAACGATCCGAGGGATTTCCACGCGTATCCGGTCGATCTGTCGCGCGACCTCGAACTCTGCGCTGCCGCGGGAGTCGATGCGGTCTTCGCACCGACGACCGGCGAGCTGTATCCCGACGGCGCCTCGACGTGGGTCGATGTCGAAGGCCTGAGCGAACCCCTCTGTGGCCGATCGCGTCCGGGCCACTTCCGCGGAGTCACGAGCGTGGTCGCCCGGCTGTTCCTGGCCGCCAAGCCGCATCTCGCCCTGTTCGGCGAGAAGGACTGGCAGCAGCTCGCCGTGATCCGACGCATGGAGCGCGATCTCGGCTTCGGGATCGACATCGTCGGGGCACCGACCGTGCGGGAGCCCGATGGCCTCGCGCTGTCGAGTCGCAACGTGCGACTGGGTCCCGAGGCGCGCCGGCAGGCCGTCGCGTTGGTGCGCGCCCTCGACGACGCCGAGCATGCGCTGATGGGCGGCGAAGTGCGACACGATGCGCTGCTCGAGATCGTGCGCGCGACCCTCGCTCGGGCCAGCCTCGCCACGATCGACTACGCGGAGCTGCGCGACCCCGAGACACTGGCTCCGGCACCGCCGCGTTTGACGGCACCGACGCTGCTCGCACTCGCCGTTCTGTTCGGCGCCGATCCAGCGAGCCGCCCGGATGGAATCGGGCCGGGCTCGCCCGTCCGTCTGATCGACAACCGGATCCTGGTTCCACTCCGATGAGTCACCGTGTCACCACAGTCGAACAATCCACGACAACGATCCCGTGCCTCCGGGCACCGGGCAGGGGAGGGCCAACATGCTGACCCGACGAATGCTCAAGTCGAAGATCCACCGCGCCACCGTCACCGAGGCCAACATCGAGTACGAGGGCTCGGTGACCATCGACAAGGACTTGCTCGAGCGGGCGGACATCGTCCCCTACGAGCAGGTCGACCTCTGGAACTGCACGAACGGAAATCGTCTCACCACCTACGCGATCGAAGGCGAGCGGGGCAGCGGCGAGATCTGCGTCAATGGCGCGGCCGCGCACCTCATGAAGCCGGGCGACGTGGTGATCATCGCGAGCTGGACCGACGTGCCGTACGCCGAATCGCAACGATTCGAGTCGAAGCGCGTATTCGTGGACGGGCAGAACGTCGCGCGCGATTGATCGGGTCGCCGAGGCAGCCGGCTGATCGACCCGCTCGGCTAAGCTCGGCCACATGGCCGAGGCCGCTCCGAAGACGATCGCCCGCAATCGCCGTGCGCTGCACGAGTACGAAGTGATCGATTCCTTCGAAGCGGGCATCGCGTTGCTCGGCCCGGAGGTGAAGAGTCTGCGCGCCGGCCTCGCGAATCTCGGCGACGCCTATGGGGTGATCCGCAACGGCGAGTGCTTCCTCGAGAAGCTGCACATCAGCGCCTACGACAAGGCGACGCGCGAAAACGGCGAGCCGATGCGTCCCCGCAAGCTGCTGCTCCACCGCCATCAGATCCAGCGGATCCACGGCAAGGTGAAGGAACGCGGACTCACCCTGATTCCGCTCAGCCTGTACTGGAAGGACGGCCGAGCCAAGGTGGAACTCGCGCTGGTGCGCGGCAAGCGAACGCGCGACAAGCGCGAGGACATCAAGCGCCGGACTGCCGACCGCGAATCGCAGCGCGCCATCCGGGCCCGCGGACGGCACGGAGACGAGTAGCGATGGCGCGCGGCGGCCCGCATCTCGCCCCGCTCTTCTTGTTCTTCGCCGCCGCGCTGGCTGTCTGCTGTGCGTCCGTTCGAGGCGGCGAGACGACTGCGCCGGCCTCTGAGCGCGCTTTGCCCCAGCGCTACCAACCCGACCGTCGCGACTACGCGAGCTTCGCGGCTGCACACGCGGCGCTGCCCGAACCGAACTACCTGCCCTTCATGGTGCACCGCTTCGCTCGGCCCGATGGCCTCGGCGAGGTACTGGTCGTGTGCCGTTTCGACCCCGACCAGTTGCCGATCCCGGTCTGGATCGAACCGCCGGTCTTCGATCCGTCGGTGCAGGACGAGTTCGTACCGGCGCGCGCCGAGTCGTACATCGAGGGGGTCGAGCAGGCACTCGAGGTCTGGGAGGAGGCGCTCGATGGACTGGTCCGCTTCGAGCGCGTGGTGCGACGCGATCAGGCCCGCCTGCGGATCGACCTGATCGGCCGCGAAGCCCCGCTGCTCGAAGACGGTCGTCGACGGCTCGGCACCGCCGAGAAGCTGGTGGATGCCTGTCGGACGACCGGATGGGATCCCGAGGCCGATCGCTTGCGTGTGCGATTCGACCTGCCGCGGCTCGAGATCCACCTGGCCGACGGGGCGGGTCTCCTGCCGCCGATCATCGTGCGTCGGCTGGTCGTCCACGAACTCGGTCATGCGCTCGGGATGAGGGGCCACAGCCCGAGTCCGGGCGACGTCATGTACCGCGAATTGTCCGACGCTCCGGGCCGCGACGAACTCTCGATCCAGGACGTCAACTCGTTCGTGGCTCTCTACTCGGTGCCCAACGGCGCACACTTCGTCGATGCACCGCAGTCGGGCGAGCGGGCGCCGCGCGGCCCGCCGGTGCCGCCCGGTGGCGGGGCTCGCGTCGACAGGGCGCCCTACGTGGACGCGCGCCACGGGTTCGAGTTGAGCGTCCCCCGGTCGTGGATCCGCATCGAGGAGCCCCACGGCGTGTTCTTCTCGGACGGCCCGACCTGGGATCACGATGCCTCGATGCGGATCTTCGTGTGGCCGTCTCGGAGCATCGAGGAATTCATCGACTGCTGCACGCGCGAACTGCTGGCCGGGGTCTGGTACCGCGACTCCGAAGACATCCTCATGGGTGGACACCGTGCCAGGCGTCTCGCCTTCGAAGACGACGCGGGCGAGCGCGCCACCGAGCTGTGGATCATCGAACTCGACGAGCGGCGCGTGATGATGATCCTCTGCGAGAGCCCGGTCGGCTACGAGGACGACTGGCGGCCCTGGTTTCGCGAGAGCCTTGCGACCCTCGAAGTCTGGGATGACACGAGCAGGCGTCATCTGCTCGGCGCAACCGACCGATGAGGCTTAAGCTCCTGCCGGTCGTGCCCGCTTTGCCGAGGCGAACCGAGCCCGGGCGATGCACGGCTTGCGAGGGAGGATCGCGATGGGCTTCATCAAAAAGGTGATCGTGATCGGTGTTCTGCTTCTGGGGCTCCTGTACTTCAATGGCACTCTGGGCGGTTCGATCGGGGGCGAGGTCGTGAGCCTGCGCACCTTCGACGCACGCGGGATCGGCTCGGACACGTCGCTCTGGATCATCGACGTCGACGGCAGGCAGTATCTGCGATCCGGTCGCTCCGGAAGCGACTGGCTCGTGCGACTCACCGCCAACCCCCGGGTCCAGCTGACCCGCGATGGTCGAACCAGCGACTACGACGCGGTGATCGTTTCGCAGATGCGCGAGTACATGAATGGACGGATGGCGGAAAAATACGGCCTGGCTGCAAGCGTGATCGGCTTGACGATCGATCCGGCGGATACCGTGGCGGTCCGGCTCGATCGCGCCCGCGATTGAACGGCGGGCTTTTTTCGGGCCGGAATCAGCCGATGGAAGGAGTCATGCCGACTCTCGAAAGCATGCGGGGCGACCTCGCCTTCAGCAGTCGGATCGCCGCTGCGGTCCTCGACGCGCTCGCCGAATCCGGCGACTACGCGGCGCGCACCCGGGCGCTGCGCGCGCTCGGTCACGAGGACGCGGCGATCTACCGACGCGGCCACTGGCTCGGAGCCGGACGGCTCGCCGCGATGCTGCGGGCGGCGGCGATCGATCGTCGCATCGCGCGCCGTCTCGGTCAGTCGCTCGTGCGACCCGACGGCGTCGGCTTGGCACTCTGCTACAGCGGGCTCGCCACGACCGAGAAGGCCTACCGACGCACCCACTCCCTGCTCGCACGCGAATCGGAGGCCGCCGAGTACGAGCCGCGAGAACTCGCAGGCCAGCGCGCGCGGATCCGCTTTCATCCCCCCTCGAGAGGCCATTCGGATCGCCTTCCGGATGATGCGGGCGCGCTGCTGTGTGCGGTACGTGGTGGCATGCTCGAGGCGGTTCCGCTGCTGTTCGGCCTCGTTCCCGCTCGCGTGCGCGAGACCCGGTGCGGCTATGCGGGTGCGGAACACTGCGAGTTCGAAGTCACCTGGAGCCGCGATCCGCGGATCGGTCTCTTCTCCGGTGCGGCGGCGGGCTTCGCGATCATGATCGGTCTGCTCTTCGCGGCGTCGACGCTCGGCTGGTCGCTCTGGGCCGTCGCCCTCGGCGCGTCGGCGCTGTGTCTGCTGACGGCCGCTGCCGGTCGCTCCTTCGATCTGGCGCGTCAACTCGAAGCGGTGGCGGGGGCGCGGCGCGGTCATCTCGCGCTGCTCGATCAGATCGACAGCTCGCTCGCCGAGCGCATGGACGATCTCGCCAAGCTCGGTTCGCTCACACAGTCGTCGGTCTCGACGCGCGGGCGTTCCGACGACGAGCCGACCGGTCTGGTGCCCGTGGATCGCCATGGGCCGCTGCGATCACGCGACGGCGAGGTGGCAGCTCCCGAACGTTCCGACATCGCCGAAGCGTCGCGCGCCGTGCGCGACGCGGTGGCGGGGCTGCGCGACGCATTTTCCGAGCGCCGGCAACGCGCTGGCTCGGCCACGCGATCGGAGCAGGGCCAGGACGGTGCGGGCGAGCACTCGGGTCGCGACGACTTTGCAGAGCTGACTCGTCGCATGCGCGCGATCGAGCAGGCCACAGCAGCGCTCGATCGACTCGTCGGTCGGCCCGAATCCGGCCGGCGCGACACCGACCTGCGCGCGCTGATCGGTCGCGCGGTGGCCGACTTGCGCGCCGAGCGCGCACGCGGGCACGGCAGCATCCAGTTCGAACTGGTGGACGAGACCGCCGACCAGCGTCCGGTCGTCCAGTGTGATCCGCACCAGATCGAGTTCGTGATCGAACAACTGCTGCGAAACGCCATCACGGCGAGCGAACAGAATCGCCTCGTCGATGCGGACGACGCTCCGGAACCGGCACGGGTGCGGGTCGCGATGCGGACGGCCGCCGGCGGCATCGAGGTGGCCGTCGAAGACGATGGACCCGGCATCGATCCCGACGTCGTCGAGCGCGTCTTCGACCCCTTCGACGACGGCGGCCCGGCCGGACGAAACGGCGGCCTCGGACTGCCGGTCTGCCTGCGCATCATCCAGGAACATGGCGGTGAGCTTCAGATCCGCGGGGGCGAAGGGCAGGGGACCTGCGTTTCCTTCGTGCTTCCGCGTGCCGCATCGGGCGACGGAACGACGCGCTGACGCGACGAATTCCTGTCGAAGCGAAACCGCTGTCGAACGGGTTCGGAGGTTCGCAGCGAGGCAAGGATCCTGTCCGGGCCTTGCCCCGCGTCGACTCGCCCCTAAGCTCCTGCTCTTGTGGGGGCGACTTGGCTTCGACGGGTGGTCGAAGGTGGGCGCTGCGTGCCGAGATGGTCGTGCTCTCGTTAATCAGACGGCACTGTTGGTATTTTCAAATGCCGACGACAACTACGCTCTCGCTGCCTAGTTAACCCTAGGTCTAGCGGGCTCCCGTCCGTGACGTCTTCTAGCGGGTCGCGGGAGTCATCAGAAGGCTGGTCTCCGAACGCTTCTCGGCCGTAACCGGAGATGAGACCGAAGACGAGATAGGGTGAGAGTTCTCCGCGACCCCGCGACTTCCTCACCCGAATCCGAGCGGGGACTACGCACGTAGACGCGCTGACTGGACGCTATTCGGACGCGGGTTCGATTCCCGCCGCCTCCACCACCTGGCTGGTTTCACAGGCTGGAGAGAGGAGCTTCGAGCTGCCTCTTCCCCCCACCGCTGCCAGTCACCCTCGACGTCGAGCTTCGCCATCGGCTGGACGGTGAAGTCCCGTCGCTCCTATAGCGCGCGGCCGTGGTTCGCTGTCGCACCATCAGCCAGGTTCTTCGTTCGGCATTCCAGGAGAAACCGCGTGCCCGTGCTCGAGATGTCACGGTCGATTCGGCGTCGTTTCGCATGCACGGCCCTCGCCGTGCTGTGCCTTCAACCGGCGATGTCGAACGCGTCGCCGGATGATGCAGGCAATCCGCAGCCAGGCGACTTCCCGGGCCGGAAGACGTACTCGCCCTACGCCCACAGGAACTTCCCCGATCGGGTCCTTTTCGGAGACATGCACCTCCATACCAACTTGTCGCCGGACGCCGGGTTGTTGGGGACGTCGCTCGGCGTCGATGATGCCTATCGGGCCGCGCGCGGCCGAACAGTGATCTCCAACAGCGGCCAGCCCTTCCGGCTCGTCACGCCCCTGGACTTCCTAGTCGTCACGGACCACGCCGAGTACATGGGGCTCGGGGTGATGATCCATGAGGCGAACCCGATCCTGCTGTCGGACCCGCATGGGAAGTGGCTGTGGGAGAACTTCACTGCCGGGGGCAAGCGTGCCATGGCGGCCTTCGCGTCGATCGTCGCGGATGCGACCACCGGCACGGACCGCCTCGGTGAGACCGCCATGGCACCGACGATCTGGCGCGAGTTCGTCGAGACCGCCGATCGCTTCGACGAGCCGGGTGTGTTCTCGGCGATGACCGGATTCGAATGGACGTCGATGCCGGGCGGAAACAACATCCACCGCGTCGTGGTGTTCGCAGATGGCGCGGACAAGACCGGGCAGGTCGAGCCGTTCTCGCTGCTGGACAGCCAGAATCCGGAGGATCTGTGGAAGTACATGGAGAGCTACGAGCGCGATACCGGAGGCCGGGTCCTCGCCCACCTCCATAACGGCAACCTCTCCAACGGCGTTGCGTTCAACACCACCCGGTTCAACGGCAAGCCCATGGATGCCGCCTACGCCGAGGCACGGGTGCGCTGGGAGCCGATCATGGAAATCTCCCAGGTGAAGGGAGACGGCGAGACCCATCCCACCCTGTCGCCGGACGACGAGTTCGCAGACTTCGAACGCTGGGACGTCGGCAACCTCGACGGCTCGGCTCCGAAGCAGGACTGGATGCTCCAGTACGAGTATGGCCGCTCGGCGCTCAAGGTGGGCCTCGAGTTGGAGGAGAAGCTGGGCGTCAACCCCTATCGATTCGGATTCAATGCATCGAGCGATTCCCACACCGGGTTGGCGTCCACCGGCGAGGAGAACTTCTTCGGCAAGATGGCCAGCTCGGAGCCCGGGCCCGACCGGTTCGACGGCGAGGTCATCCGTGCAGTCGATCCGGCCCTGCGGATCATGAAGTCGCAGGAGTCCGCGTCCGGACTCACCGCCGTGTGGGCTCGCGAGAACACGCGCGACGAGATTTTCGATTCGCTGCGGCGCAAGGAGATCTTCGCGACCACCGGAACCCGCATCCGGGTGCGACTGTTCGCCGGATGGGACTTCGCGCCCGGCGATGAGCGGGTGCCGGATTTCGCCGGCCTGGGCTATCGCAAGGGCGTTCCCATGGGTGGGGAGCTTCAGGGACACACCTTCGGCGCCGCGCCCACGTTCGTGATCCGGGCCCTGCGCGATCCGAACTGGGCGAATCTCGACCGCGTGCAGATCATCAAGGGATGGCTCGATGCCGACGGTTCGCTGAAGGAGCGGATCTACGACGTGGCCGTCTCCGATGGCCGCAAGATCGACAGCGATGGGCGGGCCCGCACACCCGTCGGGAACTCGGTGGACCTGGCGTCGGCCAGCTTCACGAACAGCATCGGGGCGGCAGCACTTTCGGCCTATTGGAGGGATCCCGATTTCGATCCAGCCGAACGCGCCTTCTACTACGTGCGGGTTCTCGAAATCCCGACGCCGCGCTGGACCAGCTACGACGCCCGATTCTTCGGCATCGACCGGCCGGGCAACGTGCCGCCGACGCTTCAGGACCGGGCCTACACCTCCGCGGTCTGGTACTCGCCGGAGCGTTGAGCCGCCCACCTGCGCCTCGAGAGGCGTCCGAGATGGATCCGGGCGGCCGCCCGAGAACGCGCAGGACACGTCAGAGCTCGCGGCACAACCACACGCTCGGCACCTGTACCGCGAAGCCCGCCTTCGCGTAGGCGCGGCGGGCGGGGACGTGGCTCTCGTCCGCGCCGGTGGCGACCGTCGCGACACGCATACCCGCTTCCTTCATCCGCACGATCGCGAAGTCGTACATCGCCGTCCCGATGCCCTGGCCGGCCAGGTCCGGATGAACGGCGTTGAGCCCGATCTCGCCGATGCGCGTCTCACGGTCGAGCTTCACCGAAACAAAGCCGACGACGTCACCTTCCGCTTCTGCGACGAGCACCTCCCAGCCTGAGCCTGGCACGAGCAGCGAGACGAGCAACCCGCCCTGCGCGGCGTCCTCTCGCGCCTGCGCGAGCTCGTAGATGCTGTCGCCGAGAAGCGAGCGGAACGAGGCGAACACGGGCGCGAACGCGGCGGCGCGGATCGCCTGCAGCCGCGACTCGTCCTCGGGAACGGCGGGTCGCATCACGCACGTCGCCCGGCTCGGGCTCATCCCCCGCTCTCGCGGTCGATCGTCCACTGCAGGGCATCCGCCGCGCGCGCGTCGTTCGGCCGCCCGCGCCGGCGCAACTCGCTCACCACACGGACACGGGCTTCGACGGTGCGGTTCTGGCCGAGCTTGAACTTCGCTCGCCGCGATCGGATGGTGAGCCGGACGGCCGCGATCTGCGAGATGGCGCCTCGATACAGCGCGTCGTCCGGCGCGACCGTCCGGAAGCCACCCTCTGGCTGATAGTGGGCCATCAGCCGCGTCTGCTGCTCGGTGAGCTCGCGGTCGTCGAGCGAGACGACGGCGTCACACTCGAAGACGACGGTGCGGTGGTAGGCGGTCGCCGCCACGGCGCTCTCGGCGTGGACCCAATAGGACGGGATCACGGCGAGAACATCGTCGAGCTCGAAGACACAGCGGGGGTGCACGCCGAGGTCGGCGAACTGCTCGTCCGCCCGATTCAAGTGCATCTCGATCGTGCTGCTCCGGTAGAGGAAGGGATACAGCCCGATGTGAGGCGATCCCTCGGCGCTCACCGTGACGAGACGACCGAGCTCTCGCTCGCGCACGAACGCGTCGATCACCTCGCCCGGGATGTCAGCGTACTCGTCGTAGAAGATCACCGTGGGCCCCCTTGTAGATGCCTTGCCATTCGGCGCGGCTCGTCGATTCGATGATCGGCGCGTCAGCCCGGATCGGCAGAGATGTGGGTGTCGAGCGCCTCGAGGTCGACTAATGCTCCGGCGCTGGCGGAGGATAGGAGTCTCGAGCTGGATCCTGCTCACCGCTGCCGAGTATCAGCCCGTCGAGCGGGCCCATCGACGGGAGCTTCCGTAGCCCGGCCGACGCCTCGCGCCATCGGTCGGCGGAACTCGACCAACCTCTCGTTGACGAGGTTGCCCTCGGCCATGCCGTCCGACAGCGGTTGACCCGTCGAAACGATTGCGCCGGCGCAGCGGACCGAGCGTCGCCAGGGCGAACGGGTCGATGTCGACTCTGCGGGGCTCCCGTGTCCAAGGGCCTTCGCCCATGCGCCGCCACCGCATCCCGTCGTCACCCGGTCCCTTGCGAGGTCGGTGATATTGTGAATATGATTCACAATCCAAAGGTGAAGAGGTGAACGATGGACCGAGCCCAGCTACGCGCGCTCTTCGACATGAGCGGGCGCGTGGTGATCGTGACCGGCGGCACGCGCGGTATCGGGCGCTCGCTCGCCGAGGCGTACGCCTGCGCCGGTGCGAAGGTGGTCGTTGCGAGCCGCAAGCCCGATGCGTGCAGGGAGACCGAGGTGCACCTGCGCGGCCTCGGTGCTGACGCGCTCGGTGTCCCCACGCACCTCGGCGACCTCGATGCGCTCGCCGAGCTGGTGCGGCGGACGGTCGACGCATACGGCGCTGTGGACGTCGTGGTCAACAACGCCGCCAACGCGCTCGCGCTGCCGCACGGCCAGTACACCGTCGAGGCCTGGGCAAAATCACTCGACGTCAACCTGCGCGGCCCCGTGTTTCTCGTGCAGGAGGCGCTGCCGCATCTGAAGCGCAGCCGCCACGCGGCCGTTCTCAACGTGATCTCCGGTGCGGCGTTCCTGTTCTCGTCGACGGTGTCCCTCTACGCGATCGGCAAGGCCGGGTTGATGGCCGCCACTCGCTCCATGGCCGCCGAATTCGCTCCGCACGGGATCCGTGTGAACGCACTCTCGCCCGGCACCGTCGACACCGACATGGTGCGCAAGAACCCGCCCGAGGCCCGGGCCGAGATGACGAAGATCCAGCTGATGCCGCGCATCGCGCATCCGGACGAGATGGTCGGCCCGGCGCTCATGCTCACGTCGGATGCGGGCAGCTTCGTCACCGGCAGCGTCGTGTTCGCCGACGGCGGCATGGTTCCGAATTAGGGAGGGTCGATGACGCCGCGACACCGTGAAGAGATCGCCCGCCGGCTCCGGCCGGTCCACCCGCCGCGCGTGCTCGACGACGTGCTCGAGAAGGAGCAGCTCGAGACGGTGCTCGATCTGATCCGACGCCACGGGCCGTGGGACCTGATCCTGAAGCACCACTTCAGCTCGCTCGAGGAGCTCGTCGCCACGACCACCGGCGGCCGCGCGTTGCCCGAGGGAGCGTCGCTCGAATCCTTCCTCACGCCGACGTTCCGTGGCTTCTTCGCGAGCGGCGGCGTGTGTCTGTATCCCGAGGCCGAGCCGCTCTTCTACGACCGGCGCTTCATGGCGTTCGCGCGCGAATTCTGGAATGCGCGCTACTGCCAGCCCGGCAAGATCCTGTTCAACGTGAACGGGCCGGCCTGGAACACCGATCCCGGTCACCTCGATTCGCCGCGCTTCCGAGGCATGGGATCGTTGAACACGCCGACCTGGTTGCTCAGCGTGATGGGCAAGTCGGGTCTGTTCCAGGCGTGGGCAATCAAGCTGGCCGAGGTGATCGTGTGGTTCCAGCGCGATCTCGAAAGCGGCGGATTCACCTACTGGCCGGACGGGCCGCTGGCGAAGCCGCAGCGGCTGGTGCCGCCGCTCTGGAACCGCGGCGTGGTCACGCACAACACCGCGATGATCCACCGCGGCGAGTCGAACGGGCCGGAGGCGCTGCGCGCGAATCCGCCGGGCCTCGGGTTCGACTCGAGCTTCGCGGGGGATCCGCGCGACCCGGGTCGCTGGGAGATCCGCAACGGCGATGTCGTGATCGCTCGCTACACCACCGACCAGCTGCGCCTGCTCGTGCATTGGGACGCCGAGCTGTACAGCGACCTCGCCGACCTGAAGAAACACGTCGATCACCTCGACGACCTCGCGCCGGAACGCGTGTTCGAGACCTTCGTGGACGATCTGCGCGCGAAGGGCGTGCACTTCGACGTACCGTCCGACCCGCTGCGCGCCCCCGCGTTCATCGCGCTGCTCGCCGCCACGTACGATGTCCCGCCGAGCGCGTATCCCGCCGAGGCACCGGTGGCCGTCCATGCCGCCTGACGCTCCGCACGAGCCGCCGACCACGAACTTCAGCTTCACCAAGCTCGTCGTGCGTGACCTCGAGCGGATGGCGGCGTACTACCGCGAGGTGTTCGACCTGCACGCGGTGAAGCGCGTGCGCGGCGAGCGGATCGGCAGCGACGAGATCGACGAGATCGTGCTCTCGCCCGATCCGAGCGCGCCCTGGGGCTCGCTCGTTCTGCTGCACTATGTCGGTGGTGCTGTCGGTAGCGATGTCGGCCGCGCGCCGACGCCGCCGGGCGAGCTGATCCTCGGCTTCACGACCAGCGATCTGCCCGCGTTGCTCGAGCGTGTGACGAAGGCGGGCGGCCGCATCCACGCGCCGGTGAAGGAGATGCCCGGGATCGGTATCCGCGTCGCCTTCGCGACCGATCCCGAGGGCCATCTCGCCGAGCTCGTGCAGATGCTCGGCTGAGCGCGCGGTGGCAGCCAAGCGTCGCCCCGGTCGACCGCCCCGGCTTTCGCGCGACCGCATCGTCGAAGCCACGCTTGCACTGCTCGCGCGCGAGCCGAACGAGCCGATCACGATCGCACGCGTCGCCGCCGAGGTGGGTGCCGTGCCGGCTGCGCTGTACCGACACTTCGAGAGCCTCGATGATCTGCTCGACGGCGTGCTGGCTGCCGTACTCGGCGGCGTCACATTGCGCATCCGTGCTCGCGCCGGCTGGCCCGAGCAGGTGCGCGACTGGATGACGTCGCTGCGCGACCACCTGCTGCGATTTCCCGCCGTGCTGCCGCTGATCGGACGCCGCGGGCGCACCTCGCCGGCGTGGCTCGACGCGGTCGCTTCGCTCGTCGGGATCCTCGAAGGCGCAGGACTTCGCGGCGCGATGCTGGCGCGCGCGTATCTGTGGATCCTCGAGTCGACCGTCGGGATCGTGATGCAGGAGGCGTCGCTCGCGATCCCCGATCAGATCGCGGCCGCGCGAAGCTCGCTGGCCGAGATGTCCGAGCCGGGACGAGCGCGCTTCGAGCCGCTGCTCGTGCATCTCGGGCGGCTCGACGGCGACGCTTTCTTCGCGTTCGTCACGGATCGCACGCTCGATGCGCTGAGGCAGATGGTCGACGTAGGCTGAGTCCGCTGAGCGCTGCGCGATTGTCCGCTCTCCAGTGCGTGATCAGCGCCGTCGTACAGAGCCCCACGGTGGTCGCCGCCGTGGCGAGGTCATCCAGCGATCCAGGCGACGCGCACACCGCAGCGAGCTGAATGGTTGCATCACGGACAGCGGTCGACCTGACATCGTCTCGCCGCGGATCCTCTGGCATACATTCGCCCGCGAAGGGTTGTCGGACCAGGTCGGGTGACGGGCAGCCTCGTGCGGGGCTGCCAGCTCGATTCATCTGCGGGACGAATGGGGAAACGATGGGCTCGACCGTTTCGAGGATCGCGATCGCGGCAGGGGTGGCATTCGGATTTCTGCTCTGGGCCGGCATGAGCCCGGGCAAGGACCCGGGCAGGGACACCCGGCGCCTCCCCGTCCAGGGCCAGGAGGTCGTGGCGGGCAGCTGCAACGGCGTCGTCTTCAACGCGGACGAGTACCCGCCGTACATCTATGCGGCCGTCTATCTGAGCGCGACGTCGGGAATCGCGAGCGATTTCGATGCTCCGTATCAGCAGTCGCTCGCGGTCCTGGGCGATCTCGACGCGCTGGCCGCCGCTTGCGAGAAGCATGTCGTCCAGGTGTCCTCCCAGGCTCCCTCGATCTGCGCCGTCGGCGCGGTCAGCAACGAGAGCAGCCCGAGTTCGAATGCCAGCACCGTCACCTCGCGCTTCGCCTTCAGCTGTCAGGGAACGCGAGACGAGGTGATCGGCGTGATCGGGGTCTTCAGCCGACTCAGCCTGGTCACCCAGCTGCCCTGAGCGAGATGTCGTCGGGCTCGAGCACTTCGCTCGCGATCGCGCAGCAGGCGTTATCGCTGCGCGGGTCCCATCGGCAGACTGACGACGAAGCACGCCCCGCCCAGTCGTCGGCTCGTTTCGATCGTGAGCGACCCGCCGTGCGACTCCACGAGCCCTCGGGACAGTGCCAATCCGAGGCCCGCGCCGCCGCTCGCGCGGCTGCGGCTCTCGTCCAGTCTCGTGAACCGCTCGAAGACCCGCTCGCGGTCGGCGGGCGAGATGCCGGGTCCATCATCGTGGATCTCGAGGCGAGCGAGATCTCCGACCTGCGCGAGTCCGATTGCGATCCGGCCGCCGCCGTACCTCCTGGCGTTTTCCAGCAGATTGGCGACCACCCTTCGCAAATCCCCTTCGTGCCCGATGATTCGAACGGGGACGATCCCCGACAGATCAATCTGGGTTTCGCCGCGCACGACGGCCGCTTCCAGTCTGACGAGGTCGTCGAGATCGATCGTATCGGAGGCACTGCTTCCGTCGTGCGGAGAATCGTCGAGGCGTGCGATCCGCAGCAGATCCTCGACGAGTCGCTGCAACCGTCGAGTCTCCTCGATGGCGTCGGTGGCAACCTTCGGCCAGTCCACGGCCTTGGGATGGGCAAGTGCCACTTCGAGCCGCGTGCGCAGCACGGCAATCGGTGTGCGAAGTTCGTGTGACGCGTCACCGATGAAGGCACGCTGACGCTCCGCGCCGGTGGCGATCCGATCGAGCATTCCGTTCAGCGTTTCGACGAGTGAAGAAATTTCGTCCTGCGACTCGGAAGACCGGATTCTTCGGGTGAGATCACCGAATGCAATGCTCGCGGCTTCGGTCTGGATCTGCTCGACCTCCCGAAACGACCGGCCGACGCTGAACCACGTCACGACACCGACGAAGAACACGAGGAACGACCCGCCGAGCTGAAGGCTGCGCCACAACACTGCGGCCGTCGCATCGATCGACGCCAGGGACGTCTCCACCGCCACGGCTATCGCGCCTGACTGGTCCATCCGATCGACCCAGGCGGCGGTCCACAGAAAACGCCCGCGATCCCCCAGCTCGACCACGGCGCTGGGCCACTGGACTTGATCGGCGGCTCGAAGCGCCCGGTCTCGCACTGCGTCGACTGCCTTGCGACACGCGGCTGGCGGCTCGGGCTGCGGACCGGTGAACGGTTCATGATCGAATCCCAGCAGACCCGGCGGGCCGTCGGGCCCTGGATCGTCGAATCGAGGTCGCGGGCCCGGGCCACAGCCCGAACGCGCGGTCACGAACTCCGATATCCGCGTGGCCAACGAGTTCGCGGCGGGCTCATACTTCGGGTCGCGGCTCGCTGTATCGAGCCACGTTTCGAGCCGAGCCTGATCCGGTGCAGTCGCGGACCGATCCGCGCGGGTTTCGCCGTCCGGTGGGCGCACAACGACGCGATGGCCTTCGTCGCCGCGTCCCGGTGGCGGCGGTCGTTCGAAAGGCGGACCGCCAGGGTCCCGCCAATCCGGTTCGTTCGACGAGCGGAGGACCACCTCGCGAGCGGCCAACGAGCGAGCGTGCAGTCCGAGCTCCCTGAGCATGCGGAGTTCGACGATCTCGATCCACGCGTACCCGCCGATTGCCAGGGCGATCGATACGACGGCGGCGGCGATCCATGTGAGACGGGTGCGCAGACTGAAATGCATTCGGGTCCTAGACGCTCGAATCCAGCCGGTACCCCACGCCTCGAAGTGTCACGAGGCTCTTGCGGTCGAAAGGGCGATCGATCTTCTCGCGCAGATAGCGGATGTAGACCTCGACCACGTTGTAGTCACCCTCGTGGTCGAAGCCCCAGACGGCATCGAGAAGGGTCTGCTTCGAATGAACCTCGTCCGGTCGATGCATGAACAGGGAGAGCAGGGCGTATTCGCGAGCGGTCAGGGGAATCGCCACCGAGCCACGGCGAGCCGCTTTCGTGTGTGTATCCAATTCGAGATCCGAGACACGCAGGATCTCGGCCACCCGCTCGGAGCCACGTCGCAACAGCGTCCGGATGCGCGCGACCAGGATCGCATACGAGAATGGTTTGGTGACGAAATCGTCGGCCCCGAGTTCGAGTCCCTGCAGTTCGATGGCATCGCCGTCACGGGCGGTCAGCATCAGGATCGGTGTCTGGATGCCGGATTCCCGCAGCCGCGTACAGACCTGCAGGCCGCTCATCTGGGGCAGGTTCAGATCCAGCAGGATCAGCGAGTACTGCCCCTCCCGGGCCTTGAAGAGGCCATCCAATCCGTCGTGGGCGAGATCGGTCTCGAAGCCTTCCGCCTTCAGCCCGTCGGCAAGCGCCTCGGCCAGTCGCACTTCGTCTTCGACAATCAAGATCCGCACAACACCGGACGTTATCAGATGGTCGCGATGTTCCTGTGAGGGCTCTCAGCCGCTCTCAGGTTCTTCTCAGCTTCGGTCTCGGATGCTCTCCACGAGGTCGATCGCCGACCCTCGCTGGAGGAATCGTGATGTGCCGAAAAGAGTCGAGTGCAATCGTGGCGCACGGGATGGGGTTGGCTCTTCTCGTGCTGATTCCATCGACTGCGTCGTCCCAGACGCTGCCGGCGGTTCCGACACCGAGCGAGAATCCCTTCAGTGAAGAGAAGCGTGTGCTCGGGAAGATCCTCTTCTGGGACGAACAACTCTCGAGCGACGGCTCGGTTGCGTGCGGAACCTGCCACGAAACCCGATTCGCCGGGGGCGACTCGGGTTCGGCTCTGCACCCCGGCGCGGATGGCGTGTTGGATACTGCGGACGACGTGTTCGGTTCGGAAGGTGTCGTCCGTCGCGAATACAACGACGAGCCGATCCACGACCCCGTCCATGGCTTCGGGCCCCAGGTCACGGGGCGTGCATCGCCGGGTTTCTTCGGCGGAGCGTTGTGGGCGCCAGAAGTGTTCTGGGATGGTCGGGCAGGCGGTGTATTCATCGATCCCGAGGATGGCGTCACGGTGCAGATTGCATCCGGGGGTGGTCTCGAGAACCAGGCAGTCGGCCCGATCCTGAGTTCCGTCGAGATGGCCCACGACGGCAGGACGTGGGCGGAAGTCAGAGAAAAGCTCGCATCCGTGAGCCCGCTCGCCCATGCGGCCGACCTGCCGGCGGACGTAGCAACCGCTCTGGCGGGCGGTACCCGTTATCCCGATCTCTTCGCGCGCGCCTTCGGTGATCCGGCGATCACCGCCACGCGAATCGCCTTCGCGATCGCCACTTATGAACGGACCCTCGTTGCGGATCAGACACCTTGGGATCGATTCCAGGCCGGAGACACCACAGCGCTGACCGCCACTCAAAAGGCCGGCTGGGACTTTTTCGAGACATC
The DNA here is from genome assembly GCA_031413515.1 of bacterium. Taxonomy (GTDB): domain Bacteria; phylum Myxococcota_A; class UBA9160; order UBA9160; family UBA4427; genus TMED88. The sequence goes on from JANOFF010000067.1 coordinate 24,793, forward strand.
GGCGTGCAGCCAATGCCATCCGCCGCCCCTGTTCACCGACAATTCTTTCCGGAGCATCGGTGTGCGGGATCCTGATGAAGATCCCGGACGCGCCGGGGTCACCGGCGCATCGCTCGACAACGGCCGGTTCAAGGTTCCGACGCTCCGCAACGTGGGCTCGAAATCGACGTTCTTCCACACAGGGGAGAAGTCGACGCTGGCGCAGGTCATCACCTTCTACGCGCCGGGAAACCAGGGAACGACGGAGAACGTCGATGCACTGATGCCCGCCGGAGTCCCACCGCCGCTGATCGATCCGCTGATCGATTTCCTCAGTCACGGGTTGCTCGATCCACGAGTCGCCGCGGGGACCCCGCCCTTCGATCAGCCGACGCTGACTGCGGCCGGCGCACTTCCGGTTCCGGAGCCTGCGAGCGGGGTGCTCTTCGGGAGCAGCAGCCTGGTGCTCTCGCTGCGGGCACGGCGGCGAGCCCGGCTTGCGGGGCGCTGCGGCTACGTGCCGCAGAAAGTGACGTAGGGCGCGTCGTCTGCCGGGGCCGGCTGCGCGTACGCGTCGAGCCCGGGGCGCTCCACGAACGGACGGGAGATCACCTCGACCAACTGCTGGATGGGCTGCAGATCACCCCCCGTGGCGGCAGCGAGCGCGTGCTCCACGTGTTGATTCCGCGGGATGTAGATCGGGTTCACCCGGTCCATCGATTGCGCGACCGCGAGACGACCTTCTTCGGACGCCGGCAGCAGTTGTCTCCAGGTCGACGCCCAGGCGTCGAAAGCGGTCGGATCGGCGAACAGGGATCGCACTGCCGCAGCATTCCCGCGTGCTGCCTCCGAGAGGCGACGAAAGAACAGCGTGTGATCGACCTGCTGCTGCGCGAGCAACGCCGGCACTCCGTCGATCCACTGCGCGACCTCTGCGCTGTCGCGCTCGATCCCGAGCTTGGCCCGCATTCCGCTGCGCCATGCGAAGAGGTAGTGCTCGTCGAAACCCCGCAGCACCTCGGTGGCGGCCGCGATGGCGCGCTCGGCGTCCGCATGGATCAGCGGCAGCAGGGCTTCCGCCAGACGGGCCAGGTTCCACTGCAGGATGCCCGGCTGGTTGCCGTACGCGTAGCGACCGCCGTGATCGATCGAACTGAACACGGTGCCCGGGTCGTGACGATCCATGAACGCGCACGGCCCGTAGTCGATCGTTTCTCCGGAGATCGTCGTGTTGTCCGTGTTCATCACCCCGTGGATGAAACCGACGTGCATCCACTGCGCGACCAGCGCAGCCTGGGCGGCGACCACACGCGCGTAGAAGGCGAGGTAGGGCTGGTCCGCGGTGGCGACATCGGCGAAGTGGCGTGCGATCGCGTAGTCGGCAGTGCGGCGAAGCAGATCGAAATCACCGGTCGCCGCTGCGTATTGGAACGTTCCGACCCGCAAATGGCTCGATGCGACACGCACCAGTACGGCGCCCGGCAGCGGCGTGTCGCGAGCGATCCGCTCTCCGGTGGCCACCACGGCAAGCGCTCGCGTGGTCGGGATCCCGAGTGCGTGCATCGCCTCGCTGATCACGTATTCGCGCAGCATCGGACCGATGGCCGCCTTGCCGTCTCCGCCCCGTGCGAACGGGGTGCGTCCCGAGCCTTTGAGATGGACGTCCCGGCGCCGGCCCTGCGGATCGATGAGCTCACCGAGGAGCAGCGCCCGACCATCCCCGAGACGCGGCGAATAGTTGCCGAACTGGTGGCCGGAATACGCCATCGCGATCGGTGACGAACCCTCGGTGATCGCGTTGCCCACGAGCACCGAGACACCTTCAGGCGAGGACAGCGCCTCCACATCGAGGTCGAGTTCGGCCGCGAGCGCGGCGTTCAGCATCAGCAAGTGCGGCGCGGGCACCTGTGCGGCCCGCCACGGCTCGAACAGACCTTCGAGGTCTCGGGCGTAGCTGTCATCGAAGCGGAACAGCGGGGTCGCGATGCTCATGCTGCGAGGCTAACGGCTCTCGGCGCCGCCTGCCTGTGGACGAGCTACGGGCGCCGGTTCCGCTCGAGGCGCAGTTCGAGGTGCCGCCTCACGTCGGGCCACTCTTCATTCAGGATGCTGTAGATCACGCTGTCGCGGACGCTGCCGTCGCGCCGCGCCGCATGGCGTCGGATCACCCCGTCCTTGCGCGCGCCGAGCGCCTCGATGGCGCGCTGCGAGCGGAAGTTGAAGTTGTCTGTCCGAAGACCGACGACCCCGCACCCGAGCGTCTCGAATGCATGCGCGAGCAGCAGCAGCTTGCATACCGTGTTCACGTGGCTGCGTTGCCGGCTCGCCGCGTACCAGGTGTATCCGATCTCGACCCGGTCGATCGGTTTCACGATGTCGTGGTAGCGGGTGCTGCCGACGACCGCGCCGGTCGCGATCTCACGCACCACCCAGGGCAGCATGTGGCCGTCGCGCTGGCCCTCGAGTGCGGCCTCGATGTATCGCCGGGTTTCGCCCGGCCCCGGCACCCCGGTGAACCAGAGCTGCCAGAGTTGTCCGTCTGCCGCAGCGTCGGATAGCGC
>JANOFF010000068.1:0-8190 GCA_031413515.1 bacterium
GGAGATTCGTTCCCAACAGAAAAGCATTTCGCATCGTGGTTGTGTCTTGCGCCCAACAACAAGAAGACCGGAGGGCGGGTCTTTTCTACAAGGACCCGCTTCCGGCCCTCATCCGCAGGCCACGCTTCTACGTCTCGATCATCTCGATGTTGAGGCCGAGGGCCTGCAGTTCCTTGACCAACACGTTGAAGCTCTCGGGCAGACCCGGCTCCAAGGTGTTCTCACCCTTCACTATGGATTCGTAGATCCGTGTCCGGCCCATCACGTCGTCGGACTTGACCGTCAGGAACTCCTGCAGGCCGTATGCGGCTCCGTACGCTTCGAGAGCCCAGACCTCCATTTCGCCGAGGCGCTGACCACCGAACTGCGCCTTGCCGCCCAGCGGCTGCTGGGTCACCAGGCTGTAGGGCCCGATGCTCCGGGCGTGGATCTTGTCGTCGACCAGGTGGTGGAGCTTCAACATGTAGATGATGCCGACCGTGACATCGCGATCGAAGGGTTCTCCACTGCGCCCGTCGAACAGGATCATCTGGCCGTGCGAGGGCAGATCAGCGCGAACCAGCTCCTCCTTGACCTGATCCTCACTCGCACCGTCGAACACCGCCGTCGCAACGTGGATGCCCTTGGATACGTTCTCCGCGATCGACCGGATGGCCACTTCGCTCGCCGTGTCGAGCACCTTCGAGATCCGATCGTCCTTGAATGTATTCTTCAATCGATCACGCAGGGCATCGGTACTCGCGTGCTTTTCGAGCATGTTCCCGACCATCTGGCCGAGACCGTGAGCCGCCCAGCCAAGGTGCGTCTCGAGGATCTGTCCGATGTTCATACGCGACGGCACACCGAGCGGGTTGAGCACGACGTCCACGGGCGTGCCATCCGCCAGGTAGGGCATGTCCTCTTCGGGAAGGATTCTCGAGATGACGCCCTTGTTGCCGTGCCGTCCGGCCATCTTGTCGCCCACGGACAGCTTCCTCTTGATGGCCAGATAGATCTTGACCATCTTGAAGACACCCGGCGGCAGTTCGTCGCCTTTTTTCAAGCGTGCGATCTTTTCGTCGAATACGGCCTTGATCACCATGGCCTGGTCTTCCACGTTGGCGAAGATCCTGTCGATCTGGTTCTGGGCCGTTGCGTCGGTGATCTGGATGTCGCGCCACTTCCGATCCGGGACTTGATCGAGCACCGTCTCGCTGATCGTGTCGCCGGCGCGGATCCATTCCTCTCCACGTCGCTCGTCACCGACCCGGTTCGCGGCCTGCTTCCCCACCACGAGTTTGCGGACGTTGTTGAACGCGCCCTTCCGGATGATCCGGATCTCGTCTTCCTGGTCCTTCCGGAGCCGATCCACCTCGGCTTCCTCGAGCGCCTTGGCGCGCTCGTCCTTCTCGACGCCACGTCGGGAGAAGACCTGCGCACCGATCACCGTGCCGGTGACTCCCGGCGGAACCCGGAGGGACGTGTCGCGTACATCTCCGGCCTTCTCGCCGAAGATCGCGCGCAGCAACCGCTCCTCGGGCGAGAGCTGAGTCTCGCCCTTCGGAGTGATCTTTCCGACCAGGATGTCGTCCTGGTGGACCTCCGCACCGATTCGGACGATTCCTGCCTCGTCGAGGTCGTGCAGCGCCTCTTCACCCACGTTCGGGATATCCCGGGTGATGTCCTCTTTGCCGAGCTTGGTGTCGCGGGCGACGCACTCGAATTCCTCGATGTGGATCGAGGTGAAGTAGTCGTCCTTGACGATTCGCTCGGAGATGAGGATCGAGTCCTCGAAGTTGTACCCACCCCAGGGCATGAAGGCGACGCGGACGTTGCATCCGAGTGCCATCTCGCCGCGATCGGTTGCCGGACCGTCGGCGATGACCTGGCCCTTCTTGACCCTGTCTCCCGGGCCCACGATCGGGCGCTGCGTGATGCAGGTGTTCTGGTTCGAACGCTGGTACTTGATCAGATTGATGATGTCGACGTTGGATTCGGCCGCATCCTCGCCATCCGGCTTCAGCACGATCCGAGCGGCATCGACGCTCTCCACCACGCAATCCCGCTTCGCCACGACGGTCACGCCCGAATCCCGGGCGACGACCGCTTCCATCCCTGTGCCGACGAGCGGCGCCTGGGTGCGCAACAGCGGAACCGCCTGACGCATCATGTTCGAACCCATCAGTGCCCGGTTGGCGTCGTCGTTCTCGAGGAACGGGATCAGCGATGCCGCCACGGAGACGAGCTGGTTCGGTGACACGTCCATCATGTCGATTTCGTCGGGTGTCACCATCTCGAACTCGCCCTGCTTGCGTGCCGACACCCGCTCGAGACGGAAACGACCCGTCTCGTCGAGAGGTGCATTCGCCTGGGCGATCGCCATGCGCTCCTCATCGAGCGCCGACAGGAAGTTGACGTCTCCCGTGACCCTGCCTTCCTGGACCCGCCGATACGGAGTCTCGATGAATCCCATGTCGTTCACACGCGCGAACGTCGAAAGGGAAGCGATCAATCCGATGTTCGGGCCTTCCGGCGTCTCGATCGGGCAGATCCGACCGTAGTGGGTCGGGTGCACGTCGCGGACTTCGAACCCTGCCCGCTCGCGCGTCAGACCGCCTGGACCGAGAGCCGAGAGCCGCCTCTTGTGCGTCACGCTCGACAGGGGGTTCGTCTGATCCATGAACTGCGACAGCTGGCTCGATCCGAAGAACTCCTTGATGACAGCCGAAACGGGCTTGGAGTTGATCAGATCGTGCGGCATCAGCGTCTCGATCTCCTGCAGCGACATCCGCTCCTTGATCGCACGCTCCATGCGCACCAGTCCGATCCGGTACTGGTTCTCGAGCAGTTCTCCCACGACGCGAACCCGTCGATTTCCGAGGTGGTCGATGTCGTCGACCCGCTTGGTCGGATCGGTTCCGTTCTTCAAATCGACCAGATACTTCACTGCGGCGAGGATGTCTTCGCGGCGAAGGGTCGGCAGTTCGCCCAGGAGGATCTCCTGCTCGCTGCCGTCCTTGCCCGGCATCGTGCGCGAGATCCGCTCGCTGCCATCGAAATCGAGCTTGTGGTTGACCTTGAGTCGACCCACACGCGACAGGTCGTATCTCTCCGGATTGAAGAACAGGTTGTTGAAGAGATTCGTCGCAGTATCGAGAGTCGGCGGATCACCCGGGCGAAGGCGACGGTAGATCTCGATGATGCCGTCATCCTTGCTGTAGATCTTGTCCGCCAGCAGCGTGTCCCGAAGCGCGGTTCCAGTGGTCAGCGGGTCGAGGAAGAGCAGCGGGAACTCGGCGATGCCGCGCTGACGGAACTCCTCGAGATGAGCCTCGGTGAGTTCTTCGTTGCACTCCATGATGACTTCGCCGGTGTTCTCGTCGACGATGTCCACCGGTGCGACGCGCTTGACGGCGTCTGTACGGATCAGGTCATCCAGTCCGACCTGGATCCAGTCGAACCCGGAAGCACGCATCTTCCGGACAGCCGCCTTGGTGAACTTCTTGTCCTTCCGGACGAGTACAGTGCCGTCCTCGTCACGGATGTCCTTCGTGCAGCGCTGACCGATCAGGTTCTCGAGCGTCGCGCGCTTGCTGATCTTCTTGCCGTCGATCTGGATCGTCTCGGAAGGATAGAAGTACGCGAGCAGGTCCTCGGGCGTATAGCCAAGAGCCTTCAAGAGCACAGTGACATGGATCTTCCGCCGCCTGTCGATGCGCGCGAAGATCAGGTCCTTATGGTCGTACTCGACGTCGAGCCAGGAACCCCGATACGGGATGATCCGGCACGAATAGATCTTCTTGCCGGCCGCGCTGACCGTCGTGGAAACACTGGTGTCATAGAAGATTCCAGGCGATCGGTGGAGCTGGGAGACGATCACCCGCTCCGTTCCATTGATCACGAAGGTGCCATTGTCGGTCATGATCGGGATCTCCCCGAAGTAGACCTCCTGCTCCTTCACGTCACGAATCGTCTGTGAGCCCTGTGCGTCATCCCATGCAACGAGGCGGATGGTCACCTTGAAGGGGGACGCGTAGGTCATCCCCCGCTGCAGGCACTCCTGCACGTCGTACTTGGGCTGCTCGAGCGTGTAACCCACGAACTCGAGCGAAGCCGTATCGTTGAAATCCTTGATCGGAAAGACGGAGTTGAAAACCGCCTGCAGACCGATGCTCTCACGTTTCTCCATGTCCATGCCGGGCTGGAGGAATCGTTCGAACGATGCTCGCTGGATCTCAAGCAGATTCGGCGTGTCGATGATCTGCGTGATCTTGGCGTAGGACTTCCGGATTCGCGGTGCGAAATCGCAATAGCTGATATCAGGCACGATGGGTCACTGTCCTCCTGGCAGCGATCGCCGAGCGACCACGGGTGGCCGCTCGGCGTCGCAGGCCGAGACGAGAACGGGAGTTCCGGGCGCGCATGCGCCGGGTCCTCTCGAAGGTTTTCCGGGCACTACTTGATATCGGCCTGGCCTCCGGCCTCTTCGATCTGCTTCTTTATGGCCGCGGCCGTGGCCTTGTCGACACCTTCCTTGAGCGGCTTCGGAACGCCTTCGACGAGGTCCTTGGCTTCCTTCAGCCCGAGACCGGTGATTGCGCGGACTTCCTTGATGACCTGGATCTTCTTGTCACCGAAGGAGACGAGCACCACATCGAACTCGGTCTGTTCAGCCGCAGCCACACCGGCAACTGCGCCACCACCGGCGGCCGCCATGGCAACTGGTGCCGCGGCGGACACGCCCCACTTCTCTTCCAGCAGCGTTGCCAGCTCTGCAGCCTCCATCACCGTCAGGCTCGAGAGCGTCTCAGCGATTTGATTCAGATCGGCCATTTCCTTGTCCTTCCTGTCTGAGGCGGTTCGACGGAGCGTGCCTTCGCACTCCCCTCCCGCCTTTGAGTCGATCCCGTTCCCGCCCGTCACCCTGCGGCGAGCGTGTCCGTGAACCTGGTTCGAAGTTGGTTTCGGGCCTACCTCGGCCCATCTGTCAGCACTGACTGCGCCCGGGATCCGGGCGCAAAGAAACGTCGAGCAACTACTCGGACATCGAGTCCTTGCGCGCGGCGACCAGTCGGGCGAGTTGCCCAGCCGGCTCGGCGAGCAGTCGTGCGAGTTTTCCCGCCGGAGCCTTGAGCAGTCCCGCCAGCTTTCCCCGCAACTCGAAGAGCGTCGGCAAAGTCGCCAGCTTGGCGATCTCGTTCTTTCCGAGAGCCTTGCCGTCGAGCATCGCTCCCTTGATCTGGAACACCTCATGATCGCTCGCGTACTTCACGAGCACCTTCGCGACACTCACCGGATCGCCATAGGCGATCGCCACCGCGGTCGGTCCCACGAAGTGTTCGTGAAGAACCGCGACATCGCCACCCTCGGAGGCCCGCTTGAGAAGAGAGTTCTTGGCGACCTGGTAGTCGCAAGCGCCCTCCTCGATCCCACGCAATCTGACGCGGAGTTCATTCAACTCCTCGACCTTGAGACCGCGATAGTCGGCTACGAAAACGCTCGTTGCGCGACTGAACTTCTCTCCGAGTTCGGCAACAGCGTCCTGCTTCTGCGCACGTGTCAACATGATTGAACTCCTCGCCTCAGGCGGCATTCACGAGCGGCGAGCTCGGATCGATTTTCAGGCCCGGTCCCATTGTCGTGGAGACCGCAACCTTCTTCATGTAAGTCCCCTTGGCAGAGGCCGGCCTGGCCTTGGCGACCACATCGAGCAGCGTCGATGCGTTCTCCATGAGCTGCTGTTTTCCGAAGGACTTCTTTCCGATCGCGCAGTGGATGATTCCCGACTTGTCGACCCGGTACTCGACTTTGCCAGCCTTCTGCTCCATGACGGCCTGGCCGACATTCGGCGTGACGGTCCCGAGCTTGGGGTTCGGCATCAGACCACGGGGACCGAGGACTCGACCGAGCTTGCCGACAACGCCCATCATGTCGGGTGATGCGATTACGCGATCGAACTCCATCCACCCCTCTTCGGTGATCTTCTTCGCGAGATCGTCACCTCCGACGAAGTCAGCTCCCGCATCGCGAGCTTCTTTTTCTTTCTCTCCCTTCGCGAAGACCAGCACACGAACCGACTTGCCGACGCCATGGGGAAGTACGATCGCACCTCGCACCATCTGATCAGCATGCTTCGGATCGACTCCGAGGTTGATCGCCAGATCGACGCTTTCGTCGAACTTCGTATCCGGCAGTTCCTTGATGATGGTCATAGCCTCTTCGAGGGTGTAGAGCCGTGTCGTGTCGATCGACTCGAGCGCCTTCTTGTATCGCTTGCTTCTCATCGCCATGTCGTTCAGCCCTCCACTTCCAGGCCCATCGACCGAGCCGTACCCGCGATGATCTTCTTGGCCGCTTCGATATCCCAGGCGTTCAGGTCCGCTTTCTTGATTTCCGCGATCTCCTGTAGATCCTTCTGGCTCACCTTCCCCACCTTCGTCCGGTTCGGCTCGCCCGAGCCCTTCTCGATCTTGGCGGCTCTTTTCAACAGGACTGCAGCCGGCGGAGACTTCAGTTCGAAGGTAAAACTCCTGTCGGCGTACACGGTGATGACCGCCGGGATGATGAGCCCTTCTTTGTCCTGCGTCCTCGCGTTGAAGGTCTTGCAGAACTCCATGATGTTGACGCCGTGCTGACCCAGAGCCGGTCCGACCGGCGGTGCCGGATTCGCCTTTCCGGCTGGGCAGTGCAGCTTGACGATTGCGATGACTTTCTTGGCCACTCGTGCTCCCTTGACTCGCGGCTCTCGCTCGAGTCCGGTTGAGGTGATAGGGCGACTGATTCACGGCCTCGCCGTGCCCGTCTCTTCCGCCCGGCGGATGGCTCGAGGCCACCCTCCCTCTGTCGAGGCGTCATGAATGACGACCCGCTCTTGCTTCCCTGTGTGCTGTACTGCTCCCTGTTCTTCTCACGGCCCGGTGCAGCGGTCCGAATCACGACTTCCATGCGTTGCCTATCAGACGATCCAATCAGGCCTTTTCGACGTTCGAGTAGTCGAGGACCACGGGCGTTGCGCGGCCGAATACCTGGACCATGACGCGCAACTTCTCCTTGTCTCCCATCACCTCATCGACGTAGCCGGAGAAGTTCGCGAAGGGCCCGGTCGTGACGCGCACCGCCTCGCCGTTCTCGAAGTGGATGAGCGGCTTGGGCTTTTCGGCCCCCTCCTTCATCCGCTGCGTCATGCGATCGACTTCTTCCTCCGAGATCGAAGGCGGGTCCGTCGCGTTGCCGACGAAGCCTGTGATCTTCGGAGTCCCCTTCACCACATGCCAGGTCTCGTCGTCCAACTCCATGTGGACCAGGATGTAACCGGGGAAGAACTTGCGCTTGGACGTGCGCTTGTTGCCCCCGACCATCTCGACCACACTCTCCTCGGGAATCAGGACTTCATCGAACTTGTCCTCGAAACCCAGCGTCGACGCTCTCTCGAGCAGCGCCTGCTTGGCTCTCGCCTCTTGTCCCGAGTACGTGTGGACGATGTACCACTTCTTTGCCATTCGTCCCCCAAGCGTTCCGGTCGAACTCTGCGTCCCGCCGGGTCGCGGCGCAGGATCCTGTACCGCTGCGCCGCCGCCGACCGATTGTCGTCCCACGTTCACTGTGGATCCCTGTGATGTGCTTGGTTGGAGACGCGTCGTGTTGCTGGTTCGAAGGTCTTCCCGGTGGCGCTACTGAAGCAGCAATTGCGTGATCCGACTCAGCGTGAAATCCACCATTCCCAGAACCGTTGTGACGACTGCGACCACGACCACCACCCCGATAGTTCCTGCAACCGCCTCTTTCTGAGGAGGCCATGTGATCTTCTTGTATTCGGATTGAACCTCGGTCAGATACTCCTTCGTGTCCCTGACCCAACCTGCCGGATTGATCGCCATCGCTGTTCACCTGGCCACCTGGGCCCGACCCGTCTTGGAAACGTCGCGATTCTGATTCTGGCAGGCGCGGAGGGACTTGAACCCCCAACCTCCGGATTTGGAGTCCGATGCACTACCAATTGTGCTACGCGCCTCGACCGGACTGACAGTCACCCCGCCAACCGGTTGCCCTCGTCGTGCCGTGCGGTGCCTGCTGCGTCTCTCTGCCCAGTCCATCCTGCCCGGGGAGCTCCCGGGTGGATCGAACTCGACTCCTGGTCCGATCACCTCGGCCTACTCGATCACCTCGGCCACCACTCCAGCACCCACCGTCCGGCCACCTTCCCGGATCGCG
>JANOFF010000069.1:0-6164 GCA_031413515.1 bacterium
TCAGGCCGTCGATGTTGAAGTCGTAGTGGCTCGACAGGCCGCCGCCGCGGACGATCTTGCGGTAGTCGCGGAGATCCTTGCGATCGACGACGAGATCGCGGTTCCAGTCCCCGTTGCACACGGGCACCGAAGCCCGGCGCCCGCCCCGTCGGCCCGCATCGAGACTTCTTCCGGGCCGAAGCGGCCACCCACGTCTTCCCGCCTCGCGACGGCGAGCACTACCCCAGCGTGCTCTTCATGGAAGACAACGGGTGTCGGACAAGCGGTGTCGGTCACTGGCTCGTCCGGATGCCGGAGCCTGGTCTCGAGTCCATGGGCCTGGTTGACCTCGTGACGCTTCGACTCCTGCGTGGGACACGGCGTGGAGCGCGCTGAATCCAGTTCGGGTCTGGAGTGCCCCCGGATCAGCTCGGACCGCAGCGACCGCATCTGCCGCTACGACTTCAGAGTGCGCTGGCTCATACACGCGCGGTCGATCCGCAGCGCGGCGCCCGGCCGCGCTGCGTCAGTCCCGGCCGGCCGCCACCGGGTGCCGGACACCGAACTGCGTCATCAGGAGCGCGGCGCCCGTCATCGTGATTCCCTTCAGGAAGAACGACATCTGGATGGCGCGCATCTGCTCGTCAGCCGCGTTCGCCATCGCGACGCCGTGCACCACGATGGTGACGGGGATCAGGAAGATCGCGATCAGCCAGGCGCCGAGCCGTGCCTGCTTGTCGAACAGGATCATCGCCGCGCCGACCAACTCGACGACCCCGGAGATCCACACCCAGAAGAGTCGGAAGGGAATCGACTCGGGCATCAGCCGGACATAGCCCTCGGCGCCGGTGAAGTGCGTGATGCCAGACAGGAAGAAGATCAGTGTGAAGAGCACCCGGCCGGTCAGCGTGATGGCCGCGTGGCGGGGTAGACGGGATTCGTCGATCAAGGTGAGTCCTCCATGGGATCGGCTGACGGTATCGCGTTCTCACTCTGCGCCACGACGCGGGGGAACCCATCTGGACGAGGCGCCCGGCATGCTCGCCGAGTCGACGCGTGACTGCTTCTTCGATCGACCGGCACATGGCTGGGCATCAGAGCCCGAAGTCGCGCTTCATCAGTTCGAGACTCTGCGCGCGGCGGTCGACACGAGGTGTTCCTCGCGTTGACGATCCCGGCGTTTCGGGCGCAGCTCGGGACCGCGCTCGCCGGCGGCGATCGAGCTCGATCCTCCGCTGTCTTCGGTCCGTCCGAGCCGCCACGCTCCTCGATACGCGATGCCGCGTCAGTTCTGAGCCGGCGTGGTCACAGCCTCCATGACGTGTTCGAGATTGAACGAGCCCGGCTTCTGGCGTGGCGGGAACTCCCGGAAGCTCTGCAGCCATTCGGCCACGTAGGCACCCGCCGGCGCGAGCAGGAATACGCGGTCGATGCGCCAGCGCGCGTAACCGATGCCCTCGTGGTCCGCCCGCTCGAAGGGGTCGCTGCGCAGGTTGAACAGCTTCGGCAGCCGCAGCTCGACGAACGGCTCCTGCCAGACGTCGAAACCGTGTGCGCGCTGCTCGAGGAACACCATCTTCCAGTTTTCGTAGCGAAGTGCAGCGACACTGCCGTCGTCGGTCCAGTAGATGAACGACTTGCGCGGCCAGGCGGCCTCGCCCCGCAGCGCTGGCCCGAGGTCGTAGCCGTCGAGGTGCACCTTGTAGGACTTGCCGCCGATCTTGCGGCCCTTCTTCAGGTCTTGCGCGGCGGTCTTGTCACCCGCTGCGGCCACCAGCGTCGTCAGCATGTCTTCGTGCGCGCCGATGTCGTTGATCACGGTGCCGGGCTCGATCACGCCGGGCCAGCGGATGATGGCGGGGACCCGGTAGCCGCCTTCCCAGTTCGTATTCTTCTCGCCGCGGAACATCGTCGTTCCGCCATCGGGCCAGCTCATCATCTCGGCGCCGTTGTCGGTCGAATACATCACGATGGTGTTCTGATCGAGGCCGAGTTCCTTCAGCTTCGCCAGCACCTGGCCAACCTGGCCGTCGTGCTCGACCATGCCATCGGGATAGACGCCGAGGCCTGTCTTTCCGACGGACTCCGCCGCGAGGTGGGTCCAGATGTGCATGCGGGTGGAGTTCCACCAGATGAAGAAGGGCTTGTCGGCCTTCTTGGCGCGTTCCATGAAGTCGAGAGCCTTGTTCGTGACTTCCGTGTCGATCGTCTCCATGCGCTTGCGCGTGAGCGGGCCGGTGTCTGTGATGCGGCCATCCGAGAAGCTGTGGATGACGCCGCGTGGCCCGAAGCGCTTCTTGAATTCCGGGTTCTGCGGATAGTCGGGATTCTCGGGTTCTTCTTCCGCGTTCAGGTGGTAGAGGTTGCCGAAGAACTCGTCGAATCCATGCGCGCTCGGCAGCATCTCGTCGCGGTCGCCGAGGTGGTTCTTGCCGAACTGGCCGGTCATGTAGCCCTGCGCGCGCAGCAGCGTCGCGATCGTCGGGTCTTGTGCCTTCATGCCCTCGGGTGCGCCGGGCAGTCCGACCTTGGTGAGGCCGGTGCGGATCGGCGACTGGCCCGTGATGAAGGCCGCGCGACCGGCCGTGCAGCTCTGCTGGCCGTACCAGTCCGTGAAGAGGGCGCCGTCTTTCGCGAGGCTGTCTATGTTGGGCGTCTTGTAGCCCATCACACCCTGGTTGTAGGCGCTGATGTTGAAGCCGCCGATGCGTCACCCCAGATGACGAGGATGTTGGGCTTGCTGGTCTCTGCGGCGGCCAGCATCGGCATCGCGAATAGCGCCGCGAAAATGGCCACGAAGCGCACTTTTCCCATCCTGATCTCCCTTGTTCTCCGACCGGTTCAGCCGAGAACCCCGTTCAGTGGGGCGCATGATGTAAATGAGGGTCCGCAGACGAGCGTACCCAGCCGGACAATCGAGCGGGAAGATTCTCGGGCTGATTTGGCCTCCATCGAGCTGGTCGAACCGATCGAGGGCCTGGAAAAGCCGGTCGGTCCCTGGTCGCTCTCGTGTCGACGGGGAATGCGTGGTCCTCGGTTCGAGACGCTCGAGCGATTGCTGTGGCAGGTGGTGCTGTTGTACTACGAGATCGGTGCGCCCCTCCAGGCCGGGCGCATCGCCCGGAGCCTCGCTCGATGAACTGCCCCGCGTGCAACCACGAGAACCGCCCCGGCGCGAAGTTCTGCGAGGAGTGCGCCACGGCGCTCAAGCTCGCCTGTGCGAGCTGCGGTGCGGAGCTGCGTCCGACCGCCAGGTTCTGCGACGAGTGCGCCGCGCCCACTGGCACTCCGGCGCGTCCGGCCGCCTCGCCGCGCGCGAGCGCACCCGTCGACGCCCGCAAGGTCGTCTCGATCGTGTTCGCCGACCTGGTCGGCTCGACGGCGCTTCACGAGCGCCTCGAGCCCGAGTCGGCACGCCGCTTCATGGAGTCGTACTACGACGCGATGCGTGGCGCCGTCGAGTCGCACGGCGGCACCGTCACGCAGCTTCTCGGCGACGGCGTGAAAGCGGTGTTCGGGATCCCGCGCGTGGCCGAGGATGACGCGATCCGCGCGGTGCGCGCGGCGGTCGCGATGCAGGAGGCCTTCCGCGCGCTCGCCGACGCGCGGCGCGAAGCCGTCGGCGCGACCGGCCTCCGTGTCGCGGTGAATACCGGCGAGGTGGTCGCGAACGATGCGACGGAGATCATCGGCGACCCAGTGAACGTCGCGGCGCGATTGCAGGAGCAGGGCAGGGACGGCGACGTCGTCATCGGCGAATCGACGCACCGGCTCGTCTCGACGCTCGTCACTCTGGAGTTGCTCGGGAGCTTTGCGCTCAAGGGCCGCTCCGAGGCGGTGAAGGCCTATCGCGTGGTCTCGCTCGATCGGCCGGCCGGCCCGGCGACGGCGCCCTTCGTCGGGCGCGACGAAGAATGGTCGCGCCTCTCGGCGGTGTACGAGACGGCGGTCGAGAAACCGGCGGCATGTCTCGCGGTGCTCGTGGGCTCGCCGGGGCTCGGCAAGTCGCGGCTGATCGACGAGTTCGCGCGGGGCCACGCCGATGCCGCGACGGTCGTGCGGGCCCACTGCAACGCGGCCGGCGGCACCACCTTCGCTCCGCTCTCCGATGCCTTCCGCAGGCTGCTCGGGATAGAGAGCGGAGCCAGCGTGGAGACGCTGCGCGAAACGATCGAGTCCGTGCTGCCCGCCGAGGCCGCCGACCGCGCGCGCATCGCAAACGGCATCGCGGCCCTGCTCGCGGGTGCGCCGCCCTCGCCGGAGGAGACCTTCTTCGTCGTGCGCCGCCTGCTCGGCGCCCTCGCGTTTGCCAAGCCCGTCGTGCTGGTGATCGACGATCTGCACTGGGCGGAGTCGCTGCTCCTCGACCTCGTCGAACACTTGATCCAGTGGGGCAGCGGCACGGCGCTCTTCGTGCTGATCGGCGCGCGGCCGGAGCTGCGGGATCTGCGCTCGTCCCTCGTGACGCCGGGCGGGCTCGTCGCGGATGTGGTGACGCTCGCTGGCCTCGACGCGGGCGCGGCAATGCGGCTCGCCGCGAACGTGATCGGTGCCAGCGATCTGCCCGCGGCGATCGCGGCGAAGGTGCTCGCAACCAGCGAGGGCAACCCTCTCTTCGTCGGCGAGCTGGTGCGCATGCTCGTGCAGGAGGGCGCGCTCACCCGGGAAGGGACGCGCTGGACGGTCAGCGCGGATCTCTCCGCCCTCGAGATGCCGCCGACCATCCATGCGCTGCTCGCGGCGCGCATCGAGCGCCTGCGGCCCGAGGAGCGCGCGGTGCTCGAACGCGCCGCCGTCGTCGGCCGCCACTTCTCGCGCAGCGCCGTCGCCGCGCTGATGCCGCACGAATCCAGCCAGCTCGACTCGCGCCTCGAAGCCCTGCGCCGCAGCGAGCTGATCGAGCGCGACACGGGCTGGCTGCTCGGCGAGCCCGTGCTGCGCTTCCATCACCTGCTGATCCGCGACGCGGCGTACCGGCGGCTGCTCAAGGGCACGCGCGCCGAGCTGCACGCGAAGCTCGCCGACTGGATCGAGGCACAGACGGGCGACGCGCCCGAGCACGACGAGACGATTGGCTGGCATCTCGAGCAGGCGCACGCGTTCCTGCGCGAGCTCGGACCTCTCGACGAGACTGGCAAGCGGCTCGGCGATCGCGCCGCGACGCGACTCGCCGCTGCGGGGCGCCGCGCCCTCGCCGGCGACGACGTGCCGCTCGCGGCGGGCCTGCTCGGCCGCGCGATCGAGCGGCTCGACGCCGAAGACCCCGCGCGTGCCGACCTGGCGCTCGACTGGTGCGAGGCGCTGCTCTCCGCGGGCGACGTCGTCCCCGCAGCGGCTGCCATCGCCGAGCTCGGCCGCTTCGCGGCGAGCGACGATCGCCTGCGCGCATGGCAGACCTGCTTCGCGAGCCAGCTGACGGTGCTGACCGAGCCGCAGGGCCTGCAAACGGCCGCGGACGCAGTCGCCGCGGCTGCTCAGCAGCTCACGCAACAGGGCGACGCTACCGGCGAGGCGAAGGCGCACTCGGTGCACGCGCAGGCGCTCGCCCGGCTCGGCAAGGTGGGCGCATGCGAAGCCGCACTCGACCTCGCGCTTGCGGCGGCGCGCCGCGCCGGCGATCGACGCCGTGCAAACGCGGTGCTCGCGGGCGCGCCGCTCGCCGCACTCTGGGGCCCGAGCCCGGTGACCCGTGCCAGCGGCCGCTGCCTCGACGTGGTGCGCGTGCTGCGCATCACGCAGGGTGCGCCGGCCGTCGAGTCCGTCGCGCTCTCGTGTCAGGGTGTGCTCGAAGCGCTGCGCGGCCGCACCGACGCAGCGCGACGCATGATCGCGTCGTCGCGCAAGATGGTCGAAGAGCTCGGCATCGCGAGCCGGCTCTTCGAAGCCGACGCATTTGCAGGCCGCATCGAAGCGATGGAAGGCGACACGGCAGCCGCCGAGCGCCTCTTGCGAAGCGCGTACGAGGGCCTCCGCGACCTCGGGCTCGGCATCGACGCCGCGCGGGCGGGGGCGCTGCTCGCGCGAGTTCTGCTCGCGCAGGATCGCGGCGCGGAGGCGGAGATGCTCACACACGAGAGCGAAGCGCTCGCGGGCGACGATCTGCAGGCCGCGATCGCCTGGCGCGGCGTGCGCGCCGAGTCGCTCGCGAAGCGCGGCGAGCACGCGGCTGCGACCACGCTCGCGCA
>JANOFF010000070.1:0-10892 GCA_031413515.1 bacterium
GCGCGCATCGCCTCGACCGCCGAGTCGATGCTGCCGAAGGCCGTCATCAGCACCACGGGCAACTCGGGTCGCAGATCGCGCAGCCTTCCGACCAGCTCGATCCCCGTGCCACCGGGCATCTTGATGTCGGAGAGCACCGCATCGAACTCCTGCCCCGCGACGATGTCGGCGGCGGCGGGAGCACTGCCCGCAACGGTCGTGCGGTAGCCGGCCTCGCCGAGCATCGTGGCCAGCATCGCCCCCATGGCGGGGTCGTCGTTGACGATCAGAACGGAGGGATGGAAATCAGTCATGATCGAAAGCAGTGCACTTCTGGTGCCGACGCGAGAATGCATACAGAGCCATCACGGGAGCCCTCTGGTCCCATATGTGAGCAATTTATACACACAAATTGACTGGATGCCTCACTCGTCTCGATCCAAGACGATGTCAGATCGGCAGCAACACCCGGAATTCCGTCCCGACCCCGGGCGTGCTCTCGACCTCGAGCCGGCCCCCGTGATCGCCCGCGATCCCCTGCGCGACCACCAGGCCGAGCCCGTTGCCCTGCCCGGCCTGCTTGCTGGTGAAGAACGGATCGAAGACGTGCGGGAGATCCTGGGCCGGGATGCCGACACCGTCGTCCGCTACCCGAGCCTCGACATGCCGCGGACCGGATCGGGCGATGGCGATCCGCAGATGCCCGCCCCCCTCCATCGCATCGACGGCGTTCAGGATCAGATTCAGGAACAACTGCTGGAGCTTGTCGGGATCGGCGGCCAGCACGGGGATCGCGGCGAACTCACGCTCCACCACGATGCCGCGCGCGCGAAGCTTCTCCTGCAGGAACGACAGCGCCGTGTCGACGACCTCCGACAGCACGACGGGACCGCGCTGGGGCAGGCTGGGCCGGGCGAGATTCAGCAACCCCTGCATGACGTTCGAGATGCGGTCGATCTGGTCGATGATCGTCTGCACACGCGGCCGGGTGGCTGGATCGACTGCGTCCCCGAGCAGCTCTGCATGCCCGCGGATCACGCTCATCGGCGTACCGATCTCGTGCGCGAGGCCCGCAGCCAGGGTGCCCACGGAGGCCAGCTGCTCGGCCGCGCGGGCCCGGGCCGTCGTCCGTTCGAGCGCGACGCGCTGCTCGTCGACCTGGCGGGCGAGTCCGCGTCCCGACTCGGCGAGATCCCGCGCCAGGCTACCGAGCCGTTGTTCACGCCCCTCGACGTAGCTCTCCATTGCGAGCTGGGCGTCGAGCATCAGCACCCGCTCGAGCGAATTGATGGTGGCGAGCGCCTGCTCGAGATCATCGCCATGGAACGCCATGATCTTCGGCGACAGGAGCGAGAAATACAGCGCGTAGGCGCCGAAGTACCAGCGTGGCTCGAGACCGACCCGGAAGTGCGTCTCGCCGATCCGGCGCCGATCCTCGAAATACTCGGCGTCGTGGCTCGCTTCACAGAGACTGAGCAGATAACTGCGCTGCGCGAGCAGCAGACGGTCGCGCACTCGCGGATCGGCGAGCAGGTTGCGGGGGGTCTCGAAGCGCAACAGATGGGCGTAGAAGGCTTTGACGAGCTCGTCCGCACAGTCCTCGAAGATCGGTCGCAGGGCCACCAGTCGTGCCCTGTCGCGCTCGCCCAGTCCGAGGAAGTCGAGGCGGATCTCGAGATCGTTTCGCATGGCCGCCCATGATGGGGGCTGCTCTCCCGCAGTCAAGCATCCGTGCGCTGGCACGTTGCATGCGGTTACCGTGTACTCCCTCGTGCATAGCGACCCGACCTCGAATCACCGAGCAGCCCACACCGGAACCCGAACCCGAGAAGGATTTTCCCCATGGCCGATTCACGCGAGCACCGCCCCACATTCGTCGTCGCCACCGACTTCTCGTCGACTGCCGATCTCGCCGTCGAGCACGCCGCCGGTCTGGCCCGGCGACGCGGCGCTCGATTGGTGATCGTCCACGGGCACTCGCTGGCCACCTACTGGGTCGGGCCGGCCAACCCTCTTCGCATCCCACCGAGCTTCGAAGAAGCGATTCTCCAGAACGCGCGTCAGAGGCTCGACGCCCTCTGCGAACGACTGCGCCAGACCGGCCTGGACGTCGAGGCTCGACTCGTGTCTGCGACTGGCCCCGAGGCGGTGCTCCACGTCGCCAAGGAGCTGGATGCCGATCTGGTCGTCACCGGCACCCGCGGACACTCGGGCTTCAAGCATCTGTTGCTCGGGAGCACCGCCGAGGAGATCGTGCGCAACGCCCACCGCCCCGTCCTCGCGATCCATCCGGGCGACGCGCTCCCCGACGCGATCCATCTGCGCATCATCCTCCCCACCGACTTCTCCGACGACGCGGCGGCGGCCCTCGAGCAGGCCATCGCCCTGCTGTCGAACCGCGGCACCGACTGCACGCTCAGTCTGGTGCACGTGCTCCACACGCCGGTCCTGCTCGCCCCGATGGGGGGCGACATGGCGGTGCGGGCCGCCTTCATCGAGCAGGCCCGCGAGCAGGCGGCCGAGGGGCTCGAACGGATCGCGAAAGACCTGCGCGGCAAGGGCTACACGGTGGAGACACTCGTGCGCGACGGCGATCCGGCCGACGCGCTTGCCGAGATCGCGCGCGAGCAGCATGCCTCGTTGATCGCGATGGGGACACGCGGGTTGACGGGCCTGAAGCGCATCGTGCACGGCAGCGTGGCCGACCGCACCGTCCGCCACGCGCGCTGTCCGGTGCTCACGCTTCCGCGCGCGGCGGCGCAGAGCTAGAAAACCTTCTGCATTCCTCCCGAGCGACGAGCCCGCGCGCGAAGCCCGGCGAGCACCGCGAGCACAGCCGCCACGAGAGGTGTCGGAGCAGGCTCGGGAATCGGCCGACTGACCAGCGCAAGATCCGTGAAGGAGCCGAAGCTCCCTGAGAATGGCCGCAGGATCACGCCGACATCCGGTGTCGCGCGACGGACCAACCCGAGGCCCGGGTGCTGCGGGGCGACGTAGAGATCACCCAGCGGATCGACCTCGACCTGCCCCCAGAACTGTCCGGCCGGAAACGGCACGCGCAGATCGGCGACCAGCGTGGTGAGCGCGCCGGTGACCGCATCGACGTCGTAGACGATCGGCGTGGTGCCGAAGAATCCGTCGAGCACCACGTACGAGCCGTCGTGATCGATCGCGACGTCGGCCAACACCGAGCTCGTCGGTTCGTAGAGGACGGACGCGCTCGGCGGAGTCGTCGGATCGATGCGCATCAGCAGGTTGCTCGCGCTCGAGTAGGCCAGCGTGGCGATGGATCCGTCCTCGTCCACGCCGATCTGCGTGAAGGCGCTGAAGTTCGGATCTTCGTAGTAGTCTTCGACCAGATCGGTGAGCGGGTCGTAGCGGACTATCTTCGCAACCGGATCAGCCGTGTTGCCGGCCAGATAGACCGAGCCGTCGATCGGATCCACCGCGATGTCCTGGATGAACGCCGGGTTGATCCCGAGATTGGGGTTGTCGTCGAGGACCTGGAAGTCGAGGGTTCCCGGATTGATGCGATACGTGGGCAGCGGTCCCACCCAAATGTCGCCCGCGGGAGACGCACCCATCGCCACCGAGTACTCCGGAGGCAGACACATCATCGTGGTGACCTGAACGGGTGGTCCGGGGGCGACCTGGACAATGTGGTCCTCGATCGATCCTCCCCCGAACGGTCCCGGCCGCTGGGCGAGTCCCGCGAGCCACGGACCACCGGGCGGCGTCGGTACCGCGGCGATGGTGGTCTGCGCACGGATGTCGGGTGTGGCCAGACACGCAGGGTTCGTGGCGCCGTCGAGATCGATCTCGCCGCGGCAGTGCGTGAGGGTGCCCGTGAAGTCGATGTCCACCGAGCCACTCGCCGGGATCGTGCCGTTCCAGGCGAACTCGCGGGTGATCGGGTTGTAGCTCGCGCCCGGCGCGGTCGGTGGCACAGTGACGTTCAGTCCTCGCACGAAGGCCGACACCGAGGCGCCGGGAATCGCCTGCCCCGCAGCAGCCGCGATCGAGACCCGGATGTCGGCAGTGGCGCCCGGGCGCGCGACCTGCACGTCGATGTCGAAGATCGGCGACTTCACGTGCTGCGCCGGGCCGAGGTTCGTGGCGGCGATCGACACGTCTGCCAGATGCCCGATCGCGAAACTCGGCGGCTGTCCGGATGCGCCGATCAGATCTTCGCACTGATCGAAGACGCCGACGCTCCCACCGAACGCGAGGCTCGTGGTTTCGGTGTCCGGCGGCACGCAGCCATCGAGCACCGTGACGAAGCGGATCGTGCGACTCGATCCAGCCGGCAAGTCGCCCGCCCATTCGAAATCGCCCCCCGACGTGTCGACGGTGCCTCCGGCGGCATCGACGACGCGGTCGAAGGACATCGCGGTGCCGTAGCTGAGCCCCGTCGGCGTGAACGAGTCGGCGAGCCCGACGCGCACGCCCGCAAACGTGTCCGGATTCGGGTTGGTGAGCGTGATGACGTGTTCGAGCTCGTTGCCCGCCAGCAGGGGATCGCTCTCCGGCGTGCCCGAGACCGCGACCGAGATCGCCCCCGAAGCCGCCGAGCCGAGCGCGAGCCTCAGCGGGCTGCTCGGGAGGCTGAGCCTCGTTTCGAACGCGTACAGATACGAGAGGAATCCATACAGGTCGATGCTCTGATTCGCGGCGTCGCAGCCGATCGTGAAGCTCCCGCTGACCGAGCCACTGGCACCCGGGGCCAGATCGCCGATCACCCAGCGGATCACGCCCGCATCGGAGACGCCCCCGTGGCTCGCACTGGCGAAGGTCGTGCCGTAGGGGAGTGCCAGCTCGAGTTCGACTCCCCGGGCAGTCAGCCCACCCTGGTTCGCATAGTCGAGCGAGTAGTTGATGGTGTCGCCGACGATCGCGCTCGCCGGCCCGTCGACGGCGATCGTCGGATCGGCGACGGGGCATGTGTCGGGCAAGCAGTAGGGAACGCCGGTCTGGGGATTGCCCCCCTGCGCGAGGCACGTGGCGTTGCTGCGGTTCGCACAGATGGGATCACCGGTATCGAAGCAGCAGGCTTCCAGCGGAGGAGGCACCGGACAGACGCTGCAGGTCGTCCCCGGGCCGGCGAACGTGTAGTTGCCCCCGACGCTCCCGCACTCTGTCGCGGTCGCCCCTTCGAACACGCAGCCGAATTCGCCGCAGCACGCGCCGGGAGCATCGAGGCAATCGCCGACGTCGAGGGTCACTGTCGCAGGACCGCCCGAAGGACCGACCTCGATCGTCACCGTGCCACTGCTGACCGCAGTCACCTCGGCGCCGAGCAACTGGCTCGAATTGACGATCGGAAATCCGCCGGTGTTGAGAACCTGCCCGAGCGAACCGGGGCACAGGTCGACGAGCCGGTAGTCGGTTTCGCCCGTGTTGCCGATATCGTGCTGGACGAACGCATGGGTGCCAGAAGGCGCGACCTGAACGAAGCCGAGATCTTTCGCATAGTCGAACGCAGACGACACGTTGCCCGACGTCAGATCGACCCAGACGATGTTCTCGAATCCGAACGCAGTGGCACCAGTGGCGAAATAGGCGATTCGCTGGGGCGATCGGCCGAGCAGCGAGACGCCCGGTGAGGGCGTGCAATCGAGGCCGAGGCCCGGGCCGTTCGGTTCGTCGCAACGCCCGGTGTCATAGAAGCCGACCCGGTCGATCCCCTTCGCGATGCAGAGAGCCGGTCGGATCTGCTCGAGGTGGGTGCTCAGTTGATCCTGCGGCACGCGATAGAAATAGACGAAGGTGCCCTCGCTGCTGCAGTCCCCCCCGAACGCGTACACGATGCTGCGGGAGGGCGTGAGCCGCAGCGAGCCGATCGCGGCGTCGGGGATGCCCGCTGACCCGACCGGGCGCACGTAGTTCGATTCGGCAAATCCGTCGCCATCTCGGTCGATGCGAATCGCAGCGCCGTCGAAGAAGATCCCGAGCGTTCCCTGGGTCGGGTGCACCCACCACGAGTTCCAGGATTCGAAAGCGCCGACCCGCGATTGACCGGACGCCGTCCCGGCCATCAGCGACCCGAGCAGAGCGGACACGCAGCACACACGACGGAGGCTGGCATTCATCGAGAGTCCCTCCCCGCGGCATTCGTGCTCAGGCGCCGAGGATGGGATCAGACTATTGGATGGATGAGGGGACGGGCATCCCCAAGTCTTGCGATGGCAACGGATCGACGGCGAATCGGGAACGGACCCGATCGGTCAGCCGGGTTCCGCGCGTCGCCACCCGGTCGCGGGCGGCAGGGCCACGCGACACAGTGCTGAGTCAGCGGCCCTCTTCGGCAGCGGGCGGCGGGGTGTCGGCCGGCGTGGCAGTCGCGGTGACGGCAGGAGTATCCGGCAGAGCGGTATCGCGGCCGTCCTCGGCGAAGAACGCCACGACGAGGTAGACGAACATCAAAACCACCATCAGCACGACGACCCCATAGGTGACCACGCCCCCGTGCTGTCTCCGGGCAGGTCGCGGTCTGCGTCTCGGGCCGTCGCTTCGCTCGGATGTCATGCTGATTGGCCTCCCGCCCACGATCTTGCCAGGATCCCCGGACCTCTCGTTCCGATCGTCGTCTGGACCGCGCAAAGTTCCTAGCATAGACGCGCACAGCGACCGAAGGGAGATCGGCATGACACGGCCCACCATTTCAACTCTGGTTCTTGCGCTGTTGATCGCCTCATCGGGATGTGCGCGCGGCGGCCCGGGCTCATCGGATCGCGCGCCGGAAGCCGATCCGGATTCCGAGCACCGAAACGCCGAACACACGGCGGGACATGCCCACACCCACGCCCCACGGCGCGTGATTCCCGACGGCGCGGGCGCGCCTCTGTTCACCGATCTCGGGGATTTCCATCGCGGCATCACGACCGACTCGTCGCTCACCCAGCAGTACTTCGATCAGGGCCTGATCCTCGCCTATGGGTTCAACCACGCCGAGGCGCTCCGCGCGTTCGAGGAGGCCAGCGCCCAGGACCCGGACTGTGCAATGTGCGCCTGGGGCGAGGCCTACGTGCTCGGACCGAACATCAACAAGCCGATGGACGCCGCCGATGCCCCGGCCGCCCATGCGAACGCGCAGCGCGCTGCTCGACTCGCGCCCGCGGCATCTCCCGTCGAGCAGGCGCTGATCGCGGCGGTGGCTGTGCGCTACGCGGAAAACGCCGCGATCGATCGCGCACCTCTCGACCTTGCCTATGCGGACGCCATGCGAAAGGTCGCAGCCGACTTCCCGGGCGATTCCGACGTGCAGACGCTCTTCGCCGAAGCACTGATGGACACGATGCCCTGGGACTACTACATCGATCCCGCGACGCCGAAGCCCGCCGGTGTCGAATTGATCACGGCTCTCGAGTCGGTGATCGCCCGCGAACCCCGGCACATCGGTGCGCTGCACCTCTACATCCACGCCATCGAGCCGTCGAGTCAGCCCGAGCGCGCCGAAGCAGCCGCCGACCGGCTCGGCCCGCTGTCGCCTGGCGCAGGACATCTCGTCCACATGCCGTCGCACATCTATCTGCGCGTCGGTCGCTACCACGATGCGTCGACTGCCAACGAGCGGGCCGCTGCCGCCGACGAGTCGTACATCACGCAATGCCGCGCACAGGGCTTCTATCCCGCCGCCTACTATCCGCACAACGTCCACTTCCTCTACGCCTCAGCGGCCTTCGAGGGCCGCAGCGCCGTCTCGATCGAAGCCGCGCGAAAACTCACGACGAGCATGACGCCCGAGATCGTCGCCGAGGTGCCGACCGCCGAGGAGTTCGTCCCGATGGAGATCTACGCGCTCGCACGCTTCGGTCGCTGGGACGATCTGCTCGCGCTTCCAGAGCCGCACCCGGCCTGGCGCTACACGCTGGGCGCCTGGCACTATGGACGCGGCATGGCACTGGCCTCGACGGGTCAGCTGCCGCGCGCGAGCGAGGAACTCGCGGCGGTACAGAGCCTCGCCGCCGACAAGGCGCTCGTCGAAAGCGCGTTCATGTCGGGCTCGACGCCCGGCGGGTTGCTCGAGATCGCCGCTCGCGTCCTCGCCGCGCGCATCGCGGGAGCGGGTGGCGACTGGCCCGAGGCGATCCGATTGCTCGACGAAGCTGTCGCGCTGCAGGATTCGCTGCCGTACACCGAGCCTCCTCCGTGGTACTTCCCCAATCGCGAAGCACTCGGCAGCGCGTTGCTCGCCGCCGGCGACGCATCCGAAGCCGAGGTGGTCTTCCTCGAGCAACTCGAGCACACACCGCGAAACGGCTGGTCGCTGCGCGGGCTGGCCGCCAGCCAACGCGCACAGGGCGACGACGAGGCCGCGAAGGCCACCGAGGCACAGCTCGACGAGGTCTGGTCCCGGGCCGATGTCGTGCCCGAGGACGCGGTCTTCTGACGCACCGAGACGACCCCGCCCCGCCGTCGCTGCCGCACGCCGGCTCGGTTAGCATCGCTCGACGAAGAGGAGACACGAATGGCGGCCCCTGCAAAGAGCGCATCCGCATTGGCGGATGCGACGACCGAACGGATCTACCGCATCCAGGATCGCACCATCAGATTTCCGGTCGAAGTGCGCGATGCCTCGTCGGGTTCGGCGAGCTTTCTCGTTCCCGCAGCCTCGGCGGCGCGCCTCGTCCCCGACGCATTCGAAGTCGCCCAGTTCTTGCCGGGCCGTGCGCTCTGCACTCTCGTGGTCGTCGACTACCGTGACAACGATCTCGGCGACTACAACGAGATGGCGGTCGGCTTCATGGTGTATCCGAAGGGTCGAGGGCCGACGATCCCGTGGTTCGGGACGTGGGCCGACATGCTCGGGGGTCGACTGGCGAGCCACATCACCCACATGCCGGTCGATCAATCCTTCACCCGTGACGCCGGCGAGAAGATCTGGGGTTATCCGAAGACCGTGCAGCAGATCGACATCGAGTATCGGAGCGACAGCGTCAGCGGGCGGCTGACTTATGACGGCCAGCACTCGTTCACGCTGAGTGTGCCTCGCGGCGGCGAGCGGAACGTTCCGGGCGGGCAGATCCAGACGCTCTCGATGATCGACGGTTCCGCGTACCGGACGACCGCCGAGCAGAAGATGGAGGGCATGGGGATCCGCATGGGCGGCGCCACCGTCGAACTCGGCCAGGGCCGCATCGCCGATGAGCTGCGCAGCCTCGGCCTGCCGAAGCGCGCGCTGATGTGCACCTGGACCGAGCACATGTCCGCGAAGTTCGGCAAGCCCGAGAAGGTCTGACGTGCAGTCCGTGTTAGGGCCACGAGTCCCTTGACGAGCCACGCGTCCGCCGACTGCTTCGCCCCGAGTCGCCTGAACGGGCTGGCGCTGCGCAATCGCATCCTGAAGGCCGCGACCTTCGAGGGCATGACGCCGGGCAGTCTGCCGAGCGACCGGCTGATCGAGTTCCATCGTCGCATCGCCGAGGGCGGCGTGGCGCTCACCACCGTGGCCTACTGCGCGGTCGAGCCCGACGGCCGTCTCGCGGATCACATGATGCACATGCACGAGGGCGCGCGTCCGGGCCTCGAGCGCCTGACGAGCGAGGTGCATGCCGCCGGCGCCGCCGTCTCCGGTCAGATGGCGCACTGCGGCAGCCTGTCGAAGAACCGATCCCTCGTGCGGTCGACTCCGCTCGCCCCATCGACGGGACTCAACCGCCTGGGGCTCGCCTATGGGATGCCCCTCGCGCGTCGCATGAGCGAGGTCGAGATCGACTCCATGGTGGCCGACTACGGCCGCGCAGCGACGTTCATGAAATCAGTCGGCTTCGACGCCGTCGAGATCCACTTCGGCCACGGCTACGCGCTCTGCCAGTTCCTCAGTCCGAAGACCAACCGTCGCACCGACCGTTACGGCGGCTCGCTCGAGAATCGATTGCGGCTGCCGCTGCGGGTGCTCGAAGCCGTGCGCGAAGCGGTGGGCGAAGCGTTCCCGATTCTCGGCAAGATCAGCATGATGGAGGGCGTGCGCGGCGGGCTCGAACTCGACGAGTCGATCCGGATCGCGCAGGCGCTCGATCGGGGCGGCCTCGATGCGATCGTGACGAGCGGCGGCTCGAGCAGCCACAATCCGATGCTGCTGTTCCGCGGCGACAGCATGCTGCCCCACATGCTCGACGTGGAGCAGAACCCGCTGCTTCGCCTCGGCATGCGGCTCTCGGGCAAGAGCTTCTTCCGCGACTATCCGTACCACGAACTGTTCTTCCTCGATGAGGCACGCCGCATCCGCGACGCCGTCGACTGCAAGCTCGTCTACATCGGCGGTGTCAGCACCCGCGCGAGTCTCGAGCAGGCCCTCGGCGAGTTCGACTTCGTGCAACTCGGCCGCGCGCTGGTGCGCGACCCGGCGCTCGTCCGCCACATGCAGGAGAACCCGGACTACGTGAACGGCTGCACCCACTGCAACCGCTGCGCGGCCCTGATCGATCATCCAGACGGCATCCGCTGCACCGAGGGCTGATCGCGGGGGACGAGGTGGGTCGGCGGGCGAAGGGAGGGGCTGGTTCAGTCGAAGCCCGCTCCTTCACCAGCCCCTCCCTTCGCCCGTCGACCGCGGATCCTCGTAGCAGCGCGGTCAGGAATTGGGGGAGGTGTGCGGACGCGAAGCTGTGCGGACAAGCGATGGAATCCAGCGCGATCGCCGCTGTGGCTCCAATGCTTTCTGCCGCGAAGCACATGGGTGCATGGGTCGGTCGGGGCGGAGAGCAGAAGGGCTGGTGAAGGAGTGGGCTTCGACTGAACCGGCCCCTCCCTTCGCCCGCCGACCGCGGATCCTCGTAGCAGCGCGGTCAGGAATTGGGAATGTGTGCGGGCGCGACGCTTTGCCGAAAAGCGATGGGATCCAGCGCGATCGCCGCTGTGCCTCCAATCCTTTCTGCCGCGAAGCACATGGGTGCATGGGTCGGTCGGGGCGG
>JANOFF010000071.1:0-13038 GCA_031413515.1 bacterium
CAGGTAGAGCGCATTGATGGTCGGTGGCGGGGTCCAGTCGTTCACCGCGACATCGCCCCGTTCCCTGGCGGCGGCGGCGAAGAGGTCCTGATAGTTGGGTGCCGTGACCGGTGCATCGAAGGCATCGACGATGGCGCCGGCCGCCTTGAGGTTGGCGACGGCGCGATCCCAGGCAGCCACCGCTTCGGGCGCCATCTGCCCGCGGGGGATGTTGGCCTCGACCAGACCAATCCGGACGCCCTGAAGGGCGTCGTCACGAAGCTCGAGCGGCGAGGGGGCGTTCCAGGGCGTGGTGAGTGCCGGCGGATCGGCTTCGTGGGGCCCCGCAAGCGCAGCCAGGACCAGGGCCGCGTCGGCGACGAAGCGGGAGAGCGGGCCATGGGTGTCGAGGTACGGCCAGGTCGGGATCACGCCATAGCGAGGCAGGAGCCCGAAGGTCGGTTTCACCCCAACGACCCCGGTGAACTGGGCGGGAATGCGATTCGAGCCACCGTCATCGGTGCCCATCCCCACGAAGGCGGTGCCGGTGGCAACGCAGACGGCCGAGCCGGCGCTCGACCCGCCCGGGGTGCGGGTGCCGGTCGGGTCATACGGATTGAGGACCTGCCCGGTAAGGCTGCTGGTTCCGTTTCCGCGGAAGGCAAAGTCATCCGCGGCGGTCTTGCCGAGCACGACGGCACCCGCCGAACGGAGGCGAATGACCTCGACCGCATCGCGCGGCACCGGGCCTAAGAAGATGCGAGCCCACTCCGCATTCGAACCGGTGGTCGGCAACCCCTTCATGTCGTAGATCGACTTGGCAAAGAGCGGCACGCCGTCGAGCGGACCCAGGAGCGCGCCGTTGTGGCCACGCTGGTCCGAGGCACGGGCCTCCTCGAGCGCGGTCGGTGAGAGGACGTCGATGGCGCGCCAGCGGGTGCTCGCCGCCCTGCTGCGCTCGAGGGCCTGCCGGGTGACTTCCTCGGAGGTCCATTTGCCGAGTCGTCGCCCGGCCTGGAACTGGGCAATGGTGCCGTCGAGTGGATCGGGTGCATTCGATCCGAGCTGGGCCCAGCCGGAACGGGCGAGTGCGCTCATGGTGGCGGCAAGGGCCGCGAGTCGGGTGAGGGCGTCACGTCGGGAGAGAGGCATGGGAAGGGGCCAAGGAGAAAGGGATACAGGTCACGCGTCAGGACTTCACCAGCCTCCAGAACTGTTCCTCCCCGATGTAGGGGTGAGATCTCCCACAATTGGCATTGCCCGTACTGGTACGTGGTCAATCGACCAATTGTCGCCGTCAGCACCGCACAGCACTATGTGCCAATACTCCGGCACGACCATACGGAGGATCAATCACTTGAAGTGAGAGCAGCTCATGGCCCAACAGCCAACGGTCGAGCCAGGCCTCGCGAAGCTTCGGGCAACGATGCCGGCTGGCCTGCGCGAGCGGTCTTGGTTCTGGGGCCTAGGAATCACCGCCTTGGCACTGCTCTTCTATGGTCTGACCCTGTTCTGGGTTCTGCGATCATCGACCATCCAGGAGATCCTCTTCATCGGGGTACTGAACGGGTTTGCGGCGGGCCTGCTTTTTGTCGTGGGCCATGACGCCACGCATGGAATCATGGTTCCCGGAAGGGCTGCCAACGCGGTGATCGGTCGCCTCGTCTTCCTCCCATCGTTTCACCCTTACGCCGCCTGGGTTCACAGCCACAACATCATGCATCACGGCTATACGAACCTGCGCGGTGGGGATCCCACCTTTGTCCCGTTCTCGCCATCCGAATGGGTGAAACTGCCGGTGTGGAGGCGCGCCCTCGAGCGCTTCTACCGATCCCCGCTTGGGGTGGGCTGGTTCTACACTGCCACTGTCTGGTGGCCCTGGGAGATCTGGCCCACCGGGGAGCGCCTTCGGCAAACGACGAAGGCGGGGCCGTATCAGGCGGACAGGGGACTGGTGGTGCTCGGAGCCGTTCTCATGATCTGGCTGCAGCTGCGCTTTGGGGCACCCGTAGGCGCCTGGAACGGTGGGATATCGTTACCCCTTTCACGCCTTCTGCTCGGTATCGCGTGGCCGTTCGCGACGGTCATGTGGTTCATCGGCGTGGTCACCTATCAGCAGCACACGCACCCCCGTTCCTTCTGGTTCGGGTCGCGGGAGGACTGGACGATTTTTCGTTCACAGATCTGCGGCACCGTTGAGCAAACCTGGAACGTACGCGTCAACAGGCTGCTCATGAATGTTGGTCACCATCATGCACACCATGTCGACCCCCGCATTCCACTATACCGCCTGGCTCACGCCCAGGCTGGCCTCCGACGCGCCCACGGCGAGCATATGCCGCACCTTCACGCACGCTGGAGCGAGTACGTCACGCTCTGGCGCTCCTGCCAGCTGTACGACTATGCCAGTCACCAGTGGTTGAGCTTCGACGGGAAGGCGCGAACAGAACCACGAACGCTTTCAGGGCTGATCAGGGCCGCAAGGGAGGAGGCGTGACTGCGTTGCGGTCCGATCCTTTGAGCCGTCTTAGGAGCGCCCTGGACGCTTCGGCGCGCCTGGTTGCGAGCGGCGAGGTGGATGCGGGGCTGGACCTGGTTGACGCGAGCCTCCGCCAGGCGCGGACGAGGTTGCAGGCACCCGAGTGGGCAGATGCGTGCCAGACTCTCTGTGCGGCGCATCCGATGGCGAGCCTCCTCTCCCAGGACCCCTTCACTTCTCATGCGTCGCGGAGGCCGCGAGGCTATCCTGGCGACGCGGACCTCCTGGACTACATCTATGGCCTTGCCGGCCCCGGACGCGAGTCAGAGCTTGGCCGCGCAATCTTCGACTACACAACCAACGTTGAGGCATGCCGAAGCGTGCGCTCCCGTCGCCTATACTTTGCCAGACTCCTTGACGAATCGTGCGCGCAAGCAAGTACTCCACTACGCGTCCTCGCGGTGGCGGCCGGTCACTTCCGCGAGGGGCTGCTCAGTGAAGCCGTCCAGACAAGCTCTGTGGGGGAGGTCATCGCCTTGGACCAGGACTCCACCTCACTCCGGGAGGTTGAGCAGACGTTTGCGGGCCGCCCAGTCCGGACCCTCCACGCCAGTATCCGGCGCCTCTTTGAACCGGGCTATGAGAGGGAGGTTGGCTCGTTCGACCTCATCTACGCCTCGGGGCTGTATGACTACCTGGATGACGCAGCAGGATCGCGCCTCACGCGGCGACTCTTTGATCTTCTGCGACCTGGCGGCAAGCTGGTGGTCGCAAACTTCAGTGCCGATGTACCAAACATCGGCTACATGGAAGCTTTCATGCGCTGGCAGCTCATCTATCGCGAGGAAGAGCAGATGGCTCGGCTTGGTGCAGAACTGCCGCTTGAGGCACAACGATCCGCATGCCTCGAGCGGGACAGTTACCACAATGTGGTCTTCCTCAGCGTTGCACGCTCATAGCCTGTAGCGTGGCTGCAGGTACCCGCAGGATCATCACGCTCGGCTAATATCCATGAACACAATCCCGAAGTCGCTGTCCCGATAGGTTGTCAACGAGGCCACCTGCCCATCGCATCGATTGGCAAGCGCCACCATCTCCTCCTCGTTGCGATATGTGAGGTCCCATTCCATGAAAACCTCCATGTACCCTGTGTCCGGGAGGTCCGGGGCAAAGTTGGCCACCACAACCCGGCCACTTGGCGCTGCGATGTCCAGCAGCCTTCCAAGGAGCGCCGCGGCTGTCCGGTCCGACAGGTAGTCAAAAAGGCCCGTTGCATACACAAGATCTGCCCCTCCAGCGGGGATCGGAGCTGTTCCGGTCAACAGTTGTCGCACCGACGCCTTCAGGGGCCGCACCACCCCGGTGTTCAACCCACTCACGGAACCCAGTGTACAGGGATCGTGATCCAGCGCATGCCATGCCTCGATCCCCCCGCCCTTGAGTGCCTCAGACCGATCCGCCTCGCGCAGATGGCCACACGCGACAGCCACGATCCGCAGATTCGGCCGGCCGGCTGCGAGTTCGTCCACAATTCGCGCCATCTCGTCCCGGCGCCAACGCACACCCTTCGGGGCACAGCGATTCGTCGAATACCTGGCGATGGAGGCCCCGAGCTCAGTCGTGGCCGGCCACGATTCGGGGGCATACACGTAGTCGAGCAACTCCGCGTCCCCAGGGTAGCCACGTGGCTTGGCCGCAGCCCGGGCAGTGAACGGATCCTGGCGAAGGAGAGCGCCGATGGGATGGCGCCTGTACTCGAGCTTCCGCCGGTCCCAGTCCTCACGGGCGAGGGATTGCCGCTCATCCAGCAGGCAGTCGCACAGGCGTCCCATCGCCTCGTCTATGCGCCCGGCGACCAGGCCCTGCATTGAGGCATCAAGCTGCGCAAGGACACGCGGCGAGCAATCCCCGTAGTTCGCGTCGTGGTATGTCATTGCCACTCCGTTTCGAATAGGGCGACCAGATACCCATCTGGGAGGCGACGCAAGCGTGTAGTGGCTGCCGGTCCATTGGTATGGAGGGACTCAGCACAGACATGGTCGCCGTGATTGAGGTTGCCGTAGTAGAAGCAGCGCCGACGCTTGAGAGCGCGTCCCACGCCAACTGCATCGCTGGAAAGCAGGAGCCGGTTCACGAACCGGGGGTAGTTCGCGAAGTAGACCATTCCCGCAGCGTTGAAGTCCTCATGAGCCCTCAGGGGGTAGGTGTCCCGGGCAAGTACCGAAGAGCCCTCCAAGACGCGACGGAGATCACGGTGATCCTTGAGTAGCGCTAGTGCACGACGCGTCGGCGCCGGCCCCCTGGCGACAGTCAGGCCATCAGCGGCTCTTTCGAAGGTGTTGTCGGCGGGATCGAGGCGACGCACGAAGATCGTCACCATCTCGATGCAGGCCTGATCGGGCCTCCCTGCCACGCTTAGAAGGTGCCGGGAAGCGTAGACCGAGGTGCCGATGCGCTCGAGCACAGATTCGATCCGCACTTCATCGCCCTCTCCAGCTGTTCCCAACAGGGAGCCCGACACTTCCAGCGCCACAAAGGATGCGTAGAGCCGACGGCCACGAGCGTCCGCCCAGGTAAGCGAGCGCTGCCGCGTCGCGTGCTCCAACATCTCCCAGTGAGTGTGTCCTAGCTGGCGGAGGAGCCATTCCTCGGACAGGCCGACCATACTCAGGTGAGGCATCCCCAAGCGTATGGTATGCGACGCGTGCGCATGCGGACTTGAACCGGGTGAGACCACACGGGGGCAGGTCACTTGAGCGCGGTAGTGTCGCGCGTGATCTGGCTCCCGCTCTCGAGCGAGAGCGCCGGTGCCCGTCGGACCACTCGTGAATCAGCGCACATCCTTCCCTCCCACGGTGCTCGACACACGGAGCCGGGTACGACTTGTCACACCAAGTGCCCGAAGCATGAACTCAGCGCGAGAATGGACGCCCACCTTCTTGAAGACGCGCTCGGTCATGCGCCTCACTGTGTGGACGGTGACACCGAGATGCTCGGCGATGATTCGGGAGGAGTGTCCCTCGAGCAGCTCAGTTGCGACATCGGCTTCCCGGCGCGAGAGCACATCCCGCAGCTGTGCAGGAAGGCACGAGTTGCGGGAGAGCTCGATGCGGACGACGGTATGCCCCGCGGACGGGAAGGACACGGCAGTCAAACGGGTGTGCCACGGCTTGACCAGCTCCTGCCATTCGATGATCCCGGCGCGGGCACTGAAGCCACAGATCGCGTCGCCGAGTTCAGTGAGCCAGCGCTGGCGGACCGAGTCGGGCAGCCCGGCGACCGCTACTTCCAGGCGGCGGCTCAGGGCTAGCAACTGGCCGGTGTCATCAGCGAGCGCTACGGCACCTCCCCCGGCCGAAAGAAGCTCCGCCACCCCGGCGAGCCAGGGGTGAGTGGATGGAGGTGCCGCAGGAGGGCCCTCGACCCGGTCGATCCTTATTGCCCTGTTGGCTTTCATATGCATTCCTTCGCCTAAGTCGTCCCCCCGGGGGCCTGATGGGACATGGGTCATTTGCCCTATGCCCTGATGCCGTCGCTGGGTGCAGTTGCCCGGGCAGCAAGCGCGGGCTAGCATACGCCGGACCCCTCAGCAAACCCTCAGCACATCCTCTTTCGAGCGAGATGATCCGGCTCCGCACTCTCGGTGGCTTGGCCGTTACGCCTGAACCGCCCTCTGGCGCGCCCCAACCCCGGCGCCTGGCGCTGCTGGCGCGACTTGCGCACGCCGGAGAGGTGGGCGTGAGCCGAGACATCTTGGTCGCGCAACTGTGGCCGGACACGGAATCGGGCCGCGCCCGGCATGCCCTGACGCAGACTCTTTATGGGCTCAAGCGGGACCTGAATGCCGACCTCGTGCTTGGTACGGGATCGTTACGACTCAACCCGCAGGTGATTTCGTCGGACGTGGACGACTTCCGGGTGGAGCTGAAGCGGGGAGACCGGCAGGCGGCGGTCGCCGTATACGGCGGGGAGTTCCTGCCGGGGTTCTACGTGCGGGATGCCGACGAGTTCGAGCGGTGGGTAGAGGAAACACGGGCCGAGCTTGGGAGGGATTACCGGCGGGCGCTGGAGTCGCTGGCGCAGGAGGCGGAGGGAGAGGGCCGACTGCAGTGGCTGCAGCGCCTGGGGTCAGTGGAGCCGCTGGATTCAAGGACGGCGCTCAGGGTGGCGCAGCTGCAGGCGGACCTGGGCAGCCCGGCGGTGGCACTCAAGTCACTGCAGGCGCACGAAGAGCTGGTCTCTCGCGAGCTTGGTGCGCCGGTCGGGAAGGAGGTGACAGCGATGATGCAGCGCCTGTCGGCGGAGGCGGCTGCGCAGCAGGTCGAACGGGCTCGCCGCCCTCCTGTCGCTCGCACACCCGAGGCGCCATCTGGGATAAGAAACACGGCGCAGGAGGAGGAGGCACCGGCGCCACTCTCGTCGGCACAACGGCAATTCCGGAAACCTCGACGGCGAGTCATCCTCTCCGTCGCCGCCATCATGGTGGCGGGCTTCTTCGGGGTCCGCGCATTGCGGGCCAACACCAGCGGGGTCGATCCCCAGAAGTACGTCGTCCTTCCCTTCCGGCACCCACCCGGCACCACGGACGAGCTGCTCAGCGGCGCCAACTGCGCCCAACTCGTGTCGTCGATGATGGAGGAATGGAAGGATGTGCGGCGCGTCGACCCATTGCGGGTCGCGAGCGCACTGGAACAGGCGGGGCATCCGACCAGTCTCGAGGCGATCCTGGCGCTGGCGCGGTCGCTCGGTGCGGGACGGGTAATCTGGGGCGAGGTCAATCCGGTCGGAGACTCGATCCGGGTTCGCGGCGCGGTGTTCGACTCTCGCCGACGGGACGCGGACCCACTCCGGGAGGCGGGGTTCAGCCTCGCGGGAACGCTGGCAGGATCCCCTGCCCTGTCGGTACGCGAGCTGGGGATTGGCTTCGCGAACCTGACGCGAGAACTGATCGTTCCGGGGGCGCGAAACGCGGCCGAAGCAGGCGTCGGGCTGGGCACGAGCTACAGCCTGGCGCTCGAGGCGAAGCTTCGTGGTGACTCAGCGCTCTCACAGTGGAACCTGCCGCTGGCGCGTGAGGCCTACCTGAGGGCGCTCGCTGTAGATCCAGTCTTCCCACAGGCCAACCTGAGTCTGGCGCAGTTGGAGCAGTGGGACGGGTCGCCGCGCGATAAGTGGCGGCCCTATCTGGTCACGGCGATGGTGGCGCCGGCGCGACTTTCAGCGGGGCAGTTGGAGCGGGCACATGCGCTGATGGCGATGGCGGATGAGGAATATCCGAAGGCGTGCGAGCGGTATCGGGGGATGATTGTAAAGGACAGTTCGAACTTCCTCGCGTGGTATGGGCTGGGCGAGTGCCAGGCTGAGGATCACTTCTTGGTGGCGGATGCTAAGAGCCCTGCAGGGTGGCGATTCCGGAGCAGCTATCACTCAGCCATCACGGCGTACTCCAAGGCCCTGAAACTGGTGCCGCTCACGAGTAGTGCGTTCGGGGGTGCGGCGCTGTCGCGGTTGGTGGACCGGTTCTATGCCGATCCCAACAGGATGCGGGACGGATACATAGGAGGAGACAGGTCCAGGGTTCTGCTCGCCTTCGCCGGGTTGGCGCGGGATACGCTGGTGTTCTGGCCGAGCGATCCGGAAAAGGTGTTGAACGGTGACATCCGCTTCCCTACGCAGGATCAGGCGGTGCGGGCGGCGCGGGAGGCGCTGCTCTCAGTGACGAGTGCCTGGGTGACGGCGCTGCCGAGGAGTGTTCCAGCGCTGCAGGCGCAGGCGACGGCGCTCGAACTGGCTCGAGGAGTTGGGGGCGTGTCGGGTGACTCCGCACTCAAGTTGCTTCGGAATGCCAGGAAGCTCGCAGCGCCTGCACGCCAGTTCGGGCTTGGATTCCAGTCGGTGGGAGTCCTACTGAAGCAGAGCAAGTACCAGACTGCTGCGGCGTTGGCAGACACGTTGCTGCGCCCGGGCCGGTTTGACGACGCGGACGTGGAGCAGGCGGCGATACTCTCGGCGCTGAGGGGCCGCGTGGAGCAGACTGCGACGCTGATGGCAGAGGATGCGATTCGGGATACGCTGTACACACCCGAGGGCGAAGCGGTGGATGTGCCGCTCCGTGTGCGTCAGGTGTCGCAGCGGCTCCTTACCTACGTGGCATTCGGCCTGCCGGCTGACAGTATCAAGGCGCTCAGGGACCAAATCATCGCTGCGACCGTTCCTCTTGCTGATACCGCCATTAGACGGAAGGTTCAGGATGCCGCACTTCAGCGGGCGACGCTGCTGGCGTTTCCCCTGCTTGGTGCGCCGATAGACCTAGGGAACGTGTGGAGCATCGAGAACGGCCTGGCACGAGGGGATTCGACTGCAGCGATGGCCGAGTTCGCACGCATTGCGTCATTGCGTCAGGGATCCCACGACCTGACACCGGCAGACGCGACGCTATTGGAGGCGAGGCTGAGGTTGATGGCGGGGGACAGTGTCGGGGCTCGGGCCCAGCTAGCTGCGTTCCTGGATCGGCTGGACGTGGTGGGGATGAGCCTGATCCCGAGGATGGAACACGCGGCAAGCCTCGGCAGGATCCTGATGCTGGATGCCAGTATCAGTGGAAATGACCGTTCGCAATCAGCCCACAACGCCAAGGTATTGTGGGCTGAACCCCGCTAGAACTTACAGCAGCCACCGCGCCCACAACTGAACCACGGGCCGCCCGACTCGAGTGGAGAGAGCTTGTCCCATTCGGCCCAGATCGCGTTGGCCTGGGCTATGGCATCGATTCCAAGCCTCTTGCCGACGGCTACCTCAGCCTTCTTTAGGTTCTCCTCGTCCGGGCAGTTGCCAGTTCCCTTGTCATCCCCCCAGCATGCGTAGGGTTTGTGCTGTTCATGATTCTCCGGGCGGCGCAACATAGGGAAGGCGCGGAGATACTCGCCTGAGCCGGGATCAACCAGGACCGCGACGCCGGTAGACCTGTTACCGCCCTCTCTCAGGGGAAGTACCATAAACACGCACACTTCCCCCTTGGGCTTCTTGATCCCATAGCGCGGCACCTCCGCAATGCCCGTGGACTTGATACGGCCGACCGCACGCCCACGATTTGCCTCGAGGTCGGTAACTCTGAAGTCGGCGCTCGAATCAAACGGGAACAGTTGAGCAACTCCCCCACCATCAATACCCCGTTCTATGCTGGCGTAAGCGTCGTTCATGCCGCGCTTGCATTCATCAACGTTGATGACCGCCATCAGCTCCTTCGGGCTTGGCATGTCGTAGACCGTCCGCCTCTCACCGCGAAGAAGACCGCCGCCGAGAATTGCCACCGGCAAAAAGATGCCTACAGGATGCCATATGGAGAGCACAGCGCCTCCTCTTCATTGGGTGTTCCAGCGTTGGCATGCGGCAGCTACAAGCTACGTTGTCGTTGCGCTCCGCGATATGGGGCAGATGGCCTATATAGCAGAATGTAGCGCGTCTCGCGCCTGATCGCCGCGCACCCCGCACTCTTGATGAAGAGGCGCCCGCTCTCCAGGGTTCGGCCCCACGCCCAAAGGTTGGGGAGGGGGCAACCGACCACTTGTCCACCACCCCAGCAAGCGCAGACTTGGCTACGTGTTGAAGGCAGTGTGACCCTCGCATAGGAGGCATGTATGGCACGATCCCTCAGTTTTGAGCAGGTCGACGCGACGGTGCAGCGTGCAGACCTCACGAAGTACCGCCGCGGTGGCAATCAGTGGTTCTCTCGGCGTGATGTTGCTTCAAACCCGGCCGAGGTTATCAAGAAGCTATGCGCGGTTTGGAGAGTTGTCGGCTCGATCGTCAAGCTCGTCGCTGGTATTCCGCTCCTTCCGGCAAAATGGAGGGAAGCCCTCAAGACCCTCATCGCATTGATGGATACTGTCTGCGAAGGAGCATAGGACCCTACGCCGCTGGAGGATACGTTATGACACGTCGCACGCCCTTCCTACCCGACGAGCCTCATCTCGCTTGGCTGACAAAGGATGGAGGGCCTGACCGCGAGATGCGACTGCTCCAGCGGCTCATCTACACTGATTGGGACAGCAAAGAGTGGCCCGTCGAGGCACAGTTGGTAGTCGACGGAGCAACCATCCCGGCGTTCCTTTGGTCGACAGTGGGCTCCCCATACACTGGGGACTATAGGCGGGCGTCCATCATTCACGACTACTGGTGCCATGAAGGTGGCAATGCGGGGCGACTAGCGGCGGACCGCATGTTTAGGCGAGCCTGCTTGGATGGCGGTTGTAGTGCCAAGCAGGCCTGGCTGCTGTATATCGGCGTGCGAATCGGAAGCTTCGCGGACCGTCGCCTGGTTGAGATGGAAGCACGGAAGCCGACCCTAGACTATGAGAATCCCGGGTTACCATCGACCGAGGACCGCCCGTATCTCGACGTATTCCGCCGAGCTGCAATTACAGCTGAGCAAGCCGGGTTTCCCGAGGACGACGAAGGCCTGATGGATCGTCTGGACTCAATGATTGAGCTCGAGCTTCTGCGCGGGAACCTACTTCCGCGTCTGTAGAGCATGGAGAATGCCCTCCCAAGGGACAGCCGGTAGAGCGGAATGTCTGTATCAAGCACCGTTCATTCTTGGGCGAGCCGGATCCAACCGCTTCAAGCGTTCGACGTGACCTCGGGATAGCCTGCTGTTTGGGCCGCCGCGGTACAGACCGGGTAGATAGGTAACAGTGTTGTCCGGGAACATGGGTGACACTCCTTCTACACTGCACGACCTACCTCTCGCGGAGATGGGTCGATGCCTTGGATGGAGACCGTACCCGTGGACCAGCGCGTCGCGTTCATTGCCGACCATCGGCGAGCCCTGTACCCTGTGACGGAACTCTGTGCCCGCTACGGCATCAGCCGGAAGACCGGCTACAAGTGGCTGGAGCGCTTCGACGCGGAGGGGCGCTGCGGGCTCGTCGACCGCAGTCGGGCCCCACACCATTGTCCGCATCGCATTGACGCGGTCACCGCGGAGCTCCTCTGCGCCGCGCGCCGGAAGCATCCGGACTGGGGCGCGGGCAAGCTCCTGGATTTTCTCGCGCCCCGGCATCCCACCGCAATGTGGCCCGCGGTCAGCACCGTCAGCGATCTGCTCGCACGGCGCGGCTTGGTGCCGAAGCGCCGGCGGCGGCGCCCCCACCAGCACCCGGGGGTCGTGCCACCGACCACGACCGAGCCCAACGATCTCTGGACCGCGGACTTCAAGGGGCAGTTCCCGACGCGGGATGGCATCTACTGCTATCCGCTCACGATCGCGGACCAGCACACCCGCTTTCTGCTGACCTGCTACGGCCTGCCCTCCACCCACGGGGCCCCGGCACGGACGATCTTCGAGCGGGCCTTCCGGACCTACGGGCTGCCCCGGGCCATTCGCACCGACAACGGCGTGCCGTTCGCCACGAGCGGCATCCACGGGCTCTCCCAGCTCAACGCCTGGTGGATGCGCCTCGGGATCCAGCATCAACGCATTCACCCCGGGCGGCCGCAGCAAAACGCGGCCCACGAGCGCATGCACAAGACCCTGAAGCGCGGCGCGATCCGCCCACCCCGGGCCACCATGGCGGCCCAGCAGCGCGCCTTCAACCGCTTCCGGCTGGAGTACAACACCGAGCGCCCGCACCAGCACCTCGGTGGCCAGACGCCGGCGTCACGCTACAGTGGATCCCCGCGCGCCTACCCCACCGCCTTACCGGCCCAGGAGTACCCTGGCCACTTCCTCGTCAAGAAGATCACGACGGGCGGGACCGTCCGCTTCCAGCACCGCCCGCTCTTCATCGCCAACAGCCTGACGCATCATCACATCGGACTGGAAGAAACTGACGGCGGGATGTTGAACAGGCGCTTCGGACACCCGATTCGACGGCTGTCGTTTGCGAAGGCAATGCGCTGACCTACGCGGAACTTGACCGGGCATCAAACCGGATTGCGCACTATTTGCAGGGAAAGGGAGTGGGGCCTGGCTCGCGCGTCGCGGTCTTGCTGGAGCGGACGCCTCGACTGCCAACGGCCTTGTTGGGAATTCTCAAAGCGGGCGCGGCGTATGTTCCGCTGGATTCCATTTTTCCGGCGGAGCGAATTAATTCCATTCTCGAGGATGCCAGACCGCGGGCCGTGCTTTCCGAAAGCAGCCTCCAGCCATTGGTGAATCCTCAATTCAATAACGTATTGATGGACGAGCTGGGTGAACTCGACGCGATGGAATGCGTTTCGGTGAAGGCCAGCACCACTTCGGCTGACAGCGCGTATGTGATTTATACTTCAGGAACGACGGGGAAACCCAAAGGCGTGGAAGTGACGCACCGGAATGTGGCAAATTTCCTGTTCTCGATGCAGAAAACTCCTGGCATGGAGTCCAGGGACAGGCTGCTTGCGGTGACGACGGTCTCTTTCGATATCGCGGGTTTGGAGCTTTTCCTGCCGTTGATTAGCGGCGCGCGAGTGGTCCTCGCTTCGCGTGAAGATTGTTTGGACGGGGGGCGTTTGCTGGATCTCATCCAAAAGGAAGGCATCACCATACTTCAAGCAACGCCCGTGACATGGCGAATGATTCTGACCGCGGGCTGGAATGG
>JANOFF010000072.1:0-27021 GCA_031413515.1 bacterium
GCCGGGTTGATCGTCTCGGATGCGCCGGGCGTCACCAACCCGCTCGACGCGATCGCCTACGACGCGCCCTTCCCGGACAACCGCTACAAGGCCGGCGTCCGCCGCTTCCCGCAGCTCGTGCCCGTCGAGCCCGGCATGCAGGGCGTCGAGCACACCACGCGTGCGCGCGAGTACCTCGCGAACGAGTGGCGCGGCGAGAGCTTCATGGCCATCGGCATGCGCGACGGGGTGCTCGGCGAGCCCGTGATGAACGAGCTGCGCACGACGATCCGCGGCTGCCCCGAGCCGATGAAGGTCGCCGAGGGCGGCCACTTCGTGCAGGAGTACGGCGAGCCGATCGCGCGGGCGGCACTCGCGCGGTTCGGGCTCGGCGGCTGACCGAGGGGCGCGTCGGCCGCGTGCCGAGAACTCGAAGAAACGGAGGATGGGAAAGATGTCCGAACGACTCACTGGCAAGGTCGCGATCGTCACCGGCGGCGCGAGCGGCATGGGGCAGGCCACCGTGCTGCGCTTCCTCGACGAGGGCGCGCGCGTGGTGGTGGCTGACCTGAACGAGCAGAACGGCGCAGCGACGCTCGAGCTCGCCCGGGCGCGCGGCGCCGGAGCGCGGGTGCGCTTCATCAAGACCGATGTCGCCGAGGAAGAGCAGATCCGCGCCATGGTGCAGCTGGCCGTCAGCGACTTCGGCCGCCTCGACGTGCTGTTCAACAACGCCGGCATCGGCGGCGCCCTCGGCAGCATCCTCGAGACCGAGGTCGCCGACTGGGACTTCACGTTCCACGTGCTGGTGCGGAGCGTCTTCCTCGGCATCAAGCACGGCGGCTGGGTGATGAAGGAACAGGGCCGCGGCGGCTCGATCATCAACACGGCATCGGTGGCCGGCCTCTCCGGCGGCGCCGGACCGATCGCCTACTCGGCTGCGAAGGCCGCGGTGATCAACCTCTCGCGCGCGGCGTCCGTCGAACTCGCCGAACACAAGATCCGCGTCAACGCGATCTGCCCCGGCGGCATCAATACGCCGCTGATCCACCGCGGCAACGAGGAGCAGGCGAAGCTGCGACTCGAGAAGCTTCAGCCGTGGCCGGCGGCCGGACAGGGCGCGCACATCGCGGGCGCAGCCCTCTTCCTCGCCAGCGACGACGCAGAGTTCGTCACCGGCGAGGCGCTGGTGGTGGACGGCGGGCTCACCGCGGCCGGGCCGTCTCTGCCGAGGCGGATGCGCGACGAGAGCGACCTGCCGCCCGGGTTCGACTTCGTCGGCGTCGACATGGGCTCGACGGGCCGGGCGCCGGTGGTGAGGAAGGTGCGGCTCGGGGACGAGTGAGGCGCGCGTCGGAACCAGGTTCTCGGCAGTTCGCGAAGCGTCCTGGCGGCGGCGGTCATCCTTCGAGAGCGACTCGAAAAAGCGGTTGCCGTCGAAGTAGAGCCGGACCAACTCGGGATACTGGCCGAGCCCGTCGAACTTGTCCGCGATGTCGCGCTGCGACGCCTGGAACTTCGACGCGCGGATCGAGCGCGTGTTCTGACGGATCTGGCTCGCGAGGTAGATCGGCGTCGTGACAACGCCGATGTTGCCGAGCGCTTCGAGGATGGTCCTTGCTGCAACGCATTTTCATGACACCCGGACTCGGGCCTGGAACGAAATCGCAGCTTGCATGCCTCGTCTCGTCGATCCGATGGCGTCAGTCGAGGCTGCGGCTCGAGATCGCCGCTGTGGCGACCAACTCCTCGAGAAGCGCAAGAGCACCCGCACCGGACATCGAGAACGGGTCGAGCAGGGCCTTCTCGGAGAAGCGGAGAATCATGCTGGCGTTGATCCTCTTCAGGTCCACGGTCCCCATCCGCCAGCCCGCGAAGCGACGTTCCTCGATCTCCGCATAGTGCAGAAGCGTCAGATCCCGATGGCGCCCATCGCGAACGATGTTGGCGTAGAGGGTGTTGACCTCGGGACGCGCTCCTTCGAGGGCCTGGAGAAACACGCCGCCGTCCAGATAGGTGCACAGGACGCCCGTGATGCCGTGCTCGCGATTGCGCGCCTCGGAGCCCTGGAGGACCGAACGCAGCAGGGCCTCGTCGATCGCCGAGGAGGCGCGGCTGGCGTAGAGAAGTCGCACCAGCATGGGGTCTCCTATTTCCTCTGGCCGGCGAGGAGCGCAAGGAACTCCCGCCGGAGATTGGGGTCTTTCAAGAAAGATCCCCGCATGATGCTGTTGGTCATCTTCGAATCCATGTCCTTCACGCCGCGCCACTGCATGCAGAAGTGGTCGGCCTCCATCACGACGGCGAGGCCGTCGGGTTGCATCTTGTCCTGCAAGAGCTCGGCGAGTTGCGCCATCGCCTCCTCCTGGATCTGCGGCCTGGCCATCACCCACTCGACGAGTCGGGCGTACTTCGACAGCCCGATGAGGGCGGAGTGCTCGTTCGGCATCACGCCGACCCAGGTGCGACCGATGATCGGGCACAGATGGTGGGAGCACGCGCTGCGGATCGTGACCGGTCCGATGATCATGAGCTCATTCAGACGACCGACGTTCGGAAACTCGGTCACCGGGGGCTGGGCTCGGTAGCGGCCGCCGAAGACCTCTCGCAGGTACATCTTGGCCACGCGCCGAGCGGTGTCGATCGTGTTGTGGTCGCTCTCCGTGTCGATTACGAGCGCACGGAGCACCTTCGCCATCTCGAGCTCGACCTCGCGCTGGAGGTCGTCGATCTCGCCGGACTCCATGTAGTCGGAGATGTTGTCGTTCGCGTGGAAGCGCGCACCCGCCTTCTGGATCCGCTGGCGGATCCTATCGGCTACCGGCGTCTTGCCGTCGACCCTCTCGGCGCCTTCGTCCGTGCGGACCTTGTCGCTCGCCATC
The DNA here is from genome assembly GCA_031413515.1 of bacterium. GTDB lineage: Bacteria > Myxococcota_A > UBA9160 > UBA9160 > UBA4427 > TMED88. Next base: position 2,862 of record JANOFF010000072.1, read on the forward strand.
TGCCGTTTCGTCCTCCGCGATCGGTCTTCGGAGCGTACCAGGAACCGGCGCGGGCGAAAGCTCCCGAAGCTCGCGGGACGGATCGACCGGTGGGTCGAGGACGGACGACAAGGTGGCCTAGCGTGATCACGCGGTAGTGGCACTCTTCTCCGCAATACCTCACCCGTCGTAGAAGAATGGCTCGTGCATTCCCAACAGCGTGCGCTCGCGCGGCGTGCGGATGCGTGCCTGAGCGTCGGACGAGAGCTGATTCGCGTCGCGGGTCGTGCGGATGCGCTGCGCCAGGTCGCGGCGGGCGTAGTGGGCTTGCAGGAACAGGCGCCCCGTGCCGCCGGGCTGCGCGGGCATGCCGCGGTGCCAGGCGTCGGAGACGAACAGCGCAATGTCGCCGGCCTGCGCTTCGAGCACGACAGCGGGGCGGCCGTCGTAGCTGAGCGTGGGGTCGTTGATGCGATCGAACGGCGCAAGCCTGCCGGAGCGATGACTGCCGGGGATCACCGCAGTCGGGCCGCACACGAACGGACAGTCGCGCAGATAGAGATGCGCACCGATCGCGAACACCGGGTAGGGAATGCGCTCGTCCCACGGCACGCCTTCTGGACGCGGCACGTGCGGGCCGGCGTCGCAGTGCCACGGCCCGCCGCCGAACTCGGGCGGATTCTTCCACGCGGTGTTTGCGATGACGTGGCAGTCCTCGCCGAGCAGTGGCTCGATCGCGGCGAGAAGCTCAGGGTGCGCGACGGCCTCCTGCGCGGCGGCGGAGCGGTTCATCATCTCGTAGCGGAACTCGGCGCGATCAGGCCGGCCGCGCTCGGGCGGCCACGCTGCGAACGTCGACTCGAGCTCGCCAGTCAGGCGCGCCACCCAGCCCGGATCCAGCGCGCCGCGCAGCACCGCGTAGCCATCGCGTTCGAGCTGCGCGCTCGCCTCGGGCACAGGCCCCGTGCGCACTGTGAGGTTGCAAACGATCCGCTTGATCATCGCTCTTTCTCCCGCGTGAGAACGCCAGCGTAGAGCGCAGCAAGCAATTCCGGGCGGGGCACCTCGGCCGGGAACGGCCCCTGTTTCTCTCGCAGATCTGGTCGACAGAGCGGGTAGTCGTCGGTCCTCACCGCGAAACAGGAAAACGGGGCTCGTACTCGCTGACCGCAACACCGCGCGGGCACTGCAGGTCTCGCGGGAAGGGCGTCTCCCTCTCACCGACACACGCCCCGCGACCCGCCGCGTGGCGACCAAGGCACGCCAGGCAAAGGACGAAACGACTCGACCGGATCCGCCATCGCCCGCGGTCCACCCACGTCCCCGCACACGGGGGGCCGGTACGCTCCGGTCACGTTGGCCGTGCGTTCCGAGCCGACCCTCGAACTGCGCGAACCCCTTGCCCTGATCGGCTTCATGGGCGCGGGCGTAGCGCGAACCGGGCTACGCGACGGCGAGAACGACCGTCCGAGCGCGCGATCTCGACGGCGCCCACATCGTGGACGCCATCCTGGCCGAGCCGCGACCACACCCCGAGGGTGGCATGGGCGCGAGACACGGGGCGGGGTCCCGACGCGAGCCCTGATCTCAGCACATCTAAAACTGTCCTTAGTTTGTCTATATATTTTATGGACAAATAGTCCACTGCCTGATATGTTCGCGTCGTTTATAGTGCCGTCCAGTCTGGATTCGCGCGCAGCGCCCGGGCGACCTCATCGAGCAACATGAAAGGAACTCCCATGAACCCGCAGTCGAATCGCTCCCTCGCCGCCGTCCTGCCGTCCCCCCACGTCGCCCGCCTGATCGTCGCCCAAGGTGCCATTGCCGGCTGCTTCGGTGCCGGAGCCCTTGCGATCTGGTTCCTGTTGGTGGATGCCCTCGTCCGCCAGCCCATGTGGTCGCCGTCGTTGGTCGGCAACGTGATCCTGAACGGTGCCTCTGTGACCGCACCGGTCGCCATCGACCTCAGTGCCGTCGCCATCTTCTCGATCGTCCACTGCCTCTTGTTCGCGGGGTTCGGCATCGTGATGACGTTTGCGCTGAATCGAGCAGGCATCCGACCCCTCTCCCTGGTCGGTGTCGCTCTGCTGGCGGCGGCCCTCCAGGCTGGCGTCGTCGTGACCACCGGCATTCTCGCACCCGGGCTCGGTGGCGCGCTCGGCTGGATGTTCGTGACGGCTGGAAACGCGGTGGCCGCCGTCACGATGGCGATCTGCCTCAACGCACTTCCCGCCGCCGAGTAGGACCCGACGCGTTCGTAAACAGGATCGCATCAGAAGGAGTGCCCGGCATGGCAAGACGTCATCAGCTGCATCGACACACAAGGATTCCGGTCGAGACGTCCAAGGCGTTCGCATTCTTCTGCGATCCGCGAAACCTCCAGAAGATCACGCCGCCCGAGCTGGACTTCTCGCTGCAGTCCGAGCCCGTCGGCCCGATGGGACCGGATGTCGAGATCGGCTATCGGATGAGGCTGTGGGGCGTTCCGATCCGCTGGCGCTCCCGCATCCTGGACTGGGTCGAGGGTCGAGAGTTCGTGGACACGGCCCTCGTCAGTCCCTACCGCCACTGGCATCACCGACACATCCTGATTCCGGATGGAGCCTGGACCACGATGCTCGACCTGGTCGACTACGAGCTGCCCCTCTGGCCGGTCGGTGAACTCGCCCACGGCATCGTGCGCCGTCAGCTCGAGCGCATCTTCGACTTCCGCGAACGGGCGATCCAGGCAGAGTTCAGGGCTGGCTTCGACGAAGCCATCCGACAGCCGAAGGCCGACAGCCGGGCCGCATAGCGGCGAGACGGCATTGATGGGAACTCGGCCTGAGCCCCTCACGTTCGTGCTCGACGTCGCGGCGAGTTGTCGGTCCTGGTGCCAGATCCGGAAAGCTCGGCCTGTCTTTCCTCTACCTATTCGACTCGCTCCCCCGTGAGCCGCCGCCAGGATAACGGCTCTGCGCGAATTGCCGCGTGCGTGACAGGAAAGAAGTCACACGACCTGCCCCGCTATCTCGCCACGCCGGCCGCCGCGATGCGCTCACGAATCCGCACGAGCAGCGCCTCGTCGAGAGCCGGCGGCGCGCCGAGCGCCTCCCGCGCTGCGCGGAGCGTCGTCGCGAAGCGCCCGCCGAAGCGCTCGCACACCGCGCAGCCGCGCAGATGGGCCTCGACCGCGGCGCGCCCAGCCTCCGGGAGCTCGTGGTCGACGTAGTCGCTGAGGTGCGCGAGGACCTCACTGCAACGCAGGCCCCCCACCTCCCGTTCCGTCTCCTGCAGCACTGCACTTCGCATGCGCACCTCCTCGAGCAACCGCAATCGCGCGCGGTGCAGCCGGCTCTTCATGGTCGGCAGTTCGAGATCGAGGGCGCGCGCGGCCTCCTCGCCCGAGAGGCCCTCGACATCCCGGAGCAGCAGCACTTCCGCGTCCGCGGGCGAGAGCGACGCCACCGCGCGAACGAGCAGCTCGGCCTCCTCGGCGCGCGCAAGCGTGCTCTCGGGATCGGTGGATCCCCAGCCGGCCGCGATGCCGAGCTCGAGCAGCGCCCGTTCCCCGCGCCGCGCCGTGCGCTCGTCGCGCAGGTGTCGGCGCGCGCCATTGCGGGCAATCGCGAACAGCCAGGTGCGAACCGGTGCCCGCTCCGCGCGGTAGCCACCGGCGGCGCGCAGCGCGGCATGGAAGGTCTCCTGCGTGACCTCGGCCGCGACCGCATCGTCGCCGGTGATCGCCCGCGCGAGGCGCAGCACGCTCGCGCCGTAGAGGCGCGCCAGCTCGCCGAGCGCCTCCGTGTCGCCTCGAACCGTACGCTCGAGCAGTGCTACGTCCGCGGCTTCGCGATCGGACACGTAGAGAGACCAAAGACTGTGTAAAGGGGACAGCTCCCGACGAGCCCCGTCACCAGGGGCACGAGACCCACCCAGCCCCAGGGCACCTGCGGTCCGACGAAGACCAGGGAGACCAGCCCGAGACCGACCAGCACCCGCAGCACACGTTCGAGGGTCGCTTCATTTCGCGGCAAAAGCTTGCTCATGATCGTTCCTCCGATGGGGAGCATCGTGCTCCCTGTCTCCTATAGCCACGAGCCCGGCCGAGGATTCACCAGGGCCCGAAGATTTTTCTGCGGTCCCGGGGGCCTCCAGGTCCGGGACGCGCGGGCGTCGCGACGCACCGCCGGCGTTCGTGCAGATCGGTGTCCAGGAGCAGACGATGATTCCAGGGCGACTGACCTGCGAGAGACTCCACTTCCATCCTGTATCGTTTTGCAGTGCGATAAATCGCGTCTGTCGCCGCACTCTGCTTCGTCGCGGGGACGACACCCGGTGCGCTCCCGGAGAGGCGGGCTCTGGGACAAGCTCTGTGCCTGGCCATCGGAGCGACTCCATGAATCGATCGAGCCGATCGATGGCGTTTCACTCGTGGTAGAGCCCGAACCGCCCTCGAGCGACGCGCCCCGCCGGCTGCCGCCCGGCATCTGGGCGCTCGGCTTCGTCAGCCTCCTGATGGACGTCTCCTCGGAGATGATCCACAGCGTGCTCCCGATGTTCATGGTGTCGGTGCTCGGCGCGAGCGTGCTCGCGGTGGGGGCGATCGAGGGGGCGGCCGAGGCCACTGCGCTCGTCACGAAGATCTTCTCGGGTGCGCTCTCCGACTATCTCGGCAGACGCAAGCGGCTGGCGGTGATCGGCTATGCGCTGGGCGCACTGACGAAGCCGGTCTTCGCGATGGCTTCGGGGATCGGATGGATTCTTTCGGCGCGGCTGCTCGATCGCATCGGCAAGGGCATCCGCGGCGCGCCGCGCGACGCGCTCGTCGCCGACCTTGCACCGCCGCAGATGCGCGGCGCCGCGTTCGGGCTGCGGCAGTCGCTCGACACCGTCGGTGCGTTTGCCGGGCCGCTGCTGGCGGTCGCGTTGATGGTCGTGTGGGCCAACGATTTCCGCGCGGTGTTCTGGATCGCGGCGATTCCCGGTGCGCTCGCCGTCGCCCTGTTGATATTCGGCGTGCAGGAGCCGGAGCGCGCACAGCGGGCTTCACCGACCCCGAACCCGATCCGGTGGGAGAACCTGCAGCGGCTCGGGACGTCGTACTGGTGGGTGGTCGTCGTGGGCGCGTTCTTCACGCTCGCGCGCTTCTCGGAAGCGTTCCTGGTGCTGCGCGCACAGCAGGGCGGGCTGCGCGTGGCGTGGGTGCCGCTGGTGATGGTGGCGATGAACCTCGTGTACTCGTTTTCCGCGTATCCGTTCGGCAAGCTCTCGGATCGGGTTGCCCACACGAGCTTGTTGCGCGCGGGGCTGCTCGTGCTGATCGCGGCCGACCTGGTGCTGGCGTCGAGCAATCATTGGAGCGTGGTCGTCGCGGGCGTGGGGCTCTGGGGCCTGCATCTCGGCATCACGCAGGGATTGCTCGCGACGATGGTCGCGGACACGGCGCCCGAAGATCTGCGCGGCACGGCGTTCGGCTTCTTCAATCTGGTCAGCGGTGTCTCGATGCTGGTTGCGAGTGTCGTCGCGGGTCTGCTGTGGGACCGACTCGGTGCGAGTTCCACGTTCGCGGCCGGTGCCGCGTTCTGCGTGCTCACACTGCTCGGTCTGGCGCTGCGGCCAGCGCCCACATCGAGCACGGCCGCGTGAGACGGCCCGTCGCGCTGCGGGCTGGGTCTGTGAGTTCCGCCCGGGCTCTACGACTCCGACGCGATGGGCGCCGCAACGAGATCGATCACCGTGTCGTAGCAGAACTGTCCGTTGACCGAGATCCGCGCGTCGATGATCGGGAAGTCGCCACCGCCGACGACGAGACCGCTGTCGAAATGCTGCGCGGGTTCATCACCGAGCATCAGATCCATCTCGAGTCGCTGCAGTGAGGCGAATTCGCCCCCCACGCTGTAGCGACCGGAACCTTTGATCGGGATGAAGTCGTTGCCGCGCTGAAGCGTCGCCTGCACGAACAGGATCGTGAACTGGCGAAACAGCGAGGGCTCGGGCTGGGGGCGTTCGAGCAGCACGAATGAGCCGCGGAGACCCTCGAAGAGCGCGATCGGGCACATGCAGGGCGCGAAGCAGCCCTGACTCACGCTGCTCTCGGGGCGGAGCTCGTAGATCGTGACGCGCTCACAGCCTTTGATTCCGGTGGTGCCGAGCAATGCGATCAGGGCCGTGCAGACGATGCCGAGTCGCGTGGTCCGCTTCGAGTTCATTCATCACCTCGACCGATTCGGGTGTATGGCCAGCATATCGCGACGGCACCATGAGGGAAATCCACTCGATCGGGATGCAGGAATCGGCCCCCTCCGGTCGTGCTCGACGGACCCGACATCTGCGCGGTCGCAGGTCGAGCGGGTCGATGACTCGAAGCCGGGCACGTGTCGTGGCTTTACATCGCAGACCGACGGCAGGATCATGCGGCTCGGTGGTCAGCTGCGGAACGAGGATTCGACTTGGGCGTATTTCAGGGTCGGGTTGCAATCGTCACGGGCGCGGCTTCGGGCATCGGTCGAGCCACGGTCGAGCTGATCCTCGAGCGCGGGGGCCGCGTCGTCGCAGTCGATCTGGACGGGGACAAGCTCGACTGGCTCGGCGACCGACCGGGTGCGGTCGCGCAGGCGGGTGACGTCAGCCGTCAGGACGTGAATGCCGCAATGGTCGACGCGGCAATCGGGGCCTTCGGTCGCCTCGACGTGCTGGTGTTGAATGCGGGCTTGCCCGCGCCGGGAACGCTCGACGGCTTGTCGCTCGACGTATTCGAGCGCGTGCTCGACGTGAATCTGCGTGGCTGCGTGCTCGGCCTGCGCGCGGCACTGCCGGCGCTGCGCTGCACGGGCGGCGGTTCGGTGGTGATGACGGCGTCCGTCTCGGGCCTGGGGGGCGACCCGGGCATGTGGGCCTACAACACCGCAAAGGGTGCGGTGGTGAATCTGGTGCGCGCGGCATCGCTCGAGCTCGCGTGCGAGAAGATCCGGGTGAACTGCGTCTGTCCGGGACCGATCCGCACGGGCATGACGACACCGCTGATCGTTGGGCTGCCCGGGTTCGAAGAGAGCTTGCGCAGCCACATCCCGCTGCAGCGATGGGGTGAAGCTGGAGAGGTCGCCGAGGCGATCTGCTTCCTCGCGAGCGATGCCGCGTCGTTCATCACGGGCGCGATCCTTCCGGTCGACGGCGGAATCACCGCAAGCTCGGGTCAGTTCGCGCCGCTCCGGATCGACTGAAGGGCCACGTGTGTATCCCGATCCCGATGACGCGGGCGACAAAGGATCCGGAGGTGCACAATACTCCCAACCGGCCATGACGGCCGTTCGACGACACATCCAAGGAGCATCCTGTGGATCGAGGAATGAGCAATCTTGCAATCGGCGTCGCGGTGAGTGTGCTCGTCACGCTCGCGGTGGCTCCGGCACTCGCGCAGACCAAGTCGACACAGCCCAACATCGTGGTCGTGATGGGCGACGACATCGGATGGTTCAACATCGGCGCCTACCACCAGGGCATCATGGCGGGCAGGACTCCCCACCTCGACAAGCTTGCCGACGAGGGCATGCGCTTCACCGACTATTATGCGGAGGCCAGCTGCACGGCCGGTCGAGCCAACTTCATCACTGGCCAACTTCCGATCCGCACCGGGCTGACCACCGTCGGCCAGGCCGGTTCGCCGATCGGGATGCCCGCGCAGGCGCCGACCATCGCCACCGTACTCAAATCGATGGGCTACGCGACGGGACAGTTCGGAAAGAATCACCTCGGTGACCTGAACCAGTTCCTGCCCACCGTCCACGGCTTCGACGAGTTCTTCGGTTACCTGTACCACCTCGACGCGATGGAAGACCCCTCGCACCGCAACTACCCGAAGGACCTGATTGCCACAGTCGGGCCGCGCAACATGGTCCATAGCTGGGCGACCACGACCGACGACAAGACGGTGATGCCGCGCTGGGGCAGGATCGGAAAGCAGAAGATCGAGGATAAGGGCCCCCTCTATCCCGAACGGATGAAGACCGTGGACGACGAGATCCGCGACACCGCGTTCAAGTTCATCGACAAAGCGAAGGCCGACGGCAAGCCGTTCTTCCTCTGGCTCAACCCCACGCGCATGCACGTCGTCACTCACCTCTCCGAGAAGTACGACTCGCTGCGCAACTCGGAGAATGGCTGGTCGATCCAGGAAGCCGGCATGGCGCAGCTCGACGACATCATGGGCTCGCTGATGCAGAAGCTCGAGGCGATGGGGGTCGACGACAACACCATCGTGGTCTTCACCACCGACAACGGCGCAGAGAACTTCACCTGGCCCGACGGCGGAAACACACCGTTCGCCGGTGGCAAGGGGACCGCCATGGAAGGCGGCTTCCGCGTGCCCGCAATCTTGCGCTGGCCGGGCAAGGTCGCAGCCGGCACGGTCCAGAACGGCATCTTCTCGGGCATGGACTGGCTCCCGACATTCGTCACGGCCGCGGGCAATCCGAACCTCACCGCCGAGCTCTTGAAGGGCAAGAAGATGGGCGGCCAGAAGTACAACGTCCATCTGGATGGCTACGACCAGACGGCGCTGATCACCGGCAAAGGCCCGTCGACCCGTCACGAGATCTTCTACTTCACCGAAGGAACGCTGTCCGCGGTGCGGATCGATGACTTCAAGTACCGCTTCACCGACCAACCGAGTGGCTGGCTCGGTGGCACGGTCAAGGTCGACTGGCCGATCCTGACCAATCTCCGACTCGATCCGTTCGAGCGCATGAACCTTCCCAACGGTGCGAATGGCTCACTGGCTTTCTACAACTGGTTCGCCTTCGAGTTCTGGCGCTTCCAGTTCGTGCAACAGGAAGTCGCCAAGGTCGCCAAGACCGCGATCGAGTTCCCGCCGATGCAGGCCGGCGCAAGCTTCAACCTCGAAGCGGTGAAGGCGCAGATCGAGAAGGCCATCGCAGCAAACGCCAAGTAGAAGCGCGAGGATCGAGACGAGCGAAGCGGGCGACTCGCAGGGGTCGCCCGCTTTGTTGTGATGGCACACCGCGCCGGCCGGGATCGCAACGCTCCAGGTCGGTTCACGTCCCCCCGCAGCAGGCCTCCGCATCTCGCGCCACGCAGATGGCCGAGAATCCGCCGCCCGGGCTTCGCATGTTGGTGACCTGTCCCTCGTAGACGCGCGCGCCGAGCAGCAGGATCTCGTCGCGATAGGCGTAGCTCCGGACGTCGAACTTCATCTTCTGATCGCCCTCCGGCGTGCGGACCGAAGTCGTTCCGGGCGCGACCCATCGTTGGGCGAGAAAGTTCGCATCCGCATGGATCTCGGCGAGCTTCTTCTTCGAGATCTTGCCTCCGCGATACACCGCCTTGCTGCCGAACGAAGCCGCCGGCTTGAACACCCATTCGCGACGCGTCGCCCAGGCTTCGTCGAGTGACAGCGAATCGAGGCGGCGTGTCTCCGGGACCACCTCCGCCAGGAACCGCGCGTCGTCGGGATCGACGCCGAGCGCCTCGAGCGCTGGGACAGACGAGAAGATCTCGAGCCTGCGTTTGTCGGCCAGCAGGTGGTGCTCTCGAGGTGACGGCGTCACGACGACTTCCATTGCGAGATGGGCCTCGCGCAACACGCTGGCCCGGTCGCTTGCCAGCTGGAAGTCCGTATCGCGCAGATACACCAGGTCGACGGGCCAGCCCGCGAGCTCGATCCCTCCGCGGGCGCTCCGCGTCAGGTCATGGGTATCGGCGATGCGCGCCTCGATGCCGTGGCGGGCGAACAGCGCCACGAACAGCTCGAACTCGGCGTGGAGGAACTGCGCGGACGGGCGTTCATCGACGATCGCCACGCGTTCGAGCCGGGCGCCCTGCCCGCGCACCGCCGCGAACTCGGACCGGAACGAATCGACGATGCGAGTCTCCACCTCCTCGATCGGGGGCGGGTTGCAGCAGAGCCACTCGAGCTTGCTGGGATCGCACAGCGCCGCGGTGTGCAGTCCGTTCAGCAGTGCGCCGCCGGCATTCGTATTGATCTCGATCAGCCGCGGGCCGGAGTCGGTCAGATGGAAGTCGTATCCCATGAAGACGCCGTGGGCGCCTGAATCGAAGCGGGCGACGAGCCCGGCATCTGCATCGACCCGCTCGGCGAAGGCCCGTGAATGCGCGGTGCGAAACAGGATCCCGATCGCGCGTTGCATCACGGCGAGTTCGGTGACGGGCAGGCCGATGATCGTCTGGGCGAACGGGACCGACTCGCGTTTCATTTCGACGGCAGCGATCGGATCCGGAGACGGAAGCGTACGGTTCGTCGTCATAGAAGGCGGACGATAGAACGAAACCGCCGGGCATGGCGTCGTGCGAAGCGCCCCGACAGCGGATTTCTCAGAGGTCGCCGAGCCAATCGCCGAAGCCCAGCCGATCGATCGAGGCAACGCTCCGGCGAAGCAGCGTCCGCACCGTCTCGTCGCGCTCGGTCAGCGATCCGAGCCCGATCGAGACCACCGCCACCATCAGCGTCTGGAAGGACAGCGCACGGTATCGGTTGCGTGCCTCGGCAAGAGCGAGGTCGATTCCGTGCTGCCGCAGTGCACCGAGGTAGTCGTCGATCAGGTCGTCCTCATGCTCGGCGAGCACCTCTGGCTCGAGGGAGTTGATCAGGTGGTACTGGACGTCGCGAATGCCCTGCCCCCAGTGCAGACCCTGGAAGTCGAGCAGCCCCATGCGCGGTCCTTCGGGCGTCGGATACTCGAAGCAGTTGGCGAGGTGACTGTCGCCGTGGATCAGCGTGAGGGGTTCGCGATACCAGGTGTCGATCAACGCATCCCACTTCGCGATGGCGAGTCGGCAAAGGTCCACGTGCTTGCGCGTGAAGAGGTCCGGGGCGGCTTCGTGGGCGGGCGCGATTGCTGCCGAATTCAATGCGCGAGTCAGCGCACGCCCGCCCGGCGCGAGGTAGGTGTGCAGTCTGCCGGGCCACAGCGACTCACGCTGCTCTGCGGTCCGGCCCCACCAGGCCGCGTGGAGGTCGGCGAAGGTCCGCAGACACATGCGAGCGCGTTCGGGCGAGGTCCCGGCGGCCATGTCGCGATTGATGAAGAGCCGGACGCCAGGCAGCGCCTGCAAGTCCTCGAGCAGCAGGACGAAGCGTGCTCCCCGCTGTGCGACGCCGTACACGCGCGGCACCCGGACTGGAACCTGCGAAGCCAGCCTTTCGCAGAACGTGGCTTCGACTTCCCAGAATCCCACCGCGTGGGCGAACGCGCGGGTCGTCAACTCCTTGCACGGAAGTTTCACGTAGAGGGTTCGGGGTAGTCGAGTGGCGTCGGACGCCGCGGCGGACGGATCGACTTCGAATTCGACATCGAGCAAGAAGTTCATGCAGTTGCTGCTCTCGAAACGGACACCCGGCAGACGGACAGCGCGAACCGGCGGAAGAGGAGTCGCACCGATCGGCGCATGCCAACGCAGCAACGCATCGACGACCTCGGGCCGGGCCAGCTGCCCGGGCGTTCGCGGCAGTGCCCGGCCGAACGCCTCCGCCAGCCTGTCGATCGCGATCCGGACGAGCGCGGCCGCGAGTCTTACCGCCAGCGCGAGACGACCGGCTGCGGTCCGACGGCTCATCACTTCGTTCGTCGATCCGGGCTCTCAACCGCGCGGATCGAACTCACGGGGCGGCATGTTCCAGCCACTCGGCGACTTCGATCGCGCAGCCATGGCCCGGCAGGAAGCTGACGCCCGGCCCGGGATGGCAGCTGGCCCCGCACAGGAACAGGCTCTCGATGGGGGTCCGATGCGACGAACCGGGACAGAGCGTCCGTCCGGCGAGCATCTGTTCCGGATGGATCAGCCCGTGCGTGAAGTCGCCGCCGGTTGCGCCCTGCATGGTCGCGAAGTGATCGGACGAGAAGATCGCGGACTCGACGATCAGCCCCCGGAATCCCGGATACACCGCCTCGATGCGATCGATGATGCGTTCGGCCATCTCATCGCGCAGTTTGCCTCGCTCCTCCTTCGGGGCCTCGCATGGATAGTAGAAGCCGTAGGTGGTCCCCAGATGGAAGCCTTCTGGCGCGAGCGAAGGGTCGACGACCGTCGGGATCTGCAGAGCGGCCGGCGGATTTCGCGGCACCTCCCCGCGCAGGCAGGCCTCGTAGCTCCGCTGGAGTTCTTCGGGATCGGTGAACAGACCGAGATTGAAGCGGGTTCCCGTGTCGGCATTCAGATGCTCGAACGGCGGACCGAAGCGGGGCAGCGCGCTCAGCTTGAAAAGCAGATGCACGTAGGCGGCCTTGTGCTCGATGCGGCGGATGCGATCGGCGGTCTCGGCCGGAACGTGTGCTTCGCCGACCAGTCCGAGCAAGGTCGCTTGTTTGTCGAGATTGGAAATGATCACACGAGCGCGGATCTGCTCACCGCGAGCCAGTTCGACCCCGACCGCACGGCCTCCCTCCACGAGGATGCGCCTCACCGGGGTCCCGAGCCGCACCTCACCGCCCCTGGCCTCGATCGACCGACGCAACGCCTCGGAGAGCGAGCCCATGCCACCGCGCACGCGCTTCATGAGCCCGCCCGCGTCATTGGGCGAGAGCGTGTACACCAGGCAGAACGCGCTGCCCTTCGTAAACGGACCCTTGTAGGTGGACTGCACCGCCGCGAAGGCGAGCTGTGCGCGCAGCGTTCGATGCCGCTGTTCGTCGGGGAAGAAGCGGTCGATCAGCTCCATCGCGCTGCCGCGAAATGTCAGCTCGAGTTGCTCGCGCGCCCTCGCGCTCGGCGCCACTGCGATCAGATCCTCGAGGGTCCGTGGCTTCGTGCCGGTCGCGTAACGGGCGATGACCTTCGCGGGGTAGCGGGTGAAGGCGACGAGTTTGACGAAGCCGACGAGTGCTCGCAGACCGAAGTGTCGAAAGACGCTGACCGCCATGCGCAGCGGATCGGCGTAGAAGACGAGCGGCGGGTCTCCGGGCCGTGCGAGGCTGCAGGACATGATCGGCAGGTCGAGCAGTTCGACGCCATGGCGTTCGAGCTCGAGTTCTTCGGCCAGCCCGCGAGCCAGCGGGAAGAGCAGCGAGGCTCCGACATCGTTGCGGCAGTCGGAGAGGATCTCGCGCGTGCCCGCCATCCCGCCCACGTAGCGGTTCTTCTCGAGATGGAGGACACGCAGCCCGCGTCTGGCGAGCATCGCACCGGTGGCGAGACCGTTGTGGCCTGCGCCGATGATGATCACGTCGGGATCCTGCATGCCCGCTTGCCCCTTCAGACCGGCTCCGACGGGATGTCGAAGTAGCTCTGGTAGCCGTGGAACATCGCCCGGACCGCCTGCTCGTCCATGCCGATATCCGCGAAGCGATATAGATGCTTGCCATGTTTGTCGGCCGGGTTCTCGTCGAGGAACGAGTTCATGGCCGTGGCCGCCGCATCGGACAGCTCGAGACCGAAATGCTCGTAGGCGCGCCGCACGGTCCCCACCTGGTCCCGGATGAAGTCGTGGAAGTACAGGTCGACCACCTGGCTCTCGGGGAGTTTCCCCGAACGCCGATACGCGACCGTGTTGTCGTAGCCCTTGGCCAGAGCGGCGGCGTAGTACCGGGCCACCTGCGGCAGCGAGACGTCATCGCTGGCGAGTCGCCGCAGCGTGGCGACCAGGCTGCTGATCGATACAAGCACCCGCACGGGATCACGATGCGTCTGCACGAACAGCGCATCCGGATACTCACGATGAACGTGCTGGATGTGCCACAGGTGTTGCGGCGACTTGAGGACCCACCGCTCGCCGGGCGCCTTCCACTGGAGCACTTGCAGAAATCGCCGGTGCCAGATCAGGGCTGACTTCATCTCATGATCGAGCAACCAGCGGTCATAGGTCGGCACGTCGAACTGCGTCTGATAGATCATCGACGCAAGATCGTGGGACGTGATGGCCACGCACTCCTGCGCGCGCTCGGCACCCATCGGATGCATCTTCTTGAATTCGGGCAGCAGCTGATCGACCCGGTCGAGGTCGGCCTGCACCTGCGCGATGCGGGGATCGGTACGGAACGTCGCCGTTTCGGGCGGAGGCAGCGGGTAGCAGGTCTCCCAGGTGAGCGGCACGCGGTTGGCTGGATCCATGGTCAGCAGATCGTGGAAGATCGTCGTTCCCGAGCGCGGCGGCCCGACCACGAAGATCGGTCGATCCACCCTCTGCGCAGCGATCTCGGGGTGCGCTTGGAAGAGTGCGACCAGACGCAGCCGATTCTCGAGGGTTCGCAGCAGATCGCCTCGCGCGACCATCCGCCCCAGCAGCGAGAGGTGGGCCTCCTTCTCCAGGCAGTCGACCAGCAGCGCGAGGGCGGGTCGGAATTCGTCGCCGCCGAAGTCGGCCAACCCGGTGTTGCGCTGCGCGGTCCGGAGCAGCGACTCGATGCTGAGGTCGATCGGACGGAATCCGACCGCGCGCGCGGCCCGGCCGGCCAGATTCATCAGTCTCACCGGGAGCGGCAGCGGCTGTATGGCGTCATTCAAGGCTCGAACCTTCTCATGGAATCGTGCGACGAAGTCCTCGCCGCGTCATGCGGGTGTCGTCACCCACGATGCGGCCATCTGTCGTACCCCCTCACAGGGTTCGACTCACCGCGCGAACTGCGAGACCACCTTGTCACCGAAGGCCGACAGACGCTCGAGCCCGCCGGGCCCGGCGAAGAAGAATGCGGGCACCATCGCGCGATCCACGCCGAGCTTCGCGAGCTGCTCGGCGCCGGGCACGGGATCCCCCATCTGCGGACCGAAGATCGAGCTGATCTCGAGATCCGCAGGGTCGCGCCCGTGCTTCTCGGCCTCGCGCCCGACTTCTCCGATCAAGCGTGCGAGCACCACCGGGTCCGTCGCACCCGGGAAGTAGCCATCCGCATGGCGCGCCGCCCGGCGCACCGCAGCCGGTGTGTCGCCGCCGACCAGTATGGGAATCGAACCGCGCACCGGCCGCGGGCTGCATGTCACCTGAGGAAAATCGACGAACTCGCCATGGAACTCGGCATGCGGACCCGCCCACAGGGCCCGCATCGCGGCCACGTATTCGTCGGTGCGCGCTCCGCGGCGCGCCCACGGCACACCGAGCGCATCGAACTCTTCTTCCATCCAACCGACCCCGATGCCCAGTTCGACACGCCCGCCCGAGAGCACATCGAGGGTGGCCAGCTCCTTGGCGAGCACGACCGGATTGCGCTGGGGGAGGATCAGGATGCATGTGCCGAGCCGGACCGTCGGCGCGGCAGCAGCCACGTAGGCGAGCCAGATCAGCGGATCGGGAATCGGAGTGTCGGCCTCGCCGGGCATCTGTCCGTCCGCGCTGTACGGATACGGAGAGCTGAGCCGCGTCGGTCGGATCACATGCTCGCCGCCCCAGATCGACTCGAAACCGATCTCTTCCGCCAGCCGGCTGATCGCGATCGCCGACGAACCGTCCGTGCCCACGCTGCTCGCGAATGCGAGTCCGAACTTCATGCTGTGCCTCCGTGAAAACCCGTGTCTCGATCGCGGGATGCGGCGCCATCCGCCTCGCTCATCGCCAGTGTACCCGCGCTTCCCGGGACGAGCCGCAGCAAGCAGCGATTGGTGGTTGGCACAGCTTTCCCATTGGCCTATTGATCTCCCATTCGATTCCGATCCGCGATCTGATCTGACGATGATCCGACGCGAAGGGCCATGGTCAGCACTAGCACTGGAATCGAACAGGGAGGCATGAAGAATGAGAGCTCGGCCCGGAAGAAATCGAACCCGCAGCCTGCTGGCCCGAGCTCTCATGGTGACCGTCATGCTGGCGGCGTTCGTCCAACCCGCACCCGCGCAGCAAGTCACGGGAACACTCGGTTCGCCGAGCGCGACCACCACCATCAGCGGCAAGCAGTTGCCGGCCCCCGAGCCGAAATTCGGCGGCGTGATCAAGGACGACGCCCTGAAGTCGAAGCCGTGGTGGGCACCGCGCATCGTGCCGTCCGGAAGCGCCCCGAACGTCCTCCTGATCATCACCGACGACGCCGGATTCGGCGTGCCGAGCACCTTCGGCGGCGTGATCCCGACGCCCACCATGGATCGCGTCGCCAGCGCAGGACTGCGGTACAACAACATCCACTCGACCGCACTCTGCTCGCCGACTCGTGCCGCGCTGATCACGGGGCGCAACCATCACTCCGTCGGCTTCGGTGTGATCTCCGAGCAGTCCACGGGCTTTCCCGGCTACAACAGCATCATCGGCGAGGACAAGGCGACGATCGGCCGGATCCTGCTGGACAACGGCTACGCGACCGCGTGGTTCGGCAAGGACCACAACACGCCGGCGTTCGCCGCCAGCCAGGTCGGGCCGTTCGATCAGTGGCCCACTGGCATGGGGTTCGAATACTTCTATGGATTCGTGGGTGGCGACGCCAATCAGTGGCAGCCGAACCTGTTCCGCAATACCACGCAGATCTTTCCCTTCGAAGGCAAGCCGGGATGGAACCTGGTCACCGGCATGGCGGACGATGCCATCGACTACCTGAGCCGCATCCATCAAACGATGCCCGACAAGCCGTTCTTCATCAAATACGCACCGGGCGCCACGCACGCGCCCCACCATCCGACGCAGGAATGGGTCGACAAGATAAGTGCCCTGCATCTCTTCGATGGGGGCTGGAACAAGCTCCGCGACCAGATCTTCGCGAACCAGAAGCGAATGGGCGTGATCCCGAAGGACACCGAGCTCGAGCCCTGGCCGTCGGACGTCATCAAGGACTGGGACGACTGCACACCCGAGGAGAAGAAGCTCTTCATCCGTCAGGTCGAGGTCTTCGCCGCCTTCGCGGCGTACAACGATCATGAGATCGGCCGTGTCATCCAGGCCGTCGAGGACATGGGTGAACTCGACAACACGCTCGTCATCTACATCAATGGCGACAACGGAACCAGCGCCGAGGGCGGCCCTCTCGGAACACCCAACGAGGTGGCCTTCTTCAACGGCGTCAACATGATGCCCGTCGCGCAGCAGATGAAGTGGTATGACGTGTGGGGCACCGAGCAGACCTACAACCACATGTCGGCGGGCTGGTCGTGGGCCTTCGATACACCGTTCAGCTGGTTCAAGCAGAATGCCTCGAAGCTCGGCGGCATCCGGCAGAACATGGCGGTGTCCTGGCCGGCACGCATCAAACAGAAGGGCGCGCTGCGCGATCAGTTCATGCACGTCATCGACGTGGTGCCCACGATCCTCGAAGTCACCGGGATCCCGGCCCCCGAGACAGTGGACGGCATCGAGCAGGCGCCGATCGAGGGGACGAGCTTCGCCTACACGTTCGATGAGGCGAACGCCGATACGCCGTCACGACACAGGACGCAGTACTTCGAGATGATGGGCCAATGGGCGCTCTACCACGACGGCTGGCTGCTGAGCACGAAGGTGAATCGCGCGCCCTGGGAGGCGTTCGGGGCCGCCAATCCCGACCCGCTCAACAACCAGGTGCTGGAGCTCTACGACCTGAACACGGACTTCAGCCAGTCGAGGAACATCGCCGCGCAGAATCCGGACAAGGTCAAGAAGCTGAAGAAGCTGTTCATCGAGGAAGCACGGAAGTATCAGGTCCTCCCGCTGGACGCCTCGGTGGCAGCCCGCCTCGTGGCCCCGCGACCGAACATCACCGCCGGACGTACACAGTTCGTCTACACCCACCCGATGGTGGGTCTGCCGCAGGGGGATTCTCCCGCGCTGCTGAACAGCTCCTACACGATCACCGCCGACCTCGAAGTACCGAAGGGCGGCGCGGAGGGCATGATCCTGACGTCGGGCGGCCGCTTCGCCGGCTATGGGTTCTACCTGCTCGACGGCAAGCCGGTGTTCCTCTGGAACCTGATCGACCTCGAACGGATCAAGTGGGAGGGGCCGGACGCGCTGACGCCCGGCCGACACGTCGTCGAGTTCGACTTCGAGTACGACGGCCTCGGCGTCGGCACACTCCTGTACAACAACATGAGCGGTCTCGGACAGCCCGGGACGGGCACGCTCAAGGTCGACGGCAAGGTGGTCGCCACGAAGACCATGCCGCGCACGTTGCCCATGATCCTGCAGTGGGACGAGAGCTTCGACGTCGGTTCGGACACGCTGACCGGTGTGAACGACGCCGACTACAAGCCGCCGTTCGCGCTGACCGCGAGGCTCAACAAGCTGACCCTCGAAGTGGACCGGCCGCAGCTGACGGCCGCCGACATCGAGAAGCTCGAGAACGCGCAGGCGACAGCCGCCGATGGCCACACCGGCCAACCCGCTCCCAGCACACCGAAGTAACGGCCGGGTCCAGGATCGGAGCGACGGGCCCGTCTGCGGATCGGCCTGTCCAGCGGACTCTCGTTCGAGTACAACAAGGGCCGAGGTGCCCCCATGAAATCTCGATCGGAAGCTTCGAACGACGCGACACGCAGCGCGGCCGCCCACCTCATCTACCCCGAACCGCCGACACCGAGAGCCGATTCTGAGCTGAAGCTCGATGAATGGGGCTACCGCGACAGCGGATTCGCGGTGAATGCCGCGGGCGAAGTCGAATTCTCCGGCGCGCGTTATCCCATCTCGGGCACGACACTGCCCGACCTGCTCCCGTGGGCGTGCGAAGTGATCGGCGTCCCGATCGAGCCCTTCGACGTGAACAAGTCGAGCTATCCGCCGGGTGTGCCCGACCGACACGTGAATTCCGGCTTCGAGCTCGCAGTCGCCCGTGTGCTCGACGAGACCCAGCGCTCGACCGACGCGCTCGTCCGCCTGCGTCACGGTCACGGTCACACGCAGGAAGAGATGTGGGCCATCAAGCACGGCGCCCTGCCCCGCGTGCCCGATCTGGTCCTCTACCCCGCATCGGACGAGGATGTCCGGGGCGTGGTGGAAGCCGCCATCGCACATGGCGTCTGTGTGATCCCGTATGGCGGCGGCACCAACGTGACCGATGCGCTGCGTTGTCCGAAGGACGAAGCGCGCAGCATCGTTTCGGTCGACATGAGCCGCATGAATCGCGTGCGCTGGATCGATCCCGAGAATCACATGGCATGCATCGAGGCCGGTGCCACCGGGGCCGAGATCGCCGAGCAGCTCGGCCGTCACGGCTTCACGCTCGGCCACGAACCCGACAGCTTCGAACTCTCGACCATGGGCGGCTGGATCGCCACGAACGCCAGCGGCATGAAGAAGAACCGCTACGGCAACATCGACGAGATCGTGCTCGGCGTGACGGTCGAGACGGCGCGCGGCGAACTCGATCGGGCGAGCGTGCCCCCGCGCGAGTCGGTGGGTGGCGATCCGGCGCGTTGGTTGCTCGGCTCGGAGGGCCGACTCGGCATCATCACACGCTGTGTGGTCAAGATCTTTCCATTGCCGGAACAGCGCGTGCATGGCTCGGTGGTATTCAAGAGCTTCGAGGCGGGTTTCGAGTTCATGCGCTCGGTACAGAGATCGGGGGCCCTGCCCGCGAGCATCCGTCTCATGGACAACCTCCAGTTCCGATTCGGGCAGGCCCTCAAACCGCGCAAGACCGGGAGTGCAGCGCTGAAGAGTCGGCTCGAGAAGTTCCTCGTCACAGGATTGCTCGGTTATGACCCGGATCGGATGGTGGCCTGCACGCTGCTCTTCGAAGGCAGCGCCGAAGAGGTCGCCGCGCAACAGCGCCGCGTCTACCGGCTCGCGAAGCAGCATGGCGGCATGAAGGGGGGCAGTGAGAACGGCGAACGCGGCTATCAGCTGACGTTCAGCATCGCGTACATCCGCGACTTCATGCTGACCCACCACATTCTCGCCGAATCGTTCGAGACAGCCGTGCCCTGGAGTCAGGCGCTGGCGCTCTGCGAGAACGTGAAGCAGCGCATCTGGCAGGAACACACCAGACGCGGGCTGCCGGGCAAGCCCTTCATCAGCTGTCGGGTGACGCAGCTGTATGACACTGGCGTCTGCATCTATTTCTACTTTGCGTACTACTGCAAGGGCGTCGAAGCCCCGAGCGGACTCTATGCCGAGCTCGAGAAGCGAGCACGGGACGAGATCCTCGCCAGCGGCGGTTCGCTCTCCCATCACCACGGTGTCGGTAAACTGCGACAACACTATCTGCCCGAGATCTTCTCCGAGACGGCGCTCGAGTGGCGCCGTGAGCTGAAGCGCGCGGTGGACCCGGACGATGTCTTCGGCTGCGGGAACTGACGGATTCCGGGAGGCCGCAACCCGGTTCCGGACCGCGTGAACCCGCGAAGCAGCCGGAACCGCCTGACCCGGGTCCACCGATTCCTGACGCCTCGGATCGATCGTCACCCGCGGAGCGTGCAAAATCGCGATTGCATCCTATTCTCCGCCGATCGGGCGGAACGCGCCTCTGATCCAGATCCGTGACGCGTCCCTCCAGCGCGCCTCCATCGCGCGCCGTCGGGATCCACCCGCCGAAACCGCGATGGCGAGATCCGTATCATGCAGTGGCTCCGCCCCCCCACCCCCCGATGCCGTTCGTTGGTTCGAGCCGCTGCCGCGCTCGCGATCTTGGCGACCGCGTTTCTCGCGATCGCCTGTGCGCCCAGCATGCCGCCGACTCAGATGGGCGCGCGCACGGGATACGACCGGCTGGAGGAATCAGACCTCTGGGTCGACGACTTGGAGTTGGCACCGATCTTCCTCGATCCTGCCGAGGTCGTGCCCGCGGATCTGCTGGAGGGGCCGCACCACCGGGTTCGCGAGGTGCGACTGGATCACCGCTTCCTCTACACCTACGTGATCGAGACGAAAGACGGTGAATTCGAGGTCGTGGGTCGCGGTCAGCTGCGCGAGCGGGTCATCGAAGCAGAGGCTCTGGGCGCCAGCCAGGCGACCTGGCTCGGGGGTACGAAGCTCTACGCCTTCGAGGTCGTGAACGCCACCAGCGAGCCGATCGAGGACACGCTGCAGATCCTGCGCCACCCGGTCCGCACGGTGACGAATGTGCCGCGGGGCATGAAGGCATCCTTTTTGGCACTTCACGAGATGAAGGAGCTGGGTCGGACCTACCTCGAGGACGACTACTACAAAGAGTTCATCGGCCTCAGCGAAAAGAAGCGCGAGTGGGCCGAGCGGATGGGCGTCGATCCGTACTCGACCAATCCCTATCTCCAGGCCAGGCTGTCCCGCAACGGCTGGCTCTCGCTCGCAGGCGACATGACGGTGACGCTGGCGACGATTCCCGTGCCCGCCGGCGCGGCGGCGATCGTGATGTCCGTCGTGGGCGCCACTTCGAGCATGAACGAGCAACTCCACGACGTCGCACCGGAGGATGTCCGTGTCACTTCGCGGAGCTGGCTCCGCAGCGAACTCGCCGTGGATGAAGAACTGGCGGATCTCTTCCTCACGCATCCGTGGTACTCGCCCAGCCTTCAGGACACGATCGTGCGTGCGCTGTCGCGCATGCACGGCGCGGCCCATCGCGATCGCTTCCTCGAGTTGGCCACGCGGGCCGACGCTCCCCATGAGGCCTACGCGTTCTCGCGCCTCGCCCTGATGCTCGCCGAGAGCCACGAGCGGAGATCTCCGATCAGCGAGGTGTTCGTCGCGCATGATCTGGTGATGGCCCGCACGGCCGACGGCGAAGTGATCCTGCCTCTCTACGTCGATCACGGGTACTGGACGGCCGAGGTCGCCCAAGCCGAGTCGGAGATCGTCGCCAGCCTCGGTTACGCATCCCGACCCGAAGGGCCACTGCTGCTCGCCTCGGGCGAAGGGTCCACCTGGGCCCATTCGGAGATGGCGGAACGCCCGCCGGAGAAGCGGCTGCTGCTCGTCTCGGGCGCAGTCTCTACCTGGGCCCATGCGGAGATGGCCGGGCGCGGCTGGGAAGTGATCGAGGGGCTCGAGGACCTGTGGCTCACGCCGCTCGATCTCGCACGCCTGCAGCCCGCCGATCCGGACTCCAGCCGGTTCATCCCCGAGTTCGGTCACCGCTAGCCCGGTCCAGCCGCGCCGCTCGGGGCGGCGACCGAGCGGACCCGACAACCGCGGTCCTCCCTCGATCTGCGCCCTCCCGTTGCGACGACACATCTGGTATCTCGCCACCCATCAACGGGAGGACGGCATGACGAGAACAGCGCGATTCGAGGGCAGGATCGGTCGTACGGTGGCCGACTCCGTGGCCTGGTTCGACGAAGCCCCGCACCCGGGCGCCGACGCCCCGAATGTGGTCATCGTGTTGCTCGACGACACGGGCTTCGCGCAGTTCGGCTGCTATGGCTCGGACATCGACACGCCGAATGTGGACGCGCTCGCCGCAGACGGACTGCAGTTCACGAACTTCCACGTCACGCCCCTGTGTTCACCGACGCGCGCTTCGCTGCTCACCGGGCGATCCCAGCACGCCGTCGGGATGCGCGCCGTGTCGAACTTCCGCACCGGCTTCCCGAACATGCTCGGACACATCACCCATCACGCGGCCACCGTCGCCGAAGTCCTGCGACTGCAGGGATACGCGACGTTCTGTGCAGGCAAGTGGCACCTCGCCCCGATGGAGCAGTGCTCGGCGGCGGGTCCGTTCGAACACTGGCCCCTCGGCCGCGGATTCGATCGCTTCTACGGATTCATGGAAGGTGAGACGGATCAGTTCCACCCCGAACTCGTGTGCGACAACCACTTGATCGAACCTCCGGCGAAACCGGCAGACGGCTACCACTTGTCGGAGGACCTGGTCGACCAGGCGCTCCGGATGGTCTCCGATTCGAAGGGCGTCCGTCCGGATCGCCCCTTCTTCCTCTATGTGCCCTTCGGCGCGACCCATGCGCCTCATCAAGCACCGCCCGACTATCTCGCGAAGTACAGGGGCCGGTACGACGAGGGCTGGGATGTCGTGCGTGAGCGCTGGTTTCGCAATCAGCTCGCAAAGGGAGTGATTCCAGCGGGAACCCGGCTCGCCCCGCGCAATCCGGGCGTCCAGGCCTGGGACGGACTGCCGGCGAACCAGCAGAGGTTTGCCTGCCGGCTGCAGGAAGCGTTCGCGGCATTCCTCGATCACACCGACGATCAGATCGGACGGCTCGTCGAAGGACTTCGCGCACTCGGCCAGCTCGACAACACGATTCTCGTGGTGCTGGCCGACAACGGCGCCTCCCAGGAGGGTGGCCCCCTCGGCGTCATGCACGAGATGAAGTACTTCAATGGACTGCTCGAATCACCGGACGAGGTCGTTTCGAGACTCGATGACATCGGCGGCCCCCACAGCCACACCAACTATCCGTGGGGCTGGGCACAGTGCGGCAACACCCCGTTCAAGTGGTACAAGCAGAACACCCACGAAGGCGGTGTCCACGTGCCGATGCTGATGCATTGGCCGAAGGGGCTGCCGAAGGCGCAGCATGGCACGCAGCGCAATCAGTTCGTCAACGTCTCCGACATCGTGCCGACCCTCTACGCGCTGCTCGGCGTGACTCCGCCCGAGGTGCATCTCGGCCTCGAGCAGCTTCCGGTCACCGGCCGTTCGTTCGCCCCGCTGCTCGACGATCCGAAGGCACCGGCCAGCAATACGTTGCAGTACTTCGAGATGGCGGGCAGCAGAGCTCTGGTGTCCGGCGAGTGGAAGGCGGTCTGCCGACACGTTCGGGGTGCGGACTACGACACCGAGCCCTGGGAGCTGTACCACCTGGCCACGGACTGGTCCGAGTGCAACGACCTGGCGGCAGAGCAGCCCGAGCGTCTGGCCGGGCTCATCGATCTCTGGTGGCAGCAGGCCGAACTGCATGGCGTATTGCCCATCGATGAACGAGCGATCGAGCTGTTCGGAGTGCGCTTCCGACCGAACTCACCCCACCCCGACGATCGTCGCTACGTGTACCGGCCGCCGATGTCCCCGATTCCCGGCCAGGCCTCCGCGGCGATCGCTGGGCGGAGTTTCGTTCTCACTGCGCGGGTGACACGTCGAGCGGGCGACGAGGGCGTGTTGTTCGCGACCGGCAACGAGAACTCGGGGTTCTCGGTGTTCGTGCAGAATGATCGCCTGGTCGTCGACTACAACGCCTTCGATGATCACTCGATCATCGAATCCGAGTTCGAGATTCCGGCGGGCGAATCGACACTGCGCGCGCGCTTCCGTCGCCTGGACGGTCGAGCCGGCTCGATCGAACTCGAGGTGCAGGGCACCCGCGCCGGCCGCGTCGACATCCGCACCTACATGCGGATGATCTCGTCGATCGGCGCGAGCGTCGCCTACAACCATGGCTCGGCGGTGTCGCGCCGCTACCAGGCACCGTT
>JANOFF010000073.1:0-11623 GCA_031413515.1 bacterium
CTGGTCGCTCCGCAGCTGCTCCATGCCGGCGATCAGATGCTCGCGATCGGGCGCCGCACCGCCTTCGAGGAGATCGCGCAGGTTCACCCCCGTGCGACCGCTCGGAGGGACGAGCGATCCACCCTCTCGCACTCCCGCGAAGTCGAGCAGGGTCGGAAACAGATCGAGGGTCGAGACCAGCGTGTCATCCCGACGCCCGGCGGGCAGGGAACCCGGCCAACTGAAGATCATCGGGGTCCGGAAGCCGATCTCGCCGATCGAGAACTTTCCCTGCGGATCGCCGAGCGAACTGAGATCGACTTCGATCGTCAGATCCTGTTGCCAGCCGTTGTCAGCGACGAACACGATCAACGTGCGATCGCGTAGCCCGAGGGCTTCGAGCTCTGCGATCAATTCGCCGATCCGCGCATCGAGCCAGCTCACGCTGCCGAAGTATCTCTTCGCCGCGGTGCCGAGATCCGACGTGGCGTAGAGCTTGCGCATTGCCGGCGGCGGATCGTGCGGGACGTGGGGCAGCATCGGGGCGAACCACACGAAGAACCGCTCGCGCGCATGCGCTCGGATGAAGTCGAACAGGGGTGCCATCGTGGTTCGACCGAGATCGAGCCCATCGCCGCCGGCGAGTTCGTGGATCAGTCCGCGCTTGTTGGCGCGTTCCGCATCGAATCCGGTCGCCGTGCCCGCGTCGAATCCCGTCAGCTCGTAGCGGCCCTCCCAGTGCTTGCCGCCCTGGAACGACACATAACCCGCGCGCGCCAGCTCCCGGGGCAGCGTGTCGACGCGAGCGACGGCGGCGATCTCGGGAAAGGGGACCTGCTGCGCGGCGAGGACCTGTTCGAGGGCGCGGATCCGCTGGGGTTCGAGCCCCGTCAGCAGACTCCGGAGCGACGGTCGGCAGGCACTGGCGGTCGTGAAGCCATGCGTGAAGACGGTGCCCGACGCAGCCAGCGCATCCAGGTTCGGTGTCCTGGCCATCTCGGAGCCCATGAACCCGTAGTCGCGCCAACCGTGATCGTCGGAAATCACCAGCACGATGTTCGGTGGAACGTTCGGCAGAACGTCAGGTGGAACGTTCGGTGCGGCATCGCAAGACAGGATCAGCGCAGCGAGCGCAATCCATGCAACGGCGGAGCCGCGCGAAGCGGTGCGGACGAACGCGGGCTGCATCACACCGGTCGACCGATCCGGCGGCGGAAGATCCTCATGGCGCGCGATGGTAACGCGATCGGGGGCTATGCTGGCCAGCCGTCCACTCGAGGAGATCCCATGTCCCAGGCCGTCTATCGCATCTTCGGCGCCGAACTGTCTCCCTACTCGGTGAAGGTCCGCTCGTACTTCCGCTACAAGGGCATCCCCCACGAGTGGATCGAACGTGGACCCGCCAACATGGAGACTTTCCAGAAGTACGCGAAGCTGCCGCTCGTCCCGCTCGTGATCACGCCGGACGACCAGGGGATCCAGGATTCGACGCCGATCCTCGAGAAGCTCGAGGCGAAGTTCCCCGAGCCGTCCATCCACCCGACCGATCCGGCGGCCGCGTTCATGTCGGCGCTGATCGAGGAGTTCGGCGATGAATGGGGGAACAAGTGGATGTTCCACTACCGCTGGGCGCGCGATGCCGATCAGTGGTCGGCGGCCGAACGCCTGGCTGCCGTGATGGCGCCCGGTCTCGAAGGCGAGCAGAAGAAGGCCGCTGCCGGTGCCATCCGTCAACGCATGGTCGGCCGCGTCGGGTTCGTCGGCTCGTCGAAGGCGACCGCACCGATCATCGAGGACACGTTCGTGCGCGGGCTCGAATTGCTCGAGCCGCACCTCGCCGGGCGTCCGTTCCTGTTCGGTGCCCGCCCCGCGTTCGGCGACTTCGGTCTCTGGGGACAGCTCTACAACGCCTCGACCGATCCGACCTGCGGTGGACTGATCCGGAAACACGCTCCGTCGGTGCTGGCGTGGATCGATCGCATGAAGGATCCGAAGGCCGTCGGCGACTTCGAGAAGTGGACGACCCTCGCGCCGACCTTCGAGCGCTACGTGACCGAGATGGTCGGCCGGAACTTCCTGCCCTGGTCGGACGCCAACGCCCGGGCGATCGAAGCCGGCGCCGAGGAGTTCAGCGTGATGCTCGCGGGACGCGACTACGCGCAGAAGCCGCAGAAGTACCACGCGCGCTCGCTGGCCGCACTGCGAAGCCGCCATGCCGCTCTTTCCGACAAGCGCGACGTGGATCCCGTGCTCGAGAAGACGGAGTGCCTCGCCTGGCTTCGCTAGGCGGCGATGTCCACGAGAACCCGCCCGATTCGTTCAGCGCACGCGTACCGGATCGGTCAGCTCTTCGCCGGTCCGGCCGCCTCGCTGGATGTTCGATGCCACGGCTTGGATCCAGAGGCGCAGGTGGAGGAACGAGTGCGAGATCTGCCACTGCGCGAGGCGGATCGCCCGCAGACGCGCAGCCTCACTCCGCGCTGCCTGGGATTCGAGGATCCGAAGCGCCCGCGCGCCCTGATCGGTCTGCGCGTAGAGGCGCGACAGGTCGAGCACGATCTCGTGATCCCAGGGATCGATCTGCCGGATCATGCGCAGCACTTCGATCGCCTGGGCGCGATCGAAGCGCGAGCGATACTGGCGTCGCGCCTCACGCAGCGTGAGCTGCGCGTCCTCGTCGCGACCGAGCTTGCGCAGCAACTCGGCAGTGACCCGCCAGGCCTCGAACTCGAATGGCAGACAGCGGGTCGCTTCGCGAAAGATCGCGAGGCTCTGCAGGGGGCGGCGCTCACGCAGCATCATCTTGCCCGCCGAGCGATAGAGACTCCAGGCCTCGAAGCGCTGACCCTCGCTGGCGAGCAGTTCGGCGAGCCGGATCGCGACATCGTGGTCCGCCGGATCGAGCTCGAGCACCTGGCGCAGCAGCGAGATCGCGCGGCGGTGACGCCCGCGCGCACGGGCGCGGTTGGCTTCGTCGAGCAGGTGCGTGCGGTCCGCACGCGCGGCGGCAGACGGCGGGAACGTTTCCGCGAACTTTTCCGCGAGCAAGGGGGGGGAGCCTCCGCGTGGTCCGGTCGCTGCTTGATCGACGCGGTGGAGGCTTCGCGTTGTGACGAGAGTCACGGGGCGGGTGCTCAGATCCCCGTGCCGCCCTCCTGCTCGGCTTCGACGAGCAAGTCGCGAAATCGCTCGTCGTCGATGACCCGCAGTGCGACGTTGTCGCTCTCGGACGTGACCACGAGTGATTCGTCGACCCGCACACCGCAACCCGCGTAGACGCCGGCGACCGAGAACGTGCTCGGTTGCACGAAGTAGCGACCCACCGACGCCAGCGGGAACAACTCTTGATGGATCTGGTCCCGGCTCTCGAATTCGCCGGCGGTCTCGGCCAGCACCTGGCCGGAGAGGTCGGAGCCCGCTTCACCGTACACCGTGATGTTGCTCCCGCAGCGCCCGACGATCGGTTTCGACACATAACCCTTGGTCCGCAGTCCGTCTGTCACCTCGAAGGACGACTCGAGCAGGTACGGGTGATTCGGGAACATCGACCACAGGATCGGCAGGATCGCCTTGTTGCTCGGGATCAGGGTCCACAGCGGTTCGTAGACCATCACTTCGCTCCGCAGCAGCACATCGACGAGCCGCACCGATCCCGCATGGGGCTCGCCCGGTACGTAGTCCCGCAGCTTCTGCTCGTCGTCGTCGCACTCCTTGCGGATCTGATCGAGCGCCGTCTCCCACGCCCAGGTCTTCCACACCCACTTGATCCGGCGACCTTCGGCGTCGAGGATGCCGCCGTCTTCGGCCCAGCGCAGTTCACCCGTGCCCGAGATGATGCGGCTGCTGATGCCGGCCTCCTCCATGGCCTCCTGCATGAAGAGCGCGTGATAAGTCTCCTCGAGACCGCGGTCCTGCATGATGTGGAGGACGTCGTCCACCTGGCTCTGCCGCCAGGCGTCGCGAAGATGACGGTGCAGATCCCCGGCGGAGTCCCTGCCCATCTCGCACCCGACGTGCTCGGCCCACTTGCCCTGCACCTTGCCGCATTCCATGTAACAAGCCGCCGAATCGCAGTTGTATTCGTAGACCTTGAGGCCGCGCCGGGTCATCGCGAAGTCGAAGCGACCGGTGATCATCTGATTGCGGCGATTGTTCCAGGATTGGTGGATCTTGGGCCAGAGGCAACGCGGGATGCGGAAGCGCGCGAGCAGATCCTCGCGCTGCAGCACGTAGTCGGTCGCATGCATGAACAGCGCGTGGAGGTTGTTGGTCGCGTGTTCGAGTTCTTCGAGTCCGCTCTCGGAGATGCAGTAGTACAGATCCTGGTTGTCGGCCGCGTACGAAAGCAGGTGGCCGCCCATCAACTCGACGTACGCGGCTTCGTCCTCGTTGGCGACGTTGAGCCACGCCCGATCGAGTTCGATGTCATTCTCGACCCGCTGTTCGATCAGCGTGAGAAGCCGCGGTTCTGGCGCATCGACCTCGACCGCATCGGTCGCGTCATCGGTCTGGATCACCCAGCCGAGCAGGGTCGCATCGCCGAACGAGCACTCGAGCCAGAATTCACCGGTCGGGCTCTTCTTCGCCTTCAGCTCGCGGGCGTAGTTGCGACCTGCC
This sequence comes from bacterium, assembly GCA_031413515.1. Lineage (GTDB taxonomy): Bacteria > Myxococcota_A > UBA9160 > UBA9160 > UBA4427 > TMED88. The sequence continues at coordinate 4,597 of JANOFF010000073.1, forward strand.
GGCCACTCGACGTGATGGACGTTCTGTTCGGCGAACCGCACGCGATCCTCGAGTACCTCGACCACGATCGCGACGTGTCCCGTGCGCTCGAATTCACCACCTGCATCCCAGATGAGGAGGCAGCCGGGCTCGGGCAGACGCTTCGAGCCGTTGCGAAACGAATGCAGCGGCAGCCGCGTGTTGTGCTTGACGTCGCGGACAGACTGGAGCTCGAAGATCTCGTACGCCATCCCGACTTCTTCGAACACCCAGCCGCGATTCAGATAGAGCCAACGGCGCGCGAACTCGACGCACTGCCACTTGTGGCCCATGTAGATGCCGTCGACGTAGCTCCGGTACGCGTGGCGATTCGGGAGCAGCTTGTCGTCGGCCGTCGCGTAGTCGCTCGAGTAGACGGGGACTGCTCCCGGCGCCAGACCCAGAACCGTCCCGAACACCGCCGGCTTCACCTTCTTGCGACCCACGAATTCCCCCATCCCAGGATGAACGAGCGGGCCGGATGTTACAGGGGATGGACGAGATCATCATGGCGCGACATGCCAGCTCATGTACGCGCACCGGTCACGCCAACAGCGAGAGAGCGGACGGTCGACCCGCAGGATCCGGGTCATCGGCTCAATCGGCAGTGCCTCCCCTCTGCCAGCGCTCATATAGATCCGCGACGACCTCATCGATCGGCGGACGGTGGGTCTCGACGTCGATGATCTCGCACTGACACGCCGCCCGGTCGAGCAGCACGGCCAGCCCGATCGCACCGGCATCGAACACGTACTCGTGGCGATTTCCGGCGCTCTGACGATGCTGCGCGCCCTCGATCGCGGGTGCGCGCGCGCCGTCCGTCTCGAGCGTGAGCACCCGGTGCCGGTTGACGTCGCGCCGCAGCGAACTCCAGTCGCCGTCGAAGGCGATCTCACCCCGATGGATCATCACGATCCGGCCAGCGAGCTGCTCGAGCTCCGCCATGTCGTGGCTGGTCACGATCACGGTGGTGCCGTGGTCCCGATTGACGCGCGCGAGAAACGCCAGGATGCGACGGCGTGCGAGCACGTCGAGACCGAGGGTCGGCTCGTCGAGCAGCACGAGCTCTGGTTCGTGGAGCAGCGACAGCGCGAGATCGGCGCGCATGCGCTGGCCGAGCGACAGTTCGCGTGCGGTGGTCGACATCAGCTCGGCCAGATCGAGCAGTTCGGTCAGTTCGTCGAGGGCTCTCGTGTAGCGCTGCGGAGCGATGTCCCAGACGACGCGCTTCCACTCGAAGCTCGCCCGGATCGGGTGATCCCACCAGAGTTCGGTGCGTTGCCCGAACACGGCGCCGATCCGACCCACGTACTGGCGTCGATCACGCACCGGATCGGCTCCCAGGCAGCGGACCCTGCCTTCGTCCGGAGCCAGCAGACTGGACAACAGCTTGATGGTCGTGCTCTTGCCCGCTCCGTTCGGACCCGCATACGCGACGATCTCACCGCGGCGCACGCTGAGATCGATGCCCCGCAGCGCCTCGACGATCCGGAACTCGGGTTTCCTGAGCTGGCCGATCAGTCCGCGCAGACTGTCCGCGCGCTGACGCTGTCGGTAGCGCTTGTGGACACCGATCAATTCAACGGCGATGTCCGAGCGCGAGATATCTCGTCGATCCGGTTGCACGGTAGTGCCTCATTCCACGGCCGAAGATGGACAATCCGATCGACACGATCCCGATCGCGGCCAGCGGCGTCAACCACACGAGCCAGGGCGAGTCCGTCAGCCCCAGCAGCGAGCGCGCGGGCAACCAGGCCACGTAGCCGATCGGCACGACCGAGAGCAGCACGCCGAGCAGACCGGGGCCGAGGCCATCCAGGGGGAATGCGCGCACCTGGTCGATCAGATCCATCGTCGACGAATTGATCTCCTCGGCGGCGCGGGGGGCCAGGAATGCGAGACTCGCCCACGCGTATGAGAATCCGATCACGATCGCCACCGAGGCGAGCAGATTCAACACGAACAGCGCAGGCGTGAACACGCCGAGCCCTTCACCCGACAACCACAGCACCACACCTCCCGAGAGCGCGAGCCCCGAACCGCTGAGGGGCGAGAAGCCTTCGGCGAGCACCAGCACCCAGAGCGGCACGGGCTGCAGCAGCATGTGGTCGAGTTGACCGCGGCCGATCCGGCGACTGATGTGCGCCACGTTCCAGCCGAACAGCATGTCGACGACACCGCGCACCAGCAGCGAGTAGCCGAGCAGGAAGACCACCTGCGCTCGCGACCACGGTCCGATTCCATCGAAGCGTTCGGCGAGCAGCCAGGTCGACGCCACGATCCCGAAGCCCAGCACCCACTCGGCCAGATAGAACGTGACGGCCGTGCTGCGGGCACGCGCGATCCACATCACATCCATGCGGGCGTAGAGGCCGAGCAATCGTACGAGTTGGACGATCGATCGAAGCGTGCCGACGGGAATCCGATCAGCCACCGTATGCCACCACCTTCTCGCGATTCCAGTGCCACAGGCCGAGTGCGAGAGGCCAGAGCACGACCGCCCAGCCGAGTTGCAGTGCGATCAAGCGCGTGCCTCCCTCGATGCCGGTGTAGATCGCGAGCGGCGCCCAGGCGGTGGCGGCGAACGGCAACCATTCCAACACATCGCCGAGGCCGAAGGGCAGGATGGCGAGCGGCAGCACCGCGCCGGACAGCAAACGCGAGAGCGCGCGTCGAACGTTCTCGATCAACCAGATCGGCTGCTCGCTCACCATCGCGATCGCCCCGGCGATGAACTCGATCGCGAGCCCGACCGCCAACGAGAGCAGCAGGCTCAGTCCGAACAGCAGGCCGGACTCGAGCGACTCCGGAACGACGTCGATCCCCAGGCAAGCAGCCACGAGCAACAGCGGCAGCGAGAAGAGCATGAAGTCGAAGACTGCGTGTCCGGCGCTCTCGGCCGCGAACTGCCGGACCACGCCGGCCGGTCTGAGGAAGTAGTTGACGAGTGAGCCGTTCCAGAATGCGTTGGCGAGGCCCGTCTGGAGATGGATCGCGTGGGCGAACGCCTCGGCGACGATCGTGTAGGTGAGCAGGGCGGGCAGCGGAAGCGGCGAAGAGTCCGGGTCGTCCCCGATCAGCATCGTCCAGATCGACACCAGCACCGCGACCCGCAGCGCGCGGATCGCATAGTCGAAGACGAACAACCGGCTATCGCCCAGGTGGGCACTGGCCGACAGCCAGGCGGTCGATCGCCACTGTCGCCACTCGAGCCCGAGCAATGGACCGATCCTCCGGTCGCGGAGAGTCGCCGAGGCCCTTGGCGCTGTCGAACGGGTGATAAACGCCGCATCCCGGATCCGGGACTTCGACGAAGCAGACTCTCGAATCTCAGGTCGCGATCGCGCCGATCCGAACTGGCAAGTGAATCCGCCGGAACCCGGATCCGTACGCCGATTCCAGGAGAGCCCATGCAGATCATCCCGCTACTCAGTGCCCTGAGCGGCAGCCTGTACCTGCTCACCATGACGGTGATCGGGATCCGCCTGCTGGTCCTCGCAAAACGAAATCGGACGCGACCCGAACTGCTGCTCGGGCTCTCGGTGCTGCTCGGCGGAACGCTCGGAGCCACGCTCGAAGTCGCCGCCGGTCAGGTCTTTCCAGTTCCGAGCACCGGCGCGGGCAGCATGATGATGCTCGCCAAGCTGCTCGGCGGATGCGGGATCGCGCTCTACAACTTGTTCATCTGGCGCGTGTTCCGCCCCGACAGCCGCTGGGCGGCGGGACTCTATGCGGTCCTGACGGGCATCTCGGCACTGGCGTTCGTCGGTTTCTTCATGTCGGGGTCCTTCTCGACGGGCCTGCTCGATGCACGCTGGTTCTGGGTCGAACTGGTCGGTCGCTATGCGAGCCCGATCTGGTTGATCGCCGAGTCGTTCCGCTACTGGGCGCAGATGCGGCGCCGGGTGAAGCTCGACCTCGCCGATCCGCTCGTCGCCAATCGCTTCCTGCTCTGGGGTGTCAGCGCCGTCTTCGCGATCGTCATGCTGACGACGTCGATCGCGCCGCAGGCGAGCCCCGGCGACCAGGAATTCGCGCTCGTGAACCTGGTGATTCTCGCGTGCTCGGGTGTCGCGGCATCGATCCCGTACTGGCTGGCGTTCTTCCCGCCGGCCGCGTACCGCCGCTTCATCATGACGTCGGCAGCCGGGTGAGGACGACCGCGCGGTCTCCCCGGAGCTGCCCGTCGAAGATCCCGTCCTCGCGCTCGCCATCGCTCGACACGCGCACCTGGTAGCTGTGGTCGAAGTCGAGTTCCACTTCGCCGTCGCCAAAGTGGATCGCCACCACGCACTCCTCGTCGCCCGCCGCGCGGCGATACACGAGGGTGTCCTCCGGGCCATCGATCAGCACGAGATCGCCGGTGCGCAGCGCATCGGAGCGGCGGCGCAGCGCGAGCAGCCGCCGGTAGAGGTGCAGCATCGAGCGCCCGTCGGCGCGCTGACGTTCGACGGAGCGCTGGCTGGCATCGGGCGGCCAGGGCAACCACGGCTCGGGCCCCCAGCCATGATCGGCAGTCGCCGTCCATGGAATCGGCGCGCGACAGCCGTCTCGTCCACCGGGATCTACGACCCGCTCTGCCGCGACGACGGCGTTCTCGAGGCCGAGCTCTTCGCCCATGTAGAGGAAGGGAGTGCCACGCAGCGTCAGCAGCAGCACCGCGGCCGCGCGCGCTCTCTCCTCGCTGCCGTAGCGGGTGCGGTGGCGCGGCTGGTCGTGGTTCGAGAGCACCCAGGTCGGCCAGGCGTCGATCGGATCGAACACCCGCTGTGACGTCTCGATCTGCTGACGCCAGACCTGCGCGTCCCAGGCTGCGAACAGAGGCGGGAAGTTGAAGCTCATGTGCAGTTCGTCGCGCTGACCATAGTAGGTGGCCACACGCTCGGTCTGGAGCAGGAAGACCTCGCCCACCATTGCCCGATCCCCTGGATACCCGTCGAGCAGCGTGCGGATCTCTCGCAGGTACTCATGGGTGACGGGATCGTCGTTCAGCGCGCAGTGTGGAATCGGCGCAATCCGCTCGTCGACGTCGCGCAGATTCGGATGCTTGCCGATGTTGTGCACCACATCCGCCCGGAACCTGTCGACGCCACGATCCAGCCAGAACCGAAGGGTGTCATGCATCGCGCTCCGTACTTCCGGGTTCTCCCAGTTGAGATCGGGCTGCTCGGGCAGGAAGCTGTGCAGGTAGTACTGACCCGTGGTGGGATCGAGCGTCCAGGTGGGCACCTTCGCGAAGGCGGCACGCCAGTTGTTGGGCGCACTGCCATCCGGCCGGGGATCGCGCCACACATACCAATCTCGGCGCGCAGCGGTGCGGGACACACGGGCTTCGCGGAACCACGGGTGCTCGATCGAGGTGTGGGCGGGCACCCAGTCGATCATCACGCGGATCTCGCGCGCGTGCGCGGCGGCCACCAGAGCATCGAAATCCTCGAGTCGGCCGAAAATCGGATCGACGTCGCAGTAGTCCGCGACGTCGTAGCCGAAATCGTGCATCGGCGAGGGAAAGAACGGCGAGAGCCAGATCGCATCGACACCGAGCCAGACCAGGTGATCGAGGTGCGCAAGGATGCCCTGCAGATCACCGACACCGCTCTGCGAAGCATCGGCGAACGAGCGTGGATAGATCTGATAGATCACGGCCGTCTTCCACCAGGGCGTGCGGGCGGCTGTCATTTCGTGCTCCATGGGACGAGGAGATCGTCCATTGCTCGGGCAGCAGAAGTCAGAAGCGATCGGATGGCCAGTAGACCCGATCCGGTCCGGCGATCAGTGCCGTGAGCAGGGACGCATCGTCGATCGTGGCGTCCGCCTCGGCAAGGGCGAGCAATCTCGGTCGGTCGACGACGCGCCACATCTGATCCGGAAACACGATGCGATCGACCGAGCCTGCTCGGGCGACGAGGGCCGCCTCGAGCGTGGCATCGCAGTGCGGCATGAAGACCGGAGCGTCGTCCGGCGCAATCGAGAGAAGGAGTTCGGCAAGCTCCCCCTCATCGCCGGGCACACAGCCGTGTTCGATGATGCGGGCCAGCGTGAGGAACCGGATCCGGCGCGCATAGGCGACGATCCGGCCCGCGCGCTCGAGCACGACGAAGTGCTCGTCGGGCTGGCCCGCGAATCGAAGCTGCGCGCGCCAATAGGCTTCGTCGCGCAGTGTGGCGCCGTCGCGCGAGCCCGAGTAGGCGTCGTAGAGACGACGGATGGCGGAAAGATCCGAGTCACGGAACAGACGCCCCGCCACCGCCCGTACCTCGATCCTGCCGCGCACCACCAGCAGCGGATGCGGGATCTGCACCCAGCCGAGGCGCTGATAGAAGCTCGTGCGCCCGCTGAAGAGCAGCGAGAGCAGCATGCCGCGCTGACGCATCTCGTCGATCGCGCGCCGGAGCAGAGAAGTCGCGAGGCCTCGACGCTCGAACTCGGGGTGCGTCCCCACACTGCCGATCCCGCCGAGCAGGACCGGCTCGCCCCGCAGCCGGATCGTGCGCGTGAAGATCTGCACACCGGCCACGATGCGACCGTCATCCGTTGCCACGAGGGTGTCTTCGTGACCGAGCAGGGGATCGTGGTCGAGATAGCGCGCGAAGAGCGCCCGCTCTTCGTCCACGAAGGCCATGTCCATCAAATCGAGAAACTCTTCGCGCTCGCCATCACTCAGAGTGCGGTAGTCGACCGTCCCCAAGCCCGCCCCCTCGCACGCGACCGTCCATCCGATTCCTACAGAGTGCTGAAGCACCGCGCCAGCGTCGAATCCAACTCCCACCCACACAAAATCCAGGCGGTTCATGCAGCGATGCGGCGCGAGGCCGGTGGGGAATGGGTCGGTGAAGGAATACGCTCCACTCTGACTGAACCCCAGACTTGATCAGGGGGAAGGATCTTGTCGCAGGAAGATCCTTCGCTTCGCTCAGGATGACAGGAGTTTCTTGTTCACTGAGCGCACTCTATCATTCGACCCGCATCTGTCTGCCGAAAATCCGCAATGACATAATGACATCCGCAG
>JANOFF010000074.1:0-13984 GCA_031413515.1 bacterium
ATCCGGGGACGGGCGTCGTTGCTTGCTCTCGACTCTCACCGCTACTTCAGCTTCAGCACCGCTGATTCGACGTCGGCTGCCCCGCGCAACGCCTCAGAGCCGCGCGCCGGCTCGAGCCGGTGTCCAGACAAGATTGGCGGAGAGGGAGGGATTCGAACCCTCGATAGGTTTCCCTATACACCCTTAGCAGGGGCGTGCCTTCAGCCTCTCGGCCACCTCTCCGCGGGACCGCACAACATACCGGCTTCACGACGAAAATCCGCCCTGAATCCAGCCGAAAACCCGAGGGGCCGGCAAAATGGCCGGGGACGTGGGGGGCGCTCAGTCGTGGGCGATCACGCGGTCGCGGCCGCGGCGCTTGGCGACCAGCAGGCGGCGGTCGGCAACCCGCTCGAGCAGGCCGGCTTCGTCGCCGTCGCTCGGGAACTGGGCGAGCCCGGCGCTCAGGGTCACGCGCGCCTCGGGGCTGATGCCGGGGATCGGCGTGACGGCGAGGCGCGCCCGGACCCGCTCGAACACCATCGCGGCGTCTTTGCCCGCCGAGTCCGGCAGCACGAGCACGAACTCCTCGCCTCCCCAGCGCGCGATCACGTCGCTCTCGCGACACTCCTCGATCATGGCGCGCGCGGTGGCGCGCAAGGCCTCGTCGCCCGCGCTGTGTCCCCAGCTGTCGTTGAACTTCTTGAATCGGTCGATGTCGAGGAACACGATCGACAGATGCCGGCCCCAGCGACGCGCCGCGGCGACTTCTTCGACGAGCCGCTGGTCGAGCAGCGCGCGGTTCGCCAGACCGGTCAGCGCATCGCTGCCCGAGAGCCGCGCGAGCCGGTTGGTGCGGATCACGATCAGACCCGCGCCGAGGGTGAAGACACCGATCAGCATGAAGCGCATGACCTGAACGAGCATGGCTTCGCTGTGGGTCGCGCCGACCTGCGTGCCGATCCCCCAGGTGGCCGCCACCCATCCCGTGATGCCGCCCCATTGCACGAGCGCCATCGTGCCGGCGAATAGCACGACGCGCAGATCGAACTGCAGCACCGACAGCATGATGGCCAGCAGGTACAGCTCCCAGACGAACATGCTGTTCATCGTCACGGCAGGACGGCCCGTCAGCGCGAACGCGATCAGGATGCCGGTCACGAGCGAGATGTCGACGGTCGAAGTCAAGAAGGGCAACAGTCGCGCGTTCGCCCGGGATCGAATCCGCCACACGACGTACAACGAAACGAGCAGACCGAACCCCGAAATCGCCGTCGTGATCGCGGCCAGTGGTTCGTTCGACAGAGCCAGGGCGGTGGCCGAGATGCTGAATAGCAGGCCGAAGATGCCGATCCGGATCGCCGAGACTTTGCGCGCTCCGCCCGAACTGAACTCGATCAGCGCACTGTCCGGCGCCGCCAGCCACGGATGCCGGGTGAGGGGCTGGGTGAGATGCAAGTGGCGCGGGATCGACATGGGGTCGGCGAGTTCCATCCACCCGACGCAGACCTGCCCGCGGGCACCCTCGCTGCATCGGCCGGCCGACAGGGGCAGTTGAGGACCGCACGGGGGTTCACCCCATTCGGCGTCGAGCCGGGGCGACAGCCCCTCGCGACCATCCTGCTTCTATATATGGAAGGGCCAGGGGTCCGTTCGCCCTTCCGGTCTGCGCCCAGGGCGCGGCGTTCAGAGGCCCGGCGCGTCCTCGGCGAGGCCGAGCATCAGGGTCGCGACGTCGAGGTAGGTCTTCTCGCTGATGAACGCGTGCTGCGTGCCGGTGTAGAGATCGCGGAAGCCCCGCTCGAGCCGGCTGCCCTGGCGGATCGCGGTGGTGCCGGCTGCGAGATGGCAGAACTGCACGATCTCGCGCGCGGCCTCGGTCGCATAGGTGGCGGCGAGTCGCAGCTCGGCGCGCATCGAAGGCGTGAGCGCCTCGCCGCGCGCGACTTCGTCCCACACACGCAGGTTCGCCTGCATGACGTGATGCCAGGCCGCACGCCACATGCCCTCGTGGTGGGCGACACCGCGCTGGAAGGTCGTCTTGCCCGCGAGCGTCGACGGCTCGCCCATACGCTGCCGGGTGGCGGCCAGCTCGATCACGTCGTCGAGCACGCTGCGCGAAGTGCCGAGCGCCCAGGCGGCGTGGCCGGCCGCGGTGATCGGCATGATGCCGAGATCGAACGCGGTGCCCCCGCGCGTGTGCTCGCGCGTGAAGAGCGGATACGCGCGATGCACGGGCACGAAGGCGTCCTGCACGTTGTAGTCGAACGAGCCGGTGGCGCGCAGACCCGTCACGTGCCAGTTGTCGGAGAACGTGACTTCATCGCGCGGAAACAACGCGACCATCATGTCGGGCAGCCCGCTCGCCGCCATGCGGAGCGCGCCGTTCTCGAAGGGCAGGAAGCCGCCGACCACGTACTCTGAATGTCCCGTGCCGCTTCCGAAGTTCCACGCGCCACTGATCCGATATCCGCCGTCCACGACCTGACCCTGGCCGTTCGGGAAGAACTGGCCCGCCAGCGTGACCCGGTTGTCGTGCGCGGTGAACACTTCGGCGAAGCCCGCGTCGGGCAGATACGCGGCTGCGAACGCGGAGGAAGGCAGGTTCGCGATACCGATCCAGCCGAACGAGGCATCCTGCCAGGCCATCTCTTCCCAGATCTCGATCATCTCGGGCAGCGTCGGCTCGAGGCCACCGGCTTCGCGCGGGTTCTGCAGCTGCATCAGCCCGCTCTGCCAGAGCGCCTCGACGGTCGCCTTGTTGAGCGTGCGCTCGCGTTCGGAATCCGCGGCGTTTGCGCGCACGATCGCGCGAACCGAGCGGGCCATGCGAAGACCTGCGTTCGAGGTGGGAGCGTCGCGGTCGATGGCCGGTCGCATGCGTTTCTTCTCCTGCCGACCTCGACGCTCCCGCTGGATGGCTTCCACGAGCTGCGGCGAGGGGCGCGCATTCTAGCAGCAGACCACCCGCCACCTTTCTCGGGCTGCGAGGCACTCAAACCTCGCCGATCGGGATGGATGCGGCGCGCCCGTGCGTCGAGCCGCGCACCGCACAACTCCCGGCGGTACTTCTCCCACGCACCCTGGAGGTGGATCGCCATGACCCTTCGTTCCGAATTCGCCGACAACCCCAAGCTGGTCGACTGCGAGACCAAGGACATCGATCACGTGAGCGAGATCCACGCACCCAGGGGACCTTGGGTCGTTCTGATCAAGAAGGCACTGAATACCTGGGCGGCCAAGCAGAGACCGCCGGTCGCGACGCTCGCCCTCGGTGACGTGTACGACAACAAGACGGGGGATCTCGTCGCTCTCTACAAGACACGACAGAGTCCTCCGATCCTGAACCACTCGGGCAAGATCGACCGCATCGTCGGCAAGAAGACGGTCGTGGCGCTCGATCGGGAGCTGCCGGCCAAGGTCGGTCCGACGCCCCGACCGACACCGGCCGCGCTCAGCATGTCGGCGCTTGCCAGTCGCGACAAGGCGACGTCGATCCAGTGGGGCATGGCGGCGATGGCCTCGCTCGCTGCGGCGCGAACGTTCCTCGCGACGCCACCTCCCGGCCCGCTGCGGGGCGTTCCGCCGATCATGCCGCGCAATGTCGCGATCGCGATGGACGCTCTCGAGACCCACTTCCACATCAGCACGGCGACGATCGGAAAGGTTGCCTACATCGACCAGGTGATCGCGATCTATACGAAGAGCATCGAGATCCTGCGCGGCAGCGCGCTTTTCTTCATCGACGACACGACGAGTGCCGAAGCGACCAAGGGGACACCGGCCCACGTCCCGCTCGGATCGGGCAAGGTGAACTTCACTCCGGCCTTCCGCGAGCGGGCGGGCACGCGTGGCTTCGGACCGAACTGCCGGGCCGCGATGGTGCTGCACGAGCCTGTGCACATCGCCGACCATCCCGCCGCTTCGAGCGGCGCGAACCATGAACACGAGAACTCGCCCAAATACGCCACCCAGCCCGCGATGAACCAGCTGCACAACGCGCACTCGTATGCATCGTTCGCCCAACAGGTGTTCTTCGACGGTCGCGATACCCGCTTCGGGATCGGCAAGCCAGAGCAGTGACGATCGCGGATGATTCGTGGGCCGGATCAGCACTTGATGGGACCGAAGTCCGCCGCCTCCGGCTCGGTCACGCGGGGCCTAGACGAGCCGGGATCGCCCGGAGTCGCGAAGACCTCTCGAGCCGTGCTCGCGTGCGCGCGGACCGTCTGTGCAGCTGCAGACAGATTGGCGGAGAGGGTGGGATTCGAACCCACGGTCGCCTTCCGACGACGGCGGTTTTCAAGACCGCTGCCTTCAACCACTCGGCCACCTCTCCGCGCCGGGCTCGAAGAAACTAGCTCGAAATCGCGACGGCTCGGCGTGGGTGGCTTGCCTGCTCCGACTCCATCTGGCAGGCCTCGCCTTTCCCGCAGCTCGACGCGCCTCTACGCTTGCGCGCATGGCGAGCGTCCACGCATCCGATCCCTGACGAGAGAACGAGAGCGGCTCTTTTCATACGATCGACGTGCGGGTCGGGTCTGTCGCGCAACTCTTCAACTCGATCGACCCGCCCCCTTCCACTTCGTTTCGACCTCCAACCCACTGACCACCGAGGCTCCACATATGGCCTGGACCCGAAATCGCCCGACCGGGCTCGTCTACCACGACGTCGCGCAGGCGCAGGCGCAGGATGGCTACGCGCTCGTACCGCAGGACGATCATGTCGTGCTGATCGACGCGGCGAACGGCACACCGGCCCACGAGTGGCCGACTCCTCGCGGTCTCATGTATGCGCGGCTGCTGCCGGACGGCACGCTCGTGGCGACTGTCGGAGGCGACCCGAAGGCGCCGCCGAAGATCGCGAATGGCGAGTACGAGGCGATCGTCGAACTCGATGCCGCCGGCAAGACGCTGTGGGAGTACTCGGGAGAGTGCCTGCACCACGATCTCTGGCGACTCGAGGACGGCAGCTACCACGTGCTCGGCTTCGAACAGATGAGCGAACAGCAGAGTCGGACGATTCGCGGCGGCTCGCCCCACGCCGACGATCCGGTGCGCATCTGGGGCGACACGATCGAGCACATCCGACGCGACGGCAGTCGAGCGACGGTCTGGCGCGCATCGGATCACCTCGATCCCGAGACGCAGGTGCTGTGCCCCCTCGACAACCGGAAGGAGTGGACCCACGCCAATTCGCTCCGGGTGATGGGCGACGGCAACTGGCTCCTGAGCCTGCGGCTGACCAGCAACGTCGTGAAGCTCGACCGCGCGACCGGAAAAGTTCTCTGGAGCTTCGGCGCGGGCAACACATCCCATCAGCACGATGCCCGCGAACTCGACAACGGCAACATCCTGATCTTCGACAACGGTGTCCACCGCCTGCGCGCGCCGGGATTCGCCCGGGTGCTCGAGGTGGATCCTGCGACCGACGGAATCGTGTGGCAGTACGTCGACCGGACGATCCTCGCCTTCCAGTCCTTCATGGCGGGCGGCGCGCAACGACTCGAGAACGGCAACACCTTCATCACCGAGGCCGCGACCGGCCGGCTCTTCCAGGTGACACCGGCGGGTGAGACGGTCTGGGAGTGGGTGAACGGCCAGCTCGTCGACACGGTGTTCGGCCCGACCCCGGTGGTGTTCCGCTCGCATTGGTATGGGCGCGGCGATCCGCGCCTGCCGGGGCGGCTGGGCCGCTGAGCGGGCCCGTTGACCAAAGCAGCGCGCGTGCTCAGCGCGGAAGCGGAGCGGGTGCGAAGAAGAACGCCAGGCCGAGGATCAGATAGACGGCGAGGAGCTGAACGCCCTTCAGCCAATCCGAACGGCCGTCCCCGGCGATCTGCCCGGTGATCAGCACCGCGAGCAGCACGGTCAGCACCATGCCGCCATTGAAAGCCAGATCCATCGGGACGGGGCCGACGAAGTAGCTCGCGAGCACGAGCAACGGCGCCACGAACAGAGCCACCTGGACACTCGACCCGATCGCGATCGAGAGCGAGAGGTCCATGCGGTTGCGCATCGCAGCCGTCACCGCAGTGGCATGCTCGGCGGCATTGCCGAGGATCGCGACGACGAACACGCCGACGAAGGCGTCGCTCAGGCCCAGCGACTTCGAGGTCGGCTCGATCGCGCCCACCAGGATCTCGCTCATCCACGCGATCGCAACCGTAGCGGCCGCCAGCACGCCGGCAGCGCGCGCGGGGCTCCACGCGCTCTCGTGAGCGGGCTCCTCGGAGTCGCTCGCGCCCGTGAACAGCGCCCCATGCGTGACGAGCGCGAAGACCAGATTCGCGGCGTAGACGACGAGCAAGACGCCGGCGATCCAGATGCTGAGCGTTCCGATCTCGGGCGCCTCGGCACCGGCGGCAGTGCGATAGGCGGCGGGCAGGATCAATGCGATCACGGCGAGCGTGAGCATCGTCGCCTGCGAGCGAGCGCCCGCCACGTTGTAGTGCTGTTCGTGGTGCCGGAACCCGCCCGCCAGCATCGCGGCACCGAGCACCAGCAGGATGTTGCCGACGATCGAACCGACCAGCGAGGCCTTCACCACGGTGTGAAGCCCTGCGCGCAGCGCCGCAAAGGCGATGATCAGCTCGGCGGCGTTTCCGAACGTCGCGTTGAGGAGCCCGCCCACGCCTTCTCCGAGGCGTGTCGCGAGCTGTTCGGTGGCGTGACCGAGCCAACCGGCGAGCGGCACGATCGCGAGGGCGGAAGCGACGAACACCAGCAGATGACGCTCGGGCGCGAGGAACTCGAGACCGATCGCGATCGGCACGAAGAGCAGCAGCCAGTTCACGAGACCCTCCCGATGCGGCTCAGCCGCCGAGCGCGATTGCGATCACCACCAACACGATCCCGAGCGCCGACACGAACGCACCCGTCCACACGGGACGTGCACCGGTGAGGCCGGCCCAATGCCAGCCCACGTAGAAGAGCAGGCCGACCAGGATCGCATTCGAAACGCGCAGCGCGACCCGCGCATCGCGGATCACGAGGAACGGAACGATGGCCGGGAGCGCGGTCAAGAAGACGAGCCAGAAGACGGCGAGCGCGGCCAGCAGGTCGTCCGCGGTCACTCGGTTGGGTGCGAGCTTCATCTCGCGGACTTGTTCCAGGACATGGGCGTCGAGGGCCGTGCGGAACTCCTGCGCGACGACGCTCGGCATTCGCTCCTCCATCTCACGAGCGACGAGGGCCAGTGCCTGCTCACGGTCGGGCGTCGACCGCACCCTCTGCACGAGCCGGTGGAGGCGTCCGCGCTCGGAGAGCTGCGAGATCAGATAGAGCACGCCATCGATGATCCCCCACGCGACGTTGCAGCCGAGCGCTGCGATGAGCAGGATTCGCGTCGCCTCGCGATCCCCGGCCAGCTCGACGCCGGCACCGAGGGTGAACGTGAGCACCATGATCAGGCCGAAGAGCAGCTCTCCTACGCGATCGCCGGGATCGAGGCTCTCGATCAGACGGCGATACCAGCCGCTCGAATCGGCATTCTCGCTAGCAGCCACCATACCGTCCCTGTAGCGCAGGTACGCGGTGGCTCGCCCTTCGGATCGGGGAGTCCCTCGGGCTCGCGACCGACGCCTCATCACTCCGAATCAAGCGGAGCCCTCCGACAGGATGCCGATCTCCTGCCGCCGCAGCAGGAGATCGAACCCTGTGCTGACGCGACAGCGCATCAGCTCGGGGTGGGCGGCGAGCGTTTCTTCGATCGCCGCGCTCGGCCCCTGCCCGTCCGCGTCGTCGACGACCACGATGCCTCGCGGGTGGAGACGGGGCACGACGGCGTCGAGCCCCGCGCGCGTCCCGGCGTACTGGTCCATGTCGAGCAGCGCGAAGGCGATCTCGCTCGACGCGGGAAGGCTCGGCTCCAGCGTGTCCTGCACCAGGCCGGCCACCGTGTGGATGTCGTCCGCGACCCCATGCGCGAGATAGTTGGCGTGCACAACTTCGAGCGTGCCCTGTGCGAACAACCCCTGCGTAAACGGCGTGTCACCGTCTCTCTCGCCGGGGGCGGGAATCCCCGCGAAGGTGTCGAAAGCGAAGATCCGGCGCTCGATTCCGAGGGCGCGTTGCAGCCGGGCCAGGTAGATGGTGCTGCCGCCCATGAAGACACCCGCTTCGACCGCGACCCCGCTGTCGGGCGAGAGCGCAATCGCACAGGCGAGCCCGGCCAGCTTGGTCGGCGTCAAGCAGGTCGAGAAGCTTCCCGCGACGAGCGAACGCATGACGGCGCGATGCGCATCGACGATCCGCCGCAGGCGAACGACCTTCCAGAGGCCCGTGCGGGTCTCGTCGCGCAGGGCGATGCGATCCATCAGGAGTGCTTCGCGCAGCGGATCCTCGTCGCTGACGATCAGCAGCTCGGTCTCGTCGGCCGTCAGCGCATCCAGACTCTGGCGCTCGAACATGAAATCCGCAGTCCCCTCGAAGAAGCCGCTCGGACGCAGCCCGAAATCGAGCAGGTGGTAGGCCTTCTGGGCCAGTTCCGGATCGTGGCCGACCAGCGCGAAGCGGATCTCCGGCCGTGCCAGCTGGGCCCGCAGGATCCTCGCCAGCGCGTTTCCGATCAGGATCAGGTGGAGGTCGGCGTCGAAGCTCGTGGCGACCGCAGTTTCGCCGGGCCGGCTCGGATCGCCATATTCGCGTTCCAGTTCGGCGAGGCGCGCCACGCGCGCGTCGTGGGAAGACCGACGCACGAGCCTCGCGTCCACGGTCGCGAGTGCACGGCCCAGCCTGTTCTTCCAATTCCGTGTCCATCTCGCCATCGCTGCGCTCGCCGGCCCGACGGGGCGTTCGCGCAGTGATAGCAGCGGGACGGGTGGCGGACATCGGCGCCCGCGGCCCGAATGCTGGCGGATCGCGGATCGCCCATCGCGCCGCGGGCGCTAGTCTGCACACATGCCTGTTGCGCCCGTCCTCCCGCTGGCCCCCGGTTGTCCCTGGGAGCCGATCTCATCGAGCTGGCTTCCGAACGTGCGCTGGTGCGAGTCGCAGGTCTGTTCGTGGGTCGTCGAGCCGGCGAATACCTGGTCGAACCTCGCCTACGTGGTGGCCGGCCTCGCCCTCGTGTGGTTCGGCACGCGGCGTCGAGACGACACGCTGCGGCTATTCGGTGTCGCGCAGATCGTCGTCGGGATCTGCAGCTTCGTCTATCACATGAGTTTCTCGGGCTACCTGCAGGTGCTCGACTTCTTCGGCATGTACGTGTTCACCAACCTGCTGATCGGCCTGAACCTCGTGCGCCTCGGCGCGCTTTCTCCGCGGCGATTCTGGCCCCTCTATGCCGTGAGCGTCGTGGGACTGACCGCGCTGACGGTGGCGCTCCGCTTCACGCCCTTTCCCATCCAGGGAATCGTCCTTCTGCTGATCCTCGGCGTGGTAGCGACCGAGTTCATGCAACCTGCCCGTCCCGACCTCGACCGGCGCTTCTTCTTCGCCTCGCTCGCCACGCTCACGCTGGCGGCGGGGTTTTCGGCGGCCGACGTGAGCGGCGCCTTCTGCGATCCCGACGATCACTTCGTGCAGGGCCACGCGATCTGGCACGTTCTCGGTGCCTTCTCGCTGGTCTTCGCAGCGATTTTCTACAGCCGGACGGGTGTGTCGGTAGATTTTTCGGCGGACGTGTTCCCGAATCCGCCCCTGCCCCGTAAGAGTGGATCATGATGACACGACGCAAGCTGCTCTCTGCACTTTCGACGCTCGCCGCAGTCCCGGCCGCCCTCGGGTTGGGATGGTGGATTCCGCGAACCCGCGAGGCTTCTGCCGACACGATGGGAGAGTCGACCCCGCCGATTCCCAAGCTCAGTCACAGCGACGCCGAATGGAAGAATCTGCTGACGCCCGCGCAGTACGACGTCCTGCGGCGCGAGGGCACCGAGCGGCCGTTCTCGAGCCCGCTGAATGCCGAGAAGCGCGCCGGGGTCTACCACTGCGTGGCCTGCGACCTGCCGCTGTTCTCGTCGCAGACCAAGTTCGACAGCGGCACAGGCTGGCCGAGCTTCTTCGACTTCATACCCGGCGCGCTCGAGTTCGAGACCGACTGGAAGCTCGTCTATCCACGCACCGAATACCATTGCGCGCGCTGCGGCGGTCATCAGGGCCATGTCTTCGATGACGGTCCGCCCCCGACCGGCAAGCGCTACTGCAACAACGGCGTGTGCCTGAAGTTCGAGGCGGTCTAGATGAGGCGAGCCTCCACGATCCTCTGCGTCACGCTCCTGGCGGTGATGGCTGCGTTCGTCGCACAGCCCGATCCGGTCACGGGAGACAACTCGAAACCCGCGCCTGCTACGTCTTCGCCCAAGCTCGAGACGGCGATCTTCGCGGGCGGTTGCTTCTGGTGCGTCGAGTCCGACTTCGATCATGTGGACGGTGTCGTGTCCACCACTTCCGGATACACGGGCGGCGACGAACGGGATCCGAGCTACCAGGATGTCTCCAGCGGGTCGACGGGCCACGCCGAAGCGGTGCGGATCGAGTACGACCCGCAACGCGTCACCTACGAAAAGCTGCTCGACGTGTTCTGGCACTCGGTCGATCCGACGACGCGAGATTCACAGTTCTGCGACCGCGGCGCGCAGTACCGCACGGCGATCTTCGTGGGCGACGAAGAGCAGCGCGGGCTCGCGCAGCGCTCGAAGGAAGAACTCGCGGCGAGCAAGCCCTTCGCGGCGCCGATCGTGACCGAGATCGTGACTGCCTCGACCTTCTATCCGGCCGAGGAGTACCACCAGGACTATTACAAGAAGAACCCGATCCGCTATCGGTACTACCGCAGCGGCTGCGGACGCGACGCGCGCCTCGAGCAACTCTGGGGCAATCAGGCGTTCACGCACTGAACTGAGACGATTTCCCCAGCTCTCGCTTCTTCCAGATCGCGAACAGCGCCGGGTACACGAGCAGTTCGAGGATGAACGACGTCGTCAGTCCGCCCACCATCGGGGCCGCGATGCGCTTCATCAGATCGGCGCCCGTTCCGGTGCTCCAGAGCAGCGGCAGCAGTCCCGCCGTCATGGCGACCACGGTCATCAACTTGGGTCGGATGCGACGCGCCGCGCCCTCGACGATCGCGTCTTCGAGGTCGTGCTCGTCGCGCAGTCTGCCCTCGGCCGCGTACCGACGATGCGCGAGGGTCAGATAGAGGAGCATCACGACACCGGTCTGCGCGTCGAGGCCAGCCAGCGCGATCAGCCCGACCCACACGCCGACGCTGATGTTGTAGTCGAGCAGCCAGAGCAGCCAGAACGCCCCGATCAGCGAGAAGGGCACCGCGAGCAGCACGATGCCGGTCTCGACCAGCGACCGGGTGTTGAGATAGAGGAGCAGGCACACGGCCAACAGGGTCAGCGGGACGACGAGCATCAGCCGCTCTCGCGCGCGCTCGAAGTACACGAACTGCCCCGCCCACTCGATGCGCGTGCCGGCCGGCAAAGAAACCTGCTCGGCGATGGCGCGCTGCGCTTCGTGGACGAAGTCGACGATCGCGCGATCGCCCGCATCGACGAACACGAAGCCGACGAGCCGCCCCGATTCGCTGCGCACGAAGGGAGGACCCATCGCGAATTCGAAATCGGCGAGTTGCGAGAGCGGGATCTGGGCACCGTTCGGCGTCGCGACCAGCACGCGGCGCAGTGCGTCGAGATCCTGGCGATAGTCGCGCGAATATCGGACGTTGATCGGATATCGCTCGCGCCCGGCCACCACCTGCGAGATGTTGCGACCGCCGATCGCCGTCTCGATCATCTCGTGCACGTCGCGAACCCGGATCCCGTGGCGAGCCGCCTCTTCGCGATTGGTCTCGATGTCGAGGTAGAAGGCCCCGGTCACGCGCTCGGCGACGACGCTTCGTGTACCGGGGATGGCTGCCACGACACGCTCGATCGCCGTCGCTGCATGCTCGATGCTCGCGAGATCCGGGCCGTAGACCTTGATGCCGAGTCGGCTCCGGATGCCGGTGGCCAGCATCTCGGTGCGGGTCTGGATCGGCATCCAGAACAGGTTCGGCATGCCGGGATAGCGGAGCTTCTCGTCCATTTCCTGGATCAGTCGTGCGTACGTCATGCCCGGTCGCCACTCGCTCTCGGGCTTCAGCGTGATCAGCGTCTCGACCATCGAGAGCGGCGCCATGTCGGTCGCCGATCCGGCACGACCGATCTTGCCGAACACGTGCGCGACTTCGGGAAACTCCTTCAGTTCCCGGTCCATCCGCTGCAACACGTCGGAGGCCTCGGTGATCGACATGCCGGGGGGCGCGGTCGGCATGTAGAGGATCGTGCCCTCGTTCAGCGGCGGCATGAATTCGCTGCCGAGCTGCAGGGCGATCGGGACGGTGCTCGCCATCGCGAGCAGCGCCGCGACGACCACCAGGCCACGTCGCCGCACGACGAATCGCACCACCGGCTCATAGGCGCGCACGAGCCAGCGGTTCAGCGGATTGCTCGATTCGCCACGGATCCGCCCGCGGATGAAGAGCGCAGCGAGCGCGGGGGTCAGCGTCACCGACAGGATGGCGGCGAATCCCATCGCGTATGTCTTGGTGAAGGCGAGCGGCTTGAAGAGCCGCCCCTCGGTGCCCTCGAGGCTGAAGATCGGCAGGAACGAGATCGTGATCACGAGCAGCGCGAAGAACACCGAGGATCCGACTTCCTGCATGGCCGCCAGGATCACGGTCGGGCGCGATCCCAGCCGGCCCTCGTGCTCCCACTCCTCGAGACGCTTGTGGATGTTCTCGACCAGGATGATCGAGGCATCGACCATCGCGCCGATCGCCACCGCGATGCCCCCGAGCGACATGATGTTGGCGGTCAGCCCCTGGAAGTACATCGGGATGAAGGCGAGCAGCACGCCGACGGGGATCGTCAGGATCGGGATCAGCGCGCTCCGCACGTGCAGCAGGAAGACGAAGATCACGAACGACACGATCAGCATCTCTTCGATCAGCTTCCACGTCAGCGTGTCGATCGCGGCCTCGATCAGCTCCGAGCGGTCGTAGGTGATGACGATCTCGACGCCGTCCGGCAGGCCACGCTGCGCCTCCTCGAGCCGCGCCTTCACGTCGTCGATGACCCGCAGCGCGTTCTCGCCGTAGCGCATCACCACGATGCCGCCGACGACTTCTCCCTCACCGTCGAGTTCGACCAGACCGCGCCGCGTGTCCGGGCCGATCTGCAGCGTCGCGACATCCTCGAGATACACGGGCGTTCCCGATTCGCTGACACGCAGCACCACGCGACGCAGATCCTCGATCTGCCGCACATAGCCACGACCGCGGATCGCATATTCGTGGCCCGCGAACTCGATCGTCTCGCCGCCCGTGTCCTCGTTGGATTCACGGACTGCGCGGATCACCTCCTGGATCGGGATTTCGCGGGCCAGCAGCTTGTTCGGATCGACCTGCACCTGGTACTGCCGCACGAAGCCGCCGACCGACGCGACCTCTGCAACGCCCGGCACACTCGCGAGCGCATAGCGGAGGTTCCAGTCCTGCAGGCTCCGCAGTTCGGCGAGATCGAGGGCGCCGCTGCGATCGACGAGCGCGTATTCGAACACCCATCCGACCCCCGTCGCATCGGGGCCGAGCACGGGCGTCACGCCGTCGGGCAACTGCGCCTGCACGCCGCCCATGTATTCGAGCACTCGGCTGCGCGCCCAGTAGAGATCGGTTCCGTCCTCGAAGATCACGTACACGAACGACATCCCGAACAGCGACTCGCCGCGCACGGAGCGCACTTCGGGCGCGGCGAGCAGGCGAGCCGAGATCGGATAGGTGATCTGGTCCTCGACGAGGCCGGGGCTCTGTCCGGGCCACTCGCTGAAGATGATCACCTGGACGTCCGACAGATCGGGGATCGCATCGAGGGGAGCCTGCCGGATCGCCCAGACCCCCCAGATCGTCGCGGCCACGACGGCGAGGATCGTGAGACCGCGATTCTGCGCGCACAGCGCGATCACGCGTGCGATCGGCCCGGTGCGCGGCGACTCACCGTGTGACGCGTCCATCACC
>JANOFF010000075.1:0-9152 GCA_031413515.1 bacterium
GCCTCACGCCCGCTACCTGCACTTCGATGACACCAGGACACTCCTAGATCACTCGGCGGCGGGCGTGAGCAAGGACGGGATCGCTTGACCGCCTACAGTCTCACGCACCTTCGTCAGCTCGAAGCCGAAAGCATTTCGATCATTCGCGAAGTCGTCGCCCAGTTCGAGAATCCGGTCATGCTCTACTCGATCGGCAAGGACTCATCCGTGATGGTCCATCTGGCCATCAAGGCGTTCCACCCCGCGCCGTTGCCGTTCTCGTTGTTGCACGTCGACACCACGTGGAAGTTCCGCGAGATGATCGAGTTCCGCGATCAGTTTTGCGCTGAGCATCACTTGCGGCTCATCGTCCACTCCAATCGCACGCCTGAGGCGCAGTCGCTCTCGCCTCTGATACACGGCAGCAAACGCTGGACTGATGTGATGAAGACGCAGGCGCTGTTGCAGGCCCTGGCGGCGGGCAACTACGACGCTGCGTTTGGAGGTGCGCGCCGAGACGAAGAGAAATCCCGTGCGAAGGAACGCGTGTTTTCCTTCCGGGACGTCCATCACCAATGGGATCCCAAGAACCAGCGTCCTGAGCTATGGCAGATCTACAACGGCCGTGTCCACAAGGGCGAGAGCATCCGCGTATTCCCGCTGTCGAATTGGACCGAACTCGACGTGTGGCAGTACATTCACCGTGAAGCGAT
The DNA here is from genome assembly GCA_031413515.1 of bacterium. GTDB lineage: Bacteria > Myxococcota_A > UBA9160 > UBA9160 > UBA4427 > TMED88. The sequence continues at coordinate 693 of JANOFF010000075.1, forward strand.
TCCGGTCGTGCCGCTCTACTTCGCCGCGGTCAGGCCCATCATCGAGCGCGACGGACTGCTGATCCTGCGAGACGATGAGCGGATTCCACTCAAGCCCGGCGAGACGGTCCAGCCACGACTGATTCGCTTCCGCACGTTGGGCTGCGCTCCGTTGACAGGCGCCATCGAATCTGACGCCATAACGGTGCCAGAAATCATCGCCGAGATGCTTGTGGCGACGACCAGCGAGCGCCAGGGACGCGCTATCGACCACGACGAGGCGGGATCGATGGAACAGAAGAAGAGGGAAGGGTACTTCTAATGACCAATTCCCGCCTGATCGCGGACGACTTCGAGATGTTGCTCGAGGAGCAGGATCGCAAGGGCATGGTCCGCTTGTTGACCGCCGGCAGTGTCGACGACGGCAAGAGCACGCTGATTGGCCGGCTGCTCTATGACACGCGAATGATCTACGAAGACCAGCTGGCAGCGATCCGCAGAGACAGCGCGCGCAAGGGAGGCGACGGTGGCGCGTTGGATCTGTCTCTCCTAACAGACGGCCTGCGCGCTGAACGTGAGCAGGGCATCACCATCGACGTGGCATACCGCTACTTCTCGACGCTGAAGCGCAAATTCATCATTGCCGACTGCCCGGGCCACGAGCAATACACGCGGAACATGGCCACCGGTGCATCGAACTGCGACCTGGCCGTCATCCTGGTCGATGCCCGGCACGGTGTTGTGCGTCAGACCAAGCGCCACAGCTTCATCGTTTCGCTACTGGGCATCAAGCATGTGGTGGTGGCGGTGAACAAGATGGACCTGGTCGACCATTCGCAGGAGGTATTCGACACAATCGTGCGGGACTATGCCAACTTCGCCACCCGGCTCGAGCTGCCTGACCTGCGATTCATTCCCGTGTCAGCGCTCCTTGGCGACAACGTCGTGGCGGCCAGCACGAGCATGCCGTGGTATGGCGGCGAGACACTGCTTCACTATCTTGAGACCGTCCACATCGCTTCCGACCGGAACCTGATCGACATGCGGTTCCCGGTGCAGCTGGTGAATCGACCGAACCTCGACTTCAGGGGCTATTGCGGCACGGTGGCGTCAGGCGTAATCCGACGAGGCGACGACGTGGTGGTGCTGCCATCGGGAGCCGTCACGCGAATTGAGTCGGTCATTGCCTTCGAGGGCGAAGTGCCCGAGGCCTTCCCACCCATGGCTGTCACGGTGACTTTGGCGGACGACGTCGACGTCAGTCGGGGCGACGTGCTCGTCCACCCGGGAAACCTGTCGCGCCTCGACAATGCCTTCGAGGCAATGGTCGTGTGGATGGACGAAGAGCCGATGGCTCTCGGCAAACAATACGTGATCAGACACACCACCAACACCGTGAACGGTCAAGTGGCCTCCGTTCGCTACCGAGTAGACGTCAATACGTTAGGCCGCGAGCCCGGCGCCCCTCTGGCAATGAATGAGGTGGGTCGTTGCACCGTGAGGCTCACGCGCAAGATCTGCTTTGATCCCTATGCCAGCAATCACGTGACCGGCGCGTTCATCCTCGTGAACCGGTCGACGAACAGGACGGCCGGCGCGGGCATGATCGTGGACCGGGCGACGTCGCTGCGGTCACTGGAAGACCATTGGGATCGCGAAACCCTTGAGTCGCTGCCAACGCCGGCGCTGAGCCGAATTTCGGCGGATGAGCGCGCCAGGATGCTTGGACATCGTCCGGTGACCTTGCTGCTGACCGGCCTATCTGGGTCAGGCAAGACAACGTTGGCCTACGCGCTCGAACGGCGGTTGTTCGACGCCGGGCTGTCCGTATGCGTGCTCGATGGTCGGAGAATGCGCCAGACCGTGAGCCGCGATCTCGGCTACTCCGAAAGCGAGCGCTCCGAGAACCTTCGTCGGGCAACCGATGTTGCTCGTGTGCTGAACGAAGCAGGGCTGATCTGCCTCGCCGCCTTCGTCGCGCCGAGCGCCGCAGTGCGAAACAAGGCCCGCCAAGCGCTCGGGCCAGATCGGTACTTGGAAGTGCATGTGTCGGCGCCGCTCGACGTCTGCCGGGAGCGCGATGTTTCGGGCATCTACACCAAGGCCGACTCCGAGCAACTAGCCGACGTACCCGGCGTCTCGTTTCCGTACGAACAGCCAGAACAGCCCGACCTCGTACTCGAAACTGATCGACTGTCGGTCGGTGACAGCGTCGAGCGCATGCTCGAGTTGTTGCGTGATCGGAGTGTGATCACCTCACGCTAACGTGCGTCCGGACCTGCTATTCCGGGGGAAGGACTCGCAGGTTCCGCGGAGCCGTGGGCTGGGCGGAGCCGCCTGGATACCAAGCACCGTCGAAGGACCCTCCAAGTTGCAGATCCATCATCCGGAACATGAAGTTCTCGCTGAACCTGGTGCCGTTGTTGGCGCCGTTGCCGAGGGCGAACGGTTGGTCGTAGCCGGCGTGGTCCTTCACCCATGTCGAGGTGCCGCCAGGGCGTGAAGGAATGCCCGTCAGTGACAGATCCTGCGCCGTCGGGCTACTGGCGTTGTTGTTGTCTTTCCACACCTTCACGAAGGACACGCCTGAGGCACCGTGCCTCCACGCAAACTGCAGATGGTGCCACGTGCCAGTAGCAAGGGCGACCGTCGCGCTGTCGGTGTAGTGATTGATGTTGCGCTGGAGCGTGAAGCACACGTGCGTCGGGTTGCTCTGTCCGCAGTTCTGTCCAGACTCGAGGAAGCCGATCACGCGTTGGTCACCGTCGTAGACCGACTGGTGCCACACGAAGAACTTCAGTTGACGGTCTCCGTCTCCACCCGCGGCCACTGTCATGGGCGTTTCGATGTAAACCCGAATGCGGCCGTAGAATGTGTCGGGCCACGCGTTGCGGCCGGCCAAACCCGTGCCGCCGGGTTCGAACCGGTATCCCGATCCCACCTGCCATCCGGCCAGGTCTGATTGATCGCCCGCGCGCGACACGTCGTAGTCGCACCACGTGTACCGGGCGTAGCCACGATTGTTGTAGCCGCCATTGCCCGCGCCTGGTGCCACCCTGCCATAGTTCCAATAGACGCCATTCGCGCAAGCGCCCGGCGGCCGGACGTCGGCAAGGTTGCCGGTTGGATCGCTGGCAGTGTGGAATGCCGCGGTAAACGGGAGGGTGTCTTGAAAATCAACACTCACCCACGTCTGCGCCCGTGCGATTGCCGGGAACGTGAGGGCACAGAGCAGAATGCCAGCCTTGAGAAATTTCGTCACGTGCTTATCCCTTCGAACAAGTATGCCTCGAGAGCCGACATTCATCGCCACCCCCTGTTCAGGTCTGCATGGCGAGTGGTAGGGAGCCACGTCCACACAGCGAACCGTCAGGTCTCTCAGAGCCGGGCAGCAGGTACTGTCGGTCCGACCGCTTTGACTAGTCGCCAATTGGCTTCGAGTCGGCATCGCCTCGAATGCGATCTTTGTCTCCGCCGCGAGTTGCATAATTCATGCCCGATCAGTCGTGGACATTTTGGTCAGTATTCTGAGAGACTCAGACAGTTCGCGCCACAAGTGGTTACGCCTTTGGTGCCCTCATGCGAAGTTCATACACTCTCGATGGCCAAACAGAACACGCACGAATCAGGCGACTGGGCCTCCACGGCGGGACGAGCGCCGGCATGGTGTAAATGTTGCATAGCGTCGTAGCGCCTACGCTGCGACGTCGAATTCGTTGTTTGTGTCCTGCCGAGCCCTCGCGTGGGCGGCGTCGGCGGCGGGACGGATCGTCCGAGGATTCTTGAAGAACGCGGTTGACAGCAACGCAGAGCACACTGAGCTCCGCATCGCCCTCATTGGCTGCGGAAAGATGGGCCTTCAGCACGTCAAGGCCATTGGCTCACTTTCCGGGGTTCGGTTAGTTGGAGTGGCGGACCCTGCCGCAGACTTGGATCGGCTCGCCGAGTTACTACCCGCAGGCGTTAGGGTCATGAAGGACGCTGGCGAGCTACTGGCAGACCTACGGCCAGACGTTGTCCACATCGTCACACCGCCAGCCACTCACGCGCCGCTCGCTATTCAAGCAATCAGGGCCGGATCCCACGTCTATATTGAGAAGCCGTTTGCGCCGACCCGCGCCGAGGCGGCCGCGATCTTTGCTGAAGCGGCAGAGCACGGTCGCCTGGTTTGCGCCGGCCACCAAGTGCTGTTTGAGCCACCTTCATTGGCCGTGCTCGATGAGCTCGACGCGATTGGACGCGTTGTCCACATCGAAAGCTTCTTTTCGTTTCGCACCGCACGCCGGACCATCACGCCAGTGGAGCAAGCGAAAGACATCCTGCCGCACGCCGTCTATCCTCTGCTCGCCCAGCTCCGCGCCGGCACGAGCAACGCCGCCGCCGTCGCCATTCGCGGAATGGATGTTCGTGCGACCGGTGACATCTACGCCATACTCCAGCTTGGAGACGTGACGGGACTCTTGCTCGTTACCCTTAGCGGCCGGCCGGTCGAGCAGTATCAACAGATTGTCTCGACCAACGGATCCTTCCGGGCCGACTACATCACCGGGGGTGTCGTGCGCCTGGCCGGTCCAGGGGCGGGACTTGGCGTGCTGTTCACCCCATATCGCCGAGCCTGGCAAACGCTCACCGGCGCGACGCGAGGATTCACGAAGCTCATTCTCGGCCGAACGACATCCTACCCAGGGCTGACGGCTCTTCTCGACCGCTTCTACCGCAGCATCGCGGCCGGCACTCCGCCGCCGCTCACGCCCAGTTCGATCCTCGATACGGTCGACATCTGTGAGCAAATCGGTGCCGCTCTCGACGTCGCCGAGCAAGCCGCGGAAGAGCAGGCGCAGGCGAACTTGGCCGCCGCAGAGCGCAACATGCCGCCATGTGATCCGAATCGGCCGGCCGTGCTCGTCACCGGCGGCACCGGCCTGCTCGGCGCGCCGGTCGTTCGTGAGCTGCGTCACGCCGGGTTTCGAGTGCGGGTCCTGGCACGTCGGACGCCGCCGTTCGGGGTGCGAGTGCCTGGCGTCGAATACGTCGTCGCAGACCTGGCGCGTCCGCTCGATCCCGTTCTCCTCTCCGACATGGGCCTGGTCGTCCACTGCGCGGCCGAAACGGCCGGTGGCCAAGACGAGCACCAGCGCAATTCCATCGATGCCACTCGGCATGTCTTCGAAGCCGCTGCCAATGCTGGGATTCGTCAAGGCATACATGTCAGCAGCATCGCGGTAATCAAGACGGGCGAGGAGGTCGGCGGCCTTCCCGACGAGAAGACGCCCCTCGACAGCGGTCACCTGCGGCGTGGGCCCTACGTGTGGGGCAAGGCTGAATCGGAACTCGTGGTGGGCCGACTTGCTCTAGAACGCAACCTGGACATCAAGATCATCCGGCCCGGCCCCTTGGTCGACTACGGCGCATTCCAGCCGCCGGGGCGCCTCGGTCGCGAACTCGGCCCATGGTTCGTTGCGATCGGCGCCAAGCGCACACCGCTGAGTGTCTGCGATGTGGGCACCGCGGCCCGAGTGATCCGATCGTATGCTGAGGCTTTCGGCGCAGCTCCCGCCTTGGTCAACCTGGTCGAGGCTCCTCCGCCAACCCGACTCGAGCTGGCTACACGGCTGCGAGGGCAGCGCCCGGATCTCGGGTTCTTCTGGTTTCCCGGCTGGTTGTTGCGAGCGCTCTCGCCGCCACTCAAGCTGGTTCAGAAGCTGGTCCTGGGCAGCAAGGAGCCGATCGATGTGTACGCGGCTTTCGCAAGCCAGCGCTACAACACTGACGTGGCTTCTTCAGTGATCGTGCGGGCCGGGCGGTCGTCGGTCGACCAAGCCAGCTGAGCGGCCGAGACGGTGTCGTGTCTGCTTGGCCGCCTCCGACAAGGGACGGTCGAGACCGCCCTGCCGCGCGGTGACCCCGAACACTCATCATCTTAGCGGGCGCATATGGAGCGACTATCGGTAATCATGCCATGCCGCAACGAGGGTGTGATGTTGCGAGTCACCCTTCCGCGGCTGGTCGAGGAGCTGGAGAACGGCGGCCTGTTCGAGATCATTCTGGTCGACAATGGCTCCACCGACGATTCAACCGCGATTGCGGCGAGTTTCCCAGCCATCCGCGTGCTGTCGTGCCGCGGATCGATCTCGGAGGCGCGAAATCACGGCGCACGCCATGCCACCGGCGACCTCCTGTGCTTCGTCGATGCCGACGTCGAGGTCGCGAAGGGTTGGAGCCACGAGATCGCCCGCTTTGCCGACGCACATCGGTCCACGCTAGATTCGATCGTCTTTGGTGACGTGTACGGCGTCAGCCAGAACCCGACGTGGATCGAGCGCATCTGGTTCCAGAATCTCGCACAGCGACGAACCGTCAGGTATCTGCCAGGTGGCAACTTGATAGTGTCCCGTTCGCGATTCGAGGTGTTGCAGGGGTTTGCCCCGTCGGTGATCACTGGGGAGGACGCGGACTTCTGCCAGCGGGCAGAGCAGGCGGGATGCGCCATCGTTCGGGTCGAGACCCTCAAGACCATCCACCACGGAAACCCGAAACGTCTGAGGGACTTCTACCGGCGTGAGCGATGGCACGCCTCGGGAATGTATACGGGGTTTCGCAAGTCGTGGCGCTCGAAACCCTTTCTCTTGGTGGCAATTTTCCTGACGTCGCCTCTCTGGCTGATCGCGATCGTTCTGGTGTTCGGGGCCTGGGTAACCGCAGCGCTGTTGCTGGCGATGCTGACGGCCGCCTATTGGTTCGCCGCTGCGCGGATCGGAAGCGTCTTCTCGATGGACCCTCTCCGCCTGATGGCGCTGTACATCGCCTACGTCGTGGCGCGGTCGCACACGGTCGTGCGACTTCTGTTGGGTTGGGATGAAGTGGGTCGCACGGTCCGTACCAAGTCCGTCGGATGAGGTCTTCATCGAACGGGTCTCGCGCGCGTTTCAGCAGTCGCACGGCCCTGGTCAAGCTAGACTAGAAGCGTCGGCAATCCCGTGGCCTGACGGCCATCACCGCTACATCGTCGAAAGTCGGAGTGCGAGTTCCCTGCGCCGCCCTGGCGTGGCCTCCGATTTGCTCTCTGCACCGTGCGGCGCTAACAAATCCCCAAATTTTCGAGCGCAAATCGATTACTCGACTTGCATTGCCTTTTTCTACATAGAAAATAGTCAAGCTAATCCCAGTATCCATGGACTTTCGGCATCGTATCTGAATTTCGCCAAGTTGATTTGGTCTTCGCGTTGGGTAGCTGCGGCCAAACGCGCCCAAGTCCACCGAAGAAGCGAATAATCGAGGGGCAGCAAATGAACTACGGGCCAGTCTTGCAAACGTACGGCGATGTGGTCCGAGGCCGAACTCCGTTGGCCTGTCTGCGCGTCGCCTTGATGACATCGTTCCTAGGTGGGTTTGCCCTCGCCGCACAAGCCCAAACCGGCACTTGCACTGTGACGTCGATTGGCCGAACGCCCCTCAATGACCTCGGTCCCAACCTCTACAACGGCTACGGCGGAGGCCTGTATCCGGGCGGTAGCAACGTTCGGCCGCCCGCCCATGAATCTGCCGGATTGACAGCGGCGAGCGCAGTCAGGCCACTCAATGCCTCGGGACAGGTCGACGATCTCGCTGGACGGATCGGCCTCGTGTCGATTGGGAATTCAACCGTCTACCAGGAGTTCGAGGTGTTCGGATACCTGTCGAACATCGACCCGCGTCGCCACCCCAAGCTGGTCAGCGTGACCGGGGCGCAGGATGGGCAGTCTGCGGCGGACTGGGCTGACCCGAACAGCCCAGCCTGGACCGGTCTGGCGCAGGCGGTCGCCCAAAGGGGCCTCACCAGCGCCCAAGTTCAAGTAGCTTGGATCAAGGTCGCCATCCGGAGCGATGACGTCGGCGGCTGGCAGAACGTTTCCCCATTTCCCGCCACGGCAGAGTTCCTGAGGTCGGCGCTTCGGGATGTCACACGTAACCTCAAACAGAAGTACCCCAACGTTCAGATCGCGTATCTGTCGAGCCGCATTTTTGCCGGATACGCTGGTCTCAGTGGGTATCCCGAACCAATCGCGTACGACGAAGGCTTTTCAGTCAAGTGGGTCATCGAAGACCAGTTGAGTGGCGATCCGACGCTGCGCTACGCTGGCCCCAATGCGCCGGCGCCATTCCTGGCCTGGGGACCGTACTTGTGGGCCGATGGTGAGGGCAGTGACGGCATCTCAGGCGGTGTCCCGGGACGATCGGACGGCCTGGAGTACTCGTGCGCCGACTTCAGTGATGGGTTGCACTTGTCACCGAGTGGCAGCCACAAGGTTGCCGATCAATTGCTCGAGTTCTTCCACACAGACACGACCAGTGCGTTCTGGTACATCAATCCCAGTCCGCCGCCTCCTCCGGCTTCACCGTTCTACGTCCAATTCGATGGGGTCGACGACTATGCCGACGTCGCCGGTACCAGCAGCTTGGTGCTTGCCAACGGACTAGTCGATTCGCCGTTCACGTTCGAGA
>JANOFF010000076.1:0-5935 GCA_031413515.1 bacterium
CTCAGCCCGTAGCCGACCGCCAGCGTCATGGACATGAGATCGCCGGCGGTCTCGCCCAGCGTGGTCGCGGCCATCTTGATGATCCAGTAGGCCGCGGTCAGTGCGGGGAGCTTGCTGAGCGAATCGCTCGACTGCGTGTCGTTCATGCTCGCGAGCTCCTGCCGAATTCACCGAAGCGTGGCCGCGCTTCCTGCCCGGCCGTCACCGGGACGCCCTCGCCGCGTATGCGCTCGCTCAGCTTCGCGCGAGGATGCGATACACGACGGTCCCCGCCTCGGGTTTGCCCGGGTCCTCGCACGACGCCGTGCCACCGCCCCCCGAGTCTTCCTGCACCTGGCACGGGCAGACCGCTGCGTTGCACGGGGTGACGTGCCACTGCCCCGAGTCCTGCGTGATCTGGAATTGCGTATTCGTGTCGTTCGGGTCAGTGGACTGGACGTTCACGCTGATGAGTGTGGTGTCCCCGGCAGCGTCCTTGTTCACGGTGTACTGCGCCGGGTAGGTGCTGCCCGAGGCCTCGGCCTGCCCCGTCCAGTTTTCCGATGCTTGCTGCGCGCGGAGCGGTGTGGCGTTTCCGAACAGGACGAGCATGGCCAGCGAGGCGAAGAAGAATGCAGATCTGCGCATGGAAAAGACTCCTCTTGTATGTTGGAGCTGGATGATGGAGCGGCATGCTCGACCGGCTCGGCGTCCTGGCAGCGAGTCGAAGCAAGAGACGCGGGCCGACGCGATCGTAGAGCGAAGCCGCGTTTCCCGCCTCGCGCCCGGCCGCCCGATCAGCGAACCGTTCGCACAGGTGGCCTGCGGTACGCTGGCGATCCGACCGACGAGGATCTCGCGGTGAAACACGCCAGGCCCGCTGCGCTCGCCGCTCTCACAGGACTCGCGCCACTGCTCGATTCACTGCGCGAGCGCGACGCCCTGAACGAGAAGAGCCCGGGCGTCTTCTATCTCAGGTCCCGCGCCTTCCTGCACTTCCACGAAGACCCGGCCGGCCTGTTCGCCGACGTTCGGCTCGCAGGCGACGACTTCGAGCGCTTCGAAGTGACGTCGCGCGAGCAGCAGCGTGTGCTGCTGCGCAAGATCGACGCACGGCTCGCAAAGAGCTGACGCTCCGCCGCGCGAGCCGCGCGCTACTCGATGAAGCTCGCGCTCTGGCCGAAGCGCCCCTCGAAGGCGAGCTCGCGCAGCGGCTTGCGGCCGCGCGGGGCGAGGTCGCGTTCGCGCAGACCGTCCGGCAGGCTCGCAGCGTCCCCCGCATAACCGATCGCGAGGCCCGTCAGCGGCTCGACGTTCTCGGGCACGGCGTACAGCTCGCGCACGCGCTCGGGCTCGATGCCGATCATCTGATGCACCGCGAGGCCCCGCGCACTGGCTTCGAGACACAGGTTTCCGGCGGCGAGGCCCAGATCGTGGTGGGCCGCTTTGTTGGGCTTGCCGTTGCGCGCGAAGGTCGTCGCGGTGAGACCGATCGCCAGCACCGGCGCATGCTTCGCCCAGGCTTGATTGCCCGCGACCAGCGTCGAGAGCAGCCGGGCATGCGCTGCGGGGTCTTCGCGTCGCGCCACGATCCAGCGCCAGGGTTGCTCGTTGTACGACGAGGGCGCCCAGCGCGCAGCTTCGAACAGCGCGGCGAGATCCGACGCGGCGACCGAGCGGTTCGCCCACGCATAGGGGCTCCAGCGCGCCGTGATGAATTCGTGGACGGGACGATCGGGGTGGACGGATTTGGCGTTCATGAAGGGGCTCCTTGATTCGGGGTTCGTGGATACTGACTTGACGTCTCAGCGCGACCAGCCGGCCGGGGCCGTCACCACCACGATCGTGGTCTCGGCCTCTTCGAGCAGGGCCTCGACACCATGGCCGAGGAAGGGACGGCCCGAGAGCTGGCGCAGATTCGCGGCCAGCACCAGCAGGTCGATCTCGCGCTCGCCCACCAGCTTCAGGATCTCCTGCGAGGCCGACAGGCCCGTGCGGATCACGGCCTCGGTCCGCACGCCCATCTGCGCCGCCAGCGACAGTGCGTCCTCGACCACCTGCTCGGCGGCCCGGTTGTGCTGCACGCCCACGTCGAGGGGCTGCGCGCTCCAGAACGGGAAGGCGTGCTCGCGGTCTCGATGCGGCGAAGTGATGACGTGGGTGATCAGCACCTGCGCGCCGGTGTGTTGGGCGACGCTGAACGCCATCTCGAGCGCGGCGCGTCCCGGCCCCGTGCCGATCGCGGGCACGAGGATGCGCTGATAGGCGGGCGCATGGGTGGGATCTTCGTGGGTGCCGCAGCGCACCATCACGACCGGCAGCGGGCTCGACCCGAGCAGGTCGTCGATCACCGGCGACACGAGGCGCCCGGCGACGCGCACGTCGGTGGCCCCGACCGCGATCGCCCCGTAGCCGAGCGCCGCGTGCTTCAGGATCGCGGCGATCGGCGTCGAGCGGCTCTCGTGCTCGTGGACGAAGCGGCGCGCGGTGAAGACCGCCCGCACCTTCTCGAGGTCATCGCGCGGCACGTCGGCCCCCGCCGAGAGCATCGTGACCTCGGCCTCCGTCGGCCACGCGAGGTCGATGATGCGCGCCGCCAGGATCGAGTTCGGCCCGCCATGACTCGGCAGCAGCACACGACGGTTGCGCACCAGCACGTTGCTGCCGAGCAAACGCTCGCGCTCGAGGCGCTCGCGCTCCTCTTCAGAGCCCTGCCAGCCGCGCAGGGTCAGCCGAAGGATCGGCGGCGCCGCCATCGAGGTGGCGATCGCCATCAGGACGATCACCGTGTAGGAGTTTCCGTTCAGCACGCCGAGTGACAGACCGACCGTGGCCACCACGATCTCGACCGCGCCGCGTGCGTTGAGGCCGGCGCCGAGCGCGAGCCGCTCGCGCACGGGCAGCCGCGCACTCCAGCCCCCCAGATAGGCGCCCGAGAACTTCGAAAGACTCGCAGCGGCGAGCACGACGACTCCCCAGATCGCCACCCGCGGATCGGCGAGCAGGCCGAGGTCCACGCGCAACCCCGCCGAGGCGAAGAACAGCGGGGCCAGGAACGCCGTCGTGATCCGGTCGAGCACCGCGAAGGTTTCGTCGTGCTGGAACTTCGAGCGCCCGAGCACGGTGCCCGCCACGAAGGCGCCGAGCACGGCTTCGAGGCCGAGCGCGTGGGTCGTGACGCCGGCCGCGAGGGCCACCCCCAGCGTGATGGTGAACGCGCCGGCGGGACCGCCGCCGTGCTCGCGCGCCCGACGCAGCAGCAGATCGACGCCGCGCTGGCCGAGCGTGAACGCCAATGCGACGAAGGCGGCGAGGCCAGCCAGCGTGACGAGCAGCCGTTCGAACTGGACGCTGCCCGATTGCGCCAGGCCCGCCACGATGCCGAGCATCACCCAGCCCACGACGTCGTTCATCATGGCCGAGGCGAGCATCACCTGGGCGATGTTGCGCCGCATGAGGTCGAGCTGCGTGAGAATCGCGGCGATCACCGGCAGGGCCGAAATGCTGAGCGCGGTGGCCATCAGCAACACGAAGACGAGGCGGGGCGACTTCTCGCCAACGAAGATCTCGGGCATCGCGAAGCCGACGGCGAGGCCGAAGACAGCCGGCACCGCGAGGCTTCCGAACGCGACCCGTGCGGTCGACCGACCGAGGCGCCGTACGAGACCCAGGTCGGTCTCGAAACCGGTCGCGATCAACAGGAAGAAGACGCCGAGCCACGCGACGGCACTCAGCACTCCCTGTTGCAGCGGATCGGCGGGGAAGAGCCAGTGAAAGGTGCCCGGAGACAGGCGACCGAGGATCGAAGGCCCGAGCAGCAGGCCGGCCGCCAGCTCGCCCACCACCGACGGCTGGCCGATGCGTCGCATCAGCGCGCCGAGTCCGCGGGCGGCCACCAGCAGGACGAGCATCTGCGCCAGAAAGAGAAGGACCTGGTGATGGGACAACAACTCGGAAGGCTCCTCCGACCGCTTCAGGCGCTGCAGCGCGGAGCCGAGGCTAAGCGCGAATCGACCTGGGAGATTCGTGCCGTTGCCGTGCCACTGCGTCAGCCCATCCCGCGCTCGACGTAGCGGGGACCGTACCTGAAGCGATCGGATCCGCCCCGTGTGTGTCGACGTCCGCACGACCTTCGAGCGCACCCCCGGCTCGGCCGAATGCCCGATCCCGCGCTGTGGCGCCGCGCGTAAAGGATTCCGGTCGTGCCGACCCGCGGATCAGCCGAGAAAGCGGGGAAGGCGAGTGCCGGTGTCGGAGCGGATCACGACGTGAACGTCCCGCTCGCACCGACGCCCGGGCTTTCGAGGACGCTGCAATGCAATCGGTCCCGACGGAATCTGCGAGCGGCCTCACGCTTTCGGGCGCGCTCGGTCTGATCGCGCTCGGCTCTGCGCTGATCGCCTGCGGACCGCAGCGACCGGCGGTGCCCGAACCAACCGCCGCAGAGTCCCGCCCGGCGCGGCTGCTCTCCGCCGAGCAGTGTGCAGCGGCGCTCGGGGTCGACGTCGGCAGCGAGTCACCAGCCGGGCGCGCGGCGCTGCCCGACATCATCCTGATCCAGGTCGATACGCTGCGCGCAGATCATCTCGGCGCCTACGGGTACGCGCGCGCGACCAGCCCGAACCTCGACCGCTTCGCGGCGACTGGCGTGCGCTTCGACCACGCGTTCGCGACCTGGCCCGAGACCAGCCAATCGATCGCGGGCATGCTGACCAGCTCGTACTCGGATCGCACGGGCATCCGGCAGATCCGCAGCGCGCTGCCCCTGCAAGCATTGACCCTCGCCGAGGTGCTCGATTGCGCGGGCTATGCGACGGCCGGCCTGGTGGCCAACGGCAACGTGGGCCGCGAGTTCCAGTTCGATCAGGGCTTCGACGAGTACTTCGAGTTCTGGAGGGCCCGGCGCGGAGCGACGGGCGGCCAGCGTGGCAGCGACATCGCCGAGAAGGTCGGCGGCGCGGCGATCGAGTGGCTGCGGGCGCGCAGCGAGCAGCGACGAAGCGATGGTGACGGCGACGAAGCCGACGCACCGTTCTTCCTCTGGACGTTGTTCATCGATCCACACGGCCCCTACGAGCCGCCCGCCCCATTCGACCGGATGTTCGACGGCGACTCCTTGTCGCAAACCGACGCGCGAGAAATCGACGAGAAAGCCACGCAGCCCTACCAATGGCTCGGACACGGACGCGTTCGCGACTACGTCACGGCCTACGACGGCGAGATCGCCTACTGGGACAGTTGGTTCGGGCGATTGATCGAAGCGATCGATGCCTCGCCGCGTGCCGCCAACACCCTCGTGCTGTTCACCGCCGACCACGGCGAAGCGCTCGGCGAGTACGGGCTCTACTTCCAACATGGCACCAGCGCGCAGCGGGCCCAGAGCCACGTCCCGCTGATCGTGCGCGCGCCGTCACTCGCGCCGCGGGTCGTCGCCGTGCCCGTGTCGCTCGTCGACCTGGCGCCCACAGTGCTCGATCTCGCCGGGCTCCGGGTGCCGCCGGCCTTCGAGGGCCAGAGCCTCGCCCCGCTCGCACGAGGAGAAGGGACCGGGCGCCCCGTCGTCACCGAATCGAAGCACGAACTCGCGATCACCGAGGCTGGCTGGCGCTTGTTGATCGACTCGCAGCACAGTCGGATCGGCCTCTACGCCTATCGAACCGACCCGGGCGAAATCGAGAACCTCGTGACCCGACACCCCGATGTGGCGGCGCGGCTCGAAGCCACCACCACCGAATGGGCCAGCCAGCATCGCGCTTCCCCCACGCGACAGATCGCCGATCTGCAGCGCGACCCCGTCTCACCCGCCACCCTCGAACAACTGAAACAGCTCGGCTACCTCGACTGACCCCCCTCCTTCAACCTCCCCCCACCACCCCCCCAACGCAAAGCGACCCGGCCGCGAAGTTCGTCGGGGAGAGGGGGCGGCGAAGGAATATGGCCTACTGACTGAGCCGCC
>JANOFF010000077.1:0-29501 GCA_031413515.1 bacterium
CGAGCGAGCCGGAATCGACGATCATGTACTCGAGCTCGATCCCGTAGCCTTCGAACAAACGAAGTGGTGAGTTCATCGCCGCCCGCGCTCTTTCTTGCGTTCGATCTTCTCGAGGAAGCCCTTCATGATCGTACTGTAGAGCTTCTCTTTGAGGATTCCGTCTTCCACGCCGTGATCGATGTTCGGGTTGTCGTTCACCTCGATCACGAGACAGCCCTGGTCGGTCTCTTTGATGTCCACGCCGTAGAGACCGTCGCCGATCAGCGATGCCGCACGCACCGCCGCCTCGATGGCGTCGGGGGGCACGCGGTCCAGCGCGAATGCCTCGACGCGCCCGAATCGGCTCTTGCCCGTGCTGCCCTGCACGACGATCTGCCAATGGCCGCGCGCCATGTGGTACTGGCAGGCGAACAGTGCCCGTCCACCGAGCACGCCGATCCGCCAGTCGAACTTCGACGGTGTGAAGGTCTGCGCGACCACGAGATCCGAATCGCGCAGGAACTCCGTCATGTGCGCGCGCAGGCTCTCAGGCGAATCGGCCAGCACGACGCCCTGCGAAAATGCCGAGTCGGGCCGCTTCAGCACGCAGGGGAAGCCGACGGCATCGCCGATCGCGTCGATGTTGTCGGCATGCCCGACCACCGTCTTCGGGTGCGGGATCGAGTGACGCGCGAACAACTCGGCGAGGAATACCTTGTTGGAGCAGCGCAGGATCGAGATCGGATCGTCGATCACCACCAGTCCCTCGGTGGCGGCGCGCCTCGAGAGCCGATAGGTGGCATGGTTGACTGCAGTCGTCTCGCGGATGAAGAGCGCGTCGTACTCGGCCACATCGCCCGCATCCTCGAGGCCGATCAGTCGTGCGTCGATGTCCAGATCACGCGCAGCGCGAACGAAGCGTCGGAGTGCCCTCTTGTCCGACGGCGCGTGGGATGCATCGGGATCCGCGAGGATCGCCATGTCGTAGCGGAACGTGCGCTTCGCACGGGATGCGCGTTGACGCCGCCCGAAGTGCTGCTCGGCCTGCTCCATCATGAAGGGCCGATGGCTCTCCGGGATTTCGACCGTCGCGATCGGTCGCACCGACGAGAGCCGCCACTCGTGACCACGACGCTCGAAAGTGGCTCGCAGCAGCGGAACCGGGAATTGTTCGTAGAGGGCCCGCGTGAGCGAGTCGTAGCGCTTGGCGAGATTCTGTCCGAAGTAGATCGACAGCTCGAACTTCGGCCCCTTCAGGCGCGAGAGACTGCGCTGGATCTCGTCCTCGAGTTGTTCCGAGACGAGCCGCACGACGGGCGCGAGCCTCAGGTCCTGGAGGGTCTCCACCGTCGGGATCGGGCGATGTCCCCGGGCCGCGGCGAGCAACGAGACGTAGTAGCCGAGAGTCTGGTAGCCGTAGGTGCGGCAGAGGTTGTAGACCCGCAGACCGCGACGTCCCGACCAACCGCCCTGCAGCAGGTAGTCGCGGGCGGAAACGACATCGGCACCGGCCAGTCGAAGCGGGAACCGCCGGGTGTTTTCGATGACGACGATTGCCTTCAACTCGAGGTGACTTCCGCAACGGGCGGGGCGAGGAGCAGGATGTTCGCGTCGTAGGTCAGAACCCCGAGCAGGATCGAGTTGATGACGCGCTCGGCGGGCAGCCAGTAGATGTGGCGCTGGAAGCGCGGGTTCTCCGCGTAGGGATCGGCGATGCGAACTGCACGTTCCTCGGGATCCCAGCCACAGAGCACGACGAAGTGGCCGGTCGGTACGCCGCGGACGTCGTCTTCGGCGAGCGTGTCGGTGCCGATCTCCCGCGGAGTCCGATACAGGAAGGTCGACGAGAGACCCGTGAGCAGCGGCCGGTCCTCGTTGAGCCAGCGACGCAGCAGTCCGGGCGTCAGATCCTCCATTTCGAATTCGCCCCCGAGACTGAGGTACTCGAGATAGGACTCTGTCGCCTCGGCGAGTTTGCGGCTGCGCTTCGCCTTGGCCTGCGCACGCAGGCGCTCGGAAAGATCGACCGGTTTGCCCTCGAACCAGCTCGGGTCGAAGACCGTCAGGTTGTAGGTGTAGATCAAAGCCGTATAGCCGCGGCGCAGTGCGTGGCTGGCCAGGCTGACGGCGAGGGTGCCGCCTCCCTCGAGATGCTTCACCTGTGCGATCACGTCCTCGAGCGGGATGTCGTCGCCGAAGTGGCGGTAGACGGCATGCAGGCACGTCGGTCCGCACGAGGCATCGTCGGGCTGCCCCAGCATCTCGAAATCGAGCGCGTGTTTCTGGCCGTCTCTCGGTGAGGTCATCTCGCGTCGATGTCGTCCAATGATCCCATCAGTGAGTCGGGCGATGCGACGAGACCGTACAGCGCATCGAGTCGCGGAGCGAGTACTGCGAACCGGGATCGCGATCGGCTCCGAGCACGCGCCGGACACGCGATCTCGCTCGTCACGAACCCTCTTCTTCCTGTACGTGCGGCACCGGCGCTTCGGGCAACCGGTCTGTGATGCTCGCGAGGATCGGCCGCTGCACCGCCACGCCCGAAGGCCGGACTGCGAGTGTCCGCATCTGGAATCCGGGACCGACCCGGGTCGCCGTCGGTGTCCGGCTGAGCATCGACGCCGCGATCAGCCTTCCGAACGTGGAGGCTGCGAACAACCAGGCATAGAGGTGCGGCGAAGTCTCGAAGTGGGTGAGCAGCCCGGCCCCGATCAACGCGCCGGCCACCGTCGCGAGCGCGTTCGCGAGATTGAAGACCGAGAGCACGCTGGCCCGATCGGCTTCGACGATGCCCTCGAAGAACGACAGCGTCGTGGCCAGTTCGATCGCCGCCCACGCGCAGCCCGCCACCAGCTGGACGGCGAGCAGGTAGAGGAACGAATCGCTGACGAGCCAGAGGATCGGCAGCGGCACGATTCCGAGCCCGCCGAGCCAGAGCAGGCGACGAGCACTCTCGTCCCGCGCGATCCGACCGAGCCGGGGCAGGACCGCGACCCGCGCGAGGAACGACGCCGCGATCAATGCCATGAATTCGCCGTAGGAGAGTCCCAGCCGGTTCAGCATGTAGGGGGTGAAATACGGTGCGGCGATGTTCGTCACGACCTGCATGACGAGCAGATACTGGAGCACACGCAGGGATCCGGCCTCGCGCAGGCGCCGCCAGGTATCGGCCGGACCGAGGGTGCGATGCTCGCCCGGGAGCCCCGGCCTCTCGCTCTGGCTCGCGAGGTACTCGGCGGAAATCAATCGCGTCGCCAGCGCACCGGCGAACAGCACTCCGAACACGGAGAGCTCCACCCCCTGAGTCCGCCCCAACTCGAGCGCCAGTCCGCCGAACACCAGAGCGACCAGCAATGCTGCATGTGCGGCCCGGGTGCGACGCGCGAAGAAGGTCTCGCGGATGGAGTCGGGGACGAGACTCGTCACCCAGGCGTTCCATGCGGGACCGGCCGACATGCCGGCTGTCCAGTAGGCGACCGTCGCCAGCGCGAGCCACAGGACATCGATCCGCCCGATGAACGCACCGACCACCAGCGGGATGAAACTCAGCGCCTGCAGGCGCGCGCACCAGACCACCCAGGTGCGATACGAACCGAGCACACGCACGCCGAGTGGTGTCACGAGCTGGAGGCACGCACCCGCCAGCATCGGGCCCGTGGCGATCAGACCCGTCGCTACATCGCCGAGGCCGATCGCGATCGCGAAGGCCGCTATGTAGGACTCACCGAGCCCCACCATCGCGCAGAAGAACACCCCGTCGCGCGTCATCGCCCGCAGGTCGTGTTCGGTGGACGCTGTGAGGTCGGGTTCTCCGGACACGGGCGGAAGCCGAATCTACCTGAGACGTGGGATGCGAACCAGACGGCCGCAGCGACGCAGGATCCCGGGCGGCACGCTCACGCCAGATTCCGGATCCTCGACAGCACTTCGGCGGACATCGTTCGCGCGCTTGCAGGACGCGGGATCGACCGCCATGCTGAACCGCGGCGCTCCGCGTGGGGACTGATCCGACGATGATCGAGACCGATCGACTCCTGTTGCGGCGTTGGCGCGCTCCGGATCTCGCTCCGTTCGCGGCCCTCAACGCCGATCCGCTCGTGATGGAGCATCTGCCGGCACCTCTCGATCACGCGGGAACCGCCGCGCTGATCCGCCGGATCGAGACGCACTTCGAGACCCATGGCTTCGGGCTGTGGGCCGTCGAAGTGCGACGCGACGCTTCAATGATCGGCTTCGTTGGTTTGAACACCGTCGACTTCGAGGCCGCGTTCACGCCGGCGGTCGAGGTGGCGTGGCGTCTCGCGAGATCCGCCTGGGGACACGGCTATGCGACCGAAGCGGCCCGTGCGGCGCTCGACTTCGCCTTCGAGGCCGAACGCATGGACGAAGTCGTGTCGTTCACGGTGCACACCAATCGCAGATCGCAAGCCGTCATGGAACGAAGCGGGCTCGTGCGCGATGCGGGCGGCGACTTCGAGCATCCACGCCTGCCAGCGGGTCACCCGCAGCGTCGACACGTCCTCTACCGCATCGATCACGCCCGCTGGCTGGATGCGCCGCGGGGATCGACGCCACGGTCGACTGCCGCGCTCGGCGGGCCGACCGGGTAGCACCGGAAGAACCGGCGCCGGGCAGCGCCCCGACTCAGATCAGTCGACCGAGCGCGAGGTCGGCGATCATTGCCGTGAAGAGTCCGAGAAGCTGCACGAGCGAGACGAGGAAGAGCTTGCGCGCCGATTCGAGATCCCGTCGCGCACGCAGGCGCAGGACCTGGCGCAGGAACAGTGCGTCGAGCCCGACGGCGGCGACGAGATACACGAGTCCGAGGCCGGGCAGAAGCGCCGGCAGCAGCGTGACCGGGATCAGCACCGCGGTCCAGATCAGGATGCGACCGTAGGTGGCCTCCTCGCCGATCCGGTCCGGCAGCATCGGGAAGCCGGCCCGCGCATAGTCGTCCCGCCTGAACAACGCGATCGCGTAGAAGTGGGGCGGCTGCCAGATGAAGATGATGGCGAACAGCAACCAGCCGGCCGCACCGACGCGTCCGTCCACCGCCGCATCGGCGATCAGGGGCGCGATCGCACCCGCGATCCCGCCGACCACGACGGCGAAGGGCGTGCGCGGCTTGAGCCACAGCGTATAGACGAAGATGTAGACCGCGATCGCCGCCACCGCGATTGCCGCCGCGGTCGGCCCCGACCCGGTCCAGAGCAGCGCCGTGCCGAGGGCCGCGAGGATCATCCCGAAGGTCAGCGCGGGGCCCGGCCGCAATTCGCCGGCCGGCAGCGGGCGTCCCTGCGTGCGCTCCATCAGCGCGTCCCGATCCCGCTCGACGTAGCTGTTGAGCGCACTCGCCGCAGCCGCACACAGCGCGGTGCCGAGCAGTGTCGCGATCGTCAGCCCGGGCGACGGCCACGAACCGCCTGCCAGCACCAGGGCCGGAAGGCCGGAGACGAGCACCAGCGGCAGCAGCCGCGGCTTGGTGAGCGCGAGATAGCTGGCGGCGGTGCTCATCGCGCCTCCGCGACACGCGCTCGATGGGCTCGATCGGGCAGGAGGGCGCGGGCCAGCACCCCGTCGCGAACCAGCAGACCGGTCGTCAGCACCAGTGCGGCCGCGAGGGCCGTGTGCAGGGCAGTGACCGGAGCCGGCAGCCGCAGCCATACGTTGGAGGCGCCGACCGCGATCTGCAGCACGACGAGCAGCGTGCCGAGACGTGCGAGCCTGCCGATCCGCGTGGTTCCGCGCGTCTTCAGGGCGAGCGTCGCGAACGCACCGAGCAGCAGCAGCCCGTTCAGTCGGTGGAGCACGTGCATGCCGACCGGTCCGCTGAGGGTCGGCACGAAGGCTTGCCCATCACAGGTGGGGAAACTTGCACACGCGAGCCCGGCATAGTGGCTGGACACCCAGCCGCCCAGCACGATCTGCAGCAGCAGCGCGCTGGCGACGACGGCCGTCAGGGCGGGGGTCGCACCGGAAATCGACGGCTGTGTACGCCGACCGGCGATCCCCTCGCGCAGATCGAAACCGATCCACATCAGGGTGAGACAGAAGACGTTGCCGAGCACGAGATGCACACTGACCGTCCACGGAGCCAGCTTGAGCAGCACCGTCAGCCCACCGAAGACGACCTGGGTGAGCAGGATCGCCCAGGCGACCCCCAGACGTCCGGTGAACGACGAGCGGATGACGCGACTGCGCAGAGCGATCCAGGTCAGCGCGACGAGACCGAGCGAGATCGATCCGGCGAAGACTCGATGTCCCCACTCGAACGCGATCCCCAGATCGAAATCCGGTACCACCTGCCCATGACAGAGCGGCCAGTCGGGACACGCGAGCCCGGCGTCATGCGCACGCACCAGGGCGCCGACGACGATCAGGCAGAACGTGAGTCCCGAAAGCACAGCGAATCCGCGAGCCAGGAGGAGGCGTTCCGCATCGTCTCGCGCGGACTGGCTGGGTTCGAGCATCGTCAGACGATTCCGGTGGGCGACGCTCGGGGGAGTTCCGTGTCGCCCGCTGAACTGAAGAAGACGCCGGATTCCACCATCGGAGCGGCGAAGCTCGTTGCTCTCGATGGCACGGCGGGGGTTGGTGCGTTCGGGCCGGCGGAGGCTAGCTCACGGGCCGCGAAAGTCGGCTCATCCAAGTGCAGCATTCCGACGCCCACCGGATACCCCCCTGGGAGACCGAGGCGATCTGATAATTTGGCGTGACCGCGCGCGATCTCGCGAGCGTGAGGAGGTCAGCATGAGCGTGCCTCGATGCAGGCGTCGAACAGTGAGGCTTCACCGATCTTCCCCGACCACCGGGATTCTGCTCGCCAGCGTGGCGATCGTCTGGATGGGCTGCTCCTCGCCTCCGCCACGCGAGCCGATCAAACTCCCGCCGACGCTCAGTTTGCGCGCCTCTTCGGATCATCTTCTCGATCGGGTCGAGGTCGCCGACCAGCCGCCCGACTGGCTCGATCGGGACCGCATCGACCAGGGGGTCATCTACGGAATCGGCGTCCAGACGGGCAGCCAGAATGATCCCGAGGATCTCTACCGCGCGATGAACTCCGCGCGGCGCTCCATCGTGGTCTGGCTCGTATCACGGGGAGCCGGTGCCGAGGGACGGAACGGGCGCCCCGCCCGGCTTCGGGTCGATCCCGAACGCGTGCAATTCGAGAGGCTGGCTCGAGACACCGAAGCCGATCGCTGGTACGCGCTGGCCCGTCTCGACATCGCGAGTGAACTGGCTCAGATCCAGACCGCCCTCCAGCCTCTCGAAAAGAACCTGATCGCTCTGCAGGCACGGGTCGTCGATCCCGAGGTCGGTGACGCGGCACGCATGCAGGCCGCACTGGCGATCATCGAGAGCATCGATCTGCGTCAGCAGTACGACGCGCTCTTCCACGCCATCACGGGCCGCCAGCTCCCGGTCCCCGCCGGCCTCGAGGACGCAACCCTCGCGGCCAGCGCCAACGAATTGCTGTCGCAGCACGGTGTGCGCGTCGCGGTGGACGGCGGCTTCGTGCCCGGACTGTTCGAGGCGGTGAGCGGCGTGCTGTCCGAGTTCCATCTGCGGCCGGACGAGTTCGGCCGCGGGCTCGTCTCGGTGCAGATCCACGAGAGCAAGGGATTCGGTGTCGACAACCCGTACCTCGAGATCGAAGGCTTCGTCGAGGTCGCGATCGACGGCGGCGATGTGCAGGGCCATTCGACGCCCTTTCGCGCCGTCAACACGGGCGCCACCCTCGACGAGGCACGCTTCAGGGCGGCGCGCGAAATCCGCGAAGATGTGGCCATGATCGTGCGCGAAGCGCTTCGCGGCCTCGGAGGAGTCG
This sequence comes from bacterium, assembly GCA_031413515.1. GTDB lineage: Bacteria > Myxococcota_A > UBA9160 > UBA9160 > UBA4427 > TMED88. The sequence continues at coordinate 7,808 of JANOFF010000077.1, forward strand.
GCCAGTGAGTCAACGGGCCTCTTCGTCCCGGGGACCGACACCCGGATCCGACCCGCGCCGCAGCGGGTCGCAGCGCAAGGCGATCCTCGGCATCACGGTCCTGGCGGCCGTGGCGAGCGTGCTGTGGTGGATCGTCGCGCCGTCCAGCGAACCGCCGCAGTCGCCCGAGCCGATCGTCGGTGAAATCGCGACCGAGGTCATCGAACCGGATGAGCCCCGGATGCCCCTGCCAGCCCCGGATGCGACGATCACGCTGACGGCGGGACAACCCTCGGCGCCCCTGATCGCGGATGCATTCGAGCCGGATGCGGTCTTGAACGTCGACCTCGCCCTGCCCATCGCGATCGCGGAGAGCAAGCCGCTCTGGGCCCGCGTGGTGCCACCTCCGGGACGCGAGCCGCTGATGCTCGACGGCATCGTGCGCGGCGCGGATCGGAATACCGTCCGCGTCGAAGTGAAAGCCGGATGGCTGCTGCCGGGCAACTACCTCGTCGAGATCAAGACACCCGAGAGGGCGCCCCTGCCGCTGCGGCGGTTCGCGTTGATCGTCGAGTAGGCGCTCGCACGCGCCGATTCGGCCCGACGCGCATCCGACATCCGGAAAAAAAGAGAGACGGGTCACTCCGCATCCCGTGACCCGTCTCTCGCTGGCTGAGGCGCTCTGCGCCCTCGCTCGGGAAGTCCGTGACGGATCTCGCGATCCGGCCGATCCCCCCTAGATCGTCGTCGGCTTCGGAGTGCGGCGCCGCATCACCACACCCGTTGCCGCCAGCAGGACGACGACCAACGGAATCACACCCCCCGGCAGCAGAGGAACGGTCACGGGCGTCGACTGCGGATCGTTGGGATCCGACCCGGCGAGAACTTCCTCGCCATCGTCGAAGCCATCGTCGTCACTGTCGGCATCCAGCGGATCCGTGCCTGTGTCGTTCGGGCCGACGAAGACGTTCGTATCCGTCTCGTCGACGTTCTGCAGACCGTCGCCATCGATATCGGCGTCACAGACATTTCCGATGTTGTCATTGTCGAGATCTTCCTGCAGGGGGTTCGCCACTGCGGGGCAGTTGTCGACGTTGTCCGCGATGCCGTCGAGATCGGTGTCGATGATCGCGCCGGTCTCACAGGCGTCGCCGATGTTGTCGTTGTCGGTATCGGTCTGAGCGTCGTTCGGAACTGCCGGGCAGTTGTCGAGGCCGTCGAAGAACAGATCGCGATCCCGATTGATGCCCATCCGCACGCCCGAGCCCGGCGGCACGCAGGTGAACGTGATCGGGCCCTGGGTCGCGGGCAGGGCCCGCAGCGCTGCCTCGCTGATCAGGGCATTCGTGTCATCGCGGAAGCTGCCGCTGGCCTCGCGCACCCAGCCGCGAGCGACACCACCGACGGTGCCCTTCGCGATCAGGTCGCACTCCTTGACGGTCCCGCCGAGCATCAGCGAATCGAAGTTCGCCGCGGAGCGCGCCACCATCAGGGTGATGCGAGCATTCACTTCGGCTCCACCGGCCGCCGTGAGCGTCGCCTGCTGGCCCACGATCGGTGCGAGATCTGTCGGGAAGGCCAGCGAGAACGCCTCGAGGTTGGCTTCCTGCGTGGCGGTCAACTGGAACACGCCCGCGGTGAGGAACACCCGCACCGACTGCACGCTGCCGTCGTGGAGGAATCCGAAGCCGCGCACCTGATCGCCCGCATTCGAGCCCTGGGTCGAATCGCCGAACATGCCGATCTTGGCGTAGAGGTTTCGCATGTGGGGCACCTTGGCGTCCTGCGGCTCGCCCTCGAAGGAGCGATCGCCATCGGTGCCGAAGAATCCGGAGGCGGGCGTGAGGGTGTGGCATCCATCGCAGGTCGCGATGACGTCGCTGTTCGGCGCGCCCTGGGACGCGAGGAACAGGTTGCGACCGTTGTTCTGCGCCGTCGTCCGGGTGCCGTCGAGGTTCGCGACCGGGTTCGGCGGCAGCATGACCTGCAGGATGAAGTCCGAGAACTTCTGCATGTTGGCCGTGGTGATGATCCCGTCGCGTCCCACCAGGCCCTCGAAGGCCACGATGAAGTTGCGGAAAGATCGATCCTCGCTGCACTTGGCGCCGGTCGGCTGGTTGCACGTCTCGGTCCCGAAGAACCCGTCGACGCGATCGCCGCGCCAGTGGAGCGCGCCGTGCGTCGCCATGCCGCGCAGCGTCTGCGTCGTCATGGGGCCCTTCATCGGGTGGAACGAGTTGGACACGGGCGGCAGCGCGGGGATCGCATTGGGCTGGGTGTTCGAGGTCGTCGAACCGTCGGGATCGCCGAGATCCCACGCCAGATTGTCCAGGTCACCGAAGATGTGGCAGCTCGAGCAGGACGCCTCGCCATTGCCCGACGTGGCAACCGCGTCATAGAGGAACGGCCGCCCGTCGATCACCGATTGCGGCTCGGGGTTGTGGAGCGAGATCGACTGGAGGGTGGCACCCGATCCGGTGTCGTGGCTGCGCACGCTGTTGTCGAATCGGGTCAGGACATAGAGGCGCCCGTTGGTCTCGTCGAGCGCCAGGCCCGAGGGACCCCCTCCCGTCGAGATGTAGTTCGCGCTCTGGAGCGTCGGATCGAAATTCGTCTCGAAGTTCGGATCCTCGATGTCCGCTGTCGCGAAGACTCCGATCTTGCTCGAACCGAACGCGGCCACGTACATCGTGCTGCCATCGCTCGACAACACCGGCTGGAGCGGGGTCGCGAGGCTGTGGTCGATCTGGGTCGGATCCACCAGGTCGGGCACGTCGGTGTGCAGTTTCGCGTAGTCGATGTGCTGGTTCAGATGCTGGGGATCGATGACCGGCCCGACCGGATTGATGACCGTGATGCGCGACTCGGAGAGATGCCCCTGCACGGTGCTGCCACCGTGATCGCCCGCCCCCTCGAATCGGACGTGGTTCGGAAGCTCGGTGTTGGTGACGTAGAGCTTCCCGCTGATCGGATGCACCGCGATGTTGAACAGGATCGTTCCCACCGAGTTGAAGTTGGTGATCGTCAGCGCGCCGCCGGATGACATGTTCGCATCGAACGAAAAGACGTCACGATCGGGCAGGCTCAGCTTGACGACGCCGTTCCAGCTTCGATTCAGCGAGTCGAGCCACGCAGAACCGTTCCACTTCACGATCACGCCGGCTTCCGGTGCGGCGACGAGGGCAAAGTTGTCGTCGGGGCCGGGCACGCCACCCGGAGCACCGCCGCTCGGTCCCGCCGCGTCGAACCCGTCGGGGACGACCGTTTCGTTGATCACCGTCGTCTGATTGCCCGAGAAATGCGCGGCCGCATACACGGTGTTGCCGTTCGGGCTGACGGCGAGTGCGCGGGGCGTATCAGAAAACAGAGTCACGATGCGATGCGGCGTGCCGCCGAGGGTGTTGCCGAGGTTGGTCGCATCGAACACCCATACGTCCGCACGCCCGACGCTCGCGGTGGTGAGCTGCGGATCGCCTGAGCCCGTCACCGACGGAAAGATGGTCGTATTCGTGCGCTGCTGACCGCGATGCGCCGTGGTGATGAACGCGCGGTTGCCGCCGGTGCCGGCGAACACGATGTCGCGAGGTTCGTCGCCGACGAGCAGGGTGCGCAGCACGCGCGGCGGATCCGAGACGACGTCGACCACGCTCACGCTGTCGGAGAGGTGATTGACGACCCACACCTCACCGTTGTTGCGCGCCGCGACGGCGACGGGTTCCATGCCGACCTGGACGGTCGCCTGGTGGATCAGACCGGCCGGTGTCACGTCGAAGATCTCGAGGTGGTTGTCCGGCACGTTGCAGACGAACAGCTTGGTTCCGTCCGGAGACAGGGCGACCGGTCGGACCGGGCCACTCTCGAATTCGACGAAGTCAGTCTGCGCCTCCGCGCCGCCAGCCAACAGGCAGGCCGTCACGAGCCCACAGACGAGTTCAGCCAATCTGATTCGCATCTTGTCGCTTTCCCCCAGAGTCCGCCGGTCAGCCGAATCCCATCCAGCCATCGCATCGACGGGTGGTATGTGGCCCTCGCAAAGCCATTCGGGTCGGGCGGGATCCATTCGAATCGAGCATTCCGGCCCGCATCCACTGCTGCTACCCGCTCGACCCAGCACATCTTATAACCCGATCAGGGGGTTGGCCGGTATGAAATTCGGGTGGAACACGCCTCATCAATAGGAGGGAATGCGCACTCGATGCAGCGAGCCTGCCGCCGACTCGATGCCATTCGGTGAATCGCGCCTGGGTCGCAGTTTCACCCGAGACGAAAACCCTGCGGGGACACTGGCAACGTGCCGACCGGAAAGAGGGTCGTGCAGGGCAGTCTCGATCGAGGATCGACGGGGCTACGGACCCCCTCACTGTCCGCACGCGCGCGACACCGCGTGCTTCTCCATCAATCTATATACGGCGCCTCGGCTGCGTCCCAGGATCCCGGACGCGCGAGTGACGTTGCCGCCGCTGGCACGGAGCGCATCGAGCAGGGCTTCGCGTTCGCCCTGCACCCGGCGCCTTCGCATCGATCCGAGCTCGTCCTCGAACTCGTCGAGCAACTCGGTCAGCAGCGGCGGCTCGAGGGCACCGGACGGGCAGAACGCGATCGCGCGCTCGAGCAGCCGCTCGAGCTGCTTGATGTTGCCCGGCCAGCGACGCGCTACGAGCAACTCCCGCGACGCGGCGGACAGACGGGCGGTTCGCCCCATGGATGCCGCGATCCGCCGGACGAGAGTGTCCGCGATCTGTGCGATGTCCTCGAGCCGTTCGCGCAGCGGTGCCAGCTCGATCGGAAAGCGCGCGAGCGCGGCGAGCAGTCCCGGGTGGAAGCCGGATTCGCCGAGTGCCTCGAGGCATGAACTCGTCGAGGCCAGGATGCGCGGAACGACCTGCGACGCGACGTGCCCACGCCCGAGAGCGATGTCGCCCCAGAATGCCTGCGCGCCGATGTTCAGTCGATCGACCCCGTCGAGGTGCACCGCCGTGGCGCGGGGCAACCCGCGAACCGAATCCCAGCTGCCGCAGTCCACACGCACCAGCGCACCGCCCGAACTGGAGCCGAGTTCGTGCAGGGCGCGCACGACGGTGTGGCGCCCGGTCCCCGATTCGCCGAAGACCAGCACGGGGTGATCGAGCGGGGCCAGTCCATCGATCCGCGCGCGGGCACGCTGAATCGCGTCGCTCGATCCCACGAGCCGCTGCTCGAGCTCGCCCTGTTCACGGCCGACGTGGCGCCCGTCGACCACTTTGCCGGCCCGACCGATCAGATCGGTCAGATCGGTCCGCTCGGAGGACACGAAGTCGCTCGCACCGGCCTGGAGCGCACGCACGGCCTGCTCGAGGGACGCGTTCGCGCTGATCATGATCACGGGCACGTCCGAGCGATCGCGGATCCGGCACAGCAGGTCGTGCCCATCACAGCGCGGCATGGCGAGATCGGTGATCACGAGATCGGGTTCACTGCTGCAGAAGCGCGCCCAGCCCTCGACGCCGTCCTCCGCCTCGATGACCGCGTAGCCCGCACCTTCGAGTTCGCCGGCGAGCAGCTGCCGCGAACTCTCCTGATCATCGACGACCAGAATGCATCCCCTCATCGGAATCCTCCGCCATCGGTTCGAGGCCAACCTAACACGCGAGGCCTGGACACCGGAACCGGGATGACGGCGATCTCGACGTGCAGTGCGCGCGATCGGGTCCGAGTGCGTCCGCTCGTGTCCGACGCACTGGCCAAACACGATCATCCCGGGTCGGAAGTGGCCTGGAGGTCGGCGCGTGCCATGCGCGTCAGCGCGCGATGAATTCGCCGAGTGCCCAGCCGATGCGGTCGCGCTCGATCAGGAACGCGTCGTGGCCGTAGGGAGAATCGATCTCGCTGTAGAGCAGGTCGGCCGAGCTCGACTCGAGCATCTTTGCGAGTTCGCGCTGCTGCCACACCGGGAACAGGATGTCGGTCGTGATGCCGACCACGAAGGCCGGACAGACCACCTGCGACAGTCGCGTGATGCCCAGCCTCGGATCGTCGCTCTGCGCGCTCGCCTGGTCGGTCATGTCGAACAGATCCATCGCCTTGGAGATGTACAGGTACGAATTCGGGTCGTACTGCAGGCAGAACTTGTCGCCCTGGTACGCGAGATAGCTCTCCACCTGGAAGTCCTCGTCGAGCCGGGGCATGTCGTCCTTGATGCGGGCGCGCCCGAAGCGCTCCATCCACTCGGGCCCCGAGCGATAGGTCAGCGTGCCGATTTCGCGCGCGACCCGGAGCCCCCGATGCGGGAAGCTCTCGCCGTAATAGCGGCCCTCGCGCCAATCGGGATCCGCCATCACCGCCTGGCGCTGGACGAAGCGCATCGCGATCGACTGCGGGTGCGAGCAGGCCGCCGCCGAGATGCTGACGAGTCGTCCGACGCGCTCCGGTGCGAGCGCCGCGATCATCAGCGACTGCATGCCGCCGAGCGACGCTCCGACCGACGCGTGCAGGCGCTCGATCCCCAGTGCGTCGAGCAGCAGCAACTGCGCGCGCACCATGTCTCGCACCGTGATGATGGGGAAGTCCGTCGCATAGGGCTCACCGGTGGACGGATCGGTCGACGAGGGACCGGTACTGCCATAGCAACCGCCGAGCAGGTTCGTGCAGATGACGTGGAACCGGTCGGTGTCGAGCGCCTGTCCCGGCCCGATGAAATCCTCCCACCAGCCCTTGTGGGGATTTCGCGGTTGGCTGTGTGCGTGCGATGAAGCCGAGAGCCCCGTGTGGACGAGGATCGCGTTGTCCCGGGCGGGTGACAGCGCGCCCCAGGTCTCATACGCGATGTCGAGTTCGTCGAACGAGCCCCCCCAGTCGCAGCGGAAGCGCGATGAATGGTGGAAGGACTCGTAGCCCGACACCACGCGTTCGTACCGAGGCTCGGGACCCAGCGGAATCGGCGTGCGACTCATTCGATGAATCTAGGGATTGCGCTCGACATCTGTCCACGATCGGCTGCCAGAGGCACCTCGGGCTAGTATCGACCGATGGCGATCTCCAGCGTGTCGCGCGCGCTTCGAACATCGATGAATTGCAGCGCCCGCACCGGTCGATCCATGCGGGCGTTGCTCGTCGTCTTCGCATTTCTTTCGTTCCAATCGGTCTCCGCACAGGAGACGGCCCCTGGCGAGTCGACGGCTACGGTCTAATCGACTGCCCCCGCCGCGACGTCGATTCCGATCGGCGACATCGGGGTCGCGGCGGAGCGCGCAAAGAGTGTGCTCGCGCGCGACCTCGTGCGCCTCGAGCCGACCGAGGCCGTCCAGGAGGCCGCGGCCTCCATTCCCGAACTCGACCGTCGGGTCCAGACCGAGCTCGAGCGATCCGACGCCGTGCTGTCCGCGACTCCCTCGGTGCTGGCCATCGACCGCTTGCAGGGTCGCTGGAAGAACATCGACGAGGCTCTCTCCGACACGCAGTCGAGTCTGCGCAAGCGGGGAGCCGAGATCGATCTCATCGCACAGTCGGCACGGGACATCCGGGCGCTCTGGACGGCGACGCGGACGAACGCGATCGGACTCGGCACGGACGGCGAGATCATCGGCCAGATCGACGCGGTCCTGACGGGCACCGCCGCGGTGATCGAGGCGGCGACGGGCAGGCAGTCGGTGGTCATCGGACTGCAGAGTTCCGTGGCCAGAATGAGCGAGATGGTCACCGCAGACCGACGCAAGATCGTGGCGGCTCGCGATCGTGCCGTGAGTCAGTCGCTGACGCGGGATACGACTCCGACCTGGGACCGCGAGTTCTGGCGACGCGGGCACCTCGCGACGGTGGCCGCCCAGCTCGTCGCACAGAAGCGGCCGGGACGTGGATTCGCTCGCCGACTACTGGGCCACGCAACGCAACGTGGTCGTCCTGTATGCGCTGAGCGGCGTGGCGATCGCGATGCTGGCGTTCATGTCGCGGCGGCGGATCGAACAAAGACTGGCGGGCGACAGTGATCTCGCGTCGGTGCGCGCGATCTTCGCGAGGCCGATCGCGCTCTCGGCCTTGATCGTCCTGTTCGTGAGTCCGTGGATCATCACGGATCTCTACATGACGTTCGAACCGCTGTTCGAAGCGGCGACCCTGATCCCGGCCGTGTTGATCCTGCGACGGATTCTCGATCGACCCCTGCTTCCTCTGCTGACCGTCGGCACTTCGGTCTTCTTCATCAACGGTTTTCATGAACTGTTCGGTGAAGCCGATGTGTTGTCGCGACTGCTCTTCATGCTGGAACTGCTCGTACTCGCCGGATTCTCGGCGATCGCGCTGAGGCCGCGGCGTATCTCCGACGTTCCGCCGGAGATGCTCGCGAGCCGATTGTTCCGCGTGATCGGATACGGACTGCGAGCCGTATTCGTCTTCTCGTCGATCGCGTTCCTCGCAGAGGCGAGCGGGTACAGCGCACTCGCCGACCTGATCGGCGGTGCACTGATCCTGTCGATCTACGCCGCCATCGTCCTCTATGGGACGGTGCGGGTGCTCGACGGAGTCGTTGCGCTGCTGATCCGCGTCCGCCCGCTCCGCCTGCTGGGCATGGTGGGACGGCACCAATGGCTCGTCCGTCGCCGGTCCGGTCTCATCCTCCAGTTCGCTGCGTGGTACATCTGGATCCGCTTCACGTTGCGGCGCGCGCATGTGTGGGACGAGGTATCGAGCGGGTTTCGATGGCTGCTCGACGCGCAGCTGCCCTTTCCCGAAGTGGCGATCACGGTCGGAAGTCTCCTCGCTGCCGCGATCGTCTTCTGGGGGGCACTGCTGTTCTCGCGATTCCTGCAGTTCGCGCTCGCCGAGGACGTCTACACGCGGGTCGCGCTGCCGCAGGGTCGTCCGTACGCGGTCTCCACCCTCGTCCACTACGGGATGCTGGTGCTCGGACTCGTCCTGGCCGCGTTGGCGCTCGGATTCGATGCGGATCGCGCCACGCTGTTGACCGGTGCATTCGGCGTCGGCATCGGTTTCGGGCTCCAGACGATCGTCAACAACTTCATCTCGGGCATCATCCTGCTGACCGAGCGGCCGATCCAGGTCGGGGACACCATCGGGATGGGCGATGTGGTCGGCGAGGTCCAGCGCATCGGAATCCGCTCGAGCACGGTGCGGACCTTCCAGGGCGCGGAGGTCATCGTGCCCAACGCCGACCTGATCGCCCAGCGAGTGACGAACTGGACCAAGTCCGACCGCCGTCGACGCATCGAGGTCCCCGTCGGAGTCGCGTACGGGAGCGATCCGCGAGTCGTGATCGACACGCTGCTCCGCGCCGCCGCCGGGGTGGACAACGTGCTGCCCGAACCGGCAGCCCTCGTGTTGTTCAAGGGGTTCGGCGAGAGCGCGCTCGACTTCGAGTTGCGCGCCTGGACGGGTGACTTCGACACGTACATGCAGACCCAGAGCGAGATCTGCGTGCGCATGGCCGCATGTCTGGCGGAGGCCGGAATCACGGTGCCGTTCCCGCAGCGTGATCTGCATGTCAGGACCGTGCTGACGGATGCGCGCGCCGAGGAACAGCGCGTCGAGCCGCCCGTGCACCTGCGAGACGTCGAGGACGAACGCCAGGCCGGCTGAGATACGCGGGTCGTTCAGAGCAGGTGCGAGTTCACCAGCACACCGCCGTCGCACTGCACGCAAGCACCGGTGACGAACGAGGCGCGATCCGACGCGAGCCAGATCACTGCCTCGGCGATCTCCTCCGGTCGGCCGACCCGACGCATCGCGTGCTGACGGATCGTCTGCTCCGCCCGGTCCGGAAACCGCTCGAAGTACCGGGTCAACGCAGGCGTCTCGAAGCCGCCCGGCGCCACCGAATTGACCCGGATGCCGCGCGCCGAATACTCCGCCGCGCCGGTCTTCGTCAGCGCATCGACACCACCCTTGGCGGCCACATAGGCGCCCAGAAAGGCCTCGCCCTTGAAGATGCTCGCGGTCGTGATGTTGATGATCGAGCCACCCCCGGCTTCGAGCATTGCCGGGATCTCGTACTTCATCCCGTGGAATACGCCCTTCAAGCAGACGTCGATCGTCCGACTCCAGGCACGCTCCTCGATCCGATGGAGAGGGACGAAGTCGCCGGCCCCGCCCACCGCATTGTTCGACGCGAAGCGCAGTGGCCCGAAGAGTTCGACGGTCCGGGCGACCGCCTGCTCGACAGCGCCTGCGTCGGTGACATCGGCTCGGATGAAGGCGGCCGCCCCGCCCGCCCGCTGAACGAGCTCGACGGTTTCGCGACCGCCATCTTCGTCCACGTCGACGACCATCACCCGGGCGCCCTCGCGCCCGGCCAGCACGCAGGTGGCCCGGCCGAGACCCGATGCGGCGCCGGTGACCAGTCCGGCCCTCCCCTCGAGCATCATTGCGAGCGCCTCGTCGGGCGTTCGAATTTGCCACCGGATCGGATACAGGCCATCACTGCCCCCCTGATCGAGTCGCAGTGTTGCGCTCATGCGCCCGAACCGCGATCCCTCCGCCCGACGGAATCCGACCGCAGCTGGGTCGGGCATTCGCACTGGCCGGCGCAGGGGTTTGCCCTCTCGGCCGGGGCTCGCCGACAAACCGGGTCGATCCCTCCACTTTTCTCACGAGCTGCACTCCAGCTGCCGATCGGTCGGGCCGATGAACTCGACGGACGGTGTGGGGCAGCGGGCTACGAGTGCGCCTCGCCCCTGCGTCCCGGGGAGCACCGGCGGAGGAAGAGCACGGACATGGCCGACAGCAAAGCGTTCACGACTCTGTGCGAACAACTCGAGAGTTCGAGCACTCTCGACCGCCTGGAAGCGCGGGGAACGGTACGACTCGCCCTCAAGCAGGCTGGCCTCGAGGCGGGTCAGGTCACCGCGAGCCAGCTCGTGGTCGTGGTCCAGAAGGTCCTCCCGAACGAACTGCGCACCCGTGGCGTCGACGACGCGGACTCGGTCTGCCAGCAGCTCGCCACGCTGCTCAAGTCCATCCCCGACGAACTGGCCGGCGAGAGCCCCGAGGCCGTCTTCAAGCGACTCGGCGGCTGATCGCGCGCAGAGCGCGCTGCACCGCAGTCCCGCTTCGCGCGCCCGCGCCGACACGCACCGTCGACATCTTTCGGCCATCGCGGCGGCACCACCCGGCTCGAGTCAGCGGTTGCATGGCAGCCGCTATGCTGGGCGCAGCCGGCCGTGCCGGCCCGGGAGGATGCGCCGCGATGACCCTGAGAGAACTCGTCCGGCGCAGCACCGATGCGAAGCGGATCGGCGAGCACCTCGACTCGCTGCCCCAGCCCAGACGCATCGACGAAGTGATGTCGCTCTCCGCGGCCGATCAGAAGGTGTTGTACGGACTCGCGGCGACCGCACCACCAGTCGACTTCGAATTCTTCGTTCCCGCAGCGGTGCCCGATGGTCGCGAAGTGGTCCACTACGGGCTGAACAGCCTGCCCGCGTTCCGGAGCTTCCAGAAGCGTTGGTGCCGCCCACACGGCCGGCGGGACCAGCTCTACGGCTACAACGAGACCCTCGTGCGGCCGCTGATCGGGCCGGGCTACTTCGTCGCCCGGGAGACCGAGGGTGGCGGCCGGGATCCACGCGGCGCCATCGTGGTCGACTACTACCTGGTGCCCGAGGGTCCCGTGGCCGAGGGCTGGCCGCCGGTGCGACCGAACAGCCGCGGACTGCAACGCTTCGTGTATTTCGAGACCCGCGACTACATGCGGCGTTTCTCGAGCCACTGCTCGATCGGAGCGGCCCACAAGCAGGAGAAGAAGCTGATCGGCTATTTCGTCCTGTGTCGCGACGAAGCCTCGGACGGCTGACCGTCGAAGTACCACGACAGGGCTTCTCGCTGGAAGGTGCCCGACGGCCAGTGGCGCCCCCCCTCGTCGACCGAGAACTCGAGTTCGTAGCCGGCCGCGCGAAGGTTGTCGCGCATCGGCAGCGCGATCCGCTCGAAGGGGAAGAGTTCGTCGTGGGTCCCGTACTCGAGATACAAGCGGGCCTTCTTCGCGGGACTTCCGATCGCGGAGCGGTCGACCACCACGAAACCGGCCGCCCAGCAGAGCGCTGCATCGAAGAAGCCCGGATTGGAGAGCGTCATCGACAGCGCGTAGCTCGCGCCGTCCGAGTAGCCCATCAGGACCTGTCTCGCAGGATCGACGGGATAGCGCCGGTAGATCAAGTCCCACGCATACTCGAGAAACTCGAGATCCTCCTGACCGCGCCCGGTGATCAGATCCCAGGTCGGATCGACGGAACGCGGGATCAGGAAGAGCGCGCCGCGTCGATTCGGCTCGTCTCGGTATGCCTTGACGAGCATCTCATCCTGCCGACCGGCACCGTGGAACACGGTCACCAGCGGCAGGCGCGCGCCGGGGTCGATCTCGTCCGGTGTCAGCAGCACCGCACTGCCTCGGCGATTTTCGAGACGCACGAAGCCGAGAGGTGAGGGCTCGTCGCGCGGCTCGAGGTCCCGGTGTCCGATGCACAGCGACATTCGCTCCACGGCGATACGATATCAGCCCCCGACGACAGCGAGACGGAGAATCCATGCGAAGCGGACGGCTCGAGGGCAAGGTCGCGATCATCACGGGCGCGGCCCGCGGCCAGGGCGAATGCGAGGCGCGGCTGTTCGTCGAAGAGGGCGCGCGTGTCCTGCTCGGCGATGTGCTCGACGCCGAGGGCGAAGCCGTCGCGAAGGACATCGGCGCGGGCGCGGCGTACATCCATCTCGACGTCCGCAGCGAGCGCGACTGGGCGCGGGCGGTCGAACGTGCATCGCAGTTCGGTCCGCTGAACGTGCTGGTCAACAACGCGGCCGTCGTGCATTTCGCGTCCATCAAGGACACGACGCTGAGCGACTACATGCGGGTGATCGAGATCAACCAGGTCGGCACCTTCCTCGGGATGCGTGCAGTCTTCGATTCCATGAAGGCGGCCGGCGGTGGTTCGATCGTGAACGTCTCGTCGATCGACGGCCTGCAGGCGAAGAACGGCCTCGTCGCCTATGCGAGCAGCAAATGGGCGATCCGTGGTCTCACCAAGGTGGCCGCGATCGAGTTCGGGCGACACGGCATCCGGGTCAACTCGCTGCATCCAGGAGGCGTGGACACCGTGATGGGCAATCCGCTCGGCGACACGGAGATCGACCGCTTCTACGCGAATCATCCGCTGCCGCGCTGCGGCCGGTCGATCGACATCGCCCGGCTGGCGCTCTTCATGGCCTCGGACGAGTGCTCGTACAGCACCGGGTCCGAGTTCATCGCCGACGGGGGCTGGCATGTGGGCGAGTTCAATCCACACCTGCCGAGCTCGAACTGAGCGGGCCCGACGCCCGTCGAGCCGGCAGCCCGATGCATCGGACCATCCAACGACTCGAGCGGGATGCCGGCGGCGCCTGGCTCGCACGGCTCGATTGCGGGCACGTCCGTCACGTGACCCAGCGTGGCGAGCACCCGGGGCGGCAGGGCGAACGCGAAGGCGACGAGGCGATCGGGAGCCGGATCGAATGCGCGGCGTGCGGCGAACGGCGCTGGCCCGAACACGCTCGGCCCTACAAGCGCACCAGCGAGTTCGATGCGATCTCGGTGCCGGCGGGACTGCTGGCCCGGCACACCACGAAGCGGGGCGTCTGGGCGCGCATCCACGTGTTGGCGGGGCGACTGCGATATCGGATCCACGAACCGTTCGAGCTCGAAGAGATCATCGAGCCGGGCCAGCCGGGTGTCGTGTTGCCGGAAGTGCCGCACGAAGTCGAGCCGATCGGTGACGTGCGCTTCTTCGTCGAATTCCATCGCGTGCCGTGACCCACCCCGGTGCCTCCCCTCCGCGGAGAGGCCCCGACACGACGCCCGACAGCCCGGACCGATGCGGTCGCACGCTCAGCCGCGATATCTCCGACCCACCAGGCGGATCAGCGGGCCGGCGAGCGGCGCGAACATCCGCGACAGCAGACGGGCGCCTGATCCGAGCGGTCGTGTATGCACCGCCGACGCGAACCGGTCCAGTCCAAGCACGCCTCGCACGTTCTCGGTGAAGGCCTGCACCGGCGTGTCCAGAGGGATGCCTATCCCGTCGGCGATCCGCACCATGCGCTGGAAGTTGCCGACGACTGCGGCGGCATCGACGAAGGCTGCGGGACCGACCGCTTCGAGCAGCCGCTTGCGCGCCTGCTCGAGCGCGGGTTCATCGTCTCCGACCACCGCCTCGGCGAACGCCAGCAATTCGACGGCGTGCGGCACGCCACTGCCCGCCGCCACCGCATCGTCGGTGATCGCTCGAACGTCGGCGGGGTGCCCCGAGATCTCGCCGCTCACCCGGAGCAGCAATGCATGGGACGCCGTTCAATAGAAGCACTCGTTCAGCGCCGAGACGCGACCGGCCACGAGTTCCATCTGCGGACGCGAGAGCGTGCGAGCGACCGTCACGTCGGTGACCTGGTCCGAGGGCACGTAGTGGGCGGCGCCGAGCAGGGCGAGATCGCGCACCGCGTCCGGGACGAGGCTCATCGCACGGATCACATTGCCCGTGGTGCCGCGCCACAAGTCGCGTTCATCGGGCCCCAGGTCACCGCTCGGGATCGTCGGCACGAAACCCGGGCCGGGGCGCGCCTGCCGTGGGCGATAGCGACTGGGTTCACCGGCACGCGGATCCGGCAAGGGATGGAGAACGGCACCGACACCGCGGCACACGAAGTCGATGCTCGTGACCGAGACCACGATGCCGAGCAGTTCGACATAGCGGGCGTCGTCGACGCCCTCGCGCGCGAGCGAATCGACGAATGAACCGGAGAGACGCGCCGCGTCGGTCGTGATGCGGTGGACCGCCTCGACGGCCGCCGCAGGCAGGACCGCGCAGACGTCGGCCGGACGGTCGTGCGTACCGCTGACCGCGTTCGGACTGACGGCCTGCTTGCGCGCGACGCACAGACGGCAGTCGCGCGCCGCCCGGGTTTCGGCGGCGATCGCGATCCGCTCGGCGCCGGTCCACCAGCTACCCGGTCCAGCAAGACGCTCCCAGAACAGCGCGTGCGCGGCGACGATGTCCTCGCGGACCGGCGCGCATGCACCGTCGAAAGACTCGATCGAGATCGTCGATGCGGCCACGTTCTCCCTCCGTGTCGAGCGGCGTCCGTGCGACACCGCCAAGCTTACCCGTCGAGCACCGATCGGGCCCGCGCCGGCGGGTGGCCGCGCAGGGCTCTGCGACCTTCGTTCAGCGCCACATGTCGCGGAGCCGCGCGCCGACGTCGACGCGTACGGACGCTCGCACGGGCCTCGCCCTGCCCCCGCCGACGCCCGGGCGGGCCTGGACGTGTCGTTCGAAACAGGACAACAGCGTGTCGGGCAGGAAGCGACTCCGCGGTGCCATCACGTTGCGATCGCCGTGGCGGTGCTGGGCCCGCGTGTAGAAGCGCAGCGGCTGCACGATGTGGAGATGATCCCGCGCGCGGGTCATCGCGACGTAGAGAAGTCGGCGCTCCTCCTCGATCTGCTCCGGACTGCCCGTCGACATGTCCGACGGGATGCAGCCGTCGACGGCGTTCAGGATCTGCACGACGTCCCACTCCTGACCCTTGGCCGAATGAATCGTCGAGAGGATCAGGTAGTCCTCGTCGAGCAGCGGCGCGCCCGCCTCGTCGCCCGTCACATCGGGTGGGTCGAGGGCGAGATCGCTCAAGAAGTGCTCACGCGTCGCGTGCGTCGAGGCAATCTGCTCGAGCTGCTCGAGATCTGCCGCGCGCACGTGCGCTGCGTCGTAGAGCCGCTCGAGGTGCGGCTCGTACCAGGCCCGGATGCGACCGATCTGCCCGGGCCACGCGGTGGCGCCCGTCCTCAATTCGACCAACAGCTTGCAGAGCGGCGACCAGTCCTCGCCGGCAGGCAGCGGCGGTCTGTAGGCGGAAAGGGATCCGAGATCATGGCGGCGCGACACGAGATGGTCGATGGCGCGGCCGGCGTGTCCCGGGCCGATGCCCGGCAGGAGTTGCAACACCCGGAAGCCGGCCACGGCATCCCGCGGATTCTCGACCCAGCGCAGCACACTGAGCAGATCCTTCACGTGGGCGGCCTCCAGGAACTTGAGCCCACCGAACTTCACGAAGGGGATGTTCCGGCGTGCCAGTTCGACCTCGAGCTGATCGCTGTGGTGCGCCGTGCGAAAGAGCACCGCCTGCCGCTGGAGCGCGATCCCCTCTTCGCGGTGCGCCAGCACGCGCTCGACCACGTACTGGACCTGCTCGGCCTCGTCCTCGACGGTGGCCAGGACCGGACGCTGCTGCGAGCGCCGTTCCGAGAAGAGACGCTTCCGGAAGCCCTCCTGCGCCAGTCCGATCACCGAGTTGGCGGCCTCGAGGATCGGCTGGGTGGATCGATAGTTGCGCTCGAGCCGGACGATCGTGGCCGGCGGCTCGAACTGCGACGGGAAGTCGAGGATGTTGCGCACGCTGGCCGCTCGAAACGAGTAGATGGCCTGCGCGTCGTCGCCCACGACGGTGAGTCCGCGGCCCAGAGGTCGCAGCCCGTGCAGGATGCCGACCTGCAGCGCGTTCGTGTCCTGGTATTCGTCGACCAGCACGTGATCGAAGCGATCGGATGCCAGCCCGGCGAGTCGCGGATCGGCCATCCAATGCGACCAGTAGAGGAGCAGATCGTCGTAATCGAGCACGTTCTGCCGCTGCTTCGAAGCCACGAAGGCGCGAAACAGCGACTTCAGTTCGTCCGCCCAGTCGCTGCACCAGGGAAATGCGCGCTCGAGGGTCACGTCCACCGCGCATTCTGCATTCACGGCGTGCGAGTAGATTGCGAGACAGGTGCTCTTGCGGGGGAAACGCGCGGCGCGCTTGGCGAGACCGAGTTCGTTGCGCTGCAGGTCCATCAGATCGGCGGCGTCCGAGCGGTCGAGCACGGTGAAACCCGGATCGAGCCCGACCGCGTCCGCGTGCAGACGCAGCAGGCGATTCGCCACCGCGTGGAACGTGCCCGACCAGCCAACGCTGCGGCTGCCTGGACGGCGCGTCGGATCGGTCTTCTGCGCCTGCGCGACGATGCGCTCTGTCCGCCGGGTCATCTCGATGGCAGCGCGGCGGCTGAACGTCAGCAGCAGGATGCGGCGCGGATCCGCACCCTCGAGGATCAGGTGCGCGACGCGGTGCGAGAGCGTGTTGGTCTTGCCGGTCCCGGCGCCGGCGATGATCAGCAGCGGGCCGCCGGCAATTCCTCCGTGACGGGCGGCCTCGCGCTGAGCCGGGTTGAGGGATTCGAGGTGCCGGGGCGCCGGGGCCAGTCGGCCGTCGGCGCCTCCGCGCACACCGGATCCGGGAGAGTTCGCGTCCTCCACTGATTTCTCCCGCTTCACCGAAAACTTCGGCCCTGCCGCGTGTGCCAGCGTGTCGCGCCGGCGGATGGCCAACATAGGCCAGGCGAAAGGAAAGCAAAATCTCGGGTGCCGCAGTTCGGTCGCGGACCGCGCCCGGATGTCGATCCGGTGTAGAGTGGGCGCCGCTCACCGTTGCAGGTCGATCGACAGATACTGTCCAGGGAGAATCGGCCATTGGATTCGAGTCGTTCGCCGAGCGCACTGCGCTGGGAAACCCTCACCAAGAAGCAGTTCGATGCGATCGACCGGAGCCAGGCCGTCGTCCTGTTGACCTGCTCGCCCCTCGAAGTGCACGGCCCTCACCTGCCCCTCGGAGCCGATGCCCTCGAGGGCGAGGGTCTGGCCGAACGGATGCTCAGCTTCCTGCCCGAGCGACACAGGGGTCGGACCTTCCTCAAGCTGCCTTTCATCTATGCCGCGACCGATACGGTCCCGCAGCCGGGCTCGCTGTACTTCCAGGCCTCGACCACGATCAAGGTGCTCGAGGACCTCGGTCGCACTCTTGCCGCCCAGGGGTTCCGGCATGTCGTGGTGTCGAACTTCCACGGCGGGCCCCGTCACTTCGTGGCCATCGAGAAGGCCTGCCACCGGGTCCATCGAAGGCACGGGCTGCGAATGGTGTCCCTCTTTTCGTTGATGATCACGCGCCTCACCCGCGGCACGTCGAATCTCGACGACGTTCTCGGAGCGATTCCCGGGGTCCACGGGCCCGACCTCGTCGGCGACACGCACGGGGGTCTCGTCGAAACCTCCCAACTCCTCGCCCTGCACGGGAACTGGGTCGATCCCGACTACAAGCAGCTTCCCCGCCGCACTGCGGAGATCTGGCTGTCCGAACGGGGAGAATCGAAGCACGGCGGCGACGGGGGCCGCGGCGGTGGACTTCGCGGCCTGCTCGAGATGATCCGAAGCCAGCGCAAGACCGCGGTCTACTTCCTCGAGGAGAGCTACTCCGGCGCGCCCGCCCAGGCGTCGGCAGAACTCGGCGAGAAGTTCCTCGACACCCTCGGCGCCCATGCGGCCGGCGCGGTGAGCGAACTCCTCGACGGCCGGATCGGACCCGATGACTGCCATTCCCCGATCTGGCCGCTGCGATTCGTGTTCTCGAATCCACTGATGATCCGCCTCACGAATCGACTGATCGGGCTTCGAATCCCGATCGCCTGAAGATCTCCCAACTCCAACAGGGAAGAACTCGATGGATCACGGTGAACAGCCCGGCACGCTGGCAGACATCTTGAAGCAGCGGCGAAGTCGCCGGATACGCAATGTCGTGTCGGTCGTCCTGACCGTGGGAGTTGCCGCGGCCGTCTGGTGGATGATGTTCCGTACCGAAGAGCCGGAGACGATCCCGCCCGCGCCCCCGCCGGCAGCCCCGATCGTGACCCCGGAGCCGATCGCCCCGGCGCCCGCACCCGACCCGGTACCGATCGCGCCGCCCGTCGAAGAGCCCGCTCCCGTTCCGGCACCGACCCTGGAGACGAGCGACCCGCTGGTACGTCAACTCGTCGGTGCACTCACGAGCCGCCCCGAGGTCGTGAAGTTCCTGGCAAGCGACGAACTGATCCAGAGGTTCGTGACCAGTGTCGATGCCATCGCCGAGGGACGCTCACCGCGTGATCAGCTGAAGCCGATCTGGCCGCGCGAACAATTCACCACGATCCAGGTGGTCGACACGCCCGACGGTGAGATCTACGTGGCCAGCGCCGAATCCTTCGATCGCTACGACACGCTGACCGAGATAGTCGTCGCAATCGACAGCCAGGGCGCCGCGAGTGCGTTCAACGAGCTTCGTCCGCTGATCGACGAAGCCTATCGGCAACTCGGCTACCCCGATCAGAAGTTCGATGACGCGCTGCGGGCTGCGTTCGGCCAGCTGCTCGCCACGCCGGTGATCGTCGGCGAGGTGAGACTGGTCCCGCGCGTGCTCGGCTACGGGTTCGAGGATCCCGAACTCGAGGGCCTGTCCGCCGCGCAGAAGCAACTGCTGCGGCTCGGACCGGTCAATGCGCCACGCATCCAGCGAAAGCTTCGCGAGTTCGCGTCGGCGCTCGGCATTCCGGCGACCGACCTGCCGTTGACGCCGATCCACAACGTCCCGGTGCCGCAACCCGACGCGGCGCTGGAGCCCGGTGGAGCGCTGCTGCCGGATGAAGCGCTGCTGCCGGACGGAACGCTCCTGCCGCAATAGGCACTGCGGTCGGGTCGGGCGCTTCAGCCGGTCCATCTTCGGACCGGTTGCTGGCGCTAGTGGCGGGTGATGCCCGGCGCAGAGGGTCTTGCGCCCACGAGCGTCGTCACGGCGTCCTGGATGCCGTCGAGGCTGAGCGGCAGCATCGGGAAGATGTCCTTGATGACCTGCGTGGTGCGGGTGTACTCCCAGTCCTTCGGCGGGTCGGGATTCAGCCACACGACGCGCTCGAAGTGCTGACGGATCTTCAGCAGCCAGTCGATTCCGCGCGACTCCGTCTCGAATCGCGGGTTGATGTTGCCGCGTGGATTCATGAGCTCCGACGGGTGCATCGCGGCGTCTCCGACGATCAGCACCTTCCAGCGCTCGTCGAAGCGGCGCAGCAGATCGCCCGTCGGTACCGCGTCCTTCAGATACAGGTCAGCGGTCGTGCCGACGCGCTCGTAGATGCAGTTGTGGAAGTAGAACGAGCGGAAATCGCGCAGGCCGCGCTCCTCGTGCAGTGCGGTGAGCAGGCGACTGACGGGTTCGTAGAACGGATCCATCGTGCCACCGACGTCCATCAGCAGCAGCAGGCGCACGTTGTTGCGGCGCTCGGATCGGTAGACCAGTTCGATCTCGCCGGCGTTGCGGCAGGTTTCGTCGACGGTCTCGTCGAGATCGAGTTCCTCGTTCGTTCCCTCGCGCGTCAGGTGCCTGAGCCGCTTCAAAGCCACCTTGACGTTGCGGATGTCGAGAGTGACGTCGGTCCGGTAGTCCTGGAAGCGACGATCCTCGGCCACCTTCATCGCGGATCGATTCGTCGGCTTGCCACCGACCCGGATCCCGGTCGGATGTTCGCCTCCGTGACCGAACGGCGAGTGCCCGCCCGTGCCGATCCAGCGCCCTCCGCCGTCGTGGCGCTCGTCCTGCTCGGCCAGTGTCTCGAGGAATCGGCGCATCAGCTCGTCGGCATCGAGCTGCTCCATCATCTTGCGCTGTTCTTCGGTCAGATCCTGGAAGTTCTTCGGATCGTTCAGCCAGTTCATCAGCTCGTCGCTGATGCTGAGTTCACCCTCGACGCCGTGGAAGATCCGCGCGAACACGCGATCGAAAGCGTCGAAATACGTCTCGCTCTTCACCAGCGTCGCGCGCGCGAGGTTGTAGAACGAAAGCAGACTGGTGTCGTGCATGCCGCGCTCGAGCACGGTCATGAACATCTGCCATTCCTGCATTGCGACCGGAATGCCTTCGTCGCGCAAGCCGTAGAAGAAATCCAGGAACATGGCAGTGACCGCCGGTCTATTGATTGAACCTGGGCCCGAGCTCGCTCCACTCGGTCGGCATCTGCCCGCCGCGTTCTTCGAAATCCTGCAGCGCGGTCGTGTCCGCCTCGTTCTTGAGCAGCGACCCGAGGAACGGAATGTGGTTGTGGAGCTTCTCCTCGGAGACGCCGGATCGCAGCAGGGCGGCGATCCAATCGATCAGTTCCGAAGTCGAGGGCTTCTTCCGCAGCTCGGGTTGACCCCGCAGCCAGTAGAACTTGATCAGCACCTGATCGAGCAGCGTCGTGTCGAGATTCGGATGATGGACGTCGACGATCTGCTTCATCAGCTCGCGATCCGGGAAGTCGATGAAGTGGAACACGCAGCGTCGCAGGAAGGCGTCCGGCAGCTCCTTCTCGTTGTTCGAAGTGATGATCACGACCGGCCGCTGCTTCGCGGCGACCTCGTCGCCGGTCTCCATCACGGTGAACTGCATCTCGTCGAGTTCGCGCAGGATGTCGTTCGGAAACTCGAGATCGGCCTTGTCGATCTCGTCGATCAAGAGCACGTGGCGTTTCTCGGCGGAGAACACCCGTCCGAGCGGCCCGAGCTTGATGTAGCTGCGGATGTCGCGGACGTCCCCCTCGCCGAAGCGTGCATCGTTGAGGCGCTGCAGGGTGTCGTAGACGTACAGGCCTTCCATCGCCTTGCTGGTCGACTTGATGTGCCAGGACTCCATCGGCATGCCGAGCCCGTCAGCGACGTGACGGGCCAGCAGCGTCTTGCCCGTGCCGGGTGAACCAACCATCAACACGCCGCGTGGGATGCGTCCGCCCAGTTTTTGAAATTTGGACGGGTCGCGCAGAAAATCGACCAGTTCGGAAACTTCTTCTTTGGCTTCATCGCAACCGGCCACATCCGCAAAAGTCACGGGATTGTTGCCT
>JANOFF010000078.1:0-56418 GCA_031413515.1 bacterium
GATGTTCGGCCGGCCCGCGCTCGCGCGCTCCATCGCGTCGACGAGTGCGAGCAGGGTGCGGACGCGGATCGATTCGGGGGCGAGCTCGCGGGCCAGCTCGATCAGCGCAGCACCGCGCGGATCGCCGTCGCGATACAGCGGGTGACGGAAGCCATCGATCGTCTCGCCCCGACGCTGGCGGGCGTGCACGACGCGCTCGGCGTTCTCGGGTTCGCCGATCTCCAGCAGCAGCGCCTCGACGCGATCCGACGCCCCCCCGTGACGCGGGCCGGACAGACAGGCGAGCGCGGCCGACACGCCGGCGTAGACATCTGCGCCGGTCGAGGCCGCCACGCGCGCCGCGAAGGTCGACGCGTTCAGCTCGTGGTCCGCACCGAGCACCAGTGCACGGTCGAGCGCCTCGACGCCGCGCGTTGCGTGTTCTGTGGTGGGCTGGGCACCGAGCGCCTCGGCGATCGCGCTGGCCACCGACGGCGCGCGCAGCGCAGCCATCACCGACGACGCACGCTGGGCGGGTTCGCGCGAGAGACCGAGCCCGGCCGCCATGCGGCGGATCAGATGACGCGAACGGGAGATGACACTCTCCCGCTGATCCGTGAAGCGTCCTGGATCCCGCGACGCCAGCCAGGGAACGAGCGTGGCCAGCGTGGCGAGGGGTGAGGTCTCGGGCGGCGAGAGTTCGCAGGCGCTGGCGAGAGGCACGCCGAGATCGTCGATCCGCCAGGCCGTAGAGGGTCGATCTGCCACCCCGCCGGCTGGCCCTGCGTGCCAGAGGATCTCGGCGACCGACTCGAAGCTCACGCGGTCCTCGGCGAGTGCCAAAGCCTCTCGCCCGCGGTACGAGGGCCCGCGCTCGGCGCTGATCGAGGTGATGCTCGAATCGAGGACCGGCTCGCCGAAGCGGAGGGCGGCGGCGGCGACCGGCCCGTGGCCCGCGCGGGCATCGCGCCGGGCCCGCAGCCGCTCGAGATCGCTGCGCCGGTACAGGCGCTTGCGGCCGGTCTCGCCCGACACGCTCTGGACCAGGCCGCGGCTCGTATAGGCGTAGAGGGTGGCCAGCTTCACGCCCAGGAGTTCGGCCGCCCGACGCGCCGCGACGAACTCGTCCACCCGCGTGCTGCCGGATCCAGAAGAGGAAGAAGAAGAGGGCGGGGTGGGTTCGTCGGGCTCTGATTGATTCATACATTGATCCAGTCTTATAGATTGATCGTGGTTGATTCGCATTATACATTGATCGCCTCACCAAGCCGGTGGACCCAGCGCGAGCGATGGCGCTCGAACCCGGGCGACGGCTTCGCCGGGAGGTCCCGATCTGGAGCCGCTCCTCAGCCAGACCGACCTGATCGTGCTGGTCGTCGTCACCCTGCTGACCTCGACGCTGTCGGCGATCGTCGGGATGGCGGGCGGCATCACGCTGCTCAGCGTCATGATGCTCTTCATCGCACCGCTCCACGCGATCCCGCTGCACGGGATCGTGCAGTTCGTCGCGAACGGCTCGCGCACCGTCGCGCAGCGCCAGCATGTGCGCTGGGACCTGCTCGCCCGCTATGCGGTGCTCGCCTTCCCGCTGGGCTTCGTCGGACTGGCGGTCGCGAAGGGAATCCCGGCGGATCTCCTGAAGGCGCTGATCGGCGTCTTCGTGCTCGTCGCGACATGGAGGCCGGGTTGGCTGATGTTCGGGCAGCACCCCGAGCAGAGCGACCCGCGGCGGCGCTTTCTGGTGCTCGGCGGCGTCACCGGTGTGCTGAACGTCGTGATCGGTGCGACCGGGCCCTTGATCGCCCCGTTCTTCTTGAATCTCGGACTCACCCGCCAGGGGATCGTCGGCACCCAGGCGGCATGTCAGATGGCGGGCCACCTCGCCAAGATCGCCGTGTTCGTGATCGGTGGCTTCGTGCTGCTCCCGTATGCGCCACTGCTCGCGTGGATGATCCCCGCCGCGATCGTCGGCACCTGGGCGGGCAGCCGCATGCTCGACCGTGTCGACGAGCGCCGCTTCAAGATCGTCTACAAGACGATCCTGAGCTTGATCGCGCTGGAGTTGGTCATCAGCGCGATCTGACGAGCGGATCGGGCGGATCGGACGCAAGCAGAGGGGCAGGCCATGCCTCGAAGCCCGGCAGGCACGGCTGGGCGAAGTCGCGGCCCGGCACCGCCGCGCCCGCCGCGACACCGAGCCGATACCGCAACGTACTGCGCGGCATTCCGAGCGTGCGAGCGGCGCGCGAGACGTTGCCCGCGCAGTGCGCGACGACACTCTGCAGTGCGTCCGGCTCGACGGGCCGACTCGCGCTTCGCTCGAATTGCCGAGCGTCCTCGCGAGCGGGTGCGGGCCCCGCGGTCCGCGTCGGTTCGAGGAGTCGCGATACCAGATCGACGTCGATCAGGCGGCCGGGCCAACACGCCGCCGCGCGCTCCATCACGTTCATGATCTCGCGCACGTTGCCGGGCCACGCGTGGGCGATCAGCAGACGCAGCGCGGCCGGCGCGATCCGGACCGTCGGCGCGCCGGTGCGCTGGCGTGCGCGCTCGGCGGCACAGGCCAGCAAGCCGGGGATGTCGGCCGGGCGCTCGCGAACCGAGGGCACACGCAGCGCGACCACGGCGAGCCGATGGAACAGATCGGCGCGGAACTCGCCCGCGGCCACGGCCGCCACCAGATCTCGATTGGTCGCGGCGACGACGCGCGCCTCCAGCCGCTGCGTCCGCTCGCCCCCGACCCGCTCGAAGCAGTGATCCTGCAGCAGCCGGAGCAGCCGCGCCTGCGCGACGAGTTCGAGCTCGGCGACTTCGTCGAGGAACAGGGTGCCGGCCCCCGCCGCTTCCACGCGACCGATCCGTCGCGCATGAGCGCCCGTGAACGCGCCGCGCTCGTGACCGAACAGCGCGCTCTCGAGCAGGCTCGGCGGCACGCCCGCACAGTCGAAGTGGACGAACGGGTCGTCGCGCGAGTTCGAGCGCGCGTGGAGGGCGCGCGCGATCACGCCCTTGCCCGTGCCCGTCTCGCCGATCAGCAGGACGGCCGAACGCGTCGGCGCGACCGCCGCGATTCGCTCGCGCAGTTCGCGCATCGCGACGCTCGTCCCCCAGACGAAGCGCTCGATCGGCGGGGACCGAAGCCCGGCGCGAGGCGCGACGGGCTCGTCGTCGCGAGACAGGGTTGCGCCTGTGCGCCCTTCCCATGAATCAGCGACTGCCATGGCGAGCAATCTGCCTCGACCGGCGCGACGCGCGCCAGCACAACCGGCGTCGGATGCGCGTCCGCCCGGGTGCGGGGTGTGATCGGCGATGCTCTGGAATGTGCCGGGAATGTGCAGTGTGTGCCGTCGCCGTCCGCCTGGGCGATCAGTACAGCACCACGCTCCGGATCACCTCGCCGTCGTGCATCCACTCGAAGGCGCGATTGATGTCGTCGAGCGGCAGCGTGCGACTCACCATTTCATCGAGCTTGATGCGACCCGCCATGTAGCGATCGACGAAGCGCGGCAGTTCGGTCCGACCCTTCACGCCGCCGAACGCCGAGCCGCGCCACGAACGCCCGGTGACGAGCAGGAAGGGGCGCGCGTGGATCTCCTTGCCCGCGCCCGCCACACCGACGATCACCGAAACCCCCCAGCCTTTGTGGGTGCAACGCAGCGCGTTCCCCATCGTCTCGACGTTGCCGATGCACTCGAACGAGTAGTCGACCCCGCCGTCCGTCATCTCGACGATCGCCGCCTCGATGTCGTCGACGCGCTTCGGATTCACGCAGTCGGTGGCGCCGAGTTGCTCGGCGAGAACGAACTTCTTCTCGTTCGTGTCGACGGCGATGATGCGCTCGGCTCCGGCCATCACCGCGCCCTGGATGACCGACAGCCCGACGCCGCCGAGCCCGAACACCGCGACGCTGGCACCCGGCTCGACCTTCGCGGTGTTGAGCACGGCGCCGATCCCCGTCGTGACCCCGCAACCGAGCAGGCAGATCTTGTCGAACGGCGCGTCCCGGCGGACCTTCGCCAGCGCGATCTCCGGCACGATCGCGTACTCGGCGAACGTCGATGTCCCCATGTAGTGATGCACGACGCAACCGGCGTGGCGGATCCGGCTCGTGCCGTCGGGCATCAGGCCGCGTCCCTGCGTGGCGCGGATCGCACCGCACAGGTTCGTCTTGCCGCTGAGGCAGAACTTGCACTGGCGACATTCGGGCGTGTAGAGCGGGATCACGTGATCGCCCACAGAAACCGACGTGACACCGGGCCCGACCTCCTCGACGACTCCAGCGCCCTCGTGCCCGAGAATCGCCGGGAACAAGCCTTCGGGATCGTCGCCCGAGAGCGTGAACGCATCGGTGTGGCAGACGCCGGTCGCCTGGATGCGCACGAGGCATTCGCCCGTGCGCGGACCCTCGAGTTCGATTTCGTCGACGACCAGCGGCTTGCCGGCCTCCAGCGCGATGGCTGCTCTGACCTTCACGTTCGATCTCCCGTTCGGCGCGACGGCGCTCAGCCGCCTTCGGAACAGCTGCGTGCGACCGAAATCCCGATCGCGAGCAGGATCCACACCAGGGTTCCGGCGCCGCGAATCCAGCCACCCCGCCGCGGGACTTCCTCTTCTTCGGGCAGACCGTCGATCGGCACCGCGCGCGCCGGCTGGACGAGCTCGAATCTCGCTGTGTCGGGCACCGCGGGGGCGGCGCTCACGTGCGGCGCCTCACCGAAACGGATCCGCCCGCGTGACACGCCGCTCGGTCCGGTCGCTCCGCCGCAGTGCAGGCAGACCTTCGTGCCGATCGGAAACGTCACGTTGCAGCGCGGGCAGCGGACTTCGTACTCGCTCACGTCGGCCATCGGGGATCGCTTCACTCGCAGGCGCGCGGCGCGTGCCGGCGACGGTTGACAGGGTTCGGTTGGCGTCGTGCTTGGATCAGTGTCCGGATCAGTGGATGCCGCTCATCGAGACGAGGGTGCTGGGGTCGATGCCGAGTCCGCGGACGACATCGCCCCACATGTCGTCGACCGACGCTTCGAAGATCAGTTCGGGTGATGCCGGCGCAGAGAGCCATGCGCCCTGGGCGATCTCGGATTCGAGCTGTCCGGGTCCCCATCCCGCGTAGCCGAAAAAGAACCGCGCATTGCGCGGCGGATCCGCGGCCACCTGGCGGAAGATCTCGAGCGAGCCCGCGAAGTTCACGCCCGGCACGACGGTGGTGAGGCGTTCGCCATCCGGCACGAGTCGCAGCGTATCCCCGAGCAGCATCCATCCCGAGTTCAGCTCGACCGGCCCACCCCAGTGCACCAGCGCATTGCGATCGCCCGTCCAGCGACACTCGAGACTCTCGAAGAGTTCGCCGATGCTCAGCTCGGAGGCGCGGTTCAGGACGAGCCCGAAACTCGCGGTCTCGTCGTGCTGCATCATCAGCAGGACGGTGCGGTGGAAGTTCGGATCCAGCAGCTGCGGCATGCTGATCAGCAATGATGCGGCGAGTCCCATGCGCTCCACGGCTCGGATCCTAGCAGCCGATGGCAGCGATCGGCGGGTGTCGCGCGGACGTGCCACATGTACTCTGACGCGGTGGGCAATGTCGTCACCGCGGGCCGCCCGTGGGCCTGGGGGATCGTCGCAATCGGCCTTCTGTTGCTGGGTCGGAGCGTGGTTCCGGCCGGCCAGATCGGTCTCGACGCGCTGGTTCGCGTGGGCGCGACAACCGCACTGGCGCTGAGCGTGATCGCGTTCGGCGCGGCGGCTCTCTCCGGCCAGCGGATCCCGGACTCGCTGCGCACGCGCCGCGCGCAGCCTCCCATCGGGCTGATCGAGAGTGCGACGTTGATCGTCGGCCTGCTCGCATTGAGCAGTCTGATGGATCTCGCGATCGAGCACTTCGACCTGCGTGCGGCGAGCCGGCTCGGCGTGATCGAGGATGCGCTGGCGGACCTGCATGGGAGCGACGTGTGGCTCGCCCTCGGCGCTGTCGCGCTCGCACCGGCGATCGCCGAGGAACTGCTCTTCCGCGGCTACTTGCTCGGCGCACTGCTCTCGCGGTTGCGGCCGGCGCGGGCCGTCGTGCTCAGCGCAGTGTGCTTCGGATTGGCGCATTTCGATCTCGTGCAGGGGAGTGCGGCGGCGATCCTCGGCCTGTATCTCGGCGCGGTTTCGATCGCGACCGGGAGCATCCGGATCTGCGTCGCGGCGCACTTCTTCAACAACGCGCTGGCGGTGCTCGATCCAAGTCTGGCCGAATCGCTGGGCTCGCATCCGATCGTCGGGACGGGGGTGTCGGCCGTGCTCGCGGCTGGCGGCCTCGGGTCGTGGATCGTGCTTCGACGACGCCTCGAAGGGGCGACTCTTCGCCCCGGTTGATCTCGGCCGCGAGCAGGCGGGCATTGCTCTGGCTTCTCTTTGGCTTCCCACCTGGCTGCCCGCTCGCCTTCCCTCTACAGACGAGCGCTGGATCGGTCGAATCGAAAAAGCGAGCCGATTGAATCGCACCCAAGGGGGGAACCCAGCCATGGAGTCCATTGACATTCTCCTGCTCGACGACGGCGAGCTGAACAACGTGGCCCTGTTGCTCGCGGAACTCGGGCTCGACTTCTCGCGGATGCGCGGAGGCGAGACTCCCGAGCGAATCGCACCCCCGAATCTGCTCCTGATCACGACGCCCCGGCATGCCCAGGCCGTTCGACGTGGCTCGCCGCCGGGTGGACCGCCCGGGCGACCGGTTCGCATCATCGCCGCACCCGAAGATTCGACCGCCATGCGGCGGATGCTCCGGCGGATGGGCTTCCACCTGCTGGTCCGATTGCCCTGCGAGGCGCACATCTGGCGGCTGTTGATCCAGCGCGCGCTGTACCACGGCGACGAGCGCCGCGAAGATCCGCGCGTCGCAATGGGGGCCCCGGTCTCGCTCGGCTTCGCGGACGATGCGCGAACCGCGACCCTGATGGACATTTCGAATCGCGGCTGCCGTCTGGTGGGCGAGCAGCCCTTCCAGCTCGGAGCGCAGGTCTCGATCGAGTTGACCGGACAGGCGACCGGCGACGGTCCGCTCTCGCTCACCGGCCACGTGGCCCGGGTCGGCGGTGACGCGGCGCGGACCGGCGTGGGCATGCACGCGGCCTCGATCATCTTCGACGAGATGGACGAGGGCATGCAGGTGCGGCTCGGCGGCCTGATCAATCGCTGGTCGATGGGGCCGCCCTCGGTCTCGGATCCGATGGATGCGGGCATCGAACTGCCCGCGTGCCCGAGCCGCGCGATCCCCGGCCTGACGCTGGACGACGAAACAGATCCCGCGATTCGCGTCGGGGAGCAGGTGGGGGTGAACGTGGCGGGTGACCGCGCTTCCGTCCCGGGCCTCGGCAGCGAGCGCCGCCAGCATGTGCGAGGGGCCTTCACGGGGACGATCCTCGCGACGGCGGGAAAGTCGCGACGGGTCCTGATGGGTCGCGACTTGTCGGCCGGCGGGATGCGGATCGAGCGCCTGCCGGGCATCGAACTCGGCGACTGCTTCCGGCTGGCCCTGTACGGCCCGAGCCCCCTCGAACCCTTCGAGGTCGCGGCCGAGGTGATCCGCGATGATGGCGAAGAGGGCCTCGCCCTCGGATTCGCCGAGATGTCACCGCAGGTGGCCGAGACCCTCGAGAAGCTCGTGGCGTGCCTGCCCGAGGTCGAATCCCTCGAAGAGGACGAGAGCCATGCCATGGGGGCGGTGCTGTCCGAGATCCTGGACTGAGGCTGAAGGCTCTCGACCCCAGCTGAAGGCTCCGTTAGGCTCGGCCTCCCTGACCGCGTGACCAGCGCGACGGAACTTCGTCCTCGGGACGAGCCGACGAGGCCACGCGATCCCCGGCGCAGTCGGACAGTGAGCGCCGAGTTCCGGTGTGGATTCCAGCCGCTCGCAAGCGTTCCGGCGATCCCGCACCGACCCACTTCATCGGAGAAGCACGATGGCACGCAGCAAGAGCAAGCAGAAGATCCGGAAGTTGCGCTTCAAGCAGAAGGCCCGGCGCCGCGCGAAGCGCGCCAAGGCTGCAGTGGCCGCCGCAGCCAGCTGAGCCGACGGTTCGCAGAGCGAAGGCACGATTGAATCCAGGCTTTCATCTGCGAACATGAGGATTCGGCGCTTCCCCGCCGAGCTTCCGCCAACTCCACCTGGGAGGGACATCCGTGAGCGAGCAGAGCGTCGTCGGCGACATCGCGGTCGACAAAGCCAACCTGTTTCGAGAAGAGACCTTCACCGACCTCAAGGTGGCTTCGATCCGCCGGCTCACGCCGGTGCGTGCGGATGGCACGGACGATCCCGATCGACCCGCGCGCTTCATCGGCGAGACCACGTTGCTGTCGCAGCGGGGCCCGTTGCCCGTACAGGCCCCGATCGATGCCAAGACCCTGAGCGAGGCCTTCGATCTGTTCCCCGAAGCGATCAACCGCGCGGTGGACGCCCTGATCGAACAGGCGCGCGAGATGCAGCGCCAGGAATCGTCGCGCATCGTCGTGCCGGGCCACATGCCGCCGGGGCGCGGGATCATCAGCTGATCCGCGGCCGGTTCGGCACGTACCACTGAACCCGCGACTCACCGGGATCCGTCGCCGTCCGACCGAGCGCGGCGATCCCGCCACCGTTCAGTCGACCCACCCCGCGTCGCGAGCGTTCAGCCTCCGGGGCCCGGCGCTCTCGGCCTCACGGCCGTGTCGCTGCTGTCGGACAGCAGGACCGGCGTCCCGCTGTCGCTCAGTTCGACGGTGAAGCGGTCCGCCATCGAGGCGTCGCAGCGTCCGCGGTCGCAGAAGATCTCGGCCAGCAGATCCGCGGCGACCTCCGACGACTTCGACCACCAGAGCTTTCCGTGCACCTGCACGACCGCGACGGCGATGCTCGGCCGCTCGGCGGGCGCGACCCCGACGAACCACTCGTAGCGTCCCTTCGGATGATCGCCGTTGAGGTTTCCCGTCTTTCCGGCCACGCGCACCGACCCGAGCTTCGGACGCCCGCGGCGATCGCGGAAGGCACGCCTCGCGGTTCCGTTCGTCGTGGTGCGCACCAGCATCGAGCGCAACTCCTCGGCGATGTCCTGCGAGATCACACGGCGCGGGGCCGGGTGCGGGGGCAGCTGGAGTTCCGCGCCGGTCGCTTCATCGCGAATGCTCTCGATCCACCACGGCGTGACCTGCATGCCGCTCGCGAGGGTCGCGGCGAGCTGCGCCGCATGCAGCGGCGTGATCTGACAACCCGCCAGCCCGCAGCCGAGTCGACCGAGGTCGAAGTCGCCCTCGCCCGGATCGACCGAGCCGACCGAGTGGCCCGGTGCAGGGGCGTCGCGCCAGCCGAACTGCTCGAGGGTCTGCACCAGACTCTGCGCGCCGATCGAATCGACGGCGAGCTGCGCGAAGCACTTGTTGTTCGATCTCGCGAGCGACTTCTCGAGGGTCTCTTCGGTGCCGCGGGTCGCTCGATGGACGCTCGAGCGAGTCAGCGTATATGGATTGCCGTTGAATCGGCACGGACGCCGCGCCTCGGACGGGGCATGTTGCAGAGCAGCCGCGGCGGTCACGATCTTGACCAGCGAAGCCGCCGGATAACTGCCCTGCGGAGGGAAATTCCGCATGTCGGTCGACACATAGGCGAGCACGCGCCCGGTCCGGGGATCGAGCGCGATGGCATGCCCCTGCTCGACCCGTCCGCGTTCGAGCAGCCGCAGCAATCGGCCGGTGAGGACGCGGTCGAACGAGTACTCGATCAGATAGCCGTCCTGTCGCTGCACGATCGGGTCGCGCGCGGCATCCGCGATCGATCCCTTCTCGACTTTGATCCCCGCGATCTCCGCGTAGTCGTCGAGCCCGACGGGCAGGGACTCGAGCAGTTCGCGGGGCGCTTCGGTCACCGGCTCTTCCGGAGGGGCGGCCGACACGTGTTCGCCGTCTTCGCTGCCCGGAAGGATCGACATCCGCCAGGCATTGGCCTCGTCGTGGAGCCCGTAGCCGACCCCGAACGCGATCAGTCCCGCCGCCACCGCCAGAGCCTGACGGATGCGCGGTGTGAACGGACTCGCACGGAGTCTGTGCTCGGGACGTTGATCCCGGATCGATCCGCCCTGGTAGAGGGTCAAAGTCCGTGTGCTCCGGTTCGAGGCATCTGTGTTGTGCGCGATCGCGGCTTCATCGCTCGACCGCCACCACCGAGAGAACCTCGGGGACTTCCTCGCGCAGACGCGCCTCGATCCCCATCTTGAGTGTGATCGTCGAACTCGGGCAGCTCTGGCAGGCCCCGCGGAGCACGACCTGGACGACGCCCGCCTCGAAGCCGGCGAGTGTGATCTCACCGCCGTCCTGCTTTACAAAGGGGGCGATCTCTTCGTCGAGGATGCGGCGGATCCGGGCCACGACCTCGTCGTCGTCGCGCAGGGTCGGCGTCTCGTAGCGATCGCCGAGCACCGGGGCGCCGGATTCGGCCCAACTGCGGATCGCGCGGTCGACTTCCTGTCCGATCTCGCGCCAGCCCCGTTCGAGGGACTTGGTGACGGTCACGAAATCGCTGCCGATCAGGATGCGGTCGACCCCCTCGATGGCGAGCAGCGGCGCGGCGAGCGGTGAAATCTCGGCCGCGGTCCGCGCGTCGAAGGCGACCGACCCACCCTCAGCGATCAGCTCCCGATCGAGCACCCATTTGACGCTCGTCGGGTTGGGAGTTCGCTCGGTGTGGATTCGCAGCGCCGACACGGATGGGTCCTCCTCTGGCTACCCATCGTGGCGTGGGCAGCACACATGTCGCGCGCTCTCGGAGAGGCCGGGTGTCCGGCTCTGCGGTGGTTTGCTGGGAGGCGCCGGGAGCTTACCGGTACTCCGTCAGATCCAACAAGTTCCATCACACCTTCACACTCATCCACCTTCGGGGGGATGCCGCTCGAGCTTGAGAGCCGGGGCGCGCGAGCCGGGCCGCCGGATCAGCGCATGATTCCGAAGAGCTTCTGCTCGGCGTCCACGAGGCTGCAGACCAGGTGGCCCGCTTCGCCCGCCTGCCGCCTCTCGCGCTCCCCGTTGTACCCCCACGCCGCCAACGCACAGCGCACTCCGAGCGTGGCCACGTCGAGCAGATGATTCGCCTTGTCGTCCACGAACGTGATCTCCTCGAAAGCGACACTCAGACGCTCGCGAAGGGACGTCAGATGGGCGCGTTTGGTGCGGCCGTGCTGCTTGTCGACCACGCGCTCGGACGGAAACAGATCGTCGATCCCATAGGCGGCGAGCAGGAATTCGACCGAGGGACGGTCCTTGGCGGTCGCGATGCACAGCGTGGCGTCCGAGGCGCGCCGGCGGATCAGCTCGACGACCGGTTCGTAGGGGGACACGAGCCGCAGCCAGCCGTCGGGATCGAGGCGTCGCCAATCGCCGCGCTCCCGGTAGAAGTGCTGATGGAAAGATTCCAGGAATTCGGGAGCTTCGCGGGCCCGCCAAGTGTCGTACTCGGCCTGATCTTTCGCCCAGCCCCCGGCCTCGAGGATGTGCAGCACCACCGCGAAGTCCTCCGCGCGATTGCCGAGGGGCATCAGCGTGACGAAGTCCCGGTAGAGCGCGTGGGCGCGGATCCACGCGGCGTCGGCTCCGCGCAGCTCGGCGGCGAGTTCGGCGAGACGATCGCCCGGTCGCAGCGTCGCATGGGTCCGGAGCGCCACCAGGAAGGACTCGGCCGCGCTGTCGGACAGGACTCCATCGAAGTCGAGTGCGAGGACCTTCACGCACCCCTCGCGGGACGATCTGGCAACGATCCGTCCGGATCGGACAGCGAGCCGGTCACGCATCGCCTCGCGGCGAGCGCTTCACGATCAGCGGGGTCTGGCCGGCGAGGCCGAGCGCTGCGCGGATCCGGTCGAGCAGTGTGATCACGTCGGCGTGGAGTTCCTCGGAGAGCATCGAGCGCGCCACGGCGGCCGGCGAAACGACCTGTCCGAGTTCGCGGGCGAGCGCCCCCTTGGTGCCGAGCAGTCGCTTCGCATCGAGGCTGCTGCAGGCCGCCTCGTCGTCTGCCGCCGGGACGTGATGCTCGATCAGTCGCTCGAGCCGTTCACGCTCCGGGTGATCGCCCACCACGCGCTGGATCGCATCCCGGACGAGCAGGTAGCTCTCGATGTGGCGTCGGCCCCATGTGAACAGCTCGAGGCCCGGCTCGGCGAGCAGCGATGCCTCTTCGGCGGCGCGTTCGGCGGCGTGGTGGTCGCGATCGAGCACCACCAGGCCGCATCGCCCGGACGCTTGCCCGCCAGAAGCGCGAAAATGCTCGACTGCGCGCGCAGGTCGCCTCCCACCGAGAATCACCGTGCAGCGCTCGAGGGGCCGCACGATCGGAGGACACACGCGGCGCGCCCAGACCCGCAGGATGTCGCCGTCTCGCGGGCCCTCGACGTACAGCGAGAACCGCTGCGCGCGTTCGTCGGCTGCTTCAGCACCACGGCCTCGCGACTTCCTCGCGCGGCGCGTCCCGGCTCGCATGCGCGCTTCGCGTCGGCCGGCCGGATCGAAGGGCGACATTTCGGCTCCAGTGCTCGGGGACCGGACGTACGAGGCAGTCACAGCAGGGCTCGAGCGCTCCACGAATCCCAGCGGAATTTCGTGAGATCGATCGGTCCGCGATCGAATCCGCAGGGAGGGTCGCTGATCGGTTCGAGTCGGATCGCTACTGCAGTGTTCGGACGAGGATCCTACCGACCGCAGGAATGGCTGTCACGCCGGATGACAGGCAACCCCACACGGTGTCGT
Organism: bacterium; assembly: GCA_031413515.1. Classification (GTDB taxonomy): domain Bacteria; phylum Myxococcota_A; class UBA9160; order UBA9160; family UBA4427; genus TMED88. Next base: position 12,727 of record JANOFF010000078.1, read on the forward strand.
CTGTTGGGTCGTAGCTCGTTCGTGTACCCTCCGCGGGTGATCTCAGTACTCGTTGCAGATGACCACGGAATCGTGCGCGAAGGCCTGCGTCGGCTGCTCGAATCCGAGCACGACCTCAACGTGGTCGGTGAAGCGCGGGACGGCCGCGAAGTCCTCGACGAGGTGGATCAGCTCAAGCCGCAGGTCGTGGTGCTCGACATCACGATGCCCCGGCTCGGTGGGCTCGAGACTCTCGAACGGTTGCGGGCGAGCCATCCCGACGTCAAGGTGATCCTGCTGTCCGTCCACGGTGATCCGCCTTTCATCCAGAGCGCCATCGCGCTCGGTGCCGATGGCTATGTGCTGAAGAACGGCCGGGCGGCCGAGATCGTCACTGCGGTCCGGGAGGTGATGAACGGCGGCAGCTACTTCAGTCCGGTGGTCGCCCGCGAGATCGTCGATCAGCTGCGCAGCCCGAAGGCGAGTGCCACCGAGCCGTTCTCGATCCTCTCCGGACGCGAGCGCGAAGTACTCCACCTGATCGCGGACGGACTCTCCGCCAAGGAGATCGCGGTTCGCCTCGACATCAGCACCAAGACCGTCGAGGCCCATCGCACCAGCCTGATGCGCAAGCTCGGCGTCCGCAAGGCGACCGAACTCGTCCGCTATGCGCTGCGACACGGGCTGATCGAGCCCTGACGGGAAGCGGTCGGGGGAGTTCGCAGGTCCCGGCCGGCCGTGCGACGACACGTCGGTGTGTCTTCGCGCCAGCCTCACCGCTCGCGGTCAGGAGCCCGGCACCCTGCGCTCGAGCACCGCGAGCGCCTCGACGTGGGGAGTCTGCGGAAACAGGTCGAAGCCCTCGACGTGGGTCAGCGCATAGCCCGACGCGACGAGTCGTGCGGTGTCGCGGGCGAGTGTCGCCGGGTCGCATGACACGTACACGATCCGCCGGGCGGCGAGCCGCGCGAGATCCGTCGTCACGATTTCCGGAAGACCGCTGCGTGGTGGATCGAGCACCACGACGTCCGGATCGGAACGGACCTGCCGCGGCACGACGGCCTCGACGCGCGAGTGCAGCACCGTGACGTTCGACCTGCCTGCGCGCGCCAGGTTGCGGACGAGATCCGGCCCCGAAACCGGACTGGACTCGACGGCCTCGACGGACGCGAAGCGCCGCGACAGCGCGAGCGTGAAGAAGCCCGCGCCGGCGTACAGCTCGAGCAGTCGCCCGCCCTCGCCCGCACGCTCGACGACGCGTGCATGGAGGGCATCGCGCAGCAGCGCGTTGACCTGCGCGAAGGCACCGGGCGAGAGCGAGATCCGATCGCCTGCGACGTCGAGGGCGAGTTCGTCAGCGGGATCGGCCGCTGGCTCGGCACCGATCTCGTGGATGCGCGCGCGCGCGTCCGTCCCGATCGCGATCTCCCATTCGCGCAGCTTGCCATCGTGCGGGCTCGCTGCGGACACACGGGCGAGCGACGATTCGAGGCTGGGAGCGAGCACCGGACATTGCGTGACGGCGCACAGCGCGTGAGAGCGGGGCGCGCGATATCCGACGTCGGCAGCGCGCGAGAGCACCCGGGCGCGCGACCTGTACCCATACGGGGCGGGCGACGCCATCACGTCGGGAGGCGACTCCAATCGGTGACCGCCGATCCGTCGCAACGCATCGCCGAGAATCGTGCGCTTGGCTTCGAGCTGCGCCGCATAGTCGATGTGTTGCCACGCACAGCCACCGCAGCGTCCGAACGCACCGCAGCGCGGTTCGACGCGCAGCGGTCCGCGCGACAGGATCTCGTCGATCTCGCCGCGCAGGAAGCGCCGACGACGCTCGACGATCCGCACCCGCAGACGATCGCCCGGCGCGGAGAATGGAACGAAGACCGTCAGGCCGTCCGACGCCCGGCCGACGCCATCGCCATCCGACGACAGTCGATCGATGCGGACTTCGATCGACTGCGTTGCACTCGCGTGATCCGACAGGGACTCCTCCGATCCGATCGAGGTCCAGGATTCGTCCGGTTCTGCGGGATCGGCGCCGGCGCGATCCAACAGACGATACACGCGTACCCGGGAGAGCCGAGGGCCCGAGGGCGTAGACGCACACGATGTCATGGCCGGACAGGTCGATGCGCTCGCCCCCGTGGAGCGCCCGACCGCGGCAACGCGAGGTCAGTGGCCGCTGTTCGCCAACTGCGCGACGAGATCGAGCGCCGCGATCACCCCGACCGGCACACCGCCGCTGACGACGACCAGCCGATGCACCTGATTGTCCGTCATCGCCCGGGCCGCATCGCGCAGGCTCGCGCCGGCGTCGATCGTCAGCGTGATCGGCGTACCGATCTCGAATACGAGACGATCCGCTGGATCCTCCTTGGCGTGCTCGTGACGAAACCGCGTGACATCGGTGATCGTCACCACGCCGAGCACGTATCCATCGGTCGACACCATGGGCGCGGCGCTGATGCGACGCCGCGCGAGAATCGCCTCGGCTTCGAGGATGGAACTCTGGCAGTGGATCGTGTGCACGTTCCGCTCCATCACATCCGCCACGGTCCGCGCCATTCCGCCCCATGTCCTTCGTGCTCGAGTAGACGAACACCTATCGACCCGGGGCCTCGCCCGGGTTGAGGAGACTCCCGGCGCAGTCCCGGAATCGGGACACGCCCGCGTCGGCGCTCCGAAGCTTTTCTCAGGCGGCGGGGAAGCCGCGGCGCGCGAGTTCGAGCTGCACTGGCGTACCGGGTTCGAGCAGCGCACGCAGGCGCGCCACCGCCGGGCGGTCCCAGCGAGCCTCGGGGATCGCGAAGTCGTAGCGCTCCGCCTGCAGCGGACGGAAGCGCAGCCCGGCGTCGGCGGCGACCGTCTCGATCGTCACCCCCCAGTCGGCACGGCGCTGGTCGATCGCAGCCGCCACCGCATAGTGGCTGCGCGGCTCGTAGCCGAAACCCGCCGGGCGACGATCCCCGAGCAGGCGATCGATCAGGATTCGCGTGCCCGCTCCGCGATTGCGATTGACCATGCGAAGCCGCGGATCGGCGAGCAGCTCTTCGATTTCGCGCGTCTCGTCGGCACGCGTCGCCACCCCCTGCATTCGCGTGTATCCGGGCAACAGACGCAGCCCCGGCGTCAGGAACGGAACGTTGTACACGCCGGTCGCGGGATCGAGCAGGTGGATCGGCGCCGCGTCGCACTCTCCGCGCTCCGCCGCTGCGAGTCCCCCCTGGCTGCCGACAGCCAGCAGTTTCACCGACAGGCCTTCACGCGACAGCGCACTCGCGATCACATCGAGCCCCGCACAGTGGCTCCCGATCACGACGAGATCGGCCACCGTCATCGACTTTCCGATCAGCGTCACTTCGACCTCGCTGTCGACGTCGACGATCTCGCGATTGCGACCGACCCGCACGAAGCCGTCGGCCCGACTGAACGAGGTCACGCTTCCGCTGCCCTTGCCCATCGGATACGCGGACGGCAGCGCGTCCGGATCGGAGTCCCCCGGCGCCACGAGACCCACGAGCAGGTACTCGAGCCGGCCGCGCTCCGAGACCACTTTCTGCGCCAGACGCGCCGCCAGCGTATGCCGCTCGTCGCGTCGATGACCGCCGAGGCTGCGGATCACGGGGGCGACGAATTCGTGGAACGTGAAGATCGCCGAAGTCGGGAAGCCCGGCAGGATCACGACCGGCTTGCGGCCGCTCGCCGCCAGACAGATGGGCTTGCCGGGCTTGAGGGCCACGCCGTGCACGACGATCCCGGGATCGAGTTCCGCGACCACGACGCTGTTCAGATCGCCCTCGCCCTTCGACGTGCCACCCGAGAGCAGCACGACGTCGGCCTCGCAGAGCGCCGAACGGAGCGCCACGCGCAGCGCATCGAGGTCGTCGCGGAACACACCTCGAAAGTCGGCCTCGCCGCCGAGTTCGCGCACCGCGTCGGCGAGGATGCGTCCGTTGCTGTCGTACACGAGGCCCGCACGCATCCGCTCGCCCGGTTGCACGATCTCGTCGCCGGTCGACAGGATCGCGACGCGCGGGCGACGCATCACCGGTACTTCGGCGAGCCCGATCGCGGCCAGCACGCCGGTGTCACGCGAAGTCAGGCGAGTCCCCGCGAACAGCACCGTCTCGCCGCGACCCATGTCGGTGCCCGCATACGAGACCGCGGCGCCCGGCGTGCGCGCGTGACGCACGATCAACATTCGCGGATCGACGGGGTCGAGATCCGTGTGCTCGACCGGCACGACGGCGTCCGCACCTCGCGGCAGCATGCCGCCGGTGGCGATCTGGATCGCGCTGCCCGCGGTCACCTCGTGGTCCGGCGCCATGCCCGGTGCGATCGACTCGGTGGCGAGCCGCAGTCGGATCGGCTGCTCCTCCGACGCGCCGAAGGTGTCGGCGGCCTGAACCGCGAAACCGTCCATGTTCGAACGATCGAAGCCCGGCACGTCGACGGGTGCACGCACGTCGGAGGCGAGCAGGCGGTCGAGCGCGAGGGCGAGCGGCACGAGTTCGCCGCCGAGCGGAGCTGCGTCGATCGCTGCGAGCCAGCGCCGCTCGGCTTCGTCGCGATCCAAGACTTCGAGGAACTGCTGCTGCTTCAAGACCGGGCTCCTGGCAGGTCGGCGTCCGCCATTTCGTCGTACAGCAGCACGTCGACGATCGCGCCCTCCGCCATCCCTTCGAGGCCGCGCGGAACGATCACCGCGCCGGCCGCGCGCACCGTCGACGAGAGGATCGAAGCGCCCGAAGTCGCGAGCGGTACGGCGAGTCCGTCCTCGATCGCCACGCGCACGTAGTCGGTGCGACCGATCGCCGACGCGATCTTGCGGCCGAGCGGCAGCGAAACGATCGGATGCGGCCAGCGCCGCGAGCGGCCACCGAGCTGACGGATCGTGGGTCCGGCGAAGAACTCGTAGGCGGACAGACAGCTGACGGGATTGCCGGGCAGCAGGAACACGAAGCGCTCACCGATCCGGCCGATCCCGGTCGGGCTCGATGGCCGCATCGAGATCCCATGGAAGTCGAGGCTTCCGAGCTCGGCGAGCAGGCGCGGTGCATGGTCCTCCTGCCCGACCGAACTGCCGCCCGACACGAGCACCACGTCGGCGCGCGCGTCTGCAATGGCGGCCCGGATGCGCTCCGGGACATCGGGCAGGATCTCGAACGGAAGATTCTCGGCACCATCGCGGGCGGCGAGGGCGCGCAGCACGACCGAGTTGCTGTCGACGATCCGCGGGCCGGAGGGAGCCGTTCCCGCCGGCAGCAGTTCGTCGCCGGTGATCACGAAGGCGACGCGGGGCCGACGCACGCAGGCGACCGTCGACACACCGATCGACGAGAGCAGCCCTGCATCCTGCGCGCGCAGACGACGGCCGGCGCCGAGCACGTGATCGCCTCGCCGGATGTCCTCTCCGATCACGCCGACGTTCTTGCGGGGCGCAACGGCTTCGGAGATCTCGACTCGCGAGCGCGCGCTGTCCTCGCGACAGACCTCCGCCATCACGACGGCATCTGCGCCATCGGGCAGCGGCGCGCCGGTCATGATCCGTACGGCGCGCCCGGCTTCCACCCGACCGACGAAGGGGCGGCCCGGCAGAGCGGTGCCGATCAGCTCGAACGCGATCGGATCGTAGTCGGATGCGCCGAAGGTCTCTGCACCGCGCAGCGCATAGCCGTCCATCGCCGAGCGGGGGAACCCCGGCACGTCGAACGCCGCGACGATGTTCTGCGCGAGCACACGTCCCACGCACTCGAGCAGCGGCACGGCCTCACAGGACAGCGGCGCGGCTGCATCGCGCAGGAACCGCTCGACGTCCTCGACGTCGGCCCGTTCCGCGAACCCGCGCATGCGAACGTCGCGCACCATCCGTGCTCTGCGCCCCCACGACGACGAACGGGCAGGGGATGCTCCCCTGCCCGCCCTGGAATCCACCGACCCGTTTCAGTCTGCGCGCCTCTGGCCCGTCGCGAAGCTCCCCACTGGATGCAAACTGTGCAGACTGCGAAATGGGACGGGCCGGAGGCCCGTAGCGAAGCTTCCCACTCGATCCAGACTGTGCAGACTGCGAAATTGGACCGGCCCAAGGCCGGTCCAATTTCGCCAATTAGCCACTGGCGCGAGCCGCGTACAGTTCGTCACGGGGTGCGAAGCGGACCTTGGCGGCCGCGATCACGTCGGCACCCACATCGAACTTGAAGACACCGTTGGGCCCGATGCCCTCCTCGACGAGGCAGGCCGCGAGCTTGTCGTCCTTGGCCAGCCAACCGGCGCCTTCGTTGAACTTCCATTCATCCGCCAGGCACTGCCAGGCCAGATCGCCGATCTGCTCTTTGGTGACCTCTTCACCGAACAACGCACCGTAGAACTCCGCGATGTCCTTCATGTTGGGCTGCAGGAACTGGCAGAAACCCGACGAGTCGGTGATCGCGTTGACGAGCTGGCACTCCTGGCTCGCGCGTGCGAACTCCGCCGGCTGCATGCCCGGGTTGATGATGAGGCCGGCCGTGTGATCGGCTCCCATCGGGCTGGTCGCGTAGGTGACCCCCGTCGCCTTGAGGGGTCGCGGATCCCAGGCCGGGATCGCCTGGCCGCGGGCCTCGGGGACGCGCTTGTGACCGGTGAACTTGCCGGTCGCCACCGCGCCGTTGCCGATCGCCTTGCCGCGCTCGGTCCCCTTCGCGATCTCGCGCAGCAGTCCCTTCGCGCCCTCGGCGTCGCCCCAGTTCATCCCGCCCGAATCCATCAGGATCGCGATCGCGCCACCGGTCTCGATCGTATCGAGGCCGAGCTCGTCGCACAGGCGATCCATCTCGGCGACATCGTCGATGCTCTGCATCGCGCAGCTCGCACCGAGCAGCGTGATGGTCTCGAACTCGAGCGCCGAGGTGACGTAGTTGCCGTCCTTGTCGTGGACGATGTTGCTGCACTGCACGATGCAACCCGTCATGCAGTTGTGCATGCCGCCGCCGCGGGATTCGAAGCTCTCGACGATGCGTGCGCCGTCGAGCGCGTTGACGTCGGGCGACTGGCCCTCCGTGCGGTTCTTGTACACGAAGGTGTGAAGCATGTTGGCTACCTGCACGAAGGAACTCGTGCCCTTCGCGAACATCTTCGGCCCCCCGAGATAGGCCGCGCTGTAGGCCTTCACCTTGGCGGTAAACGCCTTGGCGTCGGCGGGTCGGCGGGTCTTCGCCTTGCCGGTGTCGATCCGCACCCACTTCAGGCCCTTCGAGCCCATCACGGCGCCGAGACCCCCGCGCGCGGCGTGTCTCGCAGGCCGGCGTGCGCGGTCCTGATCGGTGCACGCGATCGAGGCGCCCGACAACATCTGCTCACCGGCCGGCCCGATGCTGATCGCCGACACGGTCTTCGGCGTGCCCTCGAGCAGCTTCTCGCAGCACGCGTAGTTCCACAGGCCCTTGTAGGCGTCGGCGGCCACGACCTTGACGCCGCTCGCGTCGACCTCGAGGCCATAGAGCTTCTTGCGGTCCTTCGGCTGCCCCTTCACCACGATCGCCCGGATGCCGAGCTTCATCAGATCCTGGCCCGGATTGCCTCCCGAGTTGGCCTCCTTGATGCCACCCGTCAGGGGGCTCTTGCCGCCCATCGAGATGCGACCGGAGGTCGGTGCCGTGGTGCCGGAAATGACGCCCGGGGCCATCACCAGCAGGTTCTTGGGCCCGAGCGGATCACACTTCGGATCGCACTGTTCGAGCATGATGCGGGCCGACAGTCCTCGCCCGCCGAGCAGCCGCCAATCCTCGGGAAACGGTTTGATCGAGACACTCTGATCCGTCATGTCGACGTAGATCATGTGATCACCTGCGTATCCAGCCATGGTCGATGCTCCTTGTCCTGTAGGTCAGAGGTCTGTAGGTCAGAGGTCTGTGGGTCAGAGGTCTGTGGGTCAGAGTTTCGAAGAGTCGGTATCAGTACGAATGAACGTCGACGGAGTGCGGAGTCGTGCTCGCGCGCCGTCCATCAGCCCCCGGCGATCGCAGCGAGCACCTCGAGCCGATCATCGGCGCGAAGGGGCGTCTCGAGGGAATCGTTCCCGAGTTGCTTCTCGTTCACGAACAACTTCACGAAGCGGTGCTGCCGGCCGGCCTTGTCGACGACGAGTTCGAAGAAGCCCGGATGATCGCGTTCGACGCGTTCGAGGGCACCGCGCACGTTGTCGGCGTCCACCTCGATCCGACTCAGACCCCGAGTGGGGCCGCGATAAGCCTCGGGCACGATCACGACCGGCAAGCGCAACTCCTGGAGGTGTGGCTGTCCCGGACCCTGGACCGCACCCGGGATCGACCATCGGGCGCGCAACCCACGCGGCGGGAAAGTCGGCAGTCTAGCCCGATCGCATCGCCTCGGAAGTCCGTGGCTGTACACCGCTCGGGCCTGGTCGGAGTCCGGCTCGACCCCCCTCAACCGCCCATCGGATTCGTCGTGATCGGAGGCACCGGACTCGCCGAAGTGCTTTCGACGACCGGTCGCGACTCGGGCTCGCCTTCCGGGCGCTCGCGATGGGGTTGGTAGGGAACCCGGACCGCGATCTTGACCCGGCGGCCCTCGGCGAGCGGATCTCCGGGTCGGATCGAATTGTGGATCGCCGTCTCCACCTCGTTCCACTGATTGCCGGTGCGCTCGCCGAGGGAGGCGAGGGTTTCGCCCTCGTGCGCTTCGACGACGCGAAGCCGGAGCTCGCTGACCGCTGCCCGCTCGTCGTCGGTGAGGGGACGAAAGCTGCGCGGGAAGGATCGGAACACTCCGGCGAAGCGCTCGAATTCGCCGGTCAGCATGAAGCCGCTCAGCCGGTAGATGTGGCCTCCGTGACTGATCCACGTCACATCCGCATACGTCCGGCCCGCCGGGGTCGGCACGGCGCCGCGCATCCGGAATGCCTCGAGGTCGCCGATCTTGAGCGACCCCGACTCGGCGTCCATCGGCTTGCCGCGCAGCCAGTCGTGGGCGGCGGCCTCGGGGTCGTCGCCCTCGCCCTGCAGTTCGAGAACGACCACCGCCTCGCGGCCCGGCGAGATCGCATAGGCGGCCGCGCGCGTGTTCTCGACCTCCCAGCCCTGCGGAAAGCGCAGCGTGAAGTCGAGATCGGCGTGGGTCAGTCGACCGTCTTCGATCACGCCATCGGCGGCCGGCAAGCCGATCGAGATGTCGGCCATACGGTCCAGGAAGTCGGCATCCGACTCGGCGATCCGGAAGTGACCGTCGAAGCGCCGTGCCTGCGCGGACGTCGCGGCTTCGGCGGCCCGCTCGCGCGCGGCCGGGTGCGTGTCGAAGTAGCCGGTCTTGTGCGAGAAACCGGCATTGAGCCGCTCGGACGCATCGAGGCTGCGGAGCAGTCCCGCCATGCCGGCCGGGTCGATGCCCGCCGCCACGGCGAGGTTCTGCCCGATCTCGTCGGCCTCGCTCTCCTGGCTGCGCGAGAACGCGAACAGCCCCGGGTTCCCGAGCGGACCGCCATTGCCGTTCGATTGGACGCCGCCGGCAGCGGCCCCGATCATCCCGACGGTGTTCAGCACCGTCATCAGCTTCACCATCGTGTCCCGCTGCGCGGCGTGACGTGCGGCCACGTGTCCGATCTCGTGCCCGAGCACGTTGGCGAGTTCGGCCTCGTTGTTGAGCAGCGCCAGCAACCCCCGCGACACGTAGATGTTTCCGCCCGGCAGCGCGAAGGCGTTGGGTTCCTCCATGGCGACCACGTGGAAGCGGTACCGCACGTCCTGGCGCGGTGACTTCCGGGCGAGCGCCTGACCGATCTGGTCCACGTAGGCGGTCAACTCCGGATCCTCGACGAGCCCGAGCTGTGACTCGACCTGGCGCGCCGCCTCCTCGTCGATCTTCTTCTCATCATCCTCGGACATCAGGATGACCTGGTTCTTGCCACTGACCGGATTCGTCGAGCAGCCGAGCCCGATCACCGATCCGAGCGCACCGACGCAGAGCAGGCGCCAGGGCGCGAGTTTGCGCGCGCGGCCATCCTGGGGCGGCTTCTGGCGGAGCTTCATGCCCGCGATCATCGCTCGCTCGAACCGGGCGCGCATGGAGCGAGGGACACCGGGCCCCCGCGCCGGGTTCGGTCCGGACCGTCGCTGACCGCCTCGTCGACCGATCCGCGCGGCGTCACGGCCGGTAGTAGTGGCGATGGGCGCGCACCTGCAGGAGCCGATCGTCGGGAATCGCGAACGCACTGGTCGACGACCCGTCCGGCGCTGTCGGCAGCCACGCCGTCAGCATCCCGTCACGGTCGCGACCGTGATGCACGCAGCCGGTGTCGAGACCGCGCAGACCGGGTGCGACGTGCAGTCCCTGCAGCGCCCAGTGGCCATACACGATCCCGTAGTCGTGGCCGCGCTTCGACCAATCCGCGTGCCAGGCGACGTTTGCACCGTCGGGCAGTGCGCTCGACCAACGCTCCCCTCGAGTGCTGCGACCGGTGAGCAATCGACCGAGCACGTCGCGCGGCGAGCCCGCGGGCGCCCGATCGGGACGCTCGGCGAGCAGCGTGCGTGCCTTGCCGAGATCGGAATGGCCGAGCAGGGCTTCCACCGTCGCAGCCTCGCGCAGCAGCGTGTCGAGGCCCCAGTCGGGATGCACCGAGGCGTGGACCAGGGCGAATCGGGAAGCGCCGATCGTTCCGGCCACGACGAGGGGGCGGGTTCGCAGCCAGTGGACCCAGTCGTCGCGTTCGACCGACTCGACCACGTCCATGATGCTGTCGCGCTCGCCGACCTCGCGAAGGCCGAGCGCGACCATCAGGAAGTGCAGCTCGTGGTTGCCGAGTACGCATTGCCCGCGACCGGCCTCTTCGAGAGCGCGCATCCGCGAAAGGACACGCAGATTGCCCGGACCGCGATTGATCAGATCGCCGACCGCGTGGAGAAAGAACTCGTCTCCGAATCGGTCGTGGATGCGCGCGAGCAGTTCGTCGAACTCGTCCGCGCAGCCCTGGATGTCGCCGACGAAGATCGGCTGCGGCGCATCGCCGTCGGGGCGGACCGGTACTCCGGGCTGGTCCCGCTCGTCGGGCGTCATCGAGCCACCATAGCGACGCAGCCGTCCTGTCGGGTGTGCGCGGCCGGTCAACGCTCCAGTCGAGCGAACCCGTCTCGAACCAGAAGGCAGGCAGCAGCCCGCGTGCCACCTGGCCGAGAGGCATCAGGCCGGCTCCCACCAAGACCGGACTCTCGAACCAAGCTAGACTCGCCGCGCCGAAACGACCTCGCCGACGCTGTGCGACATCGGGTCGCGGCTGGCAAGCGCAGCGTGCCGCAGAGTTCGGGGCCAGCGGGCCCGACCCAGGCGGGCCGCACAGGCGCCGAGCCGAAACCGGGGGACGGGTGGGACGCCGCATCATCGTCTGCGACGGAGCCGAGACAGCCCGCCTCTGGAGCCGTATCGGTGCCGGCGCCAACGAGGAACTCACGTGGGTGCCTCGCGAGGGCGAGTCGCGCGCCCGTCCGCCGGGCTTTCGAGTCCTGCAGGGCGGTCTCAGCGAGGACGCGTTCAACAAGTTGGTGCCGCGTCCGACCGACGAGTTCGCGCTGGCGAGCGACGACGGTCCCTGGGTGCGCTCGGCGGTTCGCGCGATCGCCAGAGTCTCCCCCGAAGCACCGGTCCTGCTGCTGACCGATGGGCTCGCCGTCGACGACCTGCCCGACCACGCCTGTCTGCGCCGCACCGGTCTCAAGACGCTGATCCGGGACGACATCGACGACGAATTCGACCATCTCGCCAACCTGCGACGCGTCGTCCAGCTGCGGGCCCTGCTCGATTCCCGTGAAAAGGTCGGCATCCTGCTGCAGCCCGATCCGGATCCCGACGGCATCGCGTGCGGCTACGCGCTCCGGGCCTTGCTCGGTCGCAAGCGCACCACCGCGCCGCTGATCGCGTTCGGCGAGGTCCAGCGGCCCGAGAACCGTGCGCTCGTCGACGCTCTGGGGATCGAGGTCCGTGTGATCTCGCCCGAAGAGCTCGAAGAGATGGATGCCCTCGTCCTCGTCGACGTCCAGCCGAACGTCTTCGGCGACGATCCGCCGGCACGGGTGCTTTCGGTGGACTGCGTGATCGACCACCACCCCGAGCGCACCGGCTACGACGCGGTGATGCGTGACATCCGCCCGACCTACGGCGCGACGTCCACGATCCTCACCGAGTATCTGCGGGCCGCGAACATCGACCCCGGGCCCCGGCTGGCGACCGCACTGTTGTACGGGATCAAGAGCGACACCCAGTACCTCGGCCGGGAGACCGGCCACAAGGACATGATGTCCTTTGCATACCTGCACGCGCATCACAGCCCGGCACTGCTCCGCCGGATCGAGCGTCCGGCGCTGCCGATCGATGGTTTGCGTGCGCTGGGACGCGCTTTGTCGCGGGCGGAGGTGCGGGACGGCATCCACATGCTGGTGCTCGGCCGCGTCCGCGAGGACGTGATCCCCCAGGTTGCCGACATGGCGTTGCAGGCCGACGGCGCCGAGTGGGCGATCGCGGTCGGCCAGGTCGGCAGCGATCTGGTCTTCTCCGTCCGCAATGTCGGCTATGTGCGCGCTGCGGGCGACGTCGTGCGCGCAGTCGTCGAAGGGCTCGGCGTCGGTGGCGGGCATCGCACCATGGCCAAGGGGATCATCCCCGTGCAGGCCTTCCGCGAGGTCTATGGGCGGGCCGATCGTGAGCACGTCCGGACTGCGTTGTTCGATGCCTTCATGCGCGCGATCCGTCGCGAGGAGATCTGAGGCTTGGCGCGCCCGGCCCGGTTGGGATCCTCGGACATCGCTGTGCGGCTCGCGGGCCTGCCCGCGTGGACACTCGAAGACGGCAAGCTGCACCGCGTGTTCCGCTTCGCGGACTTCAACGCCGCCTTCGGATTCATGACACGGGTGGCGCTCGTCGCCGAAACGCTGAACCACCATCCCGAGTGGTCCAACGTCTACGACCGCGTCGCCGTCCATCTGACGACCCATGACGTCGCCGGACTGTCGGAGCTGGATTTCGAGCTCGCCGCGAAGATGGACGAACTCGCAGGCTGAACGGGCCGTGCTGCCCACGACCCGCGATCGTCACGCCATGTGGAGCATCTCGTGGGCGCCCACCATGCGCTCCTGGATCTGGATGCCGAACGGACACGCGCCGGTGCACGGTGCACTGCAGCTCGCACACACCGAAGCGTTCTTCTCGAGCTTCGCGTACAGATCGATGCCCTGTCGTTCGCTGCGGTAGTCCTCGAAGTACATGCGGTGGCGCAGCACATCGTTGATCGCGAGCTGCTCGGGACAGCTGCCGAGACACGCGCCGCAATGCGGGGCGCAGTAGCTTCCGGCGATCAACCGATCGTACTTCTCGAGCTTCGCGACGTCCGACCCGTCGACTCTCTGACCGGATGCCGCGAGGTACTCGTCGACGTGCTGGAGCTCGAAGAACGAGATCACCGCGCACGAGACGTTGGGATCGCTGTGCACCCACTTGAGCGCAGCCTGCGCGTAGCTGTTGGATTCGTCCCGGAAGCCGGCCAGGCCGTGATGCTTGGCACCCTTCAGGGTCTTCATCGCCACGACGCCCATGTCCTGCTCGCTTCGCGCGCGGGCCACGATTTCCTTGATCTCGGGCCAGATGCCGTGGTGATAGGCGAGCATCATCACGTCGAACTTGCCCGAGTCGATCGCCGTGTTGGCTACTTCGACTAGATTCGGCGTATGGGACGAGAATCCGATGAAGCGCGCCTTTCCCTCGGCTTTGAGTTCCGCAAAGGCCTGGTGGACGTTCGGATCCATCAACCGATCGACTTCGTCGCACGAGTGGACGTGGACGAGATCCACGTAGTCGATAGCGAGCCGCGCGAGGCTGTCGTAGATGGCCTGCTTGTAGCGGGCCACCGACGTGCCCGGAGGCAGATGTCCTGTCGGCGTGCACCATTTCGTGGCCAGGAAGTAGCTGTCACGAGGTACACCGCGGAGCGCACGTCCGACCGCTTCTTCGCTTCCCGCCGCCGAGTAGTCGGGTGCCGTGTCGATGTAGTTGACGCCGCGTTCGAGGGCGAGCTTGACGATCTCGGTGCCCTTTTCGCCGCGCAGCGGTCCCGTACCGAGCACGGTGTCGGAGACCGGCCAGCCGGTTCGCCCGAGACGTCCGTAGGCCTGGACGCGACTGCCCTTCCACTCCGTCTTCCACTCGGGATTCGTCTTCACGACTTCGCCGCCGAAGACCTGGGTGAGCGGGCCGCTCCAGCCGCGACCCTCGTTGCCGACGCCGTAGAGCCAGCGCGCCGCCATGCCGGCCGAAGCCGCTGCGAGGGCACCCGCTGCGGCGCCGGTGCCCGCCAGTGCGCCCGTCAGGAACGTCCTGCGCGACGGATCGGTGGCGGCGACTGCGGCTCGCCGACTGCGTCGCACGACGATGAACGTCGCGATCACCAGCAGCAGGATCATTCCGAATGCGAGCACGAGTCCGGCCACGGCCACTTCGAGACCCGGGAACACCACCTCGCCGATCGACTGCATGAACTGCCCGGCCGGGAAAGCGGTCGGATCGAGTCCGATCGATGCGAGCCACGCGTAGTAGCCGCTCCAGACGAAGCCGACGATCAAGGAGGTCACGATGGCGACGGCGGCGACGATCCCGGGACGAGACTTCATGACGAACCCTCCTCGGTGCTGGGATGCGAATCGCGCCTTGCGAAAACGAGGAGCGATTCGCGGTCGCCGCAGTATAGGCGCGGGCGTGCAACGGAGGCACCTTGCGATCATTGCGGGCCGACGATCGGTTATCTTGCCGCGCCCACGAGCCCCGGGAGTCCGACCGACGCGATGGCACCGCTCAAGGTCAGCGAGATCGATGAGCTCGAGAGCCACGCCGGTGCCGATCTCGGCATGAGTTCGTGGTTGATCGTCGATCAGGCACGGATCGACTCGTTCGCGGAAGCGACCGGCGATCATCAGTGGATCCACGTCGATTCCGAACGCGCCACCCGCGAATCTCCGTTCGGCGGAACGATCGCCCACGGATATCTGACGCTCTCGCTGGTCGCGTCGCTGCTGCCCGAACTGTGCGTGGTCGAGAACTGCTCGCGGGTCGTCAACTACGGGATCGACAAGCTCCGCATGAAGGAGCCCGTGCCGGCGGGCTGTCGACTCCGCATCGGCGCGCGGCTGTCCAATGTGCGCGACATCAGCGGGGGGGCGTGGGTGACGTTCTCGGTCAAGTGGGAGGTCGAAGGCGTGAAGCGGCCGGTCTGCTCGGCCGATCTCACGTACATCTACTACCGCTGATGCGACTTGCCGCCGGTCGCGTTCAGTCCTCGTCCGCGAAGAACGCCCTCACGATCCGCAGGAACTCGTCGAGCCGATCGTGATGCACCCAGTGGCCTGCCCCTTCGACGTTCGCGAGCTTCGCGTTCTTGAAAGCGTCCATGCGACCATCCTGCTCGGGATCGCTCGCCCAGCTCTCGGTGCCCCGGATCAGCAGCGTCGGACACGAGATCCTGGACCACATCAGCTTGCGCTCCCCGGGATCCCAGCTCTGCGGATAGAAGGCCCGCGCGTAGTTGTCGAACTTCCAGGAGAACGTGCCGTCCTCGTTGCGCGCCACTCCGTGGACGGTCAGATGATGGGCCTGCTCGGGGGACAGGAAGCCGTTCTCTTCCTGCATGCGAGCGGCCGCGGCGTCGATGCTCGGGTAGCGGCGCGGTTGCCTCGCCGACAGACCACGCACCTGCTGGATCCACTCCTCGATCCGCTTCCAGGCGGGAGTGTGCATGTGCGCCTCGATCATCTTGGGGGGCGGGCCGAGCCCCTCGATCGCCACCAGCTTGCTGACCCGATCGGGATAGACCGCCGTGTACTGGAGCGACACGGCACCGCCGAGGCTATGTGCCAGGATCGTGACGGGGTGGAGCTCGAGGGTCTCGATCAACTGCGCGATGTCGAGCACGAACTCGTTGATGGTGTAGTGACCGCCGTACGCCCAGGCGCTGTCCCCGTGCCCGCGAAGATCGGGTGCGATCACGTGGAAGTCGTCGCGCAGTTCGCGCGCCACCCAGTCCCAGCTGCGTGCGTGGTCTTTGCCACCGTGGATCAGCAGCAGCGGCGGGGCGTCTTCATTGCCCCAGTCGACGTAGTGCAGCTTGAGTCGCTGGCTCACGTAGTAGCTGGACGCGGGACCGATGATCTCTCGTGTGCGACTTTCCTTCATCGCGCGGATTCTATCAGAGGGTCGCCCGCGTCACGGAGCGGCGGGGTATTCTAGATCGCCATGAAGCTCGCCATCGCCCAGGTGAATCCGACCGTCGGCGACCTCAGTGGCAATCGAGGTCTCGTGGAAGCGGCCATCGACAAGTCGCGCGCCGCGGGCGCCGACGTGCTGATCCTGCCCGAGATGGTCCTCACCGGGTATCCACCGATGGATCTGCTCGAGCGCGACGGGTTCGTCGACGATCAGCTGCGCGAACTCGAGATCCTCGAGGCGCGATCACGCGACATCACGATCGTGCTCGGCGCCGTGCTCCGCGAGCCGGAGGGTCGCCCCAAGGCACTCACCAACTCGGCTGTCGTGCTGGCCGATGGGAGGCGATTCGCCACGCGCGCCAAGTCGCTGCTCCCCACCTACGACGTGTTCGACGAGAAGCGCTACTTCGCGGCGGGTACGAACCGCGAGCCCGTGACCCTCGAAGCGCTGTCCCTTCGCCTCGGACTCGCGGTGTGCGAGGACACCTGGAACGATCGAGTCCCCTACGGGTTCGACCCGCTGTCCGAACTGGCGGCAGCCGGAGCCAGCCTGATCGCGAATCCCTCCGCGTCGCCCTGGCACATGGGCAAACCCTTCGAGCGGCGGAGCATGTTCGCCGCCAACGCGCGTCAGTTCGGCCTGCCGATCGCCTTCGTGAATCAGGTGGGCGGCAACGACGAGCTGATCTTCGACGGCGGTTCGTTCGTGGTCGACGCGCGCGGGCGGGTCCAGCTCCAGTTGCCGCTGTTCGAGAGTGGCCTCGGCATCATCGAGCTACCCGCATCGAATCCGGGCGTCGCACCGGATGAAGTCGAAGAGCTCGACCGCATCGCTCAGCTCGAGGCCGGACTCGTGCTCGGGATCCGCGACTACTTCCTGAAGCAGGATCTTCCGCCGGGTGCCGTGATCGGTCTGTCGGGCGGCATCGACTCGGCGGTGACGGCCCATCTGGCCGTCGAGGCGCTCGGCACCGATCGGGTGACCGGCGTCGCGATGCCCGGCCCCTTCTCGTCGGACCACAGCGTGGCCGACGCGGTCGAGCTCGCGAAACGGCTCGGCATCGAACTGCGCCAGGTGGACATCCGTCCGATCTTCGACTCCTACCGCCAGGTGTTCGGATCATTGTTCGGTCAGCGCGATGACTACGGACTCGCGCAACAGAACATCCAGTCGCGCATCCGCGGCGCGGTGCTGATGGCGGTTTCGAATGCCGAGAACCGCCTCGTGCTCGCCACGGGAAACAAGAGCGAGCTCTCCACGGGTTACTGCACGTTGTATGGGGACACGGTCGGCGGCCTCGCGGTGCTCGGAGACGTGTACAAGCGCGACGTCTACGCGCTCGCCCACCACACGAACCGGAATGGCACGCGGATTCCCGTTCGCACGATCGACAAGCCTCCGAGCGCCGAGCTCGCACCGGATCAACTCGACAGCGACGATCTGCCCGACTACGCGACCCTCGACGCCGTGCTCGAACAACTCATCGAGGGTGGTCGCAGTCGCGAGACCCTCGTCCTGCCCCCCGGATGCTCGCGGGAGACGGCGATCGGCATTGCGCGGCGCCTCGACCGCAACGAATACAAGCGCCGACAGACACCGCTCGTGCTGCGCGCCTCACCCAAGGCGTTCGGGAGCGGACGACGGCTTCCGATCGTGCACCGCTACGTCTGATGGTCGATCGCTGGCGATCCGTCCGGCTGCGCGCGGGCCGTCGGATCGGGATGTCGAATCAGACCGGCCCGTCTTCCACAGCCTGCTTGACGTTCTCGGCGCGTGCGCCGCGAGGGCCTTCCTGGACGACGTACTCGACCGAGTCGCCCTCGTTCAAGACGTCGTACTCGGCAGCGTTCAAACCCGACCGATGGAAGAAGACCTCTTTGCCGTCGTCGCCCCGGATGAATCCGAAGCCTCGATCGCGGACCATCTTCTTGATCTTGCCGCGACACTTGGGACCGCTCGCGGCCTGCGGGGCCGACGTGGTGCCGCGTTTTCGACCACGAGACTTTCCACCCGGGCGTCGATTGCCGACGGCTCTGAATCGATCGGTCGCGATGAACTCGGCCTGGAACAGGGCAAGCGGTACGGTCAGGTCCTGCAGGCCGGGCTGTTCGGGTGACAACAAGACCTCGTCACCCTCACTGTCGACGACGCTGTATCGGAGCCCCGTCGCCTTGTGGGTGACGAACAAACCGGTTTCGATCTCATCCATTGCGAGCATGGGCCGTGACCTCGCTAGTGTGGCTGCGGTGCATCGTTGAATCGGCACCGGCCGGGGCGAGATGGATCCACGGGGCGAGCCGGTGCTGCTCCAGAAGGCAGGGGCTGGAGCGGGGACGGCAGCCTAGGAGATGTTCCAAACGCGGTCAAATCCAGCATGACGAAGCGATTCTCCACCGAGACCGGGAAGTTGCGTGGTCGGGCCCCGTGGAATTCCGATGCTGTCGTGGTGCCCCGATCGACCTCGTGGCGACGATCGGGCGCGGGCCTGCCACTCGCCCTCGCGCTTCTGATCGGCCTCTCGATCGCTGCGCAGGCCGACGTACTGCGCGTCGGAACCTCCGGCGACTACGCGCCGTTCAGCGTTGTTGGACCCGAGCCCGGAAGTCCGCCGAACGGTTTCGGGCCCGACGTCGTCCGCGCGTTCGCGGCTGATCGAGGGCTCGAGGTCGAGTTCGTCCGCTTCGTCTGGCCCGAACTGCTCGATGATCTCGGAGCCGCACGCTTCGACGTCGCCGTCGGCGGAATCACCGTGCGGCCCGAACGGTCGCTCGCCGGAGTGTTCAGTGTGCCGGTCGCGACGGGCGGGGCCGTTGCACTCGTGGCCGATGGATCGGAGATCCGCGACGCCGCGCAGCTCGATCGCCCGGGTGTCAGCGTCGCCGTCAACGCGGGCGGACATCTCGAACGGGTCGTGCGCGCCCATTTTCCGAACGCCCGGGTCCTGGCAATCCCCGACAACGCGCGCGTGCTTTCGGCGCTGATCGAGCGACGAGCCGACGCAGCGGTGACCGACACCTTCGAGGCGCCGCACTGGCTCGCGCGCGCAACGGGGCTGCGCGCAGTGGGACCCTTCACCCGCGACCGCAAGGCGCTTCTGGTGCGCACCGATCGGACTGATCTCGCCGTCGACCTCGACACCTGGCTGCTGGCCGCCGAGGCGGACGGCAGGCTGGACGACCTGCGCGCGCGCTCCTTCGGCGCGCACCCGGCCGCCGAGCGAACCGCGACCGCGCTGGCCGCTCTGCTCGCCGGGATCGATGAGCGCCTGGCCCTGATGCCGGACGTCGCCGAAGCGAAGCGCGCCAGTGGATCGGCGGTCGAGGTCCCCGAGCGCGAAGCAAAGGTGGTGGAGGCCGCCGTGGAGGAAGTCCGCCGCAGTCTCGCGCAGATGACCGGCCAGACGGGCGTCGAACTCGACAGCGCCCGCGAAGCCGCCGTCCGGGGCCTCTTCCGTGCACAGATCGAGGCCGCCAAGCAGATCCAGCTCGCCACTCTCGCGAAGCCGCCAGCACCCCGAGCCGCTCCGTTGCCCGATCTCGACGAGGATCTGCGTCCCGCGCTGAACCGCATCGGCAATCGGATCGCGCGACTCGTGGTAGCCCTGCCGGCGGGACTCGACTCCGAGGAGATCCTGAACGCGACCCGGCGCGAACTCGCTGCGCGCGACCTTCCCGACGCGCGGCTCGCCGCGATCGCCGAGGCGATCGTGGCGACCAGCCGATCCGCGCCCCGCGCTGAAGTCGCCCGGCCCTTCAGTAATAGAGCGAGCGGGTCCGGTGGCGCGGCTCCGCCTTGATGGCGGGGGACTGGCCGCGATTCCACAGCAGGTGGTCGAGGCGATGCGCGGTCGTGGCGACCCCCTCGCGCCTCAGCAGGTCGACCATCCGCTCGACGGCGTGCAGGGCGACCGCACGGATCTCGATCTCCTCGGGAGATCCGGCCGGGATGAGGTCACCGGCCTCGATGCGGGAGAGCAGCGCGGATGAATAGGCGAGCACTCCCTCCATGCGCAGGACGTGGGGGACGAGGTTGTCGGCGAAGATCGTGAGCGCCGCCAGATCTTCGAAGGCCCCGGGTCCACTGCCGTCGAAGGCACCGGCCAGATCCGCGCAGGTGATCTGCGCGCGCTTGTAGAAGGGGACGTCCAGCTCTTCGTCATAGCGGGACACGTCCCGGTAGAGGGGCATCTCGGCCAGGATTCCGACCAGCTTCCCGGCACTCGCACCGGCCGCTTCTCGCAGGTTCGCGAACTCGCCCTCGTAGCGGTCGATCAGGAAACGCCCGAGATCGCGCCAGGAGCGCGCGAAGTGCTGCATCAGTTCGTCCACCGGGGCGACCATCCGCTGTCCGAACAACAGCGCGCAGCGCTCCGGTGACATCTCGCAGAGCGCCTGTGCGGACAGTGGGCCATGCGCGACGAAGTACTCCGAAAGCGCCGTCGCAATCGTGAAATAGCCCGAGCTGCCCGGCCGCTTCGCGAGCTGGGGAAACCAGCCCGAACCGAAGTTCACCGCGTCGAGGGTGATCACATAGGCGAGCGTCGCCTCGGCGGTCTTCATCGGCTGGTGGGCGGGGTCGAAGCGGACGGGCGCGGACGCGGGGGCCGCCAACTCCAGGGCAAGTTCTCGCAGACCCCGATCGACGATCTGGACCGAGCGGGCGCGCACGGACACCTCCGCGCAGGCGCGCCGGATGGCGTCGAAGATCGACACTCAGGTTCTCGCCGCGAACGCGGCTCCACGAGCGGGCAGGCCGAACAGTCCGATCGCTTTGGGAAGCACCTCGATCGAGGCGGACAACTCACCCAGCGCCTCACCGTCGACATCGAGGGGCGCGTAGTCGTTTCCGCGCAGCCGTGCTTCGATGCGGACTCCGCGGTGATGGTGGACCTCCGGATAGCGGAGGTGCGTGCCGCGGTAGATCGAGGGGAAGCGCCCGAGCAGGCGCATCCGCGACATCCGTTCGACGATCACGACGTCGAGTGCGCCGTCGTCCACCCGTGCCTCGGGGGCGATCCGCATCCCACTGCCGAAGTGTCTTCCATTGGCGGCCACGACCATCGAGATCCGACCTTCGAAGACCGTGCGCTCGTCCACCTGGATCGAGACGTCCGGCTCGCAGCCGCGCAGGATCGCACCGACGCTGGCGAGCGCGAACGAGGCGCGCGGACCGAACCGCTTGCCCATGCGATTCACGAGGGCGACGGTTAGCCCGGAGAGTCCGAAGCTCGCCTCGTTGAGGAAGTACGAGGTGCGGGGTCTGCCCTCGCCGTCCCGGTACCGGATCCGCGCAGCGTCCACGCGGGAGCGCGCGCCGTCCCGGAAGAGCCCGGCCGCTTCCTCGATGCGTTGCGGCACGCCGACGCTGCGTGCGAAATCACAGCCGGACCCGAGCGGGAGGATGCCTATCTCGGCATAACTGCCGAGGCCGGCTTCGAGAAGGCCGGTGACGACCTCGGAGAGGGTGCCGTCGCCGCCGCCCACCACGAGGCGGGAAACCCCCGCCCTCACCGCCTCGCGTGCGATCCGACTGGCGTCGCGGGGTGCGCGGGTGCGCGCAACTTCGATCTCGCCGAGTGCGTCGGCGACGACCCCCTGCACCCGGCCGAAGCGATCGGCTCCGCGACCGGCCTGCGGATTCAGGATGAGGAGCGTCGGGGAAGGCACGCCGGGATTCTAGACAGCGGACAGGGCAGCGCACGTCGCGCGCCGATCGATCCTCGCTCTCACGCTCCGGCCTGCTCGCGCAGCAGATTCAACGCCGATCCGGCCCGGAACCAGGCGATCTGCTCGGCGTTCAGCGTGTGTTCCACCTCGAACGCGTCTTCTCGCCCGTCTTCGTGCAACAGTACGACGCGCAGGTTGCGACCCGGAGCGAGGCCCGAAAGACCGCGCAGACTGATGCGATCGCCCTCTTGCACTTTCTCGTAGTCACCGGCGTCGGCGAACGTGAGCGGCAGGACACCCTGCTTCTTCAGATTCGATTCGTGGATGCGGGCGAAGCTTCGCACGATGATGGCCGCCGCACCGAGATGCCGCGGACTCATCGCCGCGTGCTCCCGGCTGCTGCCCTCGCCGTAGTTCTCGTCGCCCACCACGATCCAGCGAAGCTTCTGCGCCTTGTAGTGCCGGGCGATCTCGGGGAACGACTTGCCCTGGGCGCCGGAGAGCAGATCTCGCCCCTTGCCCGCGTCACCGGTGAAGGCGTTGATGGCGCCGATGAACATGTTGTCGCTGATGTGATCGAGGTGTCCGCGGAATTTCAGCCACGGCCCCGCCATCGAGATGTGGTCGGTCGTGCACTTGCCGCGGGCCTTCAGCAACAGCGGCAGCTTCTCGAAGTCGCGGCCGTCCCACGGCTCGAACGGCGTCAGGAGCTCGAGTCGCTCGCTCGCGGGATCGACGGCCACGCTGGTCTTGCGACCATCGCGCGGCGGCGCCTGATAGCCCTCGTACGAGATCACGAATCCGTTCGCGGGGATCTCCGGCGCGGGAGCGGGAGGAACGAGCTTGAACGATCGGCCATCGCTGCCCTTCAGCTCACCGCTCAGCGGACTCCAGTCGAGCGTTCCGGCCAGCGCGTAGGCGAGCGTCACTTCGGGGCTCGCGATGAACGACAGGGTCTCGGGGTTGCCGTCATTGCGCTTCGGGAAATTGCGGTTGTACGAACTGATGATCGAATTGCGCTGACCCATCTTCATGTCGTCGCGCTTCCACTGGCCGATGCACGGACCACAGGCATTGGCGAGCACGACACCGCCGATCGCCTCGAGATCATCGAGCTGTCCGTCGCGCTTGATCGTCTCGTGGATCTGCGCCGAACCCGGTGTCACCCAAATGGTCGCTTTCGCGCGAGCGCCGTGCGCCGCCGCCTGTCGCGCCACATCGGCGGCCCGCGACATGTCCTCGTAGGACGAGTTGGTGCAACTGCCGATCAGGGCGGAAGTGAGCTCGGCGGGATAACCGTTCTGCTTCACGTCGGCCGCCATCTTCGAAGCGGTTCGAGCGAGATCCGGTGTGTGCGGACCGACGATGTAGGGCTCGAGGGTAGAGAGATCGATCTCGACCAGCACATCGAAGTGTCGTCGCGGGTCAGCGAGCACCTCGGGGTCCGCCGAGAGCAGCGCGGCATGCGCGTCGGCGAGATCGGCAAGCTCGCCGCGTTCGGTCGCCTTCAGGTAGGTCGCCATTCGGGCGTCGTAGGGGAAAATCGAGGTCGTCGCGCCGAGTTCGGCTCCCATGTTGGTGATCGTGCCCTTGCCCGTGCAGCTGATCGACGCGACTCCGGGACCGAAATACTCGACGACGCGGTTGGTCCCGCCCTTCACAGTCAGCTCGTCGAGGACACGCAGGATCACGTCCTTCGGAGATGCCCAACCCGCGAGCCGACCGGTCAGCAGCACGCCCACCTTCTCGGGATGCAGCACCTCCCAGGGAAAGCCGGCCATCACGTCCACCGCGTCCGCACCCCCGACCCCGCACGCGAACATGCCGAGACCGCCGGCGTTCGGCGTGTGCGAGTCGGTGCCGATCATCATGCCACCGGGGAAGGCGTACTTCTCGAGCACGACCTGATGGATGATGCCCGCGCCGGGGCCCCAGAATCCGATCCCGTAGCGGGCCGAACTGCTGCGCAGGAAGTCGTAGACCTCGGAGTTCGTCGTGCGCGCCGTCGCGAGATCCGCCGACGAGCCCCGATGCGCCTGGATGAGATGATCGCAATGCACGGTGGTCGGAACCGCGGTCTCATCTTTGCCGGCCTGCATGAACTGCAGGATCGCCATCTGTGCCGTCGCATCCTGCATCGCGATGCGGTCGGGCCGCAGCATCAGGTAGGCGTCGCCCGGCGCGAGTTCCTGCCCGGCGGGATCGTCGAGATGGCCGAACAGCACCTTCTCCGAGAACGTGAGGGGGCGACCGAGCCGACTTCGCACGATCGCGACGTTGGCGGCGATCCTCGCGTACGCGGCGGAAACGAGCTTCGGGGTCGTCTCGATCGGGGGCATCGGAAGTCTCCTCGTGCGGATCGGCACGACGCACGGCGACCCCGTGCTTCGCTCGTGGGCTCCACCGGGAGATTCGCGGGTTCGCAGAGCGGGGCCGCGCGGCGCGCGAATCTAGCAGAGCAGGTACGCGAGAACCTGATTGAAACGACACTCAACATCGCGCCCGCCGCGAGTCGGTGTACGCAGCCGCGGCGGTCTCGCTTCAGCGCGAGACGGGATGATCGGACAGCTCTTCGAACAGATGCGCGGCCGCCCGCAACGCAGAGCGGAAGTCGCCCACGTGCAGGCTCTCGTTCTCGGAGTGGGCATTGCAGACCGGGTCCTCGAGACCGAGCAGCAGCGCCGGAGCGCCGTCGAGCACCCGGCTGAACGGTCCGACGAAGGGGATCGATCCGCCGCATCCGATGCACGCCGCCGGACGGCCGTATCCGAGGGCCAGCGCGCGCCGAGCGGCATCGATGTCCGGACCATTCGGGTCGCGGCGCCAACCCGGCGCCGCAGAGCCGCAGGTCAGCTCGATCGCGACACCGAAGGGTGGATCCCTTCTCAGGAAGTCCATCATCAGGGTGCGCATGCGCTCGGCGTCTTGACCCGGCGCCAGGCGAACGCCAACCCGCGCGGCCGCGACGTCCACGAGCTGGTTGGCCGCCTCGGCGAGCGGGATCGCCTCGAGGGCGGTGATCGCCAGCGCGGGTCGGGTCCAGATCAGTTCGTACGGGCTGACGCGACCCTCCCCGGCGAGCCGGGCGCCCGCGACCAACCCGGCGTCGGCGCGAAAGGCCGGCTCGTCGAATGGCAGCGATCGGATCTCGGCCAGTTGTTCCGTGGTCAACGCCGGCACGTCGTCGTCGAAGCCAGGGATCACGACCTCGCCCTCCGGCCCGAACATGCGACCGAGCAGGATCGTGAGCGCGGTGGCGGCATCGCGAACCGCCCCGCCCCACATGCCGCTGTGCAACGGGTGATCGAGGGCCCGCACCCGGACGTCGATGTTCACGAGTCCACGCAGGCTGGTCGTGAGCGCCGGAATGCCCGTATCGAGATTGGCGGTGTCGGTCAGCACGATGACATCCGAAGCGAGCCGTTCGCGCTGACTCTCGAGGAAATCGGCCAGATGGATCGAGCCGGCTTCCTCCTCGCCCTCGACGACGAGCTTCACGTTGACGGGCAGTCGTCCCTCGGTCTCGAGCCACGCACGGATCGCTCCGGCCAGCACGAGCAGCCCCGCCTTGTCGTCCACGACGCCCCGTCCATAGAGGCGGCCATCGCGCAGGGTCGGCTCGAAGGGCGGGCTCTTCCAGCGCTCTGGCCGCCCGGGCGGCTGAACGTCGTAGTGGGCGTATAGAAGGAGCGTCGGACGTTGCGGTCCGGCATGCAGCCAGTCGGCCACCACATAGGGATGCGCGCCGGCGGGGCGGATCAGCTCGACGTGCTCGAGCCCGACCCGCTCGAGCAGGGCCGCCACGGCCGTCGCGCAGCGCGCGACCTCCTCAGGAGGAAACCCGGCCGCGGACACACTCGGGATGCGGGCGAGTTCGACGAGGTCGTGAAGCGTCTGCTCGATTCCGCTCTCGATGGCGTCGATCACACGGTCGGGAGCGGGCATCGGATCACCATAGCAACGCGTGCTCTGCGTTAGCATCGACGGAATGCAGCAGCCCCGAGTGCGTCGTGTTCCCGGTTCGGACGGCATCACGCTGAACCTCCTCGAATGGAGCAGCGAGGGCACGCCCATGCTGCTGCTCCACGGCTTCAGCAACGAGGCGCACATCTGGGACGACTTCGTTCCGACAGTCGCGCCGTTCTACCGGGTGCTCGCCGTGGACCTACGCGGTCACGGCGATTCGGACTGGCATCCGAAGCACGCGTACGACTACGACGACTACGTGGCGGATCTCGAGCAGTTGCTCTCCCATCTCGGCATCGAGCGGGTCGTGCTCGTCGCCCACTCGCTCGGCGGGCGGATCGCGATGTTGTTCGCAGGCCGCCATCCCGAGCAGGTCGCGGGGCTCGTGATCGTCGACTCCGCGCCCGAACTCGATCGGCGCGGCATGGCGCGGATCTCGCTGGACACTGCGCAACACCGCGACCCGAGCTTCGCTTCGATCGCCGAGTACGAGCAGA
This sequence comes from bacterium, assembly GCA_031413515.1. Lineage (GTDB taxonomy): Bacteria > Myxococcota_A > UBA9160 > UBA9160 > UBA4427 > TMED88. Next base: position 39,071 of record JANOFF010000078.1, read on the forward strand.
TGCTCGTGCATGGCTATCCGGCCGCGACGGCGGCTTCGATCCGGCGCATGGCCCGCCACGGCGTCAAGCATCGGGCGGACGGTCGCTTCGTATTGAAGATGGACGTCGCAATCCGGGGCGCGGTGGGGGGCGGGCAGGGCGAAGTCGACGCGGCGGCGATCGAGGCGCGGCACGAACACTTCCGTGAAGAGATGTGGCAGGCGCTCGGACGCATCACGTGCCCGACTCTGGTGGTCAGGGGGGCTGCGTCGGACATCGTCGGAGCGGACGTGGCCGATCGCATGGCAGACGACGTGCTCACGCGGGGGCAGTTGGCCGTCGTCGGGCGCGCGGGCCACTCGGTGATGACCGACAATCCAGAGGAGTTCGCAGAACAGGTGGGACGGTTCGTGCTCGGCGACTGACATCCCTGGGGGTCGCGCGTTCCCTCGACTCGATCGGCCTCGTGCCCCCGCCTCGACACCCGAGACAGTCGGCTAGACTGCGCTGCCCACGGGGCTGGCGAGCGACATCTTCCATAACCGTCGGTCCACGGCGCAGATCACCCCCTCGATTCGTTGGTTCGTCCCGATGCATGTGCGCTTCTCGAGCGCACTGGAATCAGAGGAATGTCTACGACGATGTCGCCGACCCACAGCCGCACGAAGACCCGACGGATGGCGCAGCTCGTCGTGCTCGCGATTCTGACCACTCCTGCGGCCGGGCAGGATCTCGCCGTTGCACAGTCGGCCGTGAAGGAAGGGCAAGCTCCGGCGATTCCCGGCAGCAGCGCGCCGCAAACTGTCGTGTTCACGCTCCAGGCCGCGCTGCTGCAGGTCATGCAGCAGGCCGAGGAACTCGGATTCGAGGGCCGCTACGAATTGCTCGAGCCGGTCGTCGCCGCGACGTTCGACGTCCGATTCATGGGCTCGAAGTCAGTGGGTCGGTACTGGAACAAGCTCGACACCGCCCAGCAGACCGTCTGGCTTTCCAAGTTCGCGGGCTACCTCACCGCCAACTACGCGGGCAACTTCAACCAATACGACGGAGAGTCGTTCGAGGTGCTTGGCGAGGAAGCGTCGTCACGCAACACCCGGGTCGTGCTGACCAGGCTGAACGTGCCCGGTGGTGAAGCCGTGGTCTTGAACTATCGCCTTCGCGAGGCCAGACCCGGTGAGTGGCGGATCATCGACATCTACTTGAAGGGCACGGTGAGCGAGCTCGCACTGCGTCGTTCGGACTTCTCGACGACCCTCAAGGACAAGGGCTTCGAAGAGCTGACGGTGGCCATCGACAAGAAGATCGCCGACCTGCGCAAGAAGGGCGGGGGCTGAGCGTTCGAAACGCCTCGGTCCGGAATCCGGGCCCCTCTCTCCTCGGGGTCAGGGCAGCATCGCAACCGGCTCCGCGGCAGTCTCCGACTCGGCGCTGGACGGCACGTCGACGGGTTTTCGATCTTCACGACGCGACCAGATCTGGGATTGCCGGTTCTGGTAGAAGCCGCTTCGCAGCGCCGCGTAGTAGTCGATCGAACTCTCTTCGAGGGCTTTCAGCTCTTCGTAGTGGCGCGCCCGTTCGGTGATTCCCGACGTACCGCTGAACAAGAGCACGTCGGTTCCGGCGAGCAGGAAGAATGTCGGACGAAAGAGCGTATCGATGCCGAGTCCGACGCCATCCCGCACCGTCGAGGGACCGAGCAGTGGCAGCATGAAGTACGGACCGCTCGGGGCACCCGCAATCGCGAGCGTCTGGCCGAAGTCCGACACGTGGGCCTCCATCCCCCAGCGGGCGGCCGGATCGAACAGACCACCGATTCCAGCGGTGCTGTTCACGACGAGGCGGGCGGTGATCATGCCCGCATCCGCCCACTCGAGCTGAAAGAGATCGTTGACCAGCGTGGCGGTCGAGTTGACGTTGTCGAAGCAGCGATCGATCGAGCGCCGGACCGTCTCCGGAAAGATGAATCGGTAGACGACCGTGATCGGATCCATCACGAAGCGATCCACCACGCGGTTCACATGCAGCATGCCGCGATTGAACTTCTCGAATGGATCGGGGAAGCCCGCGGGGCCCTCGTCGATCTCGAAATCGAAATCGTCGTTGAAGAGCGGATCGGACTCGTCCGTCTGCTCCTCGCCGTTCGCGGAGGCCGTGTCGTCGTCGAACAGGGGGTCATCCGCCATCTCGAACGGCGTGACATCCTGACCGGCGTCACCAGCCGGCTCCGCGGCAGCCCACGAGACTGCTCCGCATGAAATGAGAGCGGCGATCATCGCCTGGCTGGCAATGCTGCGGATCTTCCGGCGCAGCGATTCGAGAGCGACTCGTTCCATCGAAGCGGGAACTTACCGGAGTCGATCCCGGGCAGACATCCGCGCCCCCCACCCGACCCGGGGCATAAGTCCCTCAATTCTTTCGGAACGAGGGGTTTCGCGAGCCGATCGGTTCGCACAAATTCCGTGACGTCCTCGAATACTGTGGGGTACGCTCGTAGTCCCTCGATGGCAGTCGACCAACCACCACCTCCCCCAAGAGGGCCCCGCCACGAGCCGAACCAAGGTCAATCGTCACATCGCATTCGCGATTGCGCCTAACCGGAAATCGGCTCGGACCCGGCACCAACGCGCCACGAACGGCCCCTCGACCAGAGAGGCTGAACGAAGAACGCAGAGGAGGATCGCTTGGACATCCTGCAGAAGTGTTCCGATTACCAGCTTCACAATGAGCTGAGAGCGGCGGAGATCTATCCCTACTACCGGGGTATCTCGTCTCCTCAGGACCCGGTCGTCACGATCAAGGGCCAGAAGGTCGTGATGCTCGGCTCGAACAACTATCTCGGACTGACCAATCACCCGGCCGTCAAAGAAGCGTCGATCGCCGCTGTGCGGCGATACGGAACGGGCTGTGCCGGATCGCGCCTCCTCAATGGCACCCTGGATATCCACATCCAGCTCGAAGAGAAGCTCGCGTCCTTCATGCGGGCAGAAGCCGTGCTGACGTTCTCCACCGGCTACCAGGTGAATCTCGGAGTCCTGTCCTGCCTGCTCGGGCGCCACGATGTGGCCTTCCTCGACGCTATGGACCACGCCTCGATCATCGATGGTGTCCGGCTCGGGTTCGCGAAGGCGATCAAGTTCCGCCACAACGACATGTCCGACCTGGACGGCAAGATGGGCCGGACTCCCGAGAAGAAGGGCAAGTTGATCGTAGTGGACGGTGTGTTTTCGATGGAGGGGGACGTCACGAGTCTTCCGGGGCTGGTCGAACTGAAGAAGAAGCACAACGCCCGCCTGTTCGTCGATGACGCCCACGGGATCGGAGTCTTCGGGGACGCGGGACGCGGCGTGGCCGAGCACTTCGGTCTCGAACACGAAGTCGATCTCATCATGGGGACCTTCTCGAAGTCACTCGCCACCGTGGGTGGCTTCATCTCGGCGAGTGCCGAAGTGGTGGACTACATCCGTCATCACGCCCGGTCGGGGATCTTCTCGGCCGCCATGCCCCCGGCCGCTGCGGCTGCCGCCCTGAAGGCAATCGAGATCATCGAGTCCGAACCGGATCGCCGGAAGCAGCTCTGGGAGACGACGACCTACATGAAGAAGGAGCTGGAGCTCCTTGGCTTCGATACCGGCAAGTCCGAGTCGCCCGTCATCCCGATTGCGGTCGGCGACGACATCACCACCTTCGTGATGGCCAAGCGGCTGCAGGAAGAGGGGGTTTTCGCGAACCCGATCGTGACTCCCGCGGTTCCGCCGGGGCAGGCGATGATCCGGACCTCCTACATGGCGACCCACAAGCGCGAGCATCTCGACGAGTCGCTCGCGGCGCTCGCCAAGGTGGGACGAGAGCTCGACGTCATCTGATCTCGCCTGATCGATCGATCGAACTCTGCGTGGCGATCGACCGGGCGATCAGCGTCGCTCTTCGAGGCGCAGTCGTCCAACGGCATCGTCGACGAACTGCCTTGCCGTGCGTCCTGAGCGACTGCCTCGCTCGAGGGCGAATCGCAGGGCGTCACGGCGCATCATCTCGTCGAGTTCGGGGATTCCGGCCTTCGCGAGGTAGCTGGCCACGATGGCCAGGTAGGTGCCCTGATCGAAGTTGTAGAAGCCAAGCACGAGGCCGAACCGATCCGCCAAGGCGAGCTTCTCTTCCAACGCTTCGCCCAGGTGCAGTTCACCCTGATCGTCTATCCGCGCCATGCGGTTCTCGGCCATCGTCTCGGGCACCAGGTGTCGACGGTTGCTGGTCGCCACGATGCAGGTGTTGGCCGGGCGCCCCGTCAGGTTTCCCTCGAGCGCGGCCTTGAGTTCGCGATGACCCGGTTCGCCGGGCGCGAACGAGAGATCATCACAGAAGATGATGAAGTGCAGGTGCCTGCCGGCGCGCAGGGCGTCGAGGATCGCCGGCAGGTGCACGAGATCCGCTCGATCGACCTCCACCACTCGCAGACCCGCCTGCCCGTAGCGACCGAGCAGCCCCCGCACTGCCGATGACTTCCCGGTTCCACGTTCGCCGTGGAGCAGGACATCGTTGCGCGGCAATCCGGCCATCAACTGACGCGTGTTGCGGTCGAGGGCTGCCACCGAGGTATCTACTCCGATCAGCGAGTCGAGATCGAAGAGCGCGGGGTCCGGGATCGGCTCCAGCCGACCGCCGCCGAGAGTCGCCTGCCAGCGAAACGCCCAATGCCGGGTGAAGTCCTCGGCGCCCGGCGGATCCGAGACGATTGCGCCGAGCACCCGCTCGAGCTGGCCGAGCACGCGTTCCAATCGTTCCAGCAGTCGTCTGGCCCGGCCCACGCTCGCGATTGTAGGCGGCCGGGTGGCCATCGCGAGACGCCGACTATCCGCGGCCGCGCAGGCGATCGAGCCGGGCAGGATCCCAGCGATCGGGCAAGGGTTGTTCGATCGCGTCCATGAATATGTCGATGAAGCGATAAGTCAGGCCCCAGACGATCTGGCTCCTGGGTCCGCCGACTTCGATGCCCGGGAACTCGGCGTCGGCTGCATGCGAGGATCGATAGGCGACGTGGCGATCCGTATCCAGGATCTGTCTGACCGGAAACCAGAGCGCGTCGGCAACCTCGCGCTGTTCGAGCACGAACGGGCCCGGGTCCGACGCGTGATAGATGTGGGCCGTGACCACGAGGCGATGCTGGCGGAGTCTCGGATTGCCCTGGAGATCTCCCAGCGGTCCCAGGTACTCGGCGCCACCGAGGGACACGCCGACCTCCTCCAGAGTTTCGCGCTCGGCCGCAGCCCGTGTGTCCAGATCGACCGGTTCGACGCGGCCACCCGGAAACGCCATGTGGCCCGACCATGGGTCGCCGGCGCGGGTCGCTCGTTCGATGAAGAGAACCTCGACCTGTCGATCCCGCTCGCGCAAGACGAGCGCCACCGCAGCCTGACGGTGGCCCGCGACGTCGATGCGGTCGGGTTGGAAGCGCTCGAGACGCGCACGGATGTGATCCAGATCGGGCACGGCGCCACCATAGCGCGGCGATTCCGAGCGCCGATCCACTCGCAGACGACGCCACACGCGAGGAGCGAGGGCATGGAATGGACTTTTTGATCCGGCTGGTTAGGCTGCGGCGATGGTCGACACGAGATTGCCGGTCGCGAGCGCACGAAGCCTCCTTCAGCTCGCGGGCCTAGACCGGGCGGCGGCGCGCAGTTCACTGGCCGCCATGTCGCTCGACGAGCAGGTCGCCGCCGTCTGCGAGGCACCCGTCGCCCTCAGATATCGATTGCTCGACCTCGTCCCAGAGCCCGAAGCCGTGATCCCGCTGCTGCCCGAAGCCGAGCTCTGCTTCACCTGCAAAGAGGTCGGCGTCGAGGATGCCAGCCGACTGCTCGAATACGCGACCGACCATCAGATCATTGCGTGCATCGATCTCGACGCGTGGCAGGGCCTCTCGCCCGACATCCGCAAACTCGATTCCTGGATGATGTCGCTCGCCGAAGCCGGTGACGACACGCTGCTGCGGGCCGCCAGGGCGATGGATCCCGAAACACTCGCGCTCTATCTGCGCGATCACGTCGCCGTCGAACTCAAGCCATCGGGCGACGAAGACTGGCAGCCACCGGAAGGTGGACAGACTCTCGAGGGCCAGTTCTACTACATCGCGCGCCGCGACGACGATGACGTAGCAGTCCTGCGGAGGCTCCTGATCGTGCTCTTCCAGCACGACTACTGGCTCTACTTCCGCATGATGCAGTCCGTCACCGAGGAGCTGGCGAGCGAGATCGAGGAGTGGGCACTTCGCTGGCGTACGGGACGCCTCGAGGATCTCGGCTTTCCGTCCTGGGACCACTCGATGCGCATCTATGGTCATCTGCGCCCGGAACGTCTGGCAGACGTTCCGCTCGAACCGCCGGACATCGAGTACTCCAGGTGGCAGTTGCCGGTCTGGATCAGCGATCTGCCGGCGGCCGCCGATGATCGCCACAGCATCTTCCGTGCAGTCGCTCGGCTCGACGAGAAGGGGCGTTCGCAGTTCTTCTATGCCTTCCTCTCGCTCGCCAACAAGATCGCCGTGGCCGATGGGCGTGAACTCGGTGATGCCGAGACCCTGCCCGACACCATCGAAAAGGCGGCTCGGGTCGCCAGTCTCGGGCTCGAGCATGTCGCCAGCGCGAATGCGCTCGAGCTCGAAGAAGCGCTGCGCCGACTGCCTCTCGAGCAGCTGTTCCGCATCGGTGTCAATCTCGCACCGGAGGGTGTGCGACCGAGGATCCGGACACCCGACGAGGAAGAGGACGAGAACGCGGAAGATCAGACCGGATCCGGGGATCCGTCTTGATCCTCCGAGCGGCGAGGAGATTGCTCGGTCTTCCGACTCCGCGCTGCGATTCCGCGATCGAGCAGTGCTTCGTTCCGATGCGTGACGGCGTGCGTCTCGCGACCTGGCACGTCTGGCCGATCGACTTCCGCGACGTGCCGGGAACCGTCGTCATCCGCACGCCGTATGGTGTCGGCGGTCCACGAAGCGCCATGCTCATCCTGGCGCGCCTGATCGCCGAGAACGGTCATCACGTCATCGTGCAGGACGTGCGGGGCCGATATGCGTCCGAGGGTCGCTTCGTTCCTTTCACGAACGAACGCCTGGATGGAGCCGACACGCTCCGCTGGGTCGCCTCGCAGGCGTGGTCGACCGGAAGGCTCGGCCTGTTCGGCGTGAGCTACCTCGCCTATGCGGCGTGGTGCGCACTTGCCGAGACGCCCGAGCTGGTCGGCGCCCTCGTGTCGGTGATCGGAAGCGGCGACCTCTACGGATCGTTCTATCGCGGCGGTGCTCTTTCTCTGCAGAACACCTTCGAGTGGGGTCTCGGGGTCGGCGAGCGCGAAAGCGTGCCCGCTCGGCAGCTGGATCTCGAACGCGGCATCGCCCATCGGCCGCTGCGAGAAGGCGACCGCGTGGCCTTCCGAACCGTCGACTGGTTGCGCGAATGGATCGATCATCCGCGGCGAGACGCTTTCTGGCAGTCCATCACGCCCGAGCAGCCCGACTCGATTCCTCCGGTGCTGACGATCGCCGGTGGCTACGACTTCTTTCTCGAGTGTCAGCTTCGCGATCACGCCGCGCTGGAGCGAGCCGTTGCAGAACGCGGCGCAGCGCCGCCCAGGTTGATCATCGGCCCCTGGGCGCACGGAATTCCGGCGCGAATGGGATGGTGGCGTGAGAGTCTCGTCGGCCATGCCCTGCGCGCCGCGATCGAACACTTCGACGTGCATCTTCTGGGGGCCCCGTCGTCCACAGATCGAAAGCCCGTTCAGTACTTCGTGCCGGGACATGACGCCTGGCGACAGGCCACGACCTGGCCGCCGGCGAGTTCGATGACGCGCAAGCTCTGCCTGTACGCGACCGGTTCGCGTGGTGTGATCTCGTTCGAGCCACCGAACGCGCCCGATCAGACGATCGGCTTCGAACACGATCCCGACCAACCGATTCCGACGGTCGGTGGCGCACTCCTGGGCAGGAAGGCGGGTATCAAGGACCAACGGTCGCTCGAAGGACGATCCGACATCGTCCAGTACGACTCGGCCCCGCTCGATCGCGATCTGACGATTGCGGGGCCCGTGCGTTTGTGTGTGCAGATCGAATCCGACTCGGAGGACTTCGACGTCACTGCCAGACTGATCGACGTCGCACCGAAAGGCAGGGCCGAGAACATCTGTGACGGCATCCAGCGGTCTCGCTGGCGCGACGCACCTCTCGACGGAGGATCACCGGTTTTCGTCGAAGCCGGCAGCACTACGCGGATCGAGATCGAACTCGGCAACGCGCTACGCGCGATCCGCGCAGGCCACCGTTTGAGGGTCGCCGTCGGCGCGTCCAACTTCCCGCGCTTCGATCGCAATCCGGGCATCACACGCGACCCGGCGCAGTCGACGCGAAGCGAGTTCCGACCCGGCAAGTTCGTGCTGCACCATGACGTCGCGGATCGGTCATGGCTATCGATCAACGTGCTGGAACGCGAAGGCGAGGGCTGAACAAGAGAGGGCCCGCCGAGGAGGATTTGCTCCTGGCGGGCCCCGCCCAGGCACACCTGCATCGGACCACTATCGGACTCAGGTCTCGAATCCGATCGGGATGGCCGATCGGACCGCGCACCGGGACGAGCCGATTCCGGTGCGCGGTCCGGTTGGACGACTACAGATCGACGGCCTTCAGCGTCTTGCGCTTGTTGCCGGTCGCCCGCTCTTCTGCACCCTTGATCAGGTTGCGAACGACCGCGTCGAGCGCACCGTAGAACTCGCTTCCGACGTTGCACTTCTTCGCGGCGGCTTTGGTGCGCGACTTGGAGATGATGAGATCTCCGGTCTTGCCAGCCTTCTTCGCTGCTGCCTTCTTCTTCTTGGCGGCCATCTTTCCTCCCTATATCCGCCCGTTCGCTTTTCACGGAAATCGCGAGTGCGAACTGGCGGATTCCCCCAAACGTGCGCGTTCTGCACGCTGATTGGCGCCGAGCATAAGGGTTTCCATCTTGGAGTCAATCAGAAACTGCAGCGAGAAGCCTTGGGGAGGCCGAGTTCGAGGCTTTCGGGCAATCGACCACGTGTCTGTCACCGCCGATGCGACGGTCCCGGAAGCGAAATGCGGCGATCCATCACGCGAGGGACCTCGCGAATTCGGGCCGCAGACGGCTTCTCGAGCCCGAATTCGAGCCGCCCCGTCAGAGCACCCGCATGCTCTCGCGCTTTGCCGGGCATCCCCTGCAACCGGTCGTGCGCGAACAGGAATCGGCAGCCGTTGCAAAACGTTGTTTCTGCGATGTGTGCGGATTTCGCGCAAAGTGGGTTCGCGGGCCCGGATTCGCGCCTTTCGGCCGATCGCCCGTTTCGAGCCGCACGACGGCAAGGCGGTTGAGACTGACCCCCACCCCGACTAGCCTCCCGCGCGAGTGGACCCGATCAGCGAGCGATTCTCATCCAGCGTGACGCCGGAACTCGTGCTGCACGCACTTAGCTGGGGTCGCCGTGGAGCACCTCACCTGATTCTGTTGCATGGGGGAGGTGCCAACGCACACTGGTGGGATCATCTGGCGCCCACGCTGGCCCGCACCTTCCAGGTGGTGGCTCTCGACTTCCGCGGACACGGCGACAGCGATCATCCGGCGGAGCTGGAAGTCGGCGCGTTCAATCAGGATCTCGAATCCCTGTGCGTGCACCTCGGAAACCCGAGGGTCGTCCTGATCGGGCATTCGATGGGCGCCCACGTCGCACTCGATCATGCTTCGCGGCATGGAGACGTGCGCGGTCTGGTGCTGATCGATCCCTCGCGCGGCGGAGCGACTCGCTTTCGACGCGCCGCGAGGCTCGCGCTTTCGCTTCGTCGCAGCTACGAGACGCGCGACGAAGCGATCGAGCGACTTCGCTTCGTCCCGAGCGCGCCGCACGTCGAGGAGTCTCTTCGGCGCCAGATCGCCGAGCATTCGGTTCAGCGGGAGCCCGACGGACGCTTCGGCTTCAAGTTCGACGCGCGCTGGTTCGGCGTGCCGGCGAGGCCGACCCCCGACCCGTCGAGGGTCCGTTGTCCGACGCTGATCGTGCGGGGCGAGGAGAGCCAGCTGCTTTCGGCAGAGGGAGCGCGCGCGCTGCGAGACGAACTGGTCCTCGGCCAACTCGTCGAGATCGCCGGGGCCGGCCATCACGTGCTGCTCGATCGGCCGGCCGAGACGCTCGACGCGCTCGTCGGTTGGCTCGCGGAGTTGCCTGTTGAAGGGCCTCGAGACCTTTGATTCCCCATGGGGCAGCCGATGGGCGGAGAGGTCTGCGACGCCTACAAGAGGAGCCCGAACGAAGGAAATTCCTTTCAAATCCAATGGAATGACAGTACGATGGATCGTAAGCCACCTATCCAAAGGGAATCCCCCGAATGAGCGCATTTCTTCGCAGGCTCGGCGTTGGTCTTGTTCTTTCGCTCGTCACGACGTTCGTGGCATCGGTGGCGTTGGCGGGTCCGATCCACTTCTACAACGAACTGCTCACCTCCGACGCAATCGTGGGCTTGCCGGGCGACATCAGGGCGCAGCTCGACGCGTCGATCGACATTTCGGACATGTCCGACATCGTGCTCGCCGGATCTGTGACACCGGGCGATGGGTTGGGGAATGGCTACGTCGGAAGCAACCAGACCGTCAGCTACACGCACCGCTTCCAGCCTGCCGATCTGGTGCAGTCGATCCTGGGTGCGGCGCTCGTCATTGCGACAGTCGACGACAGCCTGTTCGATGGTCGCGAGTCCGTCGAGATCACCCTGGATGACCAGTTCTGGGCCAGCGGCAGCGCGACGTTCAATGTGTTCGGTGGCTGGGTGAGCGCGTCTCTCTTCCAGGTCGATGGCGAGGCGGTCGTCAACGTGACGTCGACTCGCGGCGACGTGAATCTCGTCGCATCGCACTTCAAGGTCGTGTACTCGACGCGGGATGTGCCGGGAACCGGCGGCGGCTCGACGGCCGTTCCCGAACCCGGTGCCATGGCGTTGTTCGCCGCGGGCCTGTGCGTCGTCGGCGCGGCCACACGGCGAAGCTGAAGCTCGCGAGGGCCCGGCCTCCTGTGCGGCCATCGACGAAGTACGGCGGAACGCTGAGTCGATTCTCGACTCTCCTGCCCTTCGCGCCTGTCGAATCCCATCGATCGACTTGCACGGTGTCTCGGCACTCTGCATTCTCGATCCGTGACCTCACCAGGGCACGCCCCGTGATCACGATCGCGATGTCGACGCGGATCGCTGCGACGCCGGCCAGGGTATGGCGGGCGCTGACGTCACCCGCAGAACTCGTTGCGTGGGACGAACGCATCTTGGCGCCCGTCGAGCTCCCCGACCGCTACCCGTTCACCGGCCAGCACATGCGTTGGCGCTACAAGATCGGCGGCGTCCAACTCGTGATGCACGACCGCCCGCTCGAGGTGACGTCGCACGAACGCCTTCGGCGGACTCTTCAGGTCGGGTCGCTCCGCTACGAACAGACGTTCCAGCTGAGCGCCGAACCGGGCGACCCGCCCCGTACCCGGCTCGGTGTCAAGCTCGTCGCATCCAATTCCGTGCCGGTGATCGGGGATGTGCTCGACCGCTTCGACGTCCGCAGATTCACCTCCGAGCACGTCGACGAAACGCTTCGAGCAATCCAGAGATGGTGCGAGAGCAATCCCTGAATCGACCTCACGGCGCGGGCGAAGGGGACGTGGGGGCGGAACCGCGATCCGACCTGCCGCTCGGGCCCGGGGTGATCGGTCCATCCACCACGAGGCCCTCTCGCCAGATGCTGGTCGCCGGATGCCAGTTCTTCCAGGCAAACCAGTACGCGCTATGGACCGCGATCTCGTCGGGCGCGTCGTAGGAGAAGGTTCCCGATTCACCGTCGTAGGCGATCCGGATCCGCTTCGATGCGAAATCGTCGACGATCCGTCCACCGGCGCGGGTCACGATCGAGCCGAGGTAGGCGCGACTCTCGCCACCCGACTCGACGCCGAGCACGACTTCCTTGGGATGGAATCGATCGTCACGTGCTGATAGCGCCAGCGGCACGTCGTCGGAGATCCAGTAGCTGCTGTATGGGCTCAGCCGGTAGTCGATGTGGTCGCGATCGGGCAGGGCAAGCACGCGGGTATCCGGATGTCGCGTCAGCCAGCGCGCCATGGTCTCTACCCGAACGCGAACCGGAGCGAGTGTCTCGCCGGCGCGCGCGCCACTGATCGCGCGTCCAGAGAGGGGCGACCAGAGACTCGCGGTGGCCCGGTCGTAGATCAGGAAACCGTTCCCGTCGAGCAACCCCGAAACGCCGAAGCTGTCCGACGGGGACTCCGCCGTCGACCGCCACGCGCCCGCCACATCGGTCAGCGGGTCGTAGACGACGACCAGCGGCGATCCCTCGACGCGGTCGTTGACGATCTGATGCCACTCCATGACGTGCACCGGATACGCGCGCGCCGAGGTCGCGGTGGCCACACCGATGATCGGCGTGTCGGGCGCGACCCAGCGAGCTTCGTCGGGAGGGACGAATCGCGGGGCATCGACGCTGCGGATCGCATCCCGCGCCGGCCCCCCCTCGACCACGCTGGCTCGAGCGACCCGCAGATCATCGAGCACGAAGCCATTCGGTCGATCCGACACCGACGGAGCGGACTGCTCGGCGGACGCAGCCATCCCGAGCGTCAGCAGAATCGCGATCGAAGAAGCGAAGCCCACTGCGCTTCGCATCGAAGGGCCGCGTGGAGAGCGATCCGGCACCGGGCCTAGAGCAGTTCTTCGGCGACGATCCGCAGGGCTTCCGGCTGGCCACCACCCACCAGCAGCGAATCCACATGGCGAGCTGCACCGGCGGCCTTCCAGGCCTGCAGCCGATCGCGATTGCGAGCGGCCGGACCGACCAGGGCGACGTCGTCCACCAACGCGTCCGGGACGGCCGCTGCAGCTTCGGCCTTCTTGCCGGCGAGGTAGAGATTCTGGATCTCGACCGCAGCCTCCTCGTATCCGAGCCGCTTCGCGTAATCGTTGTAGAAGTTCTTTTCCCGCGCCCCCATGCCTCCGATGTACAGGGCCAGGTTGTTCTTCACGGGCATTCGGCATTTCTCGAGATCGTCGCCGAGGATCGTCGTCACGAACGGACAGATCGCGAAATCGTCGAGCCCCTTGCCCCCACCGGCTTTCGCGAATCCCTTGCGGAGCGAACCGTCGAACAGGTCGAACCGCTCGGGATTCATCCACACCGGGAAGACTCCGTCGGCGACTTCTGCCGCGCACTCCATGCCGGCGGGCGAGACCGAAGCCGTATAGATCTTCAGCGCCGGATCACCGTGGAGGATGCTCTTCAGCGGCTTCCCGAGGCCGGTGGCATCCGGGCCCTTGTAAGGCATCTGATAGTGGAATCCTTCGTGCGTGACCGGTTCCTTGCGTTCGAGGATCTTCCGGATGATCGAGATGTATTCCTTGGTCCGCGTCAGGGGTCGACCGTATGCGACGCCGTGCCACCCCTCGACGACCTGCGGGCCGGATGGTCCGATCCCGAGAATGAAGCGTCCACCGGACAGTGCATACAGGGTCATCGCCGTCATGGCCGTGGCGGCGGGCGTGCGTGCCGGCATCTGCATGATCGCCGTACCCACGTTGATCTTCTGGGTTTGAGCCAGGATCCAGGCCGCGGGTGACACGGCATCCGAGCCCCACGCTTCGGCGGTCCACACAGACGAAAAGCCGAGTCCCTCGGCGTGCTTGATCAGATCGATCGGGATCGACATGGTGGCGGGCGAGTAGCCCGCGATGAGTCCGACCTTCATGGGGGAATTCCTCTCGGTTCGCCGTTCGAGGCGTCGGCGGGGCGTTCGAACGGGTCCCGACTCGATGCTCGCGCGAGATTTGACTCGGGAATCAACGTTCAGTGCACAGTCTATTGTCGGAGGAATGGGTCGTCCAGCAACCTTTAGCGGCCCGTGCTCACTGACCTGTCGGCCGTGCCTCGAGCGGAAGATCGATCACGAACGAAGCGCCCTCACCGGGTTCCGAGTACACGAGGAACCGACCCCCATGTCGCTCGATGATGCCGTGGGAGAGCGACAGCCCGAGACCGGTCCCCTTGCCTACTTCCTTCGTGGTGAAGAACGGATCGAAGATCCGGCTCTGCACCTCGAGAGGAATCCCGGGACCATCGTCGCGGAATTCCAGCCGCACGCCGAGGTCGCTTCGCTCGGTCGAGATCGTGATCGTGCCACCCTTGCCGAGCGCGTCGCAGGCGTTCATCAGAAGGTTCAGGAACACCTGATTGAGCTGCCCCGGATAGCAGCGGATGTCGGGAATCTCTCCGTAGTGGCGGACCACCTGGATGCCGTTCTTCAGACGAGGCTCCATCAGCGCCAGCGTGCGATCGATCTCTTCGTGGAGATTCGCGACCTGGCTCTCCGCCTGGTCCATTCGTGAGAACGTCCGCAGATCCTGGACGATCTTCTTGACCCGTTCCGTCCCCTCCCGACTGCGCGCGAGCAGCTTGGTGATGGCGGCCCGGATCTGCTGGACGTCGCCCCCCTCGTGCTCGGCCCGGACCAGCTTGTCGACGAACTCGTCGAGCAGCTGCAGGTTCGCATGTACGAATCCGATGGGGTTGTTGAGCTCGTGTGCCACGCCGGCCACGAGCTGACCGAGCGCACTCATCTTCTCGCTCTGCATGAGCTGGGTCTGTGTCTCGCGCAGTTCCTGGGTGCGCGCCTCGACGCGCGCCTCGAGGGATTCGTTCAACTTGGCGATCTCGTCGAACGCCTTCGCGTTCTCGATCGCGATCGAACTCTGGTTGGCGAGGGTTCGCAGCAGCTGGCGATCATCCACGGCCAACCTCTCCCCGTTGAGCTTGCGGCCGACAGCGATCACGCCGAGAAGGTCGACACCGAAGAGGATCGGAACCAGCAGCTCGACTTCGAGCGTGTCGAAGATGTCCCAGCACTGCTCACGAGCCACGACGTCGGGCTCGTCGTCGAAGTCGACGCGGGCCAGTTCCTCCCTTCGCATCCACAAGTGCTTCCAGATCGGATGCTCGCTCGGGATCTCGGCTTTGAGATCTTCTTCCTCCCAGTCGCCCCGCCAGGCGGACGGTCTCAGCACTTTGTCGTTCTCGTCGAACAGGAGAACCATTGCGCGACGCACCCCCATGGTGTCGGTCACGGCAACGAGGATCCGATCGCCGATCTCGTTCAGCGAGAGCATCGAGACCATCGCTTCGGAGATCTCGCGCACCGCCAGCCGGTAGCGGGAGCGATCGCGATCGAACAAGCGATCGACCAGACCCTGCAACCGCTCACGCAGTGGATTGAAGGCCAGGATCGCGAGGAACAGGAAGGCAACCTGGGCGGAGCGCAGATTCACACCGAATCGCGCGATCAACTCGTCGGCGAAGGTGATCATGAACGCGAACAGACCCGTGATCGTGAACGTGGCCGCGCCGTAGGCGGCCGAAGAGCGGGCCACGATGCGGAAGTCGAAGAGCTGCTTCCTCAACATCCCATAGCCGACGGCGAGCGGGAAGAACGCCACCCAGATCATCGCCAGATACCAGGGGAACGGCGTCTGGAGGAAGTACTCGGCGACCAGCACGAGGATGGCTGGCAGAAAGCTCGCCACTCCGGCGATCAACATGAGGTCCGTGCGGTCGCCGATGCCTGCGGCGCGCGCGCGTTGCCGCTGCGTGGCGAGCACGACCAGCGAACCGAGCGAGAGCGTCACACCGTAGAAGAACGCAGAAGCCGTCATCCACTCGTCGTGACGCCCCATCAGCTGCGCGCCCGCAGCCCCGAAGAAGATCAGGAAGGCCAGCGCGTAGGGAACTGCTCGGATCCGCCGATGTCGCACGATCCACTCGGGCTCGATCGGATACGTGGTGAACAGATGGAACGTCGTCGCACCGAGCAGCGGCAGGTTTGCGATCATGCGCGAAGCGGCCCACGGAATCATCTCTGCGCGCAGGGCCGTCGACAACATGACGGACATGCTCGAGCAGAACAGCAGGAGCGCCCACGCGGGTGCGGTCCCGGGCTTGTTCCACCAGACGGCGAGTCCGACCGCGACATAGAGCACGCTGACGACCAGCAATGCGAGATGGATCAGCGTATCGATCGGACGGGTCAGCCGCTGCGACAACACCGGATGGAGAAAGACGTCGAGCCGCGTACCGTCGCGCCTTTCGATCACGTATGCGTTGGGCCGGGTGAGATCGAGCTGCGGAAGCCCATCCCGGATCATGCTCAGGACCGGCACGCCGTCGATTGCCACGACTCGGTCACCGGGCCGGACTCCCGCGGCGGCCGCTTCGGAACTCGCACTCTGGACTACGGCGACGCCAGCGAGAAACGAGCTGCTGATGGGCAGCACCGGGCCCTGACTCGCGCTGAGCAGGCCGAAGAACGACAGACCGATCGCCAGGAGGGCCCAGAAGGCCGCCAGCATTCCAGTCAATCGCCGGACGCGGAGGGTGGATGCCGGGTTCATTGGACCGTCCGAATCACGCCAGCCGGATGCTCACGAGGAGCTGGGGCGGCCCACATCTCACAGCGACCTGCGCCCGGCTCGCCGGAGAATCGCACAGTTCGGACGGACTGACTCGGTCGCGAGTCTTCTCGATCCGCGATTACTGAGGGGGTCGGTCCCTCATCTCGCGCTCTATCTGCTGCCACTGCGCGTCATCGGGAGCCGTCGCAGACCCATAGTTGTAGCCGCGGTTGTTGAGGAGGATCATGCCCGCAGAGCCGTCCTGAGCAGGCGGCAGCGGGATTCGCGCCACTCGATTCGCGGGCTCGCGCGGCGTCGAATCGCCGCACGCCTCGGTTGCCTGGCCGGCCGGTGGCGACTTCTCCACGGGGGTGCGGCTGCTCGGCTCGAGTCCTCGGAAGTCCTCGCCGCCGACGGGTGTCATGTCGGGCTCGCCGGCGCGGACCGCGCGCACTCCGGGGAGCGACAGCAGCAGCGCCGCGACGAACACCGACAGACCGATGAAGCGGACGAACTGCACCTTCCGGATTGTTGTCGAATCCATGTCCGGGGACCTCCGCAGGCGATTGCTCCAGGTGGCTCATCGGCTGGATCGAGCGGCTGCTTGATGCGCTGGCTAAGCTGCGAGTGGATTCACCTGCTGCTGCCTCGCTGCTGCGCGTCGAGGGCGGGTGCACCGGGTGGCCGGGCGGAATCCTCGCGGATCGACGAGGACACGATGCAGCTTGTCACCTTCGAGATGATCCCGGCGCAAATCGCTTCGCAGAACGTCGTCGACGACGGGACCTCCGGCCGCTTCACCGACGGCGCACTCGGCCTGGCGAGTCTGGATCTGCTCCGGCCGGGGATCTGGCGCCTCGGCGCGATCCTCCGGACGGGACCGGACGCCGGCTCG